>JAJDNF010000088.1 GCA_022340805.1 Chromatiaceae bacterium
CGTCTTGCAAACCGGGAGGAGACCATATATGCAATAGCGATAGCGTATTGCACCGCGTGCCGTGCAACCTCCCACGGATCCGGATACATCCAGGTGCCGCATGGTGCAATTCACGTTGTTCATTGCACCTTACAGGTAAAATATAAACGGGTTCCGCGACGGGCCGGCATTGTCCAAACCCGTAGGGTGCAATAGCGACAGCGTATTGCACCGCGTGCCGTGCAACGTCCCACGCATCTGGACACATCCAGTTGCCGAACGGTGCAATTCACGTTGCTCATTGCACCCTACCGGTAAGATTCAGATCGGCTCAGGCGACGCTGGACTGCTGTTTCGATTGCGCCTGTTTGGCCTGGATGATCTGCGCCTTGATGCTGCTCAGCGGTTCGGGGCGGTGCAGGCCGAAGCCCTGGGCGTAGTCGACGTCGATCTCTTCGAGGATCTTGCGGATGCGTTCGTTTTCGACGAATTCCGCGACGGTGCGTTTGCCGAGTTTCTTGCCGATGGTGTTGATCGATTCGACCATCGCGCGGTTGATCGGGTCGCGGTCGATGTTGTGGATGAAGCTGCCGTCGATCTTCAGGAAGTCGACCTTGAGGTGGCGCAGCTGGTTGAATGACGACAGGCCGCTGCCGAAGTCGTCCAGCGCGAACTTGCAGCCCAGGTCGCCGAGGGCATCGACCAGCGCCGCGGCGTTGGCCAGGCTGCGTATCGCGGTCGACTCGGTGAGCTCGAAGCACAGCGACGACGGTGGTACGCCGGTCTCGGCGATCAGGTTGCGCACGTAGTGATGGAACTGTGGATCGGATGCGGCCGGACCGCAGATGTTGATGTTGATGCACAACTGCTCGGCGGCCCTGCCGAGTCCGGCCAGCCACTGCAGGCTGTTGCGCACCACCCAGCGATCGATGTCGGGGACGATGCCGTAGCGCTCGGCGGCGGGCAGGAACTGGCCCGGCGGGATCAGGCCGAGACCGTCGTCGTCCTGCATGCGCAGCAGCACCTCGAGGGTCATCCGGCCGTCGTCGAGGTTGCTCTTCAGCGGCTTGATCATCTGCCCGTACAGCACGAAGCGGTCGTTTTGGATCGCGTCGGAGATGCGCGTCACCCAGCGCATCTCGCCGGAGCGGCGGCGTACCGCCTCGGCATTGCTGTCCGCCTGGTGGACGCGGTTGCGGCCCTCCTCCTTGGCCGAGTAGCAACAGGCGTCGGCCGCGCTGAGCAGCTCCTCGACCGCGGTCGGCTCGCCGCCGAACGGGACCATGCCGATGCTCGCGCCGACCTTGAACACCTGGTGTTCCCACTCGAACGCGAATTCCTCGATCGTGCGACGTATCTTTTCGGCCACCGCGCGCGCATCCCTGGCCTCGGTGAAGCGCAGCAGCACGCCGAACTCGTCGCCACCGAGGCGTGCCAGCACGTCGGAGTGGCGCAGTGTGGTGGTCAGCCGGGCCGACAGTGCCTTGAGCAGCGCATCGCCGGCGCGGTGACCGCAGGTGTCGTTGACGACCTTGAAGCGGTCCAGGTCGAGGAACATCAGCGCATGGCTGTCCGGGGCGAATTCGCTCTGCTCCAGGGTCAGCGCCAGCGCGGCCTCGAAGGCCTGGCGGTTGAGCAGGCCGGTAAGCAGGTCGTAGGCGGCATGGTGCGACAGCTGGCGGTTGCGCTGACCGGCATTGATCACCACGAACGCGGCAATGCCGATCGCGATCGCGAACGCGGCCATGCCGGCCATCGTCGTCATCAGCACCTCCTCGTGGAAATCGCTGCTGGCCTCCTGGAGTCGGGTCTGCGTGGTCTGGTGGATGGTCTTGACCATCTCGTCGAGGATGCCGAGCAGCGCCATGTGACCGTCGATCGCGTCCTGCACCGCCTGCTGGGTCTTCTGTGCAGACAGCTTTTCGTCGAACAGCGCATTGAGCGCCAGGGTATTGGGCCCGCGGACGCTTTTTGCCTGCGCGTCGAGTTGGCCGAAAATCACGCGCTCGGCGTCGGTGTCGAGCTTTTCGATCAGCGAGGTGCGCGCGCGTACATATTTCCCGGCGTAGGCGAAGAAACGCATCTTCTCTGCATCGCGATCGAACGGGTCTGTATGTACGACCATTGCACGCAGGCTGTCGACGCGTTCGCGGATCGCCTCGCGCATGGTGTAGGCGTACACGGTTTTCAGCCCCGCATCGCGGCCCAGGCGCGACAGCAGTTCGTTGTGCTGGCTGGTTGTTTGATATCCGGCGATGATCGAAACCATCAGGATCCCGATCACCAGCGTGAAGCCCAATGCGGTGATCGCCCGGACATCGTAGCGCCGGGTCAGTGGATTGCCGGTGGTCAGGTTGCCTCGTTTGTGCACGTTCTTCTAGCTACTCGTCGGGATAGCCTCGTCGACCGGGGCGAGATTCCCTTGGCTACCTTCCTTATTGGCTTGTTCAGGAGATTCTTTAGTATTCATAGGGAATTGAGAGATACTTCAGACGTAGTGTCCTGATATGAAGCCGAACAAAATCCTCACTCCTGGCGTGCCGGGTCGCGCCGCCCGATGCCGGACCGCGTGCGCCCCGGCCGCTACACCGCGGGCCTCCGCGCATTGAACGCATCCCACGCCACGATCGAGGCCTGCCTGCTGCGTGACCGGCAGCGCCTGCGCGGACAGCTGCGGCGCCTGCAGCAGGGCGCGGCGGACGCTGCCGGGTGGCAGGATTTCGAGCGGGCGGTGCAGCACTCGGTGGCCCTGGCCACGCGTCGCGCCGAGGCGCTGCCACAGCCCGGCTTCCCTGAAGAGCTGCCGATCACGGCACGCCTGGACGAGATCCGTGCGCTGATCCGCGATCACCAGGTCATCGTGCTGTGCGGCGAGACCGGCTCCGGCAAGTCGACCCAGCTGCCGAAGATCTGCCTGAGCCTGGGCCGCGGGGTGCTCGGTCGCATCGGCCACACCCAGCCGCGGCGCATCGCCGCGCGCAGCCTGGCGACGCGCATCGCCGCCGAGCTGGGCCAGGAACTCGGCCAGAGCGTCGGCTACAAGGTGCGCTTTCGCGACCACGTCGGCGACACCACGCACGTGAAGCTGATGACCGACGGCATCCTGCTCGCCGAGATCCGGCACGACCGCGATCTGACCGAATACGACACCCTGATCATCGACGAGGCGCACGAGCGCAGTCTGAATATCGATTTCCTGCTCGGCTACCTGCACAAGCTGCTGCCGCGGCGTCCGGACCTGAAGCTGATCATCACCTCGGCGACCATCGACCCGGGACGCTTCTCGCGGCACTTTGGCGACGCACCGGTGATCGAGGTGACCGGTCGCACCTACCCGGTCGAGCTGCGCTACCGGCCGCCGGCCGAGCCCGGCGCGGGCGAGCGCGACGAGGCGATGCAGCAGGCGATCGTCGATGCGATCGACGAACTCAGCCTCGAGGGCAACGGCGACATCCTGGTGTTCCTGTCCGGCGAGCGCGAGATCCGCGAGACCGCCGAGACGCTGCGCAAGCACAGGCTGCTGCACAGCGAGATCATCCCGCTGTATGCACGCCTGAGCCCGGCCGAGCAGGCGCGCGTGTTCGCGCCGAGCGGGCGGCGCCATATCGTGCTGTCGACCAACGTCGCGGAGACCTCGCTGACCGTGCCGGGGATCCGCTACGTGATCGACGCCGGGTTCGCCCGCATCAGCCGCTACAGCGCGCGCAGCAAGATCCAGCGCCTGCCGGTCGAGCGCATCTCGCAGGCCAGCGCCGAGCAGCGCAAGGGGCGCTGCGGACGCGTCGCCGACGGCATCTGCATCCGCCTGTACGACGAGGACGACTTCAACGCGCGCGCCGCATTCACCGAACCGGAGATCCAGCGCACCAACCTGGCCGCGGTGATCCTGCAGATGGCCACGCTGGGGTTCGGCGACGTGGCCGCGTTTCCGTTCGTCGACCCGCCGGACAGCCGCCTGGTGCGCGACGGCTACAAGCTGCTCGAGGAACTGGCCGCGGTCAATGCCAGGAACAAGGTCACCCGGCTTGGTCACAGCCTGGCGCGCCTGCCGGTCGATCCGCGCATCGGGCGCATGCTGATCGCCGCGGCCCACACCGGCTGCCTGCGCGAGGTGGTGATCATCGCGGCCGCACTGTCGGTGCAGGACCCGCGCGAGCGCCCGGCCGACAAGCGCGCGGAGGCGGACGAGGCGCACGCGCTGTTCGCCGACGAGCGCTCGGACTTTATGTCCTGGCTGAAACTCTGGCAGTTCCTCGAGGACCAACGCCGACATCTGACGCGGCGCAAGTTCGAGCGCCTGTGCCAGCAGTACTTTCTGTCGCCGAGCCGGGTGCGCGAATGGCACGATGTGCAGGTCCAGCTTCGCGTGCAGTTGCACGAGCTCGGCCACCGCGACAATGAGCAGGACGCCGACTACGCGACCCTGCATCGCGCGCTGTTGAGCGGTCTGCTCAGTCACCTCGGCATGCGTACCCAGGGCGACACACGCGACTATCTCGGTGCGCGCAACCGGCACTTCTTCATCTTTCCGGGCTCCGGGCTGTTCGCCAAGCAGCCGAAGTGGGTGATGGCGGCCGAGCTGGTCGAGACCACCAGGCTGTATGCGCGCGGCGTCGCGGCGATCGAGCCGGAGTGGGTCGAGACGCTGGCCAGGCACCTGGTCAGACACAGCTACTCGGCGCCACGCTGGCAGGGGCGGGTAGGGCAGGTGGCGGCGGACGAGAAGGTCACGCTGTACGGCCTGCCGATCGTGCCGCGGCGCAAGGTCAACTATGGGCCGATCGACCCGCAGACATCGCGCGAGATCTTCATCCGCTTCGGCCTGACCGAGGGCGACATGAACACGCGCGCGCCGTTCTGGCGGCATAACCGCGAGCTGATCAACGAACTGCACGATATCGAGGCCAAGTCGCGGCGGCGCGACATCCTGGTCGACGAGGAGGTGATCTACGGCTTCTATGCGAACCGCGTGCCGGACGACGTGTACAGCGTCGCGCAGCTGGAGAGCTGGCTGCGCGGCCTGCCGGCCGAGCGCGCCAAGATCCTGCATATGCGCATGCAGGACCTGCAGCGCGCCGACATGGACGCCGACTGGGTCGCGCAGTTTCCGGATCGGCTGGATCTGCATGGCACGCGCCTGCCGCTGCACTATCACTTCACGCCCGGCGAGCCGGATGACGGCGTGACCCTGGCACTGCCGGTCACGGTACTCGGCCAACTCACCCCGGGCCTGGTCGACCGGGTCGTGCCGGGCCTGCTGCGCGAGAAGGTCACCGCGCTGCTGAAGGGCCTGCCCAAGGCGCTGCGCCGTCAGCTGGTGCCGATCCCGGACGTGGCCGAACGCTGCCTGCAGGCGATGCCGGTCTCGGACGCGCCACTGATCCAGGTGCTCGGCGCGACACTCAAGCAGTTGACCGGCGTGCATGTCCCGGAGGACGCCTGGCAGCCCGAACAGCTGCCCGAGCATCTGCGCCTGCGCATCCGCCTGCTCGATGCCGAGGGGCGCGGCGAACTGGCCGTGTCGCGCGACCTGGCGATGCTGCAGCGGGACTTCGCCGGCCAGGCGCGGGCGATGCCCGAGCGTGGTCGCACGGCCGAAATCGGCAGGCACGAACGGCTGCTCGACTGGACCTGCGGCAGCCTGCCCGGCGAGGTGACGCAGCAGGCCGGGCGCATCCAGGTGCGTGGGTTTCCGGCGCTGGTCGACGGCGGTGATCACGTCGAGCTGCGCGTGCTCGACAGCCTGCCCGCGGCGCAGCGTGCGCACCGTGCCGGGCTGCGCCGGCTGCTGATGCTGCGCGAGGCGAAGAGTGTGCGCGCGCTGAAGAAGAACGTGCGCGGTCTGCAGGCGATGCGCCTGCAATATGCGAAGGTGGCGGCGGACACGGCGACCGACCGCGGGCGCGGCGCGGATGGCGGCGACCTGCTCGACGAGCTGCTCGAGCTTGCCTTCGACCGCGCCTTTATCGACGACCCGTGGGCGGTGCGTGATCAGGCCGCATTCGAACGCTGTCGCGAGCGGGGCGGGCCGCGCCTGGGGCCGGCGTTGCTCGAGATCAGCGAGCTGGTCGCCGGGATCCTGGCCAGCGCGCATCAGGTGCGCACGCAGCTGGCCATGACCACCCAGGCGAACTGGCGTGACTCGGTAGCGGACATGCAGGCCCAGCTCGACCGGCTGGTTTATCGGGGCTTTCTGCAGCGCACCGATCCGGCACAGCTGGCGCAGGTGCCGCGCTACCTCAAGGCACTCGCGCTGCGGCTTGAGAAATTGCCCGGCGCGGCAGTGCGCGATCAGCAGCGCATGCAGGAGATGGCGGGGCTGCAGGCCGACTGGCTGGCGCGTCAACGCCAGGCCGACAGCCAGGGGCTGTTCGATCCGCGTCTCGAGGAGATCCGCTGGCTGTTGGAAGAGCTGCGCGTGTCGCTGTTCGCACAGGAACTGAAGACCGCGCAGCCGGTGTCGGTGAAGCGGATCGCCAATCGTTGGCAAGAGCTCGGGCTGTGAGCGCGATGAGCGGGTGTCGCCGTCGCGGTGCAATACGCTGCGCTATTGCACCCTTGGGGCAAGGCGAGCGGGTCGGGTATCGCGCCCGCGGTGCAATACGCTGCGCTATTGACCCTACGTGGGTTCACGATGTGCCGTGCGCACGAGAGGGCCGTAGGGTG
>JAJDNF010000098.1 GCA_022340805.1 Chromatiaceae bacterium
GCTGTGGGGCACCACGCTCGACAACCTGGCCAGCTGGCGAATGGTCACGCCACAGGCCGACTGGCTCGAGGTGGAGCGTCTCGATCACAACCTGGGCAAGATCCACGATCAGGAGCGGGTGCGTTTCCGGATCAGTCGTTACGAGGCCGATGGCCGGTCGGCCCGCGGCGAGCCGCAGGTACTGGAGATGCCCGGCAGCGTGTTCCGCAAGGCCGGGCTGGGCAAGGATGTCACCGACAAGTTCCTGTCCGGCCTGCCTGGGGTGCAGAAAGAGGGCTGTGACGGCCTGATCACCTCGGCGCGTTTCATACTCCACCGCATGCCCGAGCACGTACGCACCGTTTGCCTCGAGTTCTTCGGTACCGACCTGGGCAAGGCCGTACCGGCGATCGTCGAGATCGTCGATTACGTCAAGTCCCAGCCCGGGGTGCAGATCGCCGGCCTCGAACACCTCGACGAGCGCTATGTGAAGGCGGTCAACTATGCGACCAAGGCAGCGCGCCGCGAGCGACCGAAGATGGTCCTGATCGCCGACCTGGTCGCAGACGATGAGCAGGCGGTCAGCGCAACGGCCGCGGAGGTGGTGCGCCTGGCCAATGCGCGCGAGGCCGAGGGCTTCATCGCCATCAGCGCGGAGGCGCGCAAGCGCTTCTGGCTGGACCGGGCGCGTACCGCGGCGATCTCGGCACACACCAACGCGTTCAAGATCAACGAAGACGTGGTGATCCCGCTCGACCGCCTGGCCGACTACAGTCGTGGCATCGAGCGCATCAACATCGAGCACTCGATCGCCAACAAGCTCGAGGTGGTCGAGCAGTTCGGCAGCCTGCTCGCGGCGCGCACCCCGGTGCCCGGCGGCGACGAGGAGTCCAGCGATATCGCACGCAACAAGTACCTTCTGGCGCGTGAGCTGCTGGCGCAGGTGCAGCGGCGCTGGCGGACACTGCTGGACAACCTCGATCGGGCCGCGGGCGCATTCCGTGACACTGCCGGCGATGGCGGCATTCTGCTCGCCCAAGAGGTAGCGCGGATGCGCGAGGGCGATACGCTGCTCGATCTGCTGCTGCGCCGCGACGTGGTCGTCTCGTACCGCAACGAGGTCAAACAGCCGCTGCGCGAGATGCTGCAGGGCTCTTCACTCGACGTGCTGCGCGATACGCTGCGCGACATCCATGCCGAGGTGCGCAACAATCGCCTGTTCGTCGCGCTGCACATGCACGCCGGTGACGGCAACGTACACACCAATATCCCGGTGCATTCGCACAACTACCGCATGCTGCAGGAGGCCGACCGGATCGTCGACCGGGTGATGCTGCTGGCGCAGTCGCTCGGCGGTGTGATCTCGGGCGAGCACGGCATCGGCATCACCAAGGTGCAGTACCTGGATGACGACAAGCTGGCACGCTTCGTGGAGTACAAGCAGCAGGTCGACCCTGACCAGCACTTCAACCGCGGCAAGTTGATGCCGGGATCCGGGCTCGGCGGTGCCTATACGCCATCGCTGCGCCTGGTCCAGCAGGAGGCAATCATCCTCGAGGAGAGCGAGCTGGGCGCGCTCAACGACGACGTGAAGCACTGTCTGCGCTGCGGCAAGTGCAAGCCCAAGTGCATGACACATGTGCCGCGTGCCAATCTGCTGTATTCGCCGCGCAACAAGATCCTGGGTACCGGCCTGGTGATCGAGGCCTTCCTGTACGAGGAACAAACCCGGCGCGGGATCTCGCTCGAGCATTTCGACGAGATGAACGACATTGCCGACCACTGCACCGTGTGTCACAAGTGCCAGCCGCCCTGCCCGGTCGATATCGACTTCGGCGACGTCACCATCCGCATGCGCAAGATTCTCACCGAGCGCGGCAAGAAGCGCTTCAACGCAGGCACCTGGGCGGCGATGAAGTTCCTCAACGCCACGGACCCGCGGACCATCAAGGTCCTGCGCAAGGGCATGCTCGAGTGGGGCTTCAAGGGGCTGACCTTTGCCCACGATCTTGCCAAAAAGACCAGGCTGCTGGGCGACCAGGGCCGCATCCCGCAGGCCACCACGGGCAAGCCGCAGATCCGAGAGATTGCGGTGGAACTGGTGCGCCGGCCGATGCGCGTCGAACTGCCGAAACGGTCCTACCGGACCGAGCTGGGCCTCGAGGATCGCACCATGATTCCGATCCTCCGCGACCCGGCCAAGCTCACCGACGACTCCGAGGCTGTGTTCTATTTCCCTGGCTGCGGCTCAGAGAGGCTGTTCTCCGACATCGGCCTGGCAACACTGGCGATGCTGTACGAGACGGGTGCGCAGACCGTACTGCCACCCGGCTACCTGTGCTGCGGTTACCCGCAGACCTCGGCCGGACTGCACGACAAGGGGCAGAAGATCACCACGGACAACCGGGTGCTTTTCCACCGCGTTGCCAACACGCTCAACTATATGGACATCCGGACTGTTGTCGTGTCGTGCGGCACCTGCATGGATCAGCTGCTCAAGTATGAGTTCGAGAAGATCTTCCCCGGCTGCCGATTGCTCGACATCCACGAGTACCTGATGGAAAAGGGCGTACACCTCGACGGTGTGCAGGGCATGCAGTACCTGTACCACGACCCCTGCCATACGCCGATGAAGACCTACGATCCGCTCCAGGTGGCAGGGACCCTGATGGGCCAGCCGGTCAAGCTGTCTGAGCGCTGCTGTGGCGAGGCCGGCACGCTCGGCACCGCACGTCCCGACATCGCCAACCAGCTGCGCTTCCGCAAGGTCGAAGAACTGCGCAACGGCATCCGCGAACTGAGCGGCGACGAGCGCACCCTTGGCCAGGTCAAGATGCTGACCAGTTGCCCGGCCTGCCAGCAGGGACTCGCGCGTTATGCCGACGAGACAGGCCTGAAGACCGACTACATCGTGGTCGAAATGGCCCGCAAGCTGCTCGGCGCCACCTGGCAGGAGACCTTCATCACCAAGGCCAGGGCGGGCGGCATCGATCGGGTGCTGCTGTAGCGCTGGACTGGCGGGACCCGGTCCTGCAGCGCGCAGGGTGCATTAGGCACAAGCCGTAATGCACCAGATAGCGGCATATGCGCTGCGCTATTGCGCCCTACCGTCGACATCAAGGCATGCCGCGCACGCCTTACCAGAGTGGTAGCAGGCCCGAATGCGCGGCCTCCCGGGCCAGGTTTGCCCTCGAGTTCTTGCCAATGTGCTGGGCGCGCCCTGCTCAAGCCCGGCGCGCCGCGGCCGATAAGCCTAGGCAGCACATTCCCGAGCACGGCAGACCCGACCATGTCCGCAGTCCTGAAACTCGATGAACTCCTGTACGACTCGCTCGAGTCGCTGTCCTTACCCGACGTGTACATACGTCTGCGCGAGGTCATGGAGTCGGACAACGCCTCGATGGCGGACGCGGCCGAGGTGCTGTCTCTGGACCCGGCGCTGGCCGCGCGCATCCTGCGCATGGCCAACAGCGCGTTCTATGGCTTCCGCTCGCAGGTCGACACCATCTCGCGGGCCGCCAATATCCTCGGGATGCAGAAGATCCACGATCTGGCCCTGGCCGCCAGCGTCTCGCAGGCGTTCGAGGGCATCACCAACGATATGATGGACATCGACACCTTCTGGTACCGCAGCGTGCACTGCGGCTTCCTCGCCCAGGCGATCGGTGACGGCGCGGGCCTGCGCAACACCGAGAGCCTATTCGTACGCGGCCTGCTGCACGACATCGGGCACCTGGTGCTGTTCAGCCGCTACCCGGACGAAAGTCGCCAGGCGCTGGCACAGGCGGATGCAGGCCTGGATGCCCGGCTGTACGAAGAACAGCGGCTGATCGGCGTGGACGCCATGCAGTTTGCCGCAGAACTGGCCCGGGTATGGCAGCTGCCAAAATCGTTTATCGACACCTTCCTGCACCTGATGCGTCCGGAAGACGTGGCAGGCCCGCTGGCGCGCGAGGTCGCCGTGCTGCACATCGCGGTGCAATTGAGTGACGGGATCGATTCCGACCTGCTGGTCGAGGATGTCGCGCAACGCATCCGGGCACCGATCTGGCGAATCGCGGAGCTTCCGCCCGAGGTCGGTTCCGTGGCGCTCGATGCATCGGCGATGGAGACGGTGGATGCGATGTATCGCATCCTGACGCAGCATGACGGGATGATGCCCTGAATCGGGGGTCGTAGCGTCCAGTCTCGCAGCTTGCCGTCGGCCAAGCCGGCCCAGCCCCGGGACGCCCCCGGCCTCCGTTCCAGCCCTTGGATGTGATAGCCGCTAGCGCGCCGATCGATACCCGGCGTTCACGCTACAGTTCGCACAGCTCATTGCACCCGACCCGCTGTTCGATACTCGAATCCGGCCTCACTCGGCAGACTCGACCACCAACACGACACCGTCCGTATCGGTCACCCGCACTCGCGTACCAGCCGCCGCATCCGCACCCCCGACCCGCCACAGCGTGTCGCCGACACGTACCTTGCCGAAACCATTCTCGATTGGTGTCTCGAGTATGAACACCCGCCCGACGTATTGCTCGCCGCGGCGGTTCAGCATCGGCTGATCGCTCTGGTCGGGGTGCCTGCGCTGCCAAATCCGCCAGCCGACAATGCTGACCAGCGACAGGATCGCGAACAGCATCACCTGCGTCTCCCACCCCATCGCCGGGATCAGCCAGGCAAGCAGACCCAGCACGGTCGCCGAGATGCCCATCCACAGAAAGAAAGTTCCCGGCAACAGGGTTTCGGCGATGATCAGCGCCAGACCGAGGATCCACCAATGCCAGAAATCAGGCTGATAGCCACTCATGCCTTGCCCTTGTCCATCGCGGCCTTGGCCAGCTCCGCCATCCCGCCGAGCGCACCGATCACGCCGCTGGACTCCATCGGCATGAAGATCAGCTTCTGGTTGGGCGCACTGCCAATGGTCTGCAGGGCCTCGACGTACTTCTGCGCTACGAAATAGTTAACCGCCCGCACGTCACCCTGGGCGATTGCCGCGGACACCATCTGTGTGGCCTTGGCCTCGGCCTCGGCCAGTCGCTCACGCGCCTCAGCCTCGCGGAACGCCGCTTCCTTTTCGCCCTCGGCCTGCAGGATAGCGGCCTGCTTCTGACCGTCTGCGCGCAGGATTTCGGACTGTCGCTTACCCTCCGCCTCCAGAATTGCGGCACGCTTGTCGCGTTCGGCCTTCATCTGTCGACCCATCGATTCGACCAGATCCATCGGCGGGCTGATGTCCTTGATCTCGATCCTGGTCACCTTCACGCCCCAGGGCGTGGTGGCCTCATCGACCACGGTCAGCAACCGGGCGTTGATCTCGTCGCGCTTGGACAACAGCTCGTCGAGGTCCATCGAGCCCATCACGGTACGGATGTTGGTCATCGTGAGATTCAGCGCCGCGTACTGCAGGTTGCTGACCTCGTAGGCCGCTTTGGCCGAGTCCAGCACCTGGTAGAACACCACGCCGTCGACCGAGACCATCGCGTTGTCCTTGGTGATGATCTCCTGAGTGGGCACGTCCAGCACCTGCTCCATCATGTTGAGCTTGTGACCGATCTGGTCAATCACCGGCACGATCAGGTTGAGGCCCGGGCGCAGGCTGCGGGTGTACTTGCCGAAGCGCTCGACCGTCCATTCGTTGCCCTGCGGTACCGACTTGACGCCGAGGAACAGGATGACAGCCGCCAGACCAAACAGAAACAGGGTAAAAACGCCGAACTCGCTCATCTTCACTTTCCCCGGGAAGGCTCAATTGTGGGCAGTATAACCTCGCGGTCCAGCGGTCAAGCCGGATCCCTGGCAAAGAGTGCGACAAGGCGCACCGAAAACCCTGGCGATCGCCGGTCTTGTTGCGGAAAAAAACCGTTACAATCGAGCAAATACACGCCAGGCCGCACCCCAGCATGCAAAGCAAGTCGCACAACGCCCCGTCGCGCAGCCAGCCGGATACCCATCAGCGCGGGCGTGACAAGGTCAGCCGGATCCCGGTCAAGGTCGAGCCGACCATCGAGACTCAGCGCAAGCCGGCGTGGATCCGGGCCAAGGCGCCGAGTGGCCCGGGCGTCGGCCGCATCAAGCAGATTCTGCGTACGCGCCAGCTGAGCTCGGTCTGCGAAGAGGCGCAGTGCCCAAATCTGGGCGAGTGTTTCAGCCACGGCACGGCCACCTTCATGATCATGGGCGACATCTGCACGCGGCGCTGCCCGTTCTGCGATGTGGCGCACGGCAAGCCGCAGGCGCTCGACGTCAACGAGCCGCGGCAGCTCGCCGCTGCCATCGCCGAGATGGCACTCCGCTACGTGGTTATCACTTCGGTCGACCGGGACGACCTGCGCGACGGTGGCGCGGCCCATTTTGCCGCCTGCATCGCGGCTGTGCGCGAGATCTCGCCGCAGACCACCATCGAGGTACTGGTGCCAGACTTCCGCGGCCGTATGGAGGTCGCGCTGGCGGAGTTCGACAGCCATCCGCCGGATGTATTCAACCACAACCTGGAGACGGTCCCGCGCCTTTATCGACGGGCGCGGCCGGGGGCCGACTACCAGTGGTCACTGGCGCTGCTGCAGCGTTTCAGCTCAGGCCATCCGACGGTACCTACCAAGTCGGGCATCATGCTGGGACTGGGCGAGACGCGCATCGAGGTTGAACAGCTGATGCAGGACCTGCGCGACCATGGCTGCCAGATGCTGACCCTCGGTCAGTACCTGCAGCCGAGCCGTGAGCACCTGCCGGTCGAACGCTATGTACCCCCCGAGGAGTTCGACGAACTGCGCATGGTTGGTGAGCGGATGGGCTTCGCGAATGTCGCCAGCGGCCCGATGGTGCGCTCGTCGTACCACGCCGATCTGCAGGCCAACCCGGTGCTGGGTGACTGATGGACATCGACGTCGGCACACGTGAACTTCTGAAGCTCGCCCTGCTGCCGCCGGGCAGCCTGCTGCTCCTGCTGCTGGTCGGCTGGTTGTTCGCGCGGCGTTTCTTCGGCCGCTTCCTTGTCCTGCTCGCGACCCTCGCCTTCTACCTGCTCTCCACGCCCGTTGGTGTGAATTGGCTCGCGACGCAGGTAGAGAGCGTGCCGGCACCTCCGCTGGCCCAGCTGCAGGACAGCCGCGCCGACGCCATCCTGGTGCTGATGGCCGGACTGCGACGCATCAACCCGGAACTCGGTGGCGCCGCGGCCCTGTCCTCGCTCAGCCTCGAGCGCATCGACTACGCGTTGGCCCTGCACCGCAAGACCGGCCTGCCGATCGTGATCAGTGGCGGCAGCGTAAAGGGCGACACGCGCCCACTGGCGGAACTGGCGGCCGAGTGGCTCGAAGACCGCGCCGGCATCAAACCGCTGGCGATCGACAACGCCAGTCGCGACACCAGGGAAAACATGCGCAACAGTGCCGAGACACTGCACCGCCTCGGTCTCAAGCGGGTCCTGCTGGTCACGCACGCGTTCCACATGCCGCGCGCCATGCTGAGTGCGCGTGACGCGGGGGTCGACGTCATCCCCGCCCCGTTCGCATTTGAACACGCGCCAGCGGAGATGGCCCCACCGACCCGCTACATCGACTGGCTGCCGCAACCCGGTTACCTCGGGCGCAGCTACCTGTTGCTGCACGAGATGGTCGGTCTGGTCTGGTACGGGCTGGGCCGCGAGTAACGCGCTTCCCAATCTGCCCGGCGAGGGCCCCTCGCACCACAATGTATATACAAGCCCCGCACCTCGTCTAAACTGGGAGGAGGTCGTCACATGCCTGTCATGGTGCGGCAACTACCGAATGCGAGGCGGAGGATTGTTCGATGTGCTGCTGGCACAAAGGCATTTGCTGGCTGTTGCTGATCGGCGTAGTCGGCGCGCGACCCGCGCTGGCAGAGCGCGAACCTTACGTCCCGTTGGCCGAGCGCAGCCGGCAACTGCTCGACACGATCGATCCCGGCAGGCTGGTCGCGAACGCAGACGATGAGCACCTCCTGGCCGGGCCGAACCTGCACATCCGCCAATGCGACGGCTACCCTTACAACGAGGTTGCCGACAGCGGCAATGGCTCGCGCACGCTGGTTGGCGACCTGCGCGATGGCCTGCAGCGCGGGTTGGAGTGTCTGGCGGGCAATGGGCCGATGGGCCGACTGCACCCCTATCACGAGTACCAGGCGCATCGCCTGGTGAGCCTGTTCGAGGATCCGCAGGCCAAGACCTTCGCCTGCGTCGCAGATGCAATGTTCGCCACTGCGGTCGCCACCAGTCCGCGCGGCGTGTCCATCGATGACCCGCTGTTCGCCCAACTGCACCTGGTCAGCTATCCGGCGGTGGTGATCGACACCTATCGGCTGGGCGGGATCCTCAGCCGGCAGCACGACGACGAGACCTACCGCGCCTTCTTCCATCTCGCCGACGAGCAGATCCTCGAGCATCGCAACGGCCAGCCACTGCGCCCGGCCAAGCTGCACCGTTACCGTAACCGGTCGGGGCTGATCTTCCACGAACTGATCCATTGGCTCGGGCATGAACACAGCGCGATCTACCCCGATCTGACCCACCTGTACGAGACCTGCTGCTTCGGTGGCAGCGATTTCATCAGCGACCCGGGGCGCAATGCGGCCTACCAGCAGGTCGCCTGCAATATCCTCAAGGACGACCAGCTCTGGAGCAACGGCTACAAACCTTACAAACAGATGCGTCTATGGCATGACAAAGGCTACGACACCCTGAAGGCGCAGATGCGCGCCGATTTCGACTCCTGAGCCGGGCCAGGCATCCGGCCGCCGGGCCGGTCGCGGCGCGCTGGGGCGCCGTATTGCTTTAACGCCCATCAGGCAATTGCCGAGCACGGCACCCGGATAGATGTGACAATTATTCTTCAACCATATGTCGCCGATACGCGCCCGACACACACGAGGCAAGCCGGCATGGCACTCAAGCATATCTCTGAGATGAAACGGGCAATGCATTACTGCAGCCCGAAGGCGTTGCGTTTCGGCGTGGTGCCCCTGTTCGTCGTCCCGCCCATGTTGCTTGCCGGGGTGGGCATCGGCGACATCCCGCATCAATGCGTGCTGGTTGCCACGGTCATGATCGGCACCCGGCTCATCACGACACCGGTCACGAGGCCGTTAGCGGCGATGTGGTCCTCGACCATCCGTGGTTTAGTGCTGCGGTGATGCGACGTCATGCCCATCGACTGCTGACCCTGTTCTTGTTCCTTAGTCTGGCCGCAGGCGCGGTAGATCTCAGCCAGCGCCAGCACATCCTGATCGTCGGCTCGTCAACTGCGTATCCGATCATCGCGGCGGCGGCTGAACGCATAGGCCGGGAGCATGGCCTCCCGACCCCGGTGGTCGAGTCGACCGGAAGCGGCGGCGGATTCAAGCTGTTCTGCGCCGGCCTCGGGCTACAGACACCCGACATCGTAATGGCGTCGCGTCGCATGAAGCACAGCGAACGAGTCAGCTGCACGAACCAGCATGTCGACGACGTCCGCGAGATCAAGATCGGCTATGACGGCATAGTAATCGCCAACAGTAAGGACGCACCGCACTTCAGCCTGACCCGACACGACCTGTTACTGGCACTGGCGCGCGAGGTCCCCGCCCCCGAGGCCCCGGACAGGCTGATCGCCAACCCCTATACATCTTGGCAGCAGGTCAACCCGGCACTGCCGGACTTGCCGATCCGTGTACTGGGACCACCACCGACCTCAGGTACACGCGACATCCTGGTCGAACGCCTTCTGCACAGCGCCTGCCTGGCGATTCCGGCCCTGGAGGCTGCGCACGAAAACGATCCGGCCGCTTTCGCACAGCACTGCCAAGGTCTGCGCGAGGACGGGGCCTTCGTCAATGCCGGCGAAAACGATGCCCGCCTGGTGCGCAAGCTGATCGACGACCGCGGCGCCCTGGGTATCTTTGGTTACAACTTCCTCGACCGGAATCGCGACCGACTGCAAGCCGCCAGCATCGACGGGATAAGCCCTGAGTTCGACCTTATCGAGTCCGGCGTCTACCCGCTAAGCCGGCCACTCTACCTGTATGTAAAACAACGCCACCGCAGCGTGGTCAAAGGGCTTGATGAGTTCGTCGACACGCTTATCTCGGCCGAAGTATCCGGGCCCGAGGGCTATCTGATCGATCAGGGGCTGATTCCGCTGACCGAGGCCGAAACCCACGACACCGGTCGATAATTCGCCAGGACTCAGGCGGCGCGCAGACCAAGGCGACGCCAGGCCTCCTGCAGGATCTTGGCGTCGCCGCTGGCACGGTGTCGCTGCAGTCCGAGTTCCTCGGCCACTCTCTGCTTGGTGTCGTGCCAACGGCCGCGCTGCTCCTCGTCCAGCAACTCGGCGATATCGGCGAGGCGAAAGGTCTGGTGCATATTCGCGGCATCATAGAGCTTACCCAGCCAGGACATGTCGAATGACCACGCATCGCAATAGACGGTTTTATCGCGCAGCAATTCGTTCAGGCGCCAGGCCACATCCTGCAGCGGGCGACCATAGCTCAACAGCGCCTCCCGGCTGATGCCATGGACGGCCTCTGCCGCGTCGTCCCAGTGCTGCCAGCTGCGTGCCGGGGCAATCAGATAACAATGACGCGAACCATCCGACAGGACCACGCCGACTTCTACCGGGTAGCTGCCCTTACCGAAGCCCGAGGCCTCCACGTCAATGATGATTGGAGTCATCGTCGTCTGCCCAGCGAACCCGCTCAAAACGTTCCATTTGGATATCCTGCTAGACTGCAAATTGCATGAAGGGTCTGGGAATCAGGGTGTGATGGGCAAAGCAGTTGGGCTGATCGGCCGGAAAAGCATAACTAAAGCTATATTTTTAGCGGGATCGGCACAAATGCAAAGTCCAGCGCGGCCTGAGCCCGAGCAGGACAAACTGTCACGTCGAATACAGAACCCGAAGAACGCATCGAACGCCCTCTGGATGCCACGCAACACCATGTGCCCGTCCGCCTTCATGCAATTTGCGGGCTAGATACAGCCTGGACGCTCAGCCCGCATCTGCGAGGTGATCGTTGTAGCGTTCCATCAGGTAGCACAGGCAGTCCTGACGGATGATGACCGGGTCACAGGTCAGCATCGACGGCATCACCGGCACCCGCGTGACCAGCTGACCATCCTCGACGGCGAAGAATCGTTCCGCGACCTGGTGGTCTCCCTCATCACGCACGTCCAGTGGCCGCTCGAGCAGGGCATCGCATTCGGCGATCGGCGTCCCGACCGCCAGCTCGCGAAAATTCATCGCGTCCAGGTTGCGCGAAAAACGGACCGCCGCCGCATCGTCACCGAAGGTGAAGCCATGCTCCGGCGGTACCCTGACGATGGCAACCGTGTGATACAGATCGACATCGTGGCTCGGTACCGGGTGACGCGGAATCTCGGCCAACTGCAGACAGGCGTGCAGATAGTCCGCGGCATGGTCGACACCGTGTTGCTGACCCACCTTGCCGCACTCCAGGGTCACAGAGGGACCCAGCGCGGCCATCGCCATCGACACCACACCACGTGGACGCACGAAGTACACGACAGTACGGCCGAACAGCGCGGCCAGGTGCAAAGACTGGTGCTCCAGCACGTTCACACAGGCGTAGTGCGGATTGAGGCCGGTGTTGTTGTGCACGTCGACTGACGCGAAGATCTCGCGGCCTGCCATGCGATCCACGACCTGGCGCATCAAATCGTGCTCCGGGGTGCCACTGGTGTCGCTGCCCGGCCAGATCCGGTTGAAGTCCGGCTGATCCGGCAGATGGCGCAGGCCCTGCTCGGCCGCGGCGGTATTGCCAACGAACAGGCTCAGCGATCGCGGCAGATCGAAACCGACGCCGCTGAGGAAGCCGCGCAGCACCTGCCGGATCGCGTCCCAGCCAGCTGTCTCATTGCCGTGCATCAACACCGACACGAACAGCGGCGGCTCGCGTCTGCCGCTCAGGTGAAACAGTGTCGGGCCGCCCAATACGGCGTGCAGACCATCCGCCGCTGTCTCCAACAGCGACAGTGGCATCTCGTCCAGTTCGCGCAACAACTCGTTCAATTCAGACTCCAATCGTGTACAGGCACATTGTCGGACTGCCGCTCCACATACGCATCGACCATCGCCGCAAAGTCGCGGCCGTGGCGCGCCACCCAGGCGATCTGCCAGTCGGCACCGGTCATGCGACGCGCCACGCGCCCGCGCACCACCGCAAGCCAGCGCTCCGCCTCGGCGGCGGTCAATCCAGCGGCAAGCAGGCCCTCGCCGGCCAGGTCCAGGAGCTCACTGGTCAACAACTCGGCGAGTGTGCACGACCGGCCAGCCAGCCAGCGCAGTTCAGCGTTCAGACCGTATCTAGCAGCCGCGTAGAAATTGTCGCGTGCCACATCGAACGGCAACAAGTCCTCGAGCGGCTCGGTGGAGCGCATCAGGGCCTCGAACAGACCGAGGAACAGCGCGGTGTTGGCGATCGCGTCGCGCGGTGTCGGCCCAGCCGCCACCACCCTATGCTCGATCCGGCAATGCGGCTCGCCACGCTCGTCGAAACCAATCAGAGGGCGGTTCCAGCGCCAGATGGTACCGTTGTGCAGGCGCAGGTGGGCGAGGCGCTCAGGCGGCTCGTCCATCAGGTCGGGCAGGATCACCGGGAAGCGCGAGCGGTTCGCCTCGAAGCACTCGAGGATGCTGTCCTGCGTGTAGCGGATGCCGAAGGTCACGCGCTTGCTGTATTCACCCGCACCGACCGCCACGGCCTGCTCGAACAAGGGTATCCGGGTTTCGTGCCACAACCGATGTTCGAACAGAAACGGCGAATTGGCAGCCGCGCCAACGGTAATCGCCGACAACATCTTGCACACGTTGAACGCGCGTGCCGCCTCGGCTGCATCCACCTGCACGTGGATCTGCAGCGAGGTAGTGGCGGCCTCGAGCATTACGTCGGCATGCCGATGCACGAGGTGTTCTTCGCCTTCGATATCGACCAACACGGGCGCGCCGTGGCGCAGGCGGAATATCTGGTCGTTGATCGCCCGGTAGCGCAACAGCGGCGACATCTTGTCGAGCGAGAAATCGCTGCTGCGGACGGTAGGCAGAATTCCGATCAACAACGGCCGCAACTCGAACCGATCCGCCGCATCCTGGCAGCGTCGCCAGCTTGCCAGCAATGCGTCGTGCATCGCATCGAGCGCACCGCCAGCCAGCTGCAGTGGCGCAGAGTTCAGCTCGAAGTTGAATTGGGCCAGTTCCGGGACCACGAAGGGGTCGTCCACCGCGGCGAGAAATGCACGATTCTGCGCCGCCGGCCGGCACCGTGAATCGATCAGCCAACCCTCGATCTCGAACCCGAACCGGCGCACCGGAGATGCCAGGCGTCCCTGCTCAAGCCATTCACCGAGCAGGCGAGTCTCGTCATCCAGGCGACGGCGGAACTCGACAAACGCCGATTCGTCGAAATCGCTGCCGGATATCTCTTGTCCCATGGCGCCAAGATTACCCGCTTTGCGCGGACAGCGTCTGTTCCACGTCAGCCAGGCGCTGCGGCGTACCCACGTCCACCCACTGCCCGGGGTGGTACTCGCCGCTCACGCGACCGGCCCGCATCGCGTCGCGCAACAGCGGCGCCAGCGGGAAGGCACCGGGTTGGCAGCCGGCAAACAGTTCGCGGCGATACGCCCCGATCCCGCTGAAGGTCAGCCTGGGCTCTCCGTCCGCATGCAGACGCCGGTCCGCCAGGTGAAAGTCGCCGCGCGGATGATGCGACGGATTGTCGACCATCACCAGGTGCGCCAGGTCGCCGGCGGCCAAGTCCAGGCACGCGAGGTCGATGTCGCTCCACACGTCCCCGTTGATCACCAGAAAAGGGCCGAGATCAAGCAGCGGCAGCGCGCGCAGGATGCCACCACCGGTATTCAGCGCCTGGCCCTCGCCCTCCGCGGAATAGCGAATCCGCACCGCCCAGCGCGCGCCGTCCCCCAGCGCATCCTCGATCTGTCGACCGAGATGGGCATGATTGATCACCAGGTCACGGATCCCGGCCTGCGCCAGGCGTTCGATCTGCCACACGATCAGCGGCTTGCCAGCCAGGGGCAACAGCGGTTTCGGGGTATGGTCGGTAAGCGGCCGCATGCGCTCGCCGCGTCCCGCCGCGAGGATCATCGCGGTGCTTATGCGCGGATTCAGCACCTGAGCCATGATTCGGGACAGACGACGCGCGCGGGGTCCGAAAGACCGGGGAGCGTTTCACCGGGCGAGCACGCGGGCCGGATGATCCTGTGCAGGTTCTGCGTACCCGATCCCATCTCGTGGTGCAGACTTTGCCTGCCGGATCCCTTTCGGCTACCGGCTGAACCGCGCTCAAGCGCAGCGCCGCATGTCTGGCCGGGTCCGCGGGATTCCGGGTGCCGCTGGATAGCGCGGGCCGTGCCTGTCGGCGGCCCTGGACGAGTCTGATCCGTAACTGCTGGCGCTGTTGTACCGATGGACCCGATCAGGCCTTCGACCTCATCGCGTCGAAGAATTCCTGGTTGGTCTTGGTCGACTTGAGCTTGTCGTAGAGAAACTCCATCGCCGCCAGTTCATCCATGGGATGCAGGATCTTGCGCAGGATCCACATCTTTTGCAGCTCGTTCTCCGGCATCAACAGCTCTTCACGGCGGGTGCCCGAGCGGTTGATGTTGATCGCCGGGAAGATACGCTTCTCGGCGATGCGCCGATCCAGGTGCACCTCCATGTTGCCAGTGCCCTTGAATTCCTCGTAGATCACGTCGTCCATGCGCGAACCGGTCTCGACCAGCGCGGTGGCGATGATGGTCAGAGACCCTCCCTCTTCGACGTTGCGCGCGGCACCGAAGAAGCGCTTCGGCTTCTGCAGCGCGTTGGCATCCACACCACCGGTCAAGACCTTTCCGGACGACGGGATCACGGTGTTGTAGGCGCGCGCGAGGCGGGTGATGGAGTCGAGCAGGATAACCACGTCCTTCTTGTGCTCGACCAGGCGCTTGGCCTTCTCGATCACCATCTCGGCCACTTGCACGTGGCGTGCCGCCGGCTCATCGAAGGTCGAGGAGATCACCTCGGCGCGCACCGAGCGCTGCATCTCGGTGACCTCTTCCGGACGCTCGTCGATCAGCAATACGATCAGGTAGCACTCGGGGTGATTGGTCGCGATAGATTGCGCTATGTTCTGCATCAGCATGGTCTTGCCGGCCTTCGGCGGCGACACAATCAGACCGCGCTGGCCCTTGCCGATAGGCGCCACCAGCTCGATCGTGCGCGCCGTGATGTCTTCGGTGCTGCCGTTGCCGATCTCGAGGTGGAACTTCTTGTTCGCAAACAGCGGCGTGAAGTTCTCGAACAGGATCTTGTTCTTCGCGTTCTCTGGCTTGTCGAAGTTGATCTCATCGACCTTGAGCATTGCGAAGTAACGCTCGTTGTCTTTCGGCGGTCGGATCTTGCCGGAGATCGTGTCTCCGGTGCGCAGACTGAAGCGTCGGATCTGGCTGGGCGAGACGTAGATGTCGTCCGGGCCGGCAAGGTAGGAAGAATCCTCCGAACGCAGGAATCCAAAGCCATCGGACAGGATCTCGAGGACGCCATCACCGTGGATGTCTTCGCCCTTTTTCGCATGGGCCTTGAGTATGGCGAATATCAGATCCTGCTTGCGCGAGCGGGCAACGCCCTCGATGTTCATGGACTGTGCGAGCTCGTTCAGCTCCGGCACAGGCATCTTCTTAAGTTCGGTTAGATTCATGTCCAGCCTTGGGGAACACGTTAGTTCAGTCGGATTTGTTTGGGGGATTAGGCGCGGGAGCGCCAGTTTTTCTTGAAAAATCAATGGGAAGAATGGCCCCGAAAGGAACCTGCCGAAAGTTTAGCACGCGAGAAGCGTGCGTCCAGCATTATCAAGCCGCGGCGCCGGGGCGCCGCACGTCCGTCGTCAAAGGTTGCTGTCGATGAACGCGGTCAATTGGGATTTAGATACCGCTCCGACCTTGGTCGCCTCAACCTCGCCATCTTTGAACAACATCAGGGTCGGGATGCCACGAATGCCATAGCGCGGCGGCGTGTTCGGATTGTCGTCAATATTCAGCTTCGCGATCTTCACGCGACCCTCGTATTCAGCGGCGATCTCGTCCAGCACCGGCGCAATCATCTTGCAGGGCCCGCACCACTCCGCCCAGTAGTCCACCAGGACGGGCTCCGCCGACTGCAGTACCTCATTTTCAAAATTGTCGTCCGTTATATGAACGATCTTGTCACTCACTGACTGTCTCCAGATAGTTTTGGAATTCAGGAAAGACGCCCCGTATGGCGGCCTGCTGAATGGAAGGATCCCACTCCGCGCGTTGAAAGGCCAGAAACCTCCGCGCAGTTATCTGCATTTGAGCCGATCACCCCACTTAATTCAAGCCCTTAGCGCTACACCGCCGGGAATTCGGGTATGATTTCCGGCCATGAGCGAAAAACACCTTAGCAAAATAAGATTCGACAGTTTCCCCTTTTCTGAGGCCATTTTGGCCGGCCTCCGCGATGCGGGCTTCGAGTACTGCACCCCGATCCAGGCAGAGACCCTGCCGCTGGCCCTCGACGGCCGCGACGTCGCCGGCCAGGCGCAGACCGGGACCGGCAAGACCGCCGCCTTCCTGCTGACCATCCTACACACGCTGGATCAGGAACCGGCCGAACAGTCGCGGCGCGCCAACCAGCCGCGCGCACTGATTCTCGCACCGACCCGCGAACTGGCCGTGCAGATCTACAATGACGCCTGTGTACTGGCGTCGCACACCGGACTGAAGGTGCGCGTGGTGTACGGCGGGACCGGGTACGACACGCAGCGCAAGGCAATCGAGGAAGGCGTCGACATCCTGATCGGTACCCCCGGTCGGATTATTGACTATTTCAAGCAGCACGTGTTCGACCTGCGCGCGGTCCAGACCCTGGTGCTCGACGAGGCCGACCGCATGTTCGATCTCGGCTTCATCAAGGACATTCGATTCCTGCTGCGGCGCTGTCCGGACCCTGACAACCGGCAGGGGATGCTGTTCTCCGCAACGCTCTCGTACCGCGTCACGGAACTCGCCTACGAGCATATGAACAACCCGCAGAAGGTGGTGATCGAGTCCGAACAGATCACTGCCGACCGGGTGCGCGAGACCGCCTACATGGTGGCCAACGACGAAAAGATCCCGCTCCTGATAGGCCTGATGCGCCAACTCGGCGAGGCGCGCGTGATCGTGTTCATCAACACCAAGCGCGAGGCCGACAAGGTCTGGGGCTACCTCGAGGGCAACGGATTCCCGGCCGCAATCCTGTCCGGCGACGTGCCGCAGAAGAAACGCCTGAGCCTGCTCAAGCGCTTTTCCAGCGGCGAGGTGTCGGTACTGGTCGCCACAGATGTGGCGGCGCGCGGGCTGCACATCGAGGCCGTGACCCACGTCATCAACTACGATCTGCCCGAAGACGCCGAAGACTACGTGCACCGCATCGGGCGCACCGCGCGCGCCGGGGCCGAGGGCGATGCGATCTCGTTCGTGTGTGAGACATTTGCCTTCTCGTTGCCGGATATCGAGAAGTTCATCGGGCACAAGGTGCCGGTCGAGCCGGTGTCCCGCGAACTGCTGGCCGAGGTCGATCCCAGAAGCAGGGTGCGTATCGACAGGGCCGACCGGCTGGAGCGCCGCGACGGCGACGGCCGCGGCAGGCGGCGCGGCCCGCCACCGCGAGGGCCCGCACCGGGAAGGGCGAGCGACAAACCAACGGCAGCAGCCGCGGCGGCCGAGAAACCGGCGGCCGAGAAACCCGCCGGCGAACGGCCGCGTCGTCGACGCCGGCGCAAACCGAACAGCGGCGGCGCCGCCCCGGCATGAGCAAGCCGGTCCTCCAGGTCGACAACAAGTGCAGCCGCTGCATCGGGTCGACCTGCTGCACCTACGCCACCGAGGCGCTCGGCCCATTGCGCTCAAAGGCCGACTTCGATCACGTGCTGTGGCAGATCTCGCATGCCAACGTCGAGGTCTATCGCGACAGTGACGGCTGGTACCTGCTGATCCGCGGGCGCTGCGAGCACCTGCAGCCGAATGGCACCTGTGGCATCTACGAGCAACGCCCCCAAGTGTGTCGCGATTACAAAAATGACTGGTGCGAATTCGACGAACCGGCCGAGACGCACTTCATAAATCACTTCCACAATCATGCCGAACTGCTCGCCTATTGCCGCAAGCGCTTCAGGCGCTGGGACGGTTGATCTCGACCGCCGGGCGCTGTCAGGGTCACAGCCTTCCGTGGGTGTCACCAGCCATGCCGCATCTACGCTGCCTGCTGATTCCGATCCTGTTACCGGTGCCCGCCGGGCTGCGCGGCGCGCGCGACAATGAATACGATGTCGTGCGCAGGGTGATCGGGAACCCCCCCGGCGAGACCTATTGAGGCTGCGGCATGGCGCTCAATGACGAACGCAGGGCAACACGGGGAGGCATCGACGACAAGCTGCCAAGCTATCGCGCGCGCTATTTTCAGATCGTGCTGGGACTGAC
Organism: Chromatiaceae bacterium; assembly: GCA_022340805.1. Taxonomy (GTDB): domain Bacteria; phylum Pseudomonadota; class Gammaproteobacteria; order Chromatiales; family Chromatiaceae; genus Thiosocius. The sequence goes on from JAJDNF010000098.1 coordinate 18,467, forward strand.
GATTGCATTCGCGATAGTTACGATATTTTCCTATCGATATGTGGTCTGGCTGACTGCGTCCAGCGCAACCGAGGCCGGCCGGCGCGAACAGACCGTCGCGCTAATCAACGACAGCCTGCTGCAGCTCTACGAGGTGCGCCAGGAGCTGCACGAATTCCTGTTGAATCCGGCACCGGATAGCCGCGAGCGGCTGACAGCCGCGTCGAAGCGACTCGACAGCACACTGTCGCACCTGATGGTGCACGACGGACAGCAGCCTGATCGCAATATCGGCACGAGCGCACACGCGTTGCACGATGACGCCAAGCTATTGGACCAGCGCGTCGTGGAACTGATCGGAATACGCAGCGACCCGGCGCGCTGGTTCGCCCCAGCCCACCTGATCGAGAATCAGCTGCAATCCAATAACAGTCTGTTCACCGCCGAGCTGGACGCCTTGCTGGAGAGCGTGACGTCCGGACACGACGCGGTCGACAGCGAACTTTCGAAATCCTTGTACGACCTGCAGAAGGCGTGGCTGCGCATGATCGAAGAGATGCATCTGATGATTGCCGACCGCTTCGGCGTCCACTCGGTGGACCCGCCCGGCGACATGCAGGCACGGGCAGACAAGCTCAAGCTGTACGCCACCCAGATCAACCGGTTACTGGGTTCACTGCGGTTGCGTTACCCGGACGATCGCTTGCTGCAGGGGCAGCTCGAGATCCTCGGCGGGCATGCCGCTGCGTGGCAGGCGGCCTACACCGAGATGGAACAACAGCTGCGCGATCCGGCCTGGCGCACTGACCTGGCCTACCTGAACCAGCAGATCGACCCGCAGCTCCGGGCCATGCAGCACCGTCTGGATATCCTGCGCGTCCAGGTGCAGGCGCGCGGCCGGGTCGACACCCTGTCCGGCATCGGCATCCGCGTCGGCAACGTACTGTTTGCCGCACTCGGCGTCATGCTGCTGCTCGGCATCGTCGGGTATTTCAGCCTGGATCGGCGCATCCTGCGCCCAATCCGTACTCTGGCCGAGAGCCTCAAGGCCGACGCCGACGGCGACGCAACCGGGCCGGCACCGCCACCGACGGTGAGCGAAACACGTGACCTGCTCGATGCGTTCGCGCAAATGCAGGCCCAGGTAAGCTCACGCGAGCGTGAACTCGACCATCTCGCCCATCACGACGTCCTTACCGGCCTGCCAAACCGTGCCCTGTTCCATCGCCGCCTGGCCAATGCGATCGACTCCGCGCAACAGCACGGTCTGCTGGTCGGCGTCCTGTTCATGGATCTCGACCGCTTCAAGCAGGTCAACGACAGCTACGGTCACGCGACCGGCGACGCCATGTTGAAGGAGATCGCGTCGCGCCTGCGCAAGGTGTTTCGCCAGGACGACGTGATCGCCAGGCTGGGCGGAGACGAGTTTGCGGTCCTGCTAGAGAACCTGCGCGAACGCGATGAAATGACCCGCCTGGCGGAAAAGGCCCTCAACACCATCCAACGCCCATACGAGTTCGGCGGCCAGCTGTTCTACAGCGGCGCCTCGATCGGTATCGCGGTCGCGCCGGACGATGGCGCCGACCCCGATCGCCTGATCCAGCAGGCGGACGCCGCGATGTACGCGGCCAAACAGGAGGAGGGCTCGAGTTACCGCTATGTCAGCGCCCAGTTGACCGCCGACGCGGCCGCCCGGCATGCACTCGAGAACGAGTTGCGCGAGGCCGTCCGGCAGCACCAGCTGGAGCTGCACTTTCAACCGGTCCTGGCGACCGAAGATGGCCACCTGCACTGCTACGAGTCGCTGTTGCGCTGGCCGCATGCCGAGCAAGGGATGCTGCGGCCGGCCTCGTTCATGAACGCACTGGCCGACGCAGGCCTGTGCAGTACGATAAGCGACTGGGCGCTCGACCAGATCCAGACCAAGCGACCGAACGCAGATGCGGTAATTTCGATCAACCTCAGCGCGCGTCTTCTGCACGATGAGGATTTTGCAAAGCGGCTGTTCGAGCGCCTCGACAACGGGCGCCTGGTGCCGACACAACTGATCCTGGAGATCACCGAGGACACCCTGGAGACCGACCTGCGTGCCGCCGAGCGTGTGCTGCACGAATTGAAGCGGCGCGGCGTGCGCATCGCGCTCGATGATTTTGGCACCGGCCAGTCGTCGCTCAGCCATCTGCGCCGCTTTCCTTTCGACTATATCAAGATCGACCAGTCGTTCGTGGCGGGCATCGGCCGCGTCCGCAATGACGAAAAACTGATTCAGGCGATTGTCCGCCTCGCCCACGCGCTGGGCATGCAGGTGGTCGCCGAGGGCGTGGAGACCGAGGTGCAGCGCGCCTTCCTGGTATCCGAGGGATGTGACTACATCCAGGGCTATCTGGTTGGTCGGCCCGCTGCCGGCGGCTGATTGCCCCGGCCACTGGCGCGACAGGACGAGCCGGCCGATCAGCCGATCAACGTCCGCAGCCCGGGCAGCAGCGTCGAAAATCCGCGTATCGCAGGGAATTCGTCGACCCGGCGCTCGGCCTGACGGGTGTCGGGCAGCAGGATTGCGAGCAGGTGGGTGATCCCGTATCGGCGCGCGGCACGCAGCACTGCCAGGCTATCGTCGACGAACAGGGTGCGCACCGGATCGAACGCCTCCTGCTGGCGCAGGCGTGGCCAGAACCCCGCATCCTCCTTGGGCAGGCCCAGATCGTGCGCGCACACGACATGATCGAGACGGTCGCGCAGCGGGGTGCGCCGCATCTTGAGTTCGAGCGACTTCTGATGGGCGTTGGTGACCAACACCCGCCGCTTGCCCGCGCGTTTGAGCAGATCCAGAAACTCAATCACGTCCGGGTGCACCTGGATCAGGTGTGCGACCTCCTGCTTGAGCAGCGCGATGTCCAGGCCCAGCTCGCGTGACCAGTGATCCACGCAATACCACTCCAGCGTTCCCTGGATGTCGCCATAGCGCTGCAACAACTGCGCCTTGGCATCGGCTTCGCTGAGGCCGCGCGCCTCAGCGAAGCGCAGCGGCACGTGCTCCAGCCAGAAATAATTGTCGAAATGCAGGTCGAGTAGGGTGCCGTCCATGTCCAGCAGAACGGTATCAATGTCTTTCCAGTCGAGCACGCAGACTCCCTACAACCTCGTTACGACGTTTTTTGTATCATGGCCGGCACGCGGTCAGATTGACACTGCCAATCAACATACGGGTATTCAGCATGGATCAACAGGCGCAACAGCTGCTCGACATCGCCAAGGCAGCCGGCAAGGCAATCCTGGCAGTCTATCACCAGGACTTCGCGGTCGAGCACAAAGACGACAGCTCGCCGCTGACCGCCGCCGACCTCGCCTCGCACAACACCATCGTCCAGCGCCTCGGCGAACTCGACCCGGACACGCCGATCCTTTCCGAAGAGGGTGCCGACATCCCGTTCGCCACGCGCAGCGGCTGGGCACGTTATTGGCTCATCGACCCGCTCGACGGCACGCGCGAATTCGTCAAACGCAACGGCGAATTTACCGTCAACATCGCGCTGGTCGAGAACGGCAGACCGACCGTCGGGGTTGTGCACGTGCCGGTGACCGGCATCAGCTACCTGGGAAGGGTCGGTAGCGGTGCCTGGAAAATAGACGCCAACGACCAGGTCACGCCGATTGAGGTGGCTGCCAAACACCATACCCCGGTGCGCGTCGCCGGCAGCCGCTCGCACGCCGGGGACAGCCTGCAGCGCTTCCTTGATCGTCTGGGCGAGCACCAGATCGTCAGCATGGGCAGCTCGCTCAAGCTATGCCTGGTCGCCGAGGGCGCCGCCGACATCTATCCGCGTCTCGGACCGACCTCGGAGTGGGATACTGCCGCCGCACAGGCGGTAGTCGAGGCCGCCGGCGGGATGGTGACGGACACACATCTCCAGCCCTTGCGCTATAACACTAAAGATTCGCTGCTGAACCCCCATTTCCTGGTGTTTGGCGACCGATCGCAGGATTGGGAGAGATTTCTTTGAAAAAACCTGGCCACTGGCTATCCCTGTTCCGGCCGTACACGCTGTTGCTCGCCGCCACGCTTGCTGTTGCGGCGGCAGGTTGCTGGGCCAGCGCCGACGACAGCGACCCGCTGCAGTTCGATGACACGCCGCTGGAGGACCTGCTGCAATACCCGGACTGGTTCAAGAACAGCTTTCTCGAACTCGATGACGACCTGAAGGAGGCGATCGCGGCCGGCAAAAAGGGCATCATCGTGTACTTCGGGCAGAAACGCTGTGCGTACTGCAAGATGCTGATCGAGCGCAACTTCACGACCCCGGACATCGTCAAGTACACGCGCGAGAATTTCGACGTCATCCCGATCGACATCTGGAGTCCGGAATCGGTAACCACACCCGGCGGCGAGTCGCTCAGTGAGCGCGACTACGCGCAGCAGCTCGGCACCAACTTCACCCCGTCGCTGGTATTTTACGATGTCGACGGACACGTCGCGCTGCGCCTGCGCGGTTATTATCCACCCTATCAATTCCGTGCCGCGCTCGAGTACGTCGCCGACGGACACTACAAGCGCGAAAACTTCGCCACCTATATGGCGCGCGGCGACAAGACCCTGCGTTTCGAGCCGGGCGATCTCATCGAGGAACCCTTCTTCGCCCAACCGCCGTACAACCTCGATCGTTCACACTTTCCGGCAGAGCTGCCACTGGTGGTGTTCTTCGAACAGGGCGACTGTCACGCCTGTGACATCCTGCACACCGAGCCGTTGCGGCGTACAACGCTGCGCAAACTGTTCGACCGGTTCGACAGCGTCCAGCTCGACATGTGGGCCGATACGCCACTGGTCAAACCCGACGGCACGCGCAGCACCGCGCGGGATTGGGCCAAGGAGCTCGGCATCTTCTACGCGCCGACCATTGTGTTTTTCGACGAACAGGGCAAGGAAATCATTCGCGTCGATTCGGTGGTGCACTTCTTCCGCCTGCGCAATGTCCTGAACTACGTGGTCAGCCGCGGCTACGTGACCGAACCCAACTTCCTGCGCTGGAGCTCGCGCACGCGACGCGTGCTCGACGAGCCGGATCAGGAGCAGAACGCATCCAGGTAATCCTCGTAGGCACGCAGCCTGCGGCGCAGTTTTCTGCCCCTCGCCGGCTTGTAGCCACGCCGCATCTCGGCCGTGACGGCCTCCCGTTCGTGACGCTTACGCTGGCACCGGTGGGCCTGTATCGCGGCCTTCCGGGCTTGCCGCGCGGCATCGCCCGGACGCGTGGCCGAGCGTGCCGTGTGCCGCGATGCGGCCCTCGATTCAAGCCAGGCCAACTCGCCCGCGCGCAGGCCCGTGGTGCCAGGCGGGGCGTCATCTGACGCCCGGACTACCCGCGTGGAACCCAGCCCGCAGGGCTGCCCGCTGAACAGCACCTCGCCCGACTCACCGACGCAGCGATGGATGTCGGCCGCGCACGCGGCGCGGCCGGTAAATGACAAAAACAGGATGAAGCAGACCGCCACACGCATGTTCCCTCCCTGGAAGTCGCGTCTTGTCGAGTTCCAAATATACCCCACCGACTCGGATCAGGGCAGGTTCACAGCCATGCTGGACTCGATCACTCGCGATCCGGGGCAGGCGGCCAATCCGGGTGGCACTGACGAATCTAAAGCCTGACCGCGCGATGCCGATAGCAAAGGGATGAAACGGCAACCGCCCGCCAACAGCAGAGAGCAGGAGCTGCACCACGAAAACTGCGTGCTGCGGGGAATGCTGCAGACATTCGGCCGGGACGCCACGCACAACCAGCAGGTCATGGCGCGCTTCCAGGAACGTGAGATTGCGCTGTTGAGCGCCGGCGACCTGGTCAAGCTGCTGGATAGGCTGACCTTTGGTGTACGCGATTCATTCGGCCTGGATGGCGTCAAACTGTTTCTGATCGACCCCTTTCTGGTGATCCGCGATCTGCTTGCCAGCAACAGTGCGGCCGACTCGCGACTGATGCGCGATATCGTGTTGTGCACCGACGTGCGTGCCACCCATGCGCGCTTCACCAGCCTGCATGCACCCTGGCTAGGGCCGTGGAACGAGGCGCAGCACAGGCCCTTGTTCGGGCGTCGCCTCGGCGGCAGCGTCGCGCTGCTGCCGCTGCGCCAGGCCGACGGGCTGGCCGGCTTCCTGTGCCTGGGCAGCCGCGATGAGGCGCGATTCCAGGCCGGACAGGCTACCGACTTTCTCGGCCATCTGGCCTGCGTCGCCGCCGTGTGCCTGGAAAATGCGGTCAACCGCGAGCGTCTGCGCCTGGTGGGTCTGACCGACGGGCTCACCGGGCTGTACAACCGCCGTCATCTGCAGCACCGGCTCGAGCAGGAGGTAACCCGGGCGCAGCGCTACGGCCAGGCCCTGTCCTGCCTGTTCGTGGATGCCGATCACTTCAAGCGAATCAATGACGATTACGGGCATGCCGTCGGCGACCAGGTGCTCACGGCCCTGGCCCAGCGCCTGCGCTCCCGGCTGCGGGCCAGCGACCTGCCAACCCGCTATGGCGGCGAGGAGTTCGCGGTGTTGCTGCCCCAGACCGACGCGAGCAATGCACACAGCCTGGCCTGTGAGATCTGTGCGGGCATCGGCAACGAACCGATTACGCTGGACAACGGCGAGCAACTGACGGTGACGGTATCGATCGGTGTGGCTGCGCTGGAAAATGCCGATAAACGCCCGGCGCGGATCGCCGGCGAGGCGCTGCTGGAGGCGGCCGACCAGGCCGTCTATGCCGCCAAGCAGGCGGGGCGCAACCGGGTGGTCGGGGCAAAGCCGGCGGTCTGAAGCAGGCGGCATCGGGCATGCCAGGCACAGGGCCCGAAACGTGACGCGCGGCACAGCTCGCGCGCATCGCCCGCAGAAAATCGGCGTATATTAAACCCTTCTAATTTGCTAAACTGGCGAATTCAAGTTCCCGGAATCCAGCGCTGTGCTGAAAAACATCGGAAAGGTTTCAATACTCCTCAGGCTGGGCAGCCGGGTCTGCGTATGCCTGCGCAATGACCGCCTGGACCCGCGCCTGCGCGCCCGTATCCGGCCACTGGTCATCGGCGGCCTGGCGTTCTGGTGCGACAGGTCGACCGCCGCCTGATTCAGGCTGGAGCGCGCCAGGGCGCCCGACCGCTTACCCGGGCCGTCACGGGTAAGCCGGCAAAATACCCCGCAGGTACGCGGGCCCGCCAAGGTTGCGCATCTGCTGCAGGATCCATTCACGGCGCGCACGCACATAGGCCGACGGCGCATCGATCCGGTAAAGGACCGGATTGGGCAATACAGCGGCGATCGTTGCTGCCTGCTCGTTGCTGAGCCGCTCGGGCCCAACGCCAAAGTAGCGCTGACTGGCCGCGGCCACGCCAAAGGTACGCTCGCCGGTCTCGGCGAAATTCAGATACATCTCGAGAATACGCCGCTTTGGCCAGGTCAGTTCCAGCAGCCCGGTAAACCAGGCCTCCAGGCCCTTGCGCACGAAGCTGCGCCCCTGCCACAGGAAAAGGTTGCGCGCGACCTGCTGGCTGATGGTGCTGGCACCACGCAACTGCCCGCCATCGAGATGGCGCTCGACCGCTGCAACAATCTCGTCGGCATCGAAGCCCCAGTGATCGGGAAAGCGCTGATCCTCGGCAGCGACCACCGCCAGCGCCATCGGCGGTGAAATCTGCTCCAGGTCCACCCAGACCTGGCGCTGCGGCCGACCCTGACTGGCCAGGCGCTGCAACATCACCGCCGAATAGGGCGGATCGACCCAGCGCGTCAACAGCACCAGGCCGATCGTGCCAAGCAGGCCGACAAGCAGCAGCAGCGTGATCAGCCGCCGCAGGCGTTTCAACTGCACCACTGGGCGCCGGCGTGAGCTGCGCATTGCTTACCAGGATCTCCACATCCGACATTGGCCGGTGGGATTATCGCCCATGGCGGACCTTGCGCGACGCCGGCCGCCGGCTTGGCGCAGGCTCAGACGCGGAAACGCTCGGTGGCCTGGGCCAGGCCCGCCGACAGCTGCGCGATTCGCTGACCGCTTTCGGCCAGCGCCTGCGCTGATGCGACCAGCTGCTGACTCGAGTGATCAATGTCGTTGACGTTGTGGCTCACGTCTTTCGCCACCGCCCCCTGCTCCTCCGCCGCCGCCGCGATCTGCGCGTTCATGTCGACGATCGTGGTCACCGCGGCGGAGATGTCGTCCAGTGCCAGCCCAACCTCGCGGGTCCTTTCAACACCCTCCCCGACGCGTTCCTTACCATGCTCCATTGCTTCCACCGCGGCCTTTGCTCCGGCCTGCAGCTGCTCGATGGTAAGTTGGATCTCCTGAGTCGATTCCTGGGTGCGCTGCGCCAGCGACCGCACCTCGTCGGCGACCACGGCAAAACCCCGGCCCTGCTCGCCGGCGCGCGCCGCCTCGATCGCGGCATTGAGCGCCAGCAGATTGGTCTGCTCGGCAATGCCGCGTATCACGTTCAGCACGTTACCGATTGCACCGCTTTGGGTCTCCAGGCCCTGCAGCACCTGGCCGACCTTGTTCACGTCCGCATCTAGATGATTGATCGAATCGATGGCCTGCTGTACCACGGCCATCCCGCTGCTGGTCGACAACGCCGCACGATCGGCTGCACCGGCAGCGCCCGCGGCGCTGCCTGCGACCTCGTTCGCGGTCGCGGCCAACTCCTCGCTTGCTGTGGCTACCTGAGAGGTGCCGTCGCGCTGCGCGCTGAGTTGAGTGCGGTTCGTTTCGCTGAGGTCCGCCAACTGTCCACCGGCCTCGTCCAGTTCCCGGGTCAGCGTGACGATCTGTCGCAACAGGGCCCCCAGGTCGTCACGGATACGTCGCGCGGCCATCATCAGCTGCCCGACTTCATCTTCGCGCTCGACCTCGAACTCGACCTGAAAATCCCCGTCGGCCAGGCGGTTCAGCGTGGTGATCACCTTGTTCAGCGGATGCAGGATGAAGCGGCGCAGGAAAAGCGTCGAAACGACCACGCCGACGACCAGGGTTGCCAGGGCCAGGAAAAATGCGAGCACCGACGCGGTGGAGGCCTGTGTAAGTGCGGCTGCGGTCGCGTCCCGGGCATGCTGGGCGATCCTGCCGGCCACCTCCTCGAGTAGATCGGTCGGCGCGCGATCGATGCCCTTCACGGCATTGTCCCCCGCTGCGGCATCGAAGCCGGCATCGACATACGCCTGCAGGCCACGCCGGTATGCCAGTCCCATATCCTTGTGCAGGCGCAGAAATTCCTCGACCTGGCCACGCGCCTCGGAGGCCGGCATAGCCTCCAAGAGCGATACGCCGGCGGCCTGGATCGCCTCCTCCTGCTGCTGGAACTTGCCCCAGTATTTGTCGCGCTGCTTGGTGTCGGCACCCCGCAACAGCACGTTCTTCCATTCCTGGACCTGCTTCTTGAAGTCGATGACCATGCCGTTTACTGCATGCTCATGCTGGATTTCACGCTCAGTGACCAGGTGAAAGGCGCCCACCGAGTCGGAGACCCCAAGATAGCCAACCGACACGGCCGCGGCGACCAGCAATCCGACGACGACGAACAGGTATAGAAAGAGATTGCGGATACTCTTGGGCCAAAACCGCATAACCCGACTCCTTAGAAAAGCGACACACAGGCCAACCTTTGACCGGCGCTGTCGAAGGGTTATCGACCGGGTGACCCGTTCTTTAACGCCGTGTCGGCCCAGACGGTCGTCTGCATTCACCTGTTTGGGGAAATAGGCCGACCGGGTGAGCCGAGTGGCTTGAAGACGGGACCAGGTATGTGGCAGTCAAGGTCGGCCTGCGTGTCGTCTGTACAGACGTACCTGCGCAGCGGGATGTCGTGTCCATCCGGTTTGTTGGGCTGTCAGCCGGCGGCAGGTTGAGGCAGCGCATTGGCGCGCTTTCAAGCAGGCGGCGGGACGGACCGGGTGACGCGCCAGGCTCAGCACGGTCACAAGCGGTGTATCCACCGACCGTGCGCTACTCGGGGGTGTCAGTCACTGCGCAGCGCCTGTGCAGGTCGCGTCGCGGCCTGATCCGCAGGACGAAACCGGCCCGCCGATAGCGCGTAAGCCAGGCAAATGCATGCAAGCCGAGTCCGACGCGGGCCTCTTCCGCGGGCAGTTAATTCGACCACCACCCGGTCGTCCGTGGGCTGAAGCCGCAAGCGGCGGCCAACACGGCAACCACCGCAGGCAGCTGTAGCGGATGCATAACTAGCCGCCGCGCCGATGCATGTCGCGCATGCTGTCGCTCAGACGTGCGCCGATCATCGACACCAGGCGCAATCCCTCCTGCGTACCCGGATCATTGACCAGACGCAACAGGCCGGCAATGCCGCCATTCAGCGGTGGTGCGGTCGCAAGATCCTTGCTCGCCTCGGTGAAGGCGTTGGACAAACAGATCAGGAACCGCTGATTTTCCGGGCGGTCGAGCTCTTGAAGCAGATGCACCAAGCCTTCATTGCGCGTCAGTCGATCGAGCAGCGTGACGCCCTCGCTGAACGCTGAGGCCAAGCGACTGACGATGTCGTCCGATAACGCGTCCCGGGCCGCGGCAATCAGCGTGGACAGCTCGGCGAGCTGTTGCAGGTCGTCGGCGTCGGCGGCAGGAGGTGTTTGGGTATCGGTGGTCATGTCATGGCTCCTCAAAGTAGACCGCGCACACTGGTCCAGTACATCTTGTTGTAGGACATCTTGAACCAGTGCATTGACTTGTTTGGTGCCTTCAGGTCTGGCGGATTGACATAGTTGAACATCGCGTAGGTCGCGCTGTCATGGCCAGTTTCGATGAAGCAATACACCTTGCCATCATATTCGCGCACCGGGGTGCCGATCTTGATGATCGAGGCGATGTTTTCGGAAATGACCTCGGCCTCGAAATGCGCCGCCGACCCGGTCTTGCTCACTGGCAGGTTGGTGGTATCGCCCACCACATAGACGTTATCGTAACCCTTCATGGTGAGCTGATGACGATCGGTTGGGATCCAGCCACCCTGGCCGAGCTTGTCTTTTTCAATCACCTCCATACCGCGGTGGGGTGGAATCGCGATCAGCATGTCGTATTCCGCCTCTGTGCCCTCCTCGCTTTTCACCACCTTGTTCTTCACATCCACTTCGGAGACGTTGAATAAGGTCTCGTATTCGATACCCATGCGATCGAACTCGGGCTTGGCCCATTTTGCGACATTCTCGATTGTGTGGATGCGGCCAATCGGATAATGGTATTTGATATGAACTTTGTCGCGGATGCCGCGCGCGTTGAAATAGTCGTGTAACCCGAACACGACCTCGACCGGGGCAATCGGGCACTTGTGCGGAACACCGACCACAATCGCGATCTTGCCACCCTCGAACTCGCGCAGACGCTTGAACATCTGCACCGCACCCTTTTCCGAGTAAAAGGTTTCCGCTCCCTCGCTAAGGCCCGGGATCTCCTCCGGGACAATGCGCGAGCCAGTGGCTATCACCAGGACATCGTATTCATGGGTCTTGCCGCCCTGGGTCCTCACGCGCTTCTGGTCGAGTTGGAACTCCGTGACCGGGTCCACGTGAAAATCTATGCTGCTTTCCAGCAGGGTTGCCTGCTTGCGATACAGCTCGTCCGGCATCATCTGGCCGAACGCAACATACAGCAGCCCAGGCTGATACATATGCTTGTCCGAGGCCGAGAGCATCGTGATCCGCACCTTGCCAGCGCGAATCTCTTCGGCCAGCCTGCGCGCGAGATTGTTTCCCACGATGGTACCGCCTGTGCCACCACCGACGATCAAGATTCTCATTGCATTCTCCTATCCAGATTTCCCCGGCTACACCTGGCCCATGACCGGGCGTTCTCCCAGCACACTAGCGACGCCTCACTTGGCCTTGCGGACCTTGACATGCCAGACACCGTCAACCTTCTCGTTGCTGATGAGCTCGTGCCCCACCTTGTGGATCCACTCCGGCACATCGGCAGCCGAGCCATCGTCGGTAGACAGCAGCTCAAGCGTGTCGCCCACGCTGGCCTGCTTCATGTACGTAATAAGTTCCATGAGCGGCCCGGGACAGTAAGTGTCACGCGCGTCGATAATCTTTGATTCGCCCATTGTTCGTATCCTCTTGCTGGCCGCGGTGCTACCCGCCGCCACGATTAAAACGTGAGCAGCTGGCCGCCCTCGGCATCGCTGAGAAACAGCGTCAATCCCGTCGGAGGACCGAGTTCGGGATCAAGCGCGTCCTTGGAGATCTTCAGCAGATCAATCGCCATCGAGCATGGAAGAAGCTTGGCATCACCCAGTTCGGCTGCGAACTTGAACAGCTGCTTGAACGCCGGCACGCCTTTTTCCTGGGCCATCAGCTCCCCGAACTCGCCCTCCGCAGGTGCCTCCCCACTGTGGCCCTTGACAAAGTACTGCAGGGCATTCATCGAGAAAAACACCGAGACCGCATCTCCGCTGGCAGCGGCAACCGACGCGATCATCGCTGCCATCTGGAGCTTCTCGCGGGTACCCGAGACGCAAATCAGGTAGAGACTTTGTGACATGATGCTCTCGCCTCGCTTCGTGCCGCGCCGCGCGGCATGTCGATTGTGTTTTCGCGGCCTGCGACCGCGTGTGCTGGCGCACGTGCGCCGGGCAAAATCCGGAATACCCCGACTGTCGGGTCATCGGCGGTCGCACCATGACCCGCGCGTGCTGCGTGCGTTTCCATACTGCCGGCATGCGTGACAATTCCACGATCAGGCACCGGCATTACCATTTTTTCGACATCACACTCTTCAATGCCTGGTTGCGCAGCGTCAGGTCCGCAACGATGGCCCTGAGGCGCCGATTCTCTTCCTCGAGCTGCCTCAGGCGCCTTTTCTCCTTGAGCAGCTGTCCACCATGATTCGCTCGCCACTTGTAAAAGGTGGCACCGGAAATCCCATGTTTGCGACACAGCTCCTGGACCTTCATCCCTCCCTCGGCCTCCTTGAGTACGGCGGCGATCTGTTCCTCGGTGAATCGTGACCTGTTCATCGCATTCCCCCCGCGAAGTCACCTTCGCCCCGACCCCGCCTTGGCAGCATCCGCAAACGAGATACTCAACATGGCACAAGGCCCTTTCTCGCCACCCGGCGGGCCAGCTGGGTCAAGAATCCCCGCGGTGCCAACTGAATCGCTTGATGAGCATTACGCAGATACTGTCGAGTACATAGCCGATAGCCCCTATGACCAATACCATCGCCATCAGGTAATCGTAAGACAGGGTCTCGCGCGCATCCTGGATCGAATAGCCAAGGCCGGACGTCACCCCGAGAAATTCCGCGGGGACCAGCACGATCCAGGCGACACCCACGGCCAGGCGTATACCGGTGAGGACGTCGAAGGTGATTGCCGGGATGATGATCTGGGTCACCATGTGCAAGGGCTTGGCCCCCAGGTTGCGCGCGACCTTGAACCACGCCGGATCCACCTTGGCGAGGCCGGCCGCAGTCGAAAATGTCACCGGCCAGAGCGCCGCAATAGCGATCAGGAAGATGATTGCGTGGTTCCAGGTGGCAAACACGATGACCGCGATCGGCTCCCAGGAAAGCGGGCTGATCATGCGCAGCAACTGGAACGGCGAGTTGCTCAACTCACGGAACCGCTTGCTACGGCCAATCAGGATGCCAAGCGGCACACCGATACAGATGGCGATGAGCAGACCCATGCCAAGGCGATAGCCACTGCTGGACATCGCTCTCGGGATAGTCCCGTCGCTCCACAGGTCGGGCATCAACTGCAACGCGGGAATCGGCCCGAATTCAGCAAAGTGCGCCGTCGAGGGGTTCAGGGAAACCAGATAGACGCCAAACCACCAGAGCACGAACAGGATCGCGAGGCCGCCGAAAAAGTTCGTCAGTGCCTGCCCCCAGGTCGCGGCACTGGAAGACAGCACCCCGTAAATTCTGGCGGTACATGCGGTAACCACTGATGCGGCGCTGTTGCTCATAGTTCGACCACCTCGAATCGAGTCGTGGACATAGCGCGCTGCCCGTGGCGGCAGCCCGGCTTGGGCTCGTCGATGCCACCCACACAGTTAACGCAGTCGATGCGCTGTTTGCTCATTGCCACTATCCTCCGCTGTGCAGCCGGACATCGCGGTCTGCAGCTTGCCAGACCAGTTGACTGGCCACTGTTGCTTCGTTCTGGACTCAGCGCCACCGCCAGCCGTCCCTCCGGCGACTCAAGCCCCTACACCTTAGCGGCGTCCTCGAAGGCTCCCATCAGGCGCGCGCGCATGGCCTGGACGGCGGGATCCTGACGTTCGCGGGGGTCTTCGAGGTCCACCTCGAGTTCGTGCACGATCTTCCCGGGACTGCCCGCCATGATCACCGCG
>JAJDNF010000008.1 GCA_022340805.1 Chromatiaceae bacterium
GTCCTTAAAGCCGAGCAGGGCCTTGGCCAGTTCGTTGGTCTTGGCGTGGCCGGCGAGCAGGACGCCGAGTGCCAGTGCGCCGAGGTCGGCCTTGATCCCGAGCACTTCAAACAACGTCGCCCCGACCAGCGGAATCAGCCAGCCCATCAGGATCAGCAGTTCACCGTGTCCGACCTTTTCGAGTATCGCGAGCAACAGGGGGCGTAGCGGGATCAGGCCGAGCAGCAGCAATGCCCAGCCGCTGGGTACCTTGCCGGCCGAGACGGCGATGAACACCACGGCAAAGATGTCCTGCACGATCAGCAGACCGATCGCGGTACGGCCGTGAATCGCGCCCATCTCGCCGCGTGCCTCGAACACCTTGACCGCGAAAACGGTGCTCGAGAAGCTCAACGCGAAGCCGATCAGCAGTGCAGTCGACCACGGCATGGCCGCGAACATGCCCAGGCCCAGCATCGCCAGCAGGCCGATCATGCCGGCGACCATGGCGCTGGTCGCCAGCATGTGCAGCGTGGCGGTTGCCCAGACCACGGGTGCGGCCAGGTCCTTCAGGTGCAGCTTCAGGCCGATCGTGAACAGCAACAGCGTGACGCCGAGGTCGGCGACCTGCTGCAGCATCGCGGTAGTCTGCATGCCGAGTCCGCCGAGTACGAAGCCGGCCGCGAGGAACCCCATCAGCGGCGGCAGACCGACCAGGCGGGCGAGCAGCCCGAGGACGAATGCGACGGCGAGCGGCAGCAGGTAGGAGATCTGGATGGCTAAATGATCGATCGGCGCCAGGAGTTCCATCTACAGCATCGCATGGCCAAAGACGCGGCCGATGATCGCACGAACCACGCTGATTATCGAAGTCCCGTGCGGTGCGCCGCAGACTGCCCCACACCTGGATCGTTTCGCTGCCGCGCGAACCCATCGGCGCCTACAGCTGGACCCCGTTGCGACCACTGGCCAGGGCCCACGACATGCCGGCGTCCCTCGGCCCGGACGCGGGCTATTCGTAGGGCTCGATCCGGCTGGCATACAGGGTATACCCAGCCTCGGCGACGTCGTTTTCGATGCGCTTGACGCTCATGGTCCCGGTGACCCAGACCACGTCGAACAGTTCGGGTCTGGTCCCTTTACCGGCCTCGGTAATCACATACACGGTCTGATTCGCGGGAGGCGGTGGCACGTGGATACAGGCGCCGTAGTAGGGGACCAGCAGGAACCGCGTGGTCTCCTTGGCATCGGCCTCTACCGGCACCACGAAACCGGGCAGTTTGACCTCGACGCCGTCGAGGTCGTCGCGTGCCGGCGCCTTGTCCATCAGGTCTTTCAGCTTGGCCATGAACTCCGCGGCTCGCGGGTCGTCGTCGGCCATCTCGTCCACCTTGTACTCACTGAACAGCCTGTCCGCTGAGAAGTCGTCCGGCATCAGCGCGTCCCACTCCAGCTCACGCGGTGTACCCGCGCCGCCGCCAGCCGGGTCGTCCGCGGTCGAGGCCGGACTGACCGGCTGCGCGGGCCCGCGCAGGTCGGTCGCTGCCGGTGCCGCGCTGGTGGTCGCCTGGGGCGGCGCGCCGACGTTCGGCGGATGGTCCTCGGAGCAGGCGCCAAGCAGTGACGCCGCGGCGAGTGAGACGATCAACAGACGCAGATCTATGGACATCAATAACCTTCCGGCAGACGACGGGTAGCAGGGATGGGGCCGTCGGCGCCGCGCCGCGGGCCGGCCGGCTCCGGGCTGCAGGGTAACGTAAGCACGGAGCCATGGCAGCCCTGCGAAGGTCGATGGTGTGGCAGCCGTGGTCTTGGCCGCAATGCCCGGCGGCTGATTTTTTTCACTCGAGCCCAGGATTCAGTGTTTACTAATATTTGGCGCCGTTATATGCTTTGTTATCGCGAATGGTTCTCATTAAAGGGCTTTGCCGTGTCCCGTGTCGTGCCTGTCAGTGAATTGATGATCGGTCAGCGCCTGCGCCTGGTGCGGGTCGATGGCGGCCATCGACTGCAGCGTCGCCTGCTCGCGCTCGGCCTGAGCATTGGCGGCGAGGCCGAACTGGTACAACGGCGCGGCGGCGGGGTGGTGCTCGCGCGCGGTGCGAATCGCGTCGCGATCGGTGAGGGCGTCGCGCACAAATTGTTTGCCGAGGTGTTGGACTGATGGGCGGGTGTTGTTCAGAAACGGCCCCCTGCGAGGGTGGGCGCAACGGTAGGGGCGGTCCTTCGCCGGAGCGCGGCGACCACGCAGTGTTGACGGTCGCGATCGCCGGCAATCCCAACTGCGGCAAGTCGGCGCTGTTCAATGCCCTGACCGGTATACGCCAGAAGACCGGCAATTGGCCCGGTGTCACGGTCGAACGCAAGGCCGGTCGCAGTCGCATCGACGGCCGCGAGGTGACGGTGGTGGATCTGCCCGGGATCTACTCTTTCGACGCCGCATCACTCGACGAGCAGGTCACGCGTGATTACCTGCTGTCGCGCGAGGCGGATCTGGTGATCGACGTGGTCGACGCGGCCAATCTCGAGCGCAACCTGTACTTCACCGTTCAGCTGCTCGAGATGGGCGTGCCGCTGGTCGTGGCGCTCAACATGATGGACGTGGCGCGCAAGCGCGGCATCCATATCGACGCAGCCGAACTGTCGCGGCGGCTGGGCTGCCCGGTGGTGCCGATCGTTGCGACCACCGAAGAGGGCATGAGCGAGCTCAAGGCGCGCGTGCTGGCGGTTGCGGACAACCGCCAGGCGCCGGGTTTCCCGCTCGCGCTCGACGAGGCCGTTGAGCAGGCGCTGTTGCGCCTGATGCCGCTGCTCGACGATGCCGCAGAGATCAATCGCCGCTGGCTGGCTCTGAAGCTGCTGGAAGGTGACGGCGAAGGCGGCCTGTCGGCCGAGACGGCGGAATCGGTCGTGCAGATACGTCACTGGGTTGGCGAGCGCTATGGCAAGGACGTCGGCCTGGCGATCGCCGACAGCCGCTATACCCATGCGCACCTTCTGGCACGAGCGGTGTCGAATGAGTCGAAGGCTGGCCAGCGCACACTGAGTGACCGCATCGACCGTCTGGTACTCGGACGCTGGAGCGGGGTACCGATCTTCCTGTTCGTGATGTATCTGATGTTCCTGTTTACGATCAACATCGGTGGTGCCTTCATCGACTTCTTCGACGGCATCGCCGGCGCACTGTTCGTCGATGGCTTCGGCGAGTTGATCACCGCGTCCGGTGGACCGGCCTGGCTGCGCATGCTGCTGGCCGACGGTGCCGGGGCCGGGTTACAGGTGGTCGCCACCTTTATCCCGATCATCACGGCGCTGTACCTGTTCCTGTCCGTGCTCGAAGACTCGGGCTACATGGCGCGCGCCGCATTCGTGATGGATCGTTCGATGCGTGCGATCGGCCTGCCCGGCAAGGCCTTCGTGCCGCTGATCGTCGGCTTCGGCTGCAACGTCCCGGCGATCATGGCCACCCGTACGCTGGAGAACGAGCGCGAGCGCAAACTGACGATCCTGATGAATCCGTTCATGTCGTGCGGGGCACGCCTGCCGGTGTACGCACTGTTTGCGGCGGCCTTTTTTCCGAACTCCGGGCAAAACGTGGTTTTCGCGCTGTATCTGACCGGGATCGCAGTGGCGATCCTGACCGGTCTGACGATGAAGCGCTCGCTGCTGCCGGGTACCAGCAGCGGCTTCATGATGGAACTGCCTCCGTATCACCTGCCGACCCTGCGCGGTGTGATGCTGCGCGCCTGGGACCGCGTCAGGCTGTTCGTCAAGGAGGCCGGCCAGGTGATCGTGGTGATGGTCATCGCGCTCAATCTGCTCGGTTCGCTGGGCACCGACGGTTCGGTCGGCAATCAGGACAGCGAGCACTCGGTGTTGAGCGAGACGGCCCGCCTGGTGACGCCGGCGTTCGCCCCTATGGGTGTGCGCGAGGACAACTGGCCGGCCGTGGTCGGCATATTCTCCGGGATCCTCGCCAAAGAGGTGGTCGTTGGCACCCTCGACAGTCTATACAGCCGCGTTGGCGAGGCCGGGGTGTCCGCCGGGCAGGCACCTTTCGATATTTGGCAACGCCTGCAGGATGCGGCGGATACCGTGCCGGCCAACCTGGCAAAGGTGTCCGAGGCATTGCTCGACCCGCTCGGGCTGGGCAGCGTCAGCACCCCCGAGCATGCTGCCCCCGGTATCAATGACAAGGTGTTCGGCGCGATGCACGCGCGCTTCGACGGCCAGATTGGGGCCTTTGCCTACCTGCTGTTCGTTCTGCTGTATTTCCCCTGTGCGGCGACCATCGGCGTCATCCGGCGCGAGACCGGTACCGCCTGGGCTGCGTTTGTCGCCGCCTGGACGACCGGGGTGGCGTACATGACGGCCACGATCTACTACCAGGCCGCGACCTACAGCGCCCACCCGGTGAGTTCGCTGGCCTGGATCGTCGGCCTGTTCGCGATATTCTTGGCGACCGTTATCGCGCTGCGGATTTGGGCGCGCCGCAACGCGCCACAGGCCGAACAACTCGACTGGGCATAGCCATGATCCTGACACGCATCCTCGACTATCTGTCTGCGCACCAGGCCGCCGGGATCGGCGAACTGGCGGGGGCTGTCGGTTCGACGCCGGACGCGGTGCGCAGCATGCTGGACACCTTGCAGCGTCGCGGGCTGGTCCATCCGGTCAGACCCGGTAGTGCTTGTGGGACGAGCTGCCGGCAGTGCAGCCAGCCGGGGACCGAGATCTACGCGCCGGGTCCGGCACCCGAGCCCGGCGTCGCGACCACCCCCTGTCAGCCGATAAGCTGGCGCTGAGCGGCGGGGCAGTGCTCGGCACCCGCGGCCCCGGGGCTAGCTGTCTGGGCCTGCCTGTGCCGGCGTCGGTGACCGTCGCCAGGGGCAGGCACGCAGGCCGTCTGTCAGTCCTCACCTCCGAGCACCGGCCGCGCCGGCAGGCGCAGCGGCACCGGTGTCTCACTCAGCTGGCGGCTGAGCTGCGAGTGCGTCGAGTCCAGCGCATCGGCCAGTTGTTTGTTGCCGTTCGGGTCGAATAGCAGGCGGCCGTAGCTACCGTAGTGCGGCAGCTTGCGCGCGAGTGCCTGTATCGCCTGCGTGCTGGCAGCGCCGATGAAGCCGGTGGTGACCCCCTGCGCATCGCTGCTGACCAGTACGACGCTGCTCTCGGCCGCCGGATAGCGGACCTGGCCGATCGACACCTCGCGGTCCCCCAGCGCCTGGTCGTCGCGCGCGAAACCGGCGCGTGCCCCGTCCAGCAGGGCGTTGTCCCAACCCAGCAGGATGCGGTCGGCACCGGCTTCGACGGTGTGCGCGGCGCTGTCGTCGATCACCGCCAGGGCCGGGTAAAGCTGCTGCCAGGTCGCGGCGAGATCGCGCCAGGCCGCGCGCATCTCCGCCGGCGCCGCGCCGGGCACGACCAGCCAGGCCTTCTTGCTGCCGAACAGGCGGTTGAGAGCGGGCGGCTGCTCGGTCGGATCGAGATAGCGGAGCACGTCGTACTCCGGGTCGATGTCGACGCGCAGCGGTCGCCGGTCGAAACGGTAGCTGAGGCGCGTGTTGCGCGCCGAGATATGCGCCAGCTCACGTCTCGCGATGGTCTCGCCGTCGAGCGTGATCCATACCGGCAGGTCGAATTCGAACGGCGCCTGCTGCCCCTGGTCGATGTCCATGGTCAACTCCCAGGCGTCGTCGTGCCTGACCAGTGCGGCGCCCTGCAGGCGGATCTGCGGCGCGCCGGTGCGCTCCAGCCAGGGCATAAGGCGTTGCGCGAGCGCGTCGTCCGGCGCCGTGATCGCGCGGATCGCCGCGGCGAAGCCGACGCGCGTGAAACGATGCCGCTGCCACAACTGGCGCAGTCCGTCCACGAACGCTGCGTCGCCCAAGGTGTTGCGCAGCATGTGGAACAGCATCAGTGACTTGCTGTAACCGATCGACTGGCTGGCGTCGTTGTGCCGGCTGACAAAGCCGAGCAGTGCTTGATCGCCGCCCTCGGCGGCGAAATTGCTATAGCGCTGAAGGGCCTTGAGACGATACTGATCGCCCTTGCCGGCGCGCTCCTGCATCCAGTGGTCGGAAAGATAGGCCGTCAGTCCCTCGCTCCAGTTGCCCTTGGCATAGTCCACCCATACCCCGTTGCCCCACCAGTTGTGCAGGATCTCGTGTGGCAGCGAGGTATACGGGATGAACGGCAGACGCATTACGCGCGCGCCGAGCAGCGTGAACGAGGGCATGCCGAAGCCGGTCTCCCAACGGTTCTCGACCACCGCGAACTTGGCGTAGGGGTAGTCGCCGATCATGCGGCTGTAATGGTCGATGTAGCCGCCCATCAGGTCCAGATAGTGCTGGGCCAGCGCCGGGTCGTCGTCGAGCAGCCAGACCGAGAGCTCGACGGTGCCGTGGCGACGCGCATGCCGGGTGAAACGCCCGGCGATCAGATACAGGTCGTCATGCGGCAGCGTGCTTGTCCAGGTCATGGAGCCATCGGACCGCGTGCTGCGCTCGCCGATGCTGACGGCCTGCCAGCCCTCGGGTAAGGTCACATGCATGCGGACCGCGCCAAGATCGCGATCGAACAGCGGGTACCAGGCACTGGCACCGTCGAGGTAGACGCCGTGCGCCGAGAGCGTGCCCTGCGGCATGTCGCCGAGGCCGCGGCGCGCGGAAAACCGGGGTTTTCCGTGGTAATGCAACTGCAGGGTGTCGCCGGCGGTCTGCAGGGTGATGCGGTAAGTGTTGCGCAGGCCGTCGGCCGAGGTGTCGATCCGCTGCAATGCGCCGTCTTGGCTGGTCACCGTCAGGCCGGCGTTGAGGACGAACTCGAGGTGCGTGCGCGGCTCGCCCAGGCCGATGTGGTCGTCGACCTCGATCTCCCCGGAATCCGGGGCCACCAGGACCGTCATGTCGTGTGCCAGCCCGGCGCCCGACGCACACAGAGGGAAAGCAATGATGCTGAGGCACAGTATTAACAGGACCGGCAGGCGGCTGGCAAATGGCTTCGCGGCCACGATGCTGGGCGGGGTGTGCATGGTTTCAGGCGCCGTGGCTGGAGTGGAACAGGTGAGCATGGCACCGATTGTTGTCGAATCGGCGAAATCTGCAACCCTGCCGCAGCTGATGAGGAAACTGGCCGCGGAGCGCCTGATCTATGTCGGCGAGACGCATACGGCCCTGGCGGATCATCAGCTGCAGCTCGAGGTGCTGCGCGGCATGGCCGAGCGCCCGGCGGGTCTGGCACTCGGGGTCGAGTGGTTTCAGAAGCGTTTCCAGCCCGTGCTCGACGACTACCTGGCCGGCAGGATCGACGAGGCAGAGATGCTGCGCCGCACCGAATACTACGAGCGCTGGCGTTTCGATTACCGGCTGTATCGTCCGATCGTCCGGTTTGCCAAGGAACACGCTATCCCAATCGTCGCGCTGAACGCCTCGCGCGAACTCACCAGCGAGATTCGCCGGGTCGGCATCAACGACTTGCCGGCCGAGCTGCGCGAGGAGCTCCCGGACAGCTACGACCTCGGCGACAAGGACTATGAAGAATTGCTGCGTGAAATGTTCGACTTGCACCCGTCGGGTGATGGGCAGTTTCAACGCTTCCACGAGGTGCAACTGACCTGGGATGAATCCATGGCGCAGGCGGTCAGCGAATATCTCAATTCAGATCCACAGCACCGCATGCTGGTTCTCGCCGGCCGTGGGCACATCGCCGGCCGCTATGGAATACCCAATCGGGTCGCCCGCCGCACCGGGGTCCCAGGAAAGACCATAGCGAGTTTCAATCCATCGGGAGGCAAGTTCAACACGGCCGAATACCTGGTGCTGGCGAACGAGCAGTCATTGCCGTCGGCGGGGCTGATGCAGGTCATGCTCGATGAGCGCGACGCGGGGGTGTTCATCAGCGGCTTCAGCAACGGCAGTCCGGCCGAGGCAGCCGGGGCGAAGAAGGGTGACCTGATCCGCAGCATAAACGGCACCGCTGTCGAACATTTCGCCGACGTGAAGATCGCGCTTATCGATCAGCCACCCGGCGCCGAGATCGAACTCGACCTGCAGCGCTCCGGCCTGTTCGGCCGGGAGCGCGCCATCACGCTGAAGTTCAAGCTCTCTGGCGAGCATGTTTCGCCGCATCCATGATCCGCGGTCCGTTCAGTTGAACGGTGTGAGGTGCCAGATGTCGCTGTTGTATTCGCCGATCGTGCGGTCGGTGGAAAAGACCCCGCTGGCCGCGCAGTTGCGAATACTCATCCGCGTCCAATGCTCCTGGTCACGCCAGGCCTGTTCGGCGCGACTTTGTGCCTCGATGTAACTGCGAAAGTCGGCCAATGTCATCCACGGGTCGTCCGGGCTGCGGAGGCCATCGATGATGCCGCGGAAAAGACCGGGTTCCACGCCGCTGAAGTGGTCGCTTTCGAGCAGGCTGATGACGTGAGCGAGGTCCTCGTCGGTATCGATGAAGTGCTGCGGATCGTAGTTGTACCTTAGCGCCTTGACCTGATCGGCATTCAAGCCGAACAGGAAGAAGTTGTCCTCGCCCACCGCATCCATGATCTCGATATTAGCGCCGTCATAGGTGCCGATCGTGATCGCGCCGTTCATCATGAATTTCATGTTGCCGGTGCCGGATGCCTCTTTGCCGGCGGTTGAAATCTGTTCCGACAGGTCGGCCGCCGGGCAGATGGTCATCATCTTGGTGACCCCGTAGTTGGGCAGGAACACGAGCTTGAGGCGATCACCCACCGCCGGGTCGTTGTTGACCACCGAGCCGACGTTGTTGATCAGCTTGATGATCTCCTTGGCGCGCTGGTATCCGGGGGCAGCCTTACCGCCGATCAGCACGCAGCGGTTTACCCAGTCGGCCGTTTCCCCCCTGCGTATCCGGTTGTATAGGTGGATTACGTGCAGCACGTTGAGCAGCTGGCGCTTGTATTCGTGGATGCGCTTCACCTGGATATCGAACAGCGCACTGGGATCGAACGCTACCCCGGTCTGCTTCTCCACCAGTCTGGCCAGGTTCTGCTTGTTGTGCCGGCGGATCTCCTGCCAGCGCTTGATGAACGCCCGGTCACCTTTTTCCGCCAGCGGTAGCAGCGCCGACAGGCGGCCCAGGTCGGCCTGCCAGCCGTCGCCCAGCTGTTCCGTCAGCAGGGTCGCCAGCTGGGGGTTGGCCATCGCCAGCCAGCGGCGTGGCGTGACGCCGTTGGTCTTGTTGTTGAACTTCTCCGGCCACATCTCGTAGAAGTCCTTGAACAGGCCTTCGGCCAGCAACTGCGAGTGCAGTGCCGCCACGCCGTTTACCGAGAAGCTGCCAACGATCGCCAGCCAGGCCATCCTGATCTGCGGTTCGTGGCCCTCCTCGATCAGTGACATGCGGCGTACCCGATCGTTGTCGCCGGGCCAGTGCTGGCGGACCTCGGCGAGAAAGCGCGCATTGATCTCGTAGATGATCTCGAGCAGGCGCGGCAGCAGGTTCCCGAACATGCGCACCGGCCAGCGCTCGAGCGCCTCGGGCAGCAGCGTGTGGTTGGTGTAGGCCATGCAGCGTCGGGTGATATTCCAGGCCTCGTTCCACTGCAGGCGCTTGTCGGAATCGTCCAGCAGGATGCGCATCATCTCGGCGACCGCAATACTGGGGTGCGTGTCGTTCAGCTGGAAGACATTGCAGTCGGCGAATTCCGCCAGCGGCCGGTCACCCCACTGGCGGAAAACGTCCTGCAGGCTGGCCGATGTCAGGAAATACTGCTGGCGCAGGCGCAGTTCCTTGCCGTTCTCGTTGGAGTCGTTCGGATACAACACCATGGTGATGTTTTCCGCCTCGTTCTTGCTGGCGACCGAGTCGGCGTAGTCGCCGGCGTTGAACTCCTTCAGGTTGAAGGCCGCGGTTGCAGTGGCCGACCACAGGCGCAGAGTGTTGACGACATGGTTGCGATAGCCGGAGACGGGCACGTCGTAGGGCACCGCTATCACGTCTTCGGTATCGACCCAGCGTGTATGCGGCTTGTGCAACAGGTCGATGAAATGTTCGGTACGCCCACCGAATTTGACCACCTGGGTGTACTCGGGGCGCTCTACCTCCCAGGGGTGGCCGTCGCGCAGCCAGTGGTCCGGGTCCTCGATCTGGTAGCCGTTTTCTATGTGCTGGTGGAACATGCCGTACTCGTAGCGCAGCCCGTAGCCGGTGACCGGCAGGCCGAGGGTGGCGCAACTGTCGAGGAAGCAGGCCGCCAGGCGGCCGAGGCCGCCGTTACCCAGGCCGGCGTCCGGTTCGGTGTCCTCGAGCTCCTCGAGGTCAATGGCGAAATCCTTGAGCGCCTGGTGGACAGGGGCATTCAGCTCGAGGTTCAACAGGTGGTTGCCGAGCGAACGGCCGATCAGGAACTCGAGCGACAGATAGTGCGCACGCCTGGCGCCGTCCCGGCGATACAGACACCAGGTGTTGCGCCAGTCGCTCATGATGCGATCGCGCACGGTGTAGGCCAGCGATTCGTACAGGTAGAAGCGGTCACAGCCGAGGAAGCGGCCGAGGTGGTATTCCAGATATCGCCGGATGTCCTGGCTGAGCTCTTCCGGCTCGGTTGGCAGGGCCGGCATGTTGGGCAGAATGCAGGTTTCCGTAGTGTCTTGTTCGGCCACGAGATATACCTCCTACTCGTTCAATCTGGGCGATACAGTTGCAGGTACGACTCGGCGCTCCTGCGCCAGCTGTAGTCGCCACGCATACCGGTCTTGATCAGTTTCAGCCACTGCTTGGGTTTTTCAAACACCTCCAGGGCGCGTTCCAGCGCCTCCTGCAGGGCCGCGCTGCTGGGCTCGACGAACACGAAGCCATTCGCTTCACCGCGTGCGATGCTGCGTGGCGTTGTGTCTTCGACCGTGTCGGCGAGACCGCCGGTCGCGCGCACCACCGGCGGGGTGCCGTAGCGCAGGCTGTACATCTGGTTCAATCCACAGGGCTCGTAGCGTGACGGCATCACGAAGATGTCGCAGCCTGCCTCCAGCTGGTGAGCGAAGGTCTCGGAGTAGCCGATGAAACAGAACACCCTTTCCGGGTGGCTGTCTGCCAGATCCTTGAGTTGGCGTTCGAGCTTCGGTTCACCTGCACCGATCAGGACGAATTGCGAGTCGCTGCCGGCGAGCAGCGCCGGGATCGCATCCAGCAGCAGGTCTATGCCCTTCTGGTGGACCAGCCGCCCGACCGAACCGATCAGCGCGCCGGTCTGCCGGATGGCGGCCTCGGGTGCATCCAGGGCGCGCAGCAGGGCCTCGCGATTGGCGCGCTTGGCCGCCCGGATCTTGCCATCGGCGTGGTATCTGGCGGCGAGCAGCGGGTCGCTGCGCGGATTCCAGATATCGTCGTCAATACCGTTGAGGATGCCCACCAGCTTGTCGGCATGCGCATCGAGGATGGGGGCGTAACCGTAGCCGTATTCCACAGTGCGGATCTCTTCCGCATAGCGCGGACTGACCGTGGTGATCAGCTTGCTGAACACCAGACCCATCTTGAGCATCGACAGGCGCCCGTAGAATTCGCCGTATTCCATCGACCACCAGTGGGTCGGCAGGTGCAGGCTCTGAAAGGTGCCGAAGTCGACCTGGCAGTCATAGGCCAGGTTGTGCACGGTGAACAGTGAGCGTGGGGGCGTTTTGTCCAGGGTCAGGAAGGCTGGCACCAGGCCGGTCTGCCAATCGTTCGCATGCACTACATCGGCCCGCCACCCCAGGTCCAGCCGGTCCAGCGCGAGCTGTGCCGCGGCCTCGCTGAACAGCGCGAAGCGCTGCGCATTGTCCGGCCAGTCCTGGCCTTCCGGATTCGTATACGGCGACCCCGGCCGGTCGAACAGGGTCGGCGCATCGACCAGCCACAGCGGCGCGGAGAATTCCGGGTGCTCGGCCTCGAGGATACGGACCTCGCGGCCACCGGACAGCGGCAGCCAGCCGAGCACGCGTATGTGATCGATGCGGCTGAGTACCTCGCGGTAGGCCGGCAGCACGACGTGGACGTCCACCTCGAGTTCAGTCAGCGCGTTGGGCAGGCTGTGCGCAACGTCCCCAAGACCGCCGGTCTTGATCAGCGGGAAGAGTTCACTGGTGGCAAACAGCAGCTTCATTCCGATCTATTCTTCAGGTTGTAGGAACACGGCGGCCAGCGGGGGCAGCACAACGACGGCAGAGCACGGATGGTCGCGCCACGGTTCGCGCGTTGCCATGACGCGCCCGGCATTGCCCAGATTGGTGCCGCCGTAGCCGGTGGCATTGGTATTGAGTATCTCACGGTATACCCCTTCGCATGGCAGGCCGACACGATGGGCTTCGCGCGGCACGGGGGTGAAATTGAACAGGCAGACCACCGAGCTGCCATCGCCGCGGCGAATCAGCGAGAGGACCGAGTGGTCGCTGTCGTGGCAGTCGATCCATTCGAAGCCCTGCTGCTCGAAATCATACCGGTGCAACGCGGGCAGCTCGCGGTACAGGTGGTTCAGGTCGCGCACCAGCGCATGCACCGCGCGGTGATTGGCGTGCTCGAGCAGCGGCCAGTCGAGCGCCTCCCGCTCTCGCCACTCGTGCCATTGGCCGAATTCGCCCCCCATGAACAGCAGCTTCTTGCCCGGGTGTGCGTATTGCCAGGCAAACAGCAGCTTCAGATTGGCAAACTTCTGCCATATGTCGTTCGGCATCTTGTCCAGCAGGCTGCGCTTCATGTGCACGACCTCGTCGTGCGACAGCGGCAGCACGAAGTTCTCGGTGTAGGCGTACATCTGGCTGAAGGTCAGCTTGTCATGGTGGAATCGCCGGTGCACCGGGTCGTGGCCAAGGTACGACAGCGTGTCGTTCATCCACCCCATGTTCCACTTCATGCTGAAGCCGAGTCCACCCATCCAGTTGGGGCGCGACACCATCGGCCAGGCCGTGGATTCCTCGGCAATCGTCAGCGCCCCCGGGAAGCGCGCGTGCAACACCGCGTTGACGTGGCGCAGAAACTCGATCGCATCGAGGTTTTCGCGTCCGCCGTACTGGTTTGGCAGCCAGTCGCCATCGTTGCGTGAATAGTCGAGATACAGCATCGAGGCGACCGCATCGACGCGCAGGCCGTCGGCATGGAATTCCTCTAGCCAGTAAACGGCGTTTGCGAGCAGGAAATTGGCGACCTCGCGGCGGCCGTAGTCGAACACCAGGGTGCCCCACTCGCGGTGCTCGCCACGCCGCGGGTCGGCATGCTCGTAGACGGCGTCGCCGGTAAAGCGGGCCAGCGCGAAGTCATCCTTGGGAAAATGTCCCGGTACCCAGTCCAGGATCACGCCGATGCCGGCAGCGTGGCAGCGGTCGATCAGGTAGCGCAGGTCATCCGGCGCGCCAAAGCGCGCGCTCGGCGCGAAATAGCCCGAGACCTGATATCCCCATGACTGGTCGAGCGGATGCTCCATTACCGGCATCAGCTCAATATGCGTGTACCCCAGCTCGGTGACATAGGGGACAAGCTGGTCGGCCATTTCGCGAAAGTTCAGGAAGCCGTTGTCAGGCCGGCGTCGCCACGAGCCCGGGTGCACCTCGTAGATGCTCATCGGCTGGTGTGTCCAGCGCCAGTGCGTCCGCTGCACCAGCCATTCCTGATCGTTCCAGCTGAACGTGCTGGGCACGCTTACCCGCGAGGCCGTGTCCGGTCGCAGCGTCATCTCCTGGCCGTACGGGTCGGCTTTGATGATGGGGTGCCCGCTGCGACTTATGAACTCGAACTTGTACAGATCGCCCGGCTGCATTCCGGGGATGAACAGTTCCCAGACCCCGGAGCCTCCACGGCTGCGCATCGGATGGCGCAGGCCGTTCCAGCCGTTGAAATCCCCGACCACGCTGGCGCGCTTGACCGCCGGGGCCCATACCGCAAAGCGGCAGCCGCTGATGCCGTCGATCTCGATGAAATGGGCGCCGAGCAGGCGGTAGATATGGTGGTGCCTGCCCTCGTTGAACAGGTGCAGATCGAGATCGGCCAGCAGCACATCGAAGCTGTATGGGGAGATCTGCGAATAACGCCTGCCATCCGCCTTCTCCAGCCATTCGAGCTGGTAGTGCTGCGGCAGCGCAGCGGCCTGTGCCTGGTCAAGCCGAATCTCGAAAATATCGGTGTTCGTCACGCGCTGCATCTGGCCAAGGCCGGCGAGTTCCACCTGTTCGGCGCTGGGCATGAAGGCGCGGATCAGCACGCCGTCGACATCCTGCTGGCGGCCGAGCACGCTGAAAGGGTCGTGCGACTCACCGCGCTGCAGCATGGCCAGGGGGTAGGGAAGTTTAGCGGCCATGCCACCTCGCGCTGGCTTCAACCATCGGTCTGATCCGTGCCGGCAGGCCGGCATTCAGCATGTCCCACTCGAACCGCCAGCGCCAGTTGCCCAGATTGACCCCCGGGGTGTTCATGCGCGCCTCGTTGCCCAGCCCGAGGAAATCCTGCAGCGGGGCGATCGCCAGCGCGGCCTTGCTCTGCATCGCGGTCTCTATCATCAGCTGTGCGATGTCGTCGGTCGGTGGTACGCCGAGGATCTCGAACACGAACCGCCTCGCCTCTGCGCCGAGTGCGTTGAACCAGCCCACGCAGGTGTCGTTGTCGTGCGTTCCGGTGTAGGCAATGCTGTCGGGCGTAATGTTGGCGGGCTTGTGCGGGTTATCGGCGAAGTGGTCGAAGGCGAACTGCAGTACCGACATGCCAGGCAGATGGTACTTGCGGCGCAGTTGTCGAACCTCGTCGGTAATCACGCCGAGATCTTCTGCGACGATCGGCAGATCCGGAAAGCGGGCCTTGAGGACCGCGAGCAGGGCGTCGCCCGGGGTGTTCTGCCAGAAGCCATCGATGGCGGTCGGGCAGCTCGACTTGATCATCCACACAGCGACCAGGCCGCGGAAGTGATCGATGCGAAGCAGGTCGAACAGCTCGAACTGGCGCTGGATGCGTGATATCCACCAGGCGAAACCGTCGTCCTGCATCTTCTCCCAACGGTAGTGCGGGTTGCCCCAGCGCTGCCCCGACTCGGCGAAATAGTCGGGTGGCACGCCAGTCACGAAGGTCGGCTGTCCCTGGTCGTCGAGCAGGAAGTTTTCGGGCTCCGACCAGGTGTCCGCGCTGTCATGAGAGATAAAGATCGGGATGTCGCCGAACAGCTGAATGTCGAGTTCTTTGGCATGTTCGCGCAGGCGGTGCCAGGCCCGATCGAGGCGGAATTGCTGCTGCATGATCGCGTTGATCTCGGCATGTGCGGACTCACGCAGGCTGCTCAGTGCCTTGTCATCGCGGTGCCGATAGGCGTCCGGCCAACTGACCCAGCTCTGATTGGAGAAGCGCTGCTTGAGGATTTCAAACAGCGCGAAATCGTCCAGCCAGTGTGCATGCTGGACGTAGTAGTCTTCGAAATCTGACTGATTGACCGGCGCGTCTTTGAGCGGCAGGATCCCGGGGTTCATCGCAAACGCAGAGCGGCTCTGGTAGGGAGAGCCGTTGCTGTCGGGAATTACCAGGGGCAGCACCTGCCAGACCGAGAGACCTGCCGATGCCATGAAATCCAGCCAGCGCAGTCCATCGTCGTCCAGTCGCCCGGATGGCAGCGAGGTCACATGCAGCAGGACGCCCGCTCGCCGGCCAGCGGTTTGCTCATCCATGGCCACGTCGCATGGTGCCGGCGTTCGCTGCGCTGCCGCCACCGCTTGATATGGGCTTTTCCAGGCTTGCTGGCACTCTCTCGCCAAGCATCTGGTAGAGGTTGGTCAATTGCTGGCGGTAAAGTCGATCGAAGTCGCTGACGCTGTCGGAGGGGTTGTAGTCGCCAAACCACCAGAACCAGTCCGACCCCTCGCAGATGGCGAGCTGACGTTCGAGCCGGGCGCGTGCGGGCGCGTCGAACCGCTTGGTCTTGGTGACCCGGTCATAGGTCGTCTTCGCCTCGACCAGCAGGTCCCAGGCGCGGTTCTTGTCGTGTTCACCGATCCATGTCGAGAACGAGCCGTACACCCAGCTGCCCGGGCACAGAGAAGGCAGATGCTGCGGCGGGCAATGCTGCAGCGCATCGCTGAAGGTCATTGGCCTGACATGCTCACTCGCTGCAAGTTGTTCATACAGCGCGCCGAGGAAATGGAAGGCGTTGTCCGGGTAATACTCCCAGGCATTCTCGCCATCGAGGATCACGCTGACGACGTGCTCTTCAGATCTGTCGCCGAGGTAGCGCGCGATGTTCTTCAGATGCTGGTTGAAATTCGCAGCGGCATCGGCCGCATTCCACTGCTGGTATTCGAACCCGATCATGTCCGAGAGCCCATCGTCGCGAAAGAACATGCGCGTTTCGCACTTGTCGACCGCATGTGCGCAGAACAGGCTGCGGCGTGCCTCTTCACCATGCGCCTCCAGCCCTGACAGGAATCGGCTGTTATGCCAGACGCCCTCGCCGGAGGCGCTCCAGGCCATTCCGAATTCATCGAGCAGCTTCAAGGCGTCTTCGCTCACGCCGCCCTCGGACAGCCAGATGCCTTTCGGGCGGCAGCCCAGATAGCGCTCGAATACGCGCAGTCCTTCCTGCATGTGCCAGCGAGCACGCTCGAGGCCGCCCGGGTATTGCTTCTCCGTCGGGCCTTTCGATTCCGGAAGTGCGCAGTGCATGGTCTCCATTTCGATCAGCAGGGGCACGATCGGGTGTCCATAGGGCGTCATCGAGAGCTCGACCTGCCCGGAGCGTGCCAATTCAGCGTAGCGCTCCATCAGGCCGTCGAACGCGTCGCACATGACTTCGAGCAGCGCGAGCCGCGCATCGGCGTCGAATACCCCCTCGCGTTCCAGCAGCGACTTGACGTGCGGCAGGCGCTTGAGCGAGTGGCCCAGCCAGGCGAGGTGATACCAGCTCAGCAGGTCGAGAAAGTACTGCTCGTTCATGTATGCGAGGCGATTCTCATCGACCGCCTTGCCATCCAGCGACATGACCATGCCGAACAGGCTGCGAAACTGGGGGTGTACGTCGATCATCAGCGGCGCGTGCGCACGCCGGCAGGCGCGGACGATCTCGGCGCGCGCCTCGGCATCCGCCGGGATTGGATCGATCCCCGAAAGCAGGTTGAGCAGCGGATCCGCAAAACGCTCGCCAGTCTCGAGATGGCGCTTGAACTGTTCGCCATAGTCGTCGAGTTGCTCCAGCAGCACCGGGGTGAAGTTCACCACGCAGCGCATCCGGGGATGCGCCTCGAGGTGCGCGGCCATATCGACATAATCCTTCAGGGCATGCAGATAGACCCAGGGCAGGCGGTAGTCGCCTTCCTGGCTCTCTCGGTACCAGGGCTGGTGCATATGCCAGCACAGGACCAGGTTCAGGCGCGGGCTCGCGGTATCCGTCATAGCTTCAGTCGCGTTCGTAGTGGAGGCGCTGGTTCATCATGCCGGGCGTGACCAGCACAATGCCCTCGTCTGTAACGAGGAAGCGCTTGCGGTCTTCCTCCAGGTCGACGCCGACCTGGAAGTCATCGGGAATCACGGTCCCCTTGTCCACGATGCAGCGCTGCAGTCTACAGTTTTTGCCGATGCGGCACTTGGGCAGGATGACACTCTCCTTGATGTAGCTGCCGGTCTCGATCTGGGTGTTGAAGAAGATCACCGATCGTTTGACCTTGGCGCCCGAGATGATACAGCCACCGGCCACCAAGGAGTCGATCGCCTGGCCGCGCCGGTCTTCGTCGTCGAACGCGAACTTGGCTGGCGGGCTCTGTGCCTGGTAGGTCCAGATTGGCCAGTCGCGCTCGTACAGGTTCAGTTCCGGTTCGATGCCGCACAGCTCGATATTCGCCTTCCAGTAGGAATACAGAGAACCGACATCGCGCCAGTAGGCAGGTTCGCCGAGGCTGTTCAGGAACGGGTAGGCGATGGATTTTGCGTTCTCGATCGCGGCGGGGATGATGTTCTTGCCGAAATCGTGCTGCGAGGTTTCGTCTTCGGCATCCTGGATCAGCACCTTGGTCAGGAATTCCATCGAGAAGATATATATCCCCATCGAGGCCAGCGCCACGTCCGGTTTGCCGGGAAACGGCTCCGGGTTGGCCGGTTTCTCGGTGAATTGCGTGATGCGGTAGTCTTCGTCGACCGACATCACGCCGAAATCCTTCGCCTCGTCGAGTGGTACCTCGATGCAGCCGACCGTCAGCTCGGCGTCGGCCTGCACGTGCGCTGCCAGCATCATGGCGTAGTTCATCGTGTAGATGTGATCGCCACCCAGCACCAGAATGTAGTCCGGCTCGTGCCGGTAGATGATATCGAGATTCTGGTAGATCGCGTCGGCGGTGCCCTGATACCACTCCGGGCGCAGGCGCTGCTGCGCCGGGATGATCTCGACGAACTCGCCGATCTCGGGGCGCATGAAGCCCCATGCGCGCTGCAGGTGGCGGATCAGCGAGTGAGACTTGTACTGGGTCAGCACGCCGATGCGGCGTAGCCCCGAGTTGATGCAGTTGGACAATGCGAAGTCGATGATCCGGTACTTGCCGCCGAATGGCACGGCTGGCTTTGCGCGCCACTTGGTCAGGTTCTTCAGTCGCGAGCCTTCGCCGCCCGCCAGCACCAGCACCAGGGTGCGGCGGGTCAGGTCGCTGACCGCCTGCGGTTCAACGTAGTATTTGTAGAGATGATGCTGTTCTTTACTGCTTGTCATTTGTCTGCCCTGTAGTCTTTTTTTGCGATGCTTTTTGCGCCGGTCAGTCCAGTATCGTGCCGGGTCACCAGAAAGACCGGGATTCGCCGCACCAGTTCGGCCATCCGTCCCTTGGCCGCGAACCCGGCCATGAAGGCCGCGGGCTCGAACCAGTCGGCGAGATGCGCGGTGACGCCGCCGCACAGATAGATGCCGCCGCTGGGATTGAATGCCAGCGCCAGGTTGCCGGCATAGGCGGCGAACACCGCCACGAAGGTCTGGATCGCCTCCCGTGCATGTCGGTCGGCCTGTTCCGCCAGTGCGACGATCTCGGCCGGGCCCGCGGCCTGACCGCCACTGCCGGCGACGAACCGGTAGGTGTCGACCAGGCCGCTGCCGCTGAGGATGCGCTCGTACGATACGTGCCCATGGCGCGCGGCCAGCTCGCGGTAAAGCGCCAGCTGGCCGGTATCGTTTGGCGCGAAGTCGAGGTGTCCTCCCTCGGTCGCGCGCGGCAGGCCGTCGAAATTCCGCTCCGGCAGCCAGGCCATCCCCAGGCCGGTGCCGGCGCCTGCGACCACCACCGGACCCTCGTCGGGTGTGACCGCATTGAGCACCTTGAGCCGTTCGTAGGGTTCGCTGACCGCCCCCAGCGCCGCGGCCTGGAAGTCGTTCACGATCGTCAGCCGTGACACCTGAAAACGTGACCGGAGCGCGTCGCGTTGCAGCCGCCAGTTGATATTGGTCAGCACCACCGGGTCGCTGTGCACCGGTCCTGGAACCGCCAGCACCATTTGATCGATTGGCTCGCCGGCGTGTCCACATGCCGCCGCGCCTTGCTCGATGACCGCCTCGAGGCTGTCGAAGTCGGCA
Source organism: Chromatiaceae bacterium (assembly GCA_022340805.1). GTDB lineage: Bacteria > Pseudomonadota > Gammaproteobacteria > Chromatiales > Chromatiaceae > Thiosocius. The sequence goes on from JAJDNF010000008.1 coordinate 19,490, forward strand.
TTGCGGAACACCTGTTCCAGGGCATCGCGGTCGACTCCGTCGCCGAGCCAGGCAAGTCGGCTGAATGTGCCACCAATATCAGCTGCGAGGGACATCATCTGCGTAACTCTATCGACTCCCGGCTACCGACTGCTTGACCACCGGCAAATTCGAGGCATTTTCTCTCGACCAGCACCAGTGCCTGGTCCATCCCGCTGATCCGGGCGACTGGCAGATCTGCGCCTTCACGCCAGCGACGGACTGCGTCTATCTTGCTCTCGCCGGTCACCAGGATCAGCATCGAGCGACAGTTTTGCAGCGTCTTGACGCCCAGCGTGACCCGTTCGGCCGGCGGTTTCGGGGCATTCTTGACCGCGAACACCGACTTGTCCGGCCAGTCCTGCCCCGGGAACAGGCTTGCGGTATGGCCATCCTCACCCATCCCGAGCAGCACCAGGTCGAACGGCAATACGCTCCTGATGCATGCGCGGTACTTGGCTGCGGCCGCTTTGCAGCCCAGCTCGGTAGGGATCGGGAAATGCTTGCCAACCCGTTCTGCCAGCCCGGTTGCGATCACCATCGCACTGTTGCGTTGCGGGTCATCGGCCGCCACGCAGCGCTCGTCGCCATAGTACAGCGACCAGCGCTTCCAGTTCTGGTCGCTGGCCGCGAGCCGTTGGTAGGTCGCCATCGGCGTCGCACCGCCCGCCAGTACCAGGCGAAACTTGTTGCGCTCCTCGATTGCCTTGCGTGCCGCGATGCCGATCAGGCGACATGCCGTATCCGCCACCGTGGCGGCGTCTGCTTCCGTTTGCCACTCCACCATTATTCGGGTTGCGGCAGTTGCCGCCGGTAGTCGTGTGCTGCGCAGGAGATTCTGCTCATTTCCTCGGGCTCCCTTGTCCCGGACGGGTAGCTTGGTAGGTATTTCGTGTCGGATGACATATCTGGTTTTCCGTTGCTAGCTTGGGCACTGTCAGAAGGCCCGCCTGCAATTTCCGTGCGCGTTTTGGTCTGATCGGGGCGCACGCGCCGTGCCGACAGCCGACAAAACAGGAATGCAGACAGGGCATCCGCGCGCACAACTTTGGCACATCTTGCCTGAATCTGCGGCGAAAAAAATGCGCCGATGAGGGGCGACCCGCGAGGTCGATCGGGATGCCCGGTCCGTGCTGGCGCGAACGGCGCCGGCACCCGGATCCAGGGGCGAACGCCGATACTGGCGTGGCGCATCACGCTGGGCCTCCAGGCGCGTCGACGCAGGTCGGCGATTCCCTTAAACTCAGGGCGAAGCAGCCACGAATGAAGACATGGAACCTTTGTATTTCACCAGCCGAACAAGGAGTCCGCAGTAATGCTCCTGCTTGCCCATAACGAACGCGAGACCATCATCCTCGAAACCAGCGACGGCCCAATCGAGGTTCGGCTGTCCCGGCTCGATGGCGCCCAGGCCCGGATCGGCATCGACGCGCCCAGATCTGTCAGGATTGTCCGCAAGCAGCTTCACGGGCAGCACGACAGTGCAGGGGCGGCCGCCCGGACTGCGCCGCAGGAGGAAAACTGGTGGTTCCACCCGGACGATCTGGACGGTGCGGCGTCGCTTGCGCCGCAGCAGGCCCGGGCACGGGCAGGCGACTGGGACGACGAAACGCTCGACTGATTGCGGACTATCGCGCGGCTCCAGGCTGGCGCCTTTGATTTTTCTGCTTGTACATCAACGCATCGGCTTCAGCGAGTAGCTCGGCCACGTCCCTTGGTCGTTGCGGATCAAACTCGGCCACTCCGACACTGAACAGAATTTTGTACGGCGTGTTCCCTTCGGCCGAATGCTGCCCAAACATATCCTGGAGCCTGTTCAGTGCCGCTTCGACCCGATCTCGATCTGCCCCAGTGGTCAGGACCGCGAACTCGTCGCCACTGATCCGCCCCAACACGTCTGAATCGCGAAATGCCTGCCTGAGCATGCCGGCGAAGTCACGCAGGGCCCGGTCGCCCGTTTCGTGCCCCAGGCTGTCGTTGATGTCTTTGAATCTGTCGAGATCGAAGAACAGCATGCAGGCCGGAAGCTTCGCTCGCCGACATTGCTGCAGTGCGTTGTGGGCCAGCGCCTCGAAGCCGCAACGATTGGCCAGGCCGGTCAACTCGTCGTTGATTGCCATGGATACGGCGGCCAGTTCCCGTTCGACCATATGCGCAAGGTCGATCAATATTGCCGTATCAGCCTCGTCGAACCGGCGCGACTCGGTGTCGATGACGCACAAGGTGCCGACCTTGCTGCCATCCGGTGCAGACAATGGGCATCCTGCATAAAAACGAATCAGGGGTTCGCCGCTGACCAGGGGATTGTCGTGAAACCGTTCGTCCCGGCTCGCATCCTCGACAATGAAGACACCCTCTTCATGTATCGCGTGACCACAGAAGGATATGTCCCGGTGGGTCTCGGTGGCGGTCAAGCCCTGGCAGGATTTGAACCACTGCCGATCACTGTCAATCAGGCTGACCAATGCAATCGGCACGCCGAGTGCGCGTTTCGCAACCCGGGTGAGTCTGTCGAACCGTTCCTCGGGCGGCGTGTCCAACACCCCGAGTGACTGGAGGGTCTTGAGACGCTCGGCTTCGTTGGCGGGTTTCGCGGGTGGCTGCATGCTGGCGTTGCTCGATCAGGGCGCGGACACGCCCGGCGGGACCGGTGACCGCAGTTGCCGGATAATCGTGTTTTTTGCCCACAGAGCGCAAGCATTGCCGGCCTTGAGATCGGTTGCGCTCGATGCGGCGGCGGCATTATCAGCGTGGCTGCAACGCTGTGTTAGGTGGTTGGGTGACGGTCCGCGCAAATCGGCAAAGTGCGCTTGCACGACAGTTCGCTCACTTCCAGCGGTCTTTTCCGACCAGCAGCAGAAACATTTGCATCACAGCATGATCGGGCACCTCGCCTGCCTGGCCTGTCGACGCGCCGGCGGCTCGCGCTGGCTGCGGCTTGCCCTCCTCGGCAGCGATCACCCGGGTGCGATCCACGACATAGGCGACTGCGGAGGCGACGTCCTGATCACTGAGATCCAGATCGCCGCGCGCCGGCATGCGGCCATGGCCGGCGATCGCATGATCGACCAAGGTGTCCAGCGGTTGTTCGAGCCGCTCCGCCCAGTCGCCGGTGTCGCCAAATACCGGTGCGCCCTTGCGGCCGCTCTCGTGACAACGCATGCAGTTTTCGGTGAACACGACCCGGCCGTGGGCCAGGTTGTAGGCGCGCGTGTCGCTATCGTAACCGGGCCAATCGGCTCGGCCTGGCAGCGCATACAACTGTGTGACAAGCAGCAGCGCGGCCAGTCCGAAACCTCGTGCTCTGTTTAGCATGGACTCCCCCCGGGCCAAGTGGCGATGGACCGGGATAAGATACCCTTGCCGAACCGCGCTGGGAACCGCGACAAGCAGTCCGGCCTGACACGCAGTTTTTCAGTTGGCGGCGTTGGCCCGGGGGGCCGGCATCTGCAGGTACCCTAGTGCCTCGTCGGGCTGCAGCGGTGCCGCGTACAGATACCCCTGCGCCTGTGTGCAGCCTTCGCGACGCAGGAAGTCATACTGATCGTGATTCTCGACGCCTTCCGCGATCACCTGCAGCTTGAGGCGCTCGGCGAGCGAAATGATCGCACGCACGATCGCCGCGTCTTCCGGGTCGGTTGCGACATCGCGGACGAAAGAGCGATCGATCTTCAGTGCGTGGATCGGGAACCTCTTCAGATAACTGAGCGACGAGTAACCCGTGCCAAAGTCGTCGACGGAAATACTGACCCCGACATCGCGCAAGGCCTGGATCACCTCCAGCGAGCGGTCCGCATCGCCCATCAGGATCCCCTCGGTGAGCTCGAATTCCAACTCCCCGGGTGCCAGTCCGCACTCGGCTATCACCCCTTCGATGTCATCGATCAGTGCCTCATGCTGGAACTGTCGGGCAGACAGGTTCACGGAGATCCGCAGTTGCGGATGGCCCGCCTTATGCCATGACCTCAATTGTTCACAGGCCGTGCGCAGCACCCAGTGGCCGATCGGAACGATCATGCCGTTTTCCTCTGCGAGGGGAATGAACTCGCTCGGTGGGACCTCACCCAACTCGGGGTGGCTCCAGCGCAGCAGTACCTCGAAGCCGAGCGTCCGCTGGCTGGCGAGATGGATCTGCGGCTGGTAGCGCAGGCTCAGCTGGCCGAGATCGAGCGCCGAGCGCAGCCCGACCTCGATCGCCAGCCGGCGCGCATTCGCCGCATCCATCTCGGGGGTGAAGAACTTGTAGCGTCCGCGCCCCGACTGCTTGGCCAGGTACATCGCGGTGTCCGCATTCTTGGTCAGGGTGACGAAGTCCTCGCCGTCGAATGGATAGATCGCGAGCCCGATACTGGCCCCGATGAACACATGATTCGCTGCGATCTCGAAGACCTCCTGCAGGCCCTGGATCAGCTTGTCGGCGACATGGCCGGCATGCGCGGTGTCTTTGAGCGACGATAAGATCACGGTGAATTCGTCTCCGCCCAGTCGCGCCACGGTATCGCTCTGCCGGACCGAGGCCTGAATGCGGCTGGCCGCCTCGATCAGCAGCTGGTCGCCGACGTCATGGCCAAGAGAGTCGTTGACGTACTTGAAGCGATCCAGGTCAATGAACATCACTGCGATGTTCCCGCCGCTGCGGCGCGCCAACTCGATTTCATGTTTTAGGCGGTCACGGAACAGGGAACGATTCGGCAGCTTGGTCAACGGATCGTAGTAGGCCATCCGTTCGAGTTTTAGCTCAACGGCCTTCTGTTGCGTCACATCCTTGAATATGCCGACATAGTTGCTTACCCGACCCTGGTCGTCCCGGATCACATTGATCGTCAGCCACTGCGGGAATACCTCTCCATTCTTGCGACGGTCCCATAGTTCGCCCGACCAGCGCCCACTCGACTCCAGGCTGCGCCACATGGCCTGGTAGAATGCTGCGTCATGCCGCCCCGACTTCGCTATCGCCGGGCTGCGGCCGATGATCTCGTCACGGCTGTATCCGGTGACCTCCAGATAGGCAGGATTGACGTCGATGATCCGGGTATTCGCATCCGTTACCAGGATGGCCTCGCCGGCGCTCCTGAAGACCTGTTCGGCAAGGCGCAAGCGTTGCACGACCGCCTTTTCCTCACTGATATCACGCGCTACACCCAGATATCCGCTGACCTCGCCAGCCTCATCGAACAAGGCGGTCACGGACAGGCTGACGACGAGGCGCGTGCCGTCTTTGCGAATGTAGGTCCATTCGTTCTCGTCTGCCTCTCCCCGGCACGCCTTGGCGACGAATACCTCGAACCCGGGGTGTATCGTGCGCCCCAGTTCCTTGCTGAGTTCCTTGGCCCGTTCCGCCACCTCATCATCGTCATGGATCAGCGCCGGGGTTGCCTTGCCGGTCAGTTCCCCGGCGCGGTAGCCCAGCATACGTTCGGCGCCCGCGCTGAACGACTGGATCACACCTGCCGCATCGGTCGAGATGATGGATGCGTTTGCGCTGTCGATGATCGCCTGCTTCAGCTGCTCGCTGTCGCGCAGCGCAGTTTCGTCGGCGACGATCCTGTCCAGCAGGCCGTCCACCGAGCGGGCGAGCGTGGCGACCTCATCCTCGCCGGTCAGGCCGATGCGCGATTTTCGAGTGCCCGTGCCGAACTGGTCGAGAGTGCCGATGATGTGCGTGACCCGCAGGGTGATGAGTCGGTGCGCCATCAGCAGCACCAGCAGCGCACCGAGGGCGAATCCAATACCAATGATCTTGGTTTGGCCAAGCAGCGCGGCGGACGCGCGGTCGTGATGGAGTTTGAGATCGATCCGATGGAACAGCAGCCCGCAACGACGCACCCGCAGATGGTCCGAGCTGTGCGGATCACAGATGCTCGCGTAGCCGCTGAGGAAACGCCGGTCGGGCGAGATCGCCACCTCGCTGACCATGCTGCGCGTGACCCGATCCACCACTTCGGCGTCTATGCCATGGTCTAACGACGCAATCGGCAGGCCTTCTTCGCGATAATTCGTCGACGCCAGGATCTTGCCGTCCTGGTCCGCGACGAAGACCACAACCAGGTCCAGGTCGGAACCGAATGCGGAGATGACTTTCGCGACCCCCTCGGGATGGCGCAGCAACAGAAAGCGCTCCAATGTACCTTGGCTGGCATTGAGTCCGGCGCGCATCTCCTGCCGCAGAGACACCTCCTGGTCAGCAAGGATTATCTGCCGGCTGGCCAGATACGCGACGACGGTGACAACCATCAGGAATGCGCCGAGGACGATGGGGAGGATGACGCGTAGCGAGAATCGAAGCATGGTTTGCGTCACTGCGGGAGCAGCCGGTCCTCGAGCAGGTCGCCGGTATCCTGTACCTGGCGCAGCAACCCGGTGGAGACCAGGGTATCCTGCAGGCGTTGCAGCGTCTTCGGCAGGTCCTCACTGAGCAGTCGGCGGTTCTGAGCGGCGTCTGGCAGCTCGAGTTCTTGATAGCTCTCGATCACCTCCTGTGGAGTGATCTTCAGTCTGTGGGCAATGAACGCGGCTGCGGCCGCGCGTTCATGGTGCAGGTAATCGAGCGCCCGAAACCAGCCGGCCAGAAGTTCGCGGAACCTGGCGTGTTCGCGGGCCAGGGTGTCGGCATGGACCACCAGCACATCGACCACTTCGCCCGGTATCTGGCTACTACTGAACACTTCCCGCGCACCGCCGTTCAGCAGCTTGGTCCGCACCGGCTCGAAGGTCACCACCGCATCGACTGCACCCGTCTCGAACGCCCGCAGGTGAGTGCTGACATCGAGATGCACGATTTCGATGTCCGCGAGTTCCATTTGATTGAGTGCCAGCGCCCGGGTCAGCACAAAGGCGCCAAGGGCGCTGCTTTCGACGCCGACGCGTCGTCCCTTGAGATCGCTGAAGGTGGTGATGTCTGGCTTGGCCAGGATCACGTCTGCACCGGCCGAGACGTCGAGGACCGCGATGACCTTGAGTGGTATGCCGGCCTCGCGCAGGGTCAGGACTTCGTCAAGTGTCAGCGCTGCGGCCTCGAGGGTCCGGTTGCGAAATGCGCGGATGACCTCCGTTGCCGATGGGTATTCGACCAGCCGCACATCCAGGTCGGCGCGCCAGTGTTCGTGTTCGGCGGCAAGGTAGAGCGGCTCGTAACCCAGCCACGAGTTGGTGCCTATGCGCAGTAGTTGCGCGGCCTCGCCGGGCAATGGAACCAAGAGCGCTATCAGCAGCGGCAACAGTGTGATGATTGGGGGCTTGCGCATGGGGCTGTTCTGCGGGTTGTCTGGTCATTGTCAGGATTGCCGGCGGCAGCGCAGGCGCATGCATGCCGCGTTCTGCGATCAGCCTGAACGCAAGATATTCGGCTGCATCAACAGAACCTTGAGCATGCGAGGTCAACGTGTCCCGACCCAGGCGCCGGGATGCCCGCCGGCGATTGCACGGCGACCGATGGCGGTATCTATGACCACTCCAGAGCAGGGGTTATGGATCGCGCGGCGGCCACGGCCCGTTGTCCACAAGGTCAAGCTGCTGAACATCGGCGAGCTGGCTGAGTCGCCCAGGTCTACCGGCAGTTCGATCGCAATCACCGGGCGCCGGACCTGGAGCGCGGACTCTACCTGTTTGGGCACCCAATGCGAGGCATGGGCCTGCGGCCCGATGACCACGACCAGCTGCGCGGATTGAGGTCGGGGGAATCGATATCGAAGTTGAACTCGAGCGGAAAAAATACACGAACAAGAAAGGAAGTGGCGCGAATACGCCAGCCTGTATCCAGCTTCAGATGGCTTCAGTCTTGGTCTCGTGAACGCAGCGATAGCCTGGTTCTTCATTCATGTGCCTATCCCCTGAGCCTGTGGATGCGAAAGCTGAAGATTCGACAGCGATGCGAAATTCCCGAGCGGGAAATCGCATGCCCCGGCCAGCTGTCGCGTGCCCGTTCGCCTTAGTACCGGTCCCGCCTGGGGAAACCGAGTCGAAGAACCGGGGTGGGTTCGGCGAGATCCTTGCTGCCAGTGTCGGCGTCCGGGGCGCTAGCCTGCATCGTGGGTGGGGGGCGCCGAGATTCCTGCCGGGATCAGTCGACCCGGATCTCACTGAAGTCGCGGACGGCGCGGTGTGAGCCGGCCGGCGCGGTGCCATCGCGTAGCAGCTGCGTGGTCTGCATGCCGGAGGCCCGCGCCGCATCCAGCTCGGCCGGGACGTCGGACAGAAACAGAATCTGTTCGGCCGGCAGGCCGATCTCTTGCTGGATGCGCCGGTACGAATCCGCCTCCCCCTTGGCGCCGATCCGGGTGTCGAAATAGCCGCTGAACAGCGGCCTGAGGTCACCGTGTTCGGTGTGCCCGAACAGCAGCTTCTGCGCATAAACCGAGCCGGAGGAGTACACGTAGAGATCGATACCCGCTGCCTGCCAGTCGCGCAGGTACCTGGCTGCGTCGGGATAGATGTGACCGTGAAAGTCACCATCGTTGTAACCGGCCTCCCAGATCAGGCCCTGCAGCGCCTTGAGTGCCGTGATCTTGCGATCCTCATCGATCCAGGCGACCAGCTGCGCGATCGCCTCATCGATATTCAACAGGTGGCCGACCGCGTTGTCGACATCGTCCAGCGCCTGGCGGACTGCCGGGTCGTCCAGATTCGAGGTGACAAAGTCCCGCATGTGCGCGCGCGCGTACGGGAAAAGTACGTCCTTGACGAACGAGATCGACGACGTGGTGCCCTCGATATCGGTCAGGACCGCCCGGATCACTGCAGGCTCTGCACGTGGCTGTCGAAATCAGGGAAGCGTGTGGCGATATCGCTCCCGGTGAATTTGCCGACCCAGCCATCCGGCGTGGTGAAGAAGCGGATGCACTTGAAGCGTGGATTCTCGCCCATATCGAACCAGTGGGTGGTGTCGGCCGGCACGCTGATCAGGTCACCCTTCTCGCAAAGCACCAGGTACACCCGGTCGCCGACATGCAGGTAAAACAGGCCGCTGCCGTCGACGAAGAAGCGCACCTCGAAGTCTGCGTGGGTATGCTCGGCGAGAAACTTCTGGCGCATCTCGGCCTTCTGCGGATGGTCCGGGCCGAGTGCCACCACATCGACGGACTGAAAACCGTATTGCGCATTCAGCCTGTCAACGGCGGACTGATAGGCGGCGAGCACTGCCGCCTGGTCGGCGTCGTCGTCCAGCGGTCGATCTGCCTGCCAGCGCTCGAATTGGACCCCCAGCTCGGCAAGCGCAGCGGCAATCGCGTGGTGCTCCTTGATAGTCTGCAGGGTCTCGCCAGTGGTGGTTTTGATCGTCAATGCCGTCATGTCATTTGCCTCGCATGCGCAATTCGCATTGGAACAGGAACTCGAAGGCCTCGACGTGACGCAGGGCGTCCTCGGTGGAATCGCCCCAGGTGTAAAAGCCGTGACCGCGGATCAGGTAGCCCGGTGCCGCACAACCCTGACGGAGACGCTCGTCGACCCGCACCGCCAGACGGCCGATGTCCTGGTCGTTTTCGAACACCGGGACGGTCACGGCGCAGTCGTGGGTGCCGACACCGGGAAAGGCCTTGAGTAGCTCGTAGTCCTGCAGCACCAACTCGCTCTCGGCCAGCATCGAGAGTACCGTCGCATTCACGGAGTGAGGATGCAACACCACGCGGGCGTCGGGGAACAGATTATAGATGTGCGTATGCAGCAGGGCCTCGGCGGAAGGCCGCCGCCAGTCCATCGAATGGCCGTAGGCGTCCACGCGGATGATGTCTTCGGTAGTGAGCTTGCCCTTGTGGCGGCCGGATACGGTCACCGCGATCGAGTCGTCGTTGAGTTTGGCCGAGAGGTTGCCGCTGGTGGCCGGTACCATGTTCTGGCTGTACAGGTAGCGCCCGACCTCGACCAGTTCTTCGGCGCGTCGCAGGAAATCGCTCATCAGCCACATCCACGGGTGAACTCAAGGGCGGAAATATAGCAACATTCCCACCGGTGTTGTGAGTAGGCGCCGGGACTGTTTGCTCAAAAGCGTGAGCTGTTTATCCAGAAGTGGACCAGGATGCTGGCCGCGTAACCGGCCGCGATTGCCGGCGTCCACTTGAGGTGGCCGAAGAAGGTGTAGGTGCCGCGCGCCTGTCCCATCAGCGCGACTCCTGCGGCCGACCCGATGGACAGCAGGGAACCACCCACACCGGCGGTGAAAGTGACCAGCAGCCATTGACCGAGCGACATGTCCGGGTTCATCGACAAAACGGCGAACATCACCGGGATGTTGTCGATGACGGCAGACATCAGGCCTATAGTGACGTTGGCCTGGGTCGCGCCCCATTGGTGATACATCAGGTCCGAGGCGAGCGCCAGATAACCCATGAAGCCGAGTGCCCCAACGCACGCCACCACGCCGTAGAAGAACAGCAAGGTATCCCATTCGGCTCGCGCTATCGGTCGAAAGATGTCGAACGCGAGCACGTCACCCACTTCGACGCCGTTGTTGCTGTAGCGTTCGTGGGTCCTCTTGAGGTAGTAACCCATCGCGCCCAGATAGCCCAGCCCGGTCAGCATGCCGATCACTGGCGGCAGGTACAGGAAATTGTGGAACGAGACTGCCGTGATGATGGTCAGCAGGAATAGCGCGATGATGCGCCGGGCGCCACGCCGCATGATGACGCAGTCTTCGCTGGCATGCGGTTTCTCGTCCGGGACCGCGAAGTGCATGATCGCGGCAGGCACGACGAAGTTCACGACCGCCGGGACGAACAGGTGGAAGAAGTTCCAGAAGTCGACCACCCCCTTCTGCCATACCATCAGTGTGGTGATGTCACCGAACGGGCTGAACGCGCCGCCGGCATTGGCGCCGACCACGATGTTGATACACGACAGGGTCACAAAGCGCCGATTATCTGCGCCGACCGCAAGCACTACGGCGCACATCAGCAGCGCGGTGGTGAGGTTGTCTGCGACCGGCGAGATCAGGAACGCCATCGTGCCGGTAATCCAGAACAGCGAGCGGAAGCCGAAACCGGCACTGACCAGGCGCGAGCGCAGTGCCTCGAACACCTGGCGGTCCTGCATCGCATTGATGTAGGTCATTGCCACCAGCAGGAACAGCATCAACTCGGCATACTCCAGCAGGTTGGTGCGGACTGCATGTTCTGCAGCGGTGGTGTTGCCTTGCGCCTGGTAGACCCACGCGACCACTGCCCAGATCAGGCCGGCCGCCAGGATGACCGGTTTGGACTTGCGCATGTGGGTGAATTCTTCGGCCATGACCAGCAGGTAAGCCAGCAGGAATACCGCGATGCCGAAATAGCCGGCCCAGTGCCGGGTAAGGTCGATGACCTCGGGTGCGCCCGATGACGCCCGGCCAATCACCGGCAGAACGGACATAAGCAACACGGCCAGCCCGCCGGCGATACGCGGTCTGACCCAGATTGCGCTTGAACAAGCTCCGGACATGCCGTCTCCAAACCAGGTTTGCTTCGGTCGCAGAGGCGGCCGGTGCCCGGCCGCGGCGATCAGTAGATCAGGTTCAACATGACCATCATCACGACCAAGAATAACACTGTCATGATGCCGCCGGCGCGCATGAAATCGGGCACGCGGTAGCCGGCGGGGCCCATGATCAGCGCGTTGACCTGGTGGGTCGGGATCAGGAAGGAATTGGAGGTCGCGATGGCCACGGTGAGTGCGAATACCGCCGGGTTGGCACCGGCCCCGATCGCGATGTTGACCGCCAGCGGCACCAGCAGCACCGTCGCACCGACGTTCGACATGACCAGGGTGAAGAAGGTTGCCAGCACAGCAACCGCGCCCTGGATGACCCAGATCGGCATGCTGCCGACCACGCCCAGGGTCTGTTCCGCGATCCATTTGGCCGTGCCCGAGGTCTCGACTGCGAGGCCCAGCGGGATCAGCGAGGCGAGCAGGAACACGGTCTTCCAGCTGACCGCGGTGTAGGCCTCTTCGATCTTCAGCACCCCCGCCAGGATCATCCCCATCGCACCGGTCAGCAGGGCTACCGACAGGCGCAGGTCGCTGAACAGGACCAGGCCCAGCGCAATGGCGAAGAAGACGCCGGCGTAGGCGACCTTGTGTGGGCGCGACTCCTCGTGTGGGAATTCGGTCGTGACGACGACGAAGTTGCGGTCCTTCTGCAGCCGCGCCAGCGCGTCCCACTGGGTATGCACGATCAGGGTATCGCCACCCTGCAGCGGGATGTCACGGATGCTGTCGCCCTCGCGCAGCGTCGCGCCGTCGCGGTGCAGCGCGACCATCGCGATCCCGTAGGTCTTGCGCATCCACACGTCACGCGCGCTCTTGCCGACCAGGTTGGAGCTGGGCGGGATGACGACCTCGGCGACACCGGACTTGGTAGGGGCAAAGATCTCGCCGAGCACCTCGATGCTGCTGTGCAGATCCAGTTTGTATTTGTCGACGAATTCGAGCAGGTGCTTGGGCGAGGCGATGATGCCCAGCACGATACCGCCGGCGATCCCGGTGTCGCGGGCGATGGCCCCCGGACCGGTCTTCATTGTGCCGCCACTGGCCGAGGCGATCACGCGCACCCGGTCCTGATGCTCGACATCGTCGAGGGTCTTGCCGACCAGTTCGCTGTCCTCCGGCACCTCGACCTCGAACAGTTCGTAATCGAGGTCGTAGATGTCGCGGAAATAGGCCATCGCGTCGTCTTTGCTCTTGCTGCCCTTGTTGCCGGCGGGCAGGACGAAGCGGCCGGCCAGCACGAAATAGGCGATCCCGGTCGCGACCAGCGCGAGACCGATCGGGGTGACCGAGAACAGGCCCCAGGTGTCCATCTGCTGTGCCTCCGGAAGGGCCCTGTTCGAGGTCAGGATCAGGTCGTTGAGCAGGATCAGCGGGCTCGAGCCGACCATGGTCACGGTGCCGCCGAGGATCGCGCAGAAGCCCATCGGCATCAGCAGGCGCGACATCGGCAGGCCAGAGCGCGCCGAGATGCGCGACACCACCGGCAGAAACAGCGCGGCGGCGCCGACGTTTTGCATGAACGACGAGATGAAGCCGACCGTACCCGAGATGATCGGGATGATACGCGCCTCGGTAGTCCCTCCGACCTTGAGAATGAACGCGGCGACCTTGGTCATGATGCCGGTCTTGTCGAGACCGGCGCCAATGATCATGACCGCGATGATGGATATCACAGCGTTCGAGGCGAAGCCATCGAACAGGTGCTTGTTGTCGACCAGGCCCTGAGTGAGGCCCATGACGGGTGCGAACAGGGTGGTCAGGCCGAGCAGCACCATGACGGTCGCGGCCGCGACGTCGACGCCGACCACCTCGAATGCGAACAGGTAGACCGTCAGCAGCAGGATGGCGCTGACCCAGGCGATCTCGACCGTCGGTACAACGCCGGCCATGTACAGGGCGAGCAGCGCGAACAGGACGCCGGCAATCGCCTGCTTGGCATTGAGTAGCGGCCCGCGCCGTGTGGCGGGCGCGGCGCTGGCGGATTCGGATTCTGTCGCACTGACCTGCTTGGCAATCGGGGCCGCAGCGGTCTGTTCAGGTGCATTGCTCATGTGTGTTCCTCGAAAATGCTTTCACACGTGGTGTTTTGATGCCTGACCGCACAGGCTTCTCATGCGCTCGCGCGGCGCATCCGGCCGTCACGGCGGCGACCCGCTGCGCGAGGTTTGATTCCGTACAGGAAATCGGGCGGGGCCTGTGGCGCCGCCGAGAGGGCGGTTTTGGACCATCGGTCACCCGCCAACAGCACACATTTTGAGGGAAATTACGGATTTTTGCTAATGAACGCAAAAAAGCTAACATTCCGATATGGAATATCGAAGCCTGCCGGACCTGAGGGCCTTGGCCACCCTGCGGGAGATCGTCGAGCGCGGCGGCGTGGCCGAGGCCGGGCGGGCGCTGAATATTGGTCAACCCGCGGTGACCAAGCGCCTGCGCGCGCTGGAGCGCTGTTTCGGTCTTGAGCTGATGGTGCGCGAGGCCGGTCGCCTGCGCCTTACCACGGCCGGTGAGCGGGTCTATGCGTTCGCACGCGTTGTGATGGACCACCAGCTCGACCTGGTCAGCGAGCTGCGCCAGCTCAAGGCCGGCCGCAATCGGCTGCGCCTCGCCGTCACGCAGTCGATTGGTGAGCACCTGCTACCCGATCTGCTGCTGGCGTTCGCCGAGGCCCACCCTGATTGCCGTATCGACAGTCGGGTCGGTTACAGCCGCAGCATTCACACGCGGCTCGCAACCGGACTGGCCGACCTGGCGTTGACCGAGATCCAGCCCGAGCACCGGGACGTGCTGGTACAGAAGTGGCTGGATGACGAGCTGGTACTGGTCTGCTCGCCGCGACATCCGCTGGGCAGCCGTGACGTCCTCGCGCTCGCGGAGATCCCGCGGCTGAGCTACGTGCTGCGCGAACGCGAATCCTCGATGCGCATCACGCTGGATCGTAGCCTGGCCGATGTCGGTATCGACGAGATCCCGATCGCGATGGAGGTCGGGTCGACCGACACCATTGTCGCGATGCTCGAGCGTGGCAGACATGTGAGCTTTCTGCCGCGTTTCGCGCTGCAGGGCGCAATCGGCGCGGGAAAACTGCACCCGATTCGCATACAGGGGCTGTCGATCATGCGCACGCTGTGGATCGCGCGCACGCGCGCCAACCTCGACAACCCGGCAGCCGAGGCGTTCATCCGGCTGATCCGCGAGCGAACGCCCGCGGTTTGATCAGGCGTGGGCGACGCCGCTTAGAAACTTACCAGCTGCTGGCTTACCAGCCAGGCATTGATCAGCAGTACCACTCCGCACAGGTATAACACCGCCAGCAGCACCTGGCGGTGGTGGTCGCGGTGCATATCGGCGACTTTGCCTTGACGCTTCCGGTGTGGCATCGGTCTTTCTCCCGGTTGAGGGGGGACAAACAACCAGCAAGTTGCGTGCCCTGGCCAATCGACGCCTTCCGGCGTATTTCTGCATAGCGTTGGTGCAAACCCGCACGCTGCGCTCCAGTGCGGTGCAGCATCTGCTGCTTCGGCTATGGAGAATACCGACGGATTACAACGTTTTTATGAACACCTTTGAGCCGCGTCGCCAGTTGTACAGGTCGCGCCTGCGCTTGGGCAGGCGCTCTATCGGGGCGTTTTGAAAGCCACGCTCGCGAAACCAATGCGTGGTGCGCGTCGACAGCACGAACAGTCCGCCGATACCCAGCGCGCTGGCCGTGGCCTCGATATGCCTGAGCAGCGCGTCGCCGCGCCCGGCCTGGCGATAGTCCGGGTGTACCGCGACGCAGGCCAGCTCGGCCAGCCCGTCATCGGCGAATGGGTACAGTGCGGCACAGGCAATCACTGCGCCGTCGCGCTCGACCACCGTGAACTGCGCGATCTCCTGCTCGAGCAGTTCGCGCGAGCGTTTGACCAGCACGCCCGCGGACTCCATCGGGGCGATCAGCTCGAGGATGCCGCCGACGTCTTCGATGCGTGCTGTGCGGGTCACCTCGTACGGCTCGGCGGTGATCAGGGTCCCGGCGCCGTCGCGGGTAAACAGCTCGGACACCAGGATACCGTCGTGATGCCGGTCGAGGATATGCACCCGGTTGACCCCGGCGCGGCACGCGACTGCGGCATTGTGCAGCACGCGGCTCAGTTCCTCGGGGATGTTCTTGCGGCGTGCGAGCAACTGGTCTACCTCGCGCGGGACCATGCTGCTGATAACCCGCCCGCGGCCATCGGTGGTCTTGTTCTCGGTAAGGAAGATCAGTTTGTCGGCGCCCAGTGCGGCGGCTACGGCCCCGGCCACATCGGCCGCGCTCAGGTTGAACACCTCGCCGGTCGGCGAGTAGCCGAGGCCTGGCAGCAGCGCGATGCTGCCGCTGTCGAGGAGCCTGCGCAGCGCCTCGGCATCGACCCGGCGAACCTCGCCGGTGTGGCGATAATCAACGCCGTCGATCACGCCCAGCGGCTTGGCGGTAACGAAGTTGCCCGAACCGACGCGTATCCGCACGCCGGCCATCGGCGAGTTGGCCAGGCCCATCGACAGCAGTGCCTCGATCTCGACGCGCACCACGCCGTTGGCCTCCTTGACGCTGGCCAGCGCGGCGTCGTCGGTGACCCGCAGGCCATTCACAACCTGCATGTCGGCGCCGCGGTCCGCCAGCTGCTGTTCGATCTGTGGGCGTGCGCCGGGCACCAGCACCAGGCGGATGCCGAGGCCGTTGAGCAACGCGATGTCGTGGACCAGGTTGGCGAAGCCATCCCCGGATACCGCCTCGCCGCCGAATGACAGCACGAACACCTTGCCGCGATGGGCATGGATGTAGGGTGACGACTGGCGGAACCAGTCGACGAACTCGGTAGTGCTCTTGCTGCGTTTGCTCACGGGGCCGGTCTTTCAGTGCTGTCTGAACCGACTGCACAATAAATGCTGGCGCGTTGCAAGTGAAGTCGCGCCCGCACCGCTACCGACGCGATCGACAGCAGGGTGTTCGGGCTGGCCTAGCACGCCGGGGTAGCGCGCGAACATCGCGTCCTTGTCGGGACATGTGGCCGGGCAGGTGGTGCCGTGTGGCAGGCGTCTACAGCCACCGGGTCGGTCAGCTCAGGCAGAAGCGGGTCACCAGATCGCGGATGATGCGACGTGCGGGTTGGATCTGGTCCAGGG
>JAJDNF010000030.1 GCA_022340805.1 Chromatiaceae bacterium
CGGCAGGCTCTGGTAGGCCAGCGTCGTCAGCGGCACGAAGATCATGCCCATGCCGAGGCCTTGGACCATGCCGGGCCAGAGCAGCCAGCCGGGGCTTATTCCAAGATGGTAACGGGTCATCGAAGGTCGTGGTGGCCGACAGGACCAGCCCAGTGCTGATCAGGTAGCGCGGGTCGAAATGGTTGATCAGGCGCGCCACCACCAGCATGCCGATCGCGCTGCCGAGCCCGCGCGGTGCCATCACCAGTCCCGTGGTGCCCGCCGGATAGCCGAGCAGCTCTTCCATCAGGATGGGTTGCAGCGCAATGGTGCCGAACATGCCGAGTCTGAACGCGCACATGATCAGCGATGCGACCCGCAGGTGCGGATCGCGCGTCGCATGCGGGCGTCTCCTTGACGAGACAGCGACAGGGTCAGTCCAGGCGGTCCATGGCGTATAGCGCGGTGCACAGGATCACGCTGCCCAGCAGCAGCCAAAGCGCGCCGAACAGCCACAATGCCAACGGCACGGCGAGGTAGAAGCAACGCATGCCGAAGGTGTAGTGGTGGCCACCGCGGTCCATCATGCGCTGCACGATCGCGAGATCGCCGGCACTCTGTTGTGGTTGTGGCACATTGATCTCGATGCTGACGTGGTTGTAGTAGCGGATCGCCACGGCGAAGTTGAAAAATGCCACCAGCAGCGCGGCGACGATGGCGAACAGCTTCGCGGTGAGCAGGGTCGGGTTGACCGAACCCAGAAAGTTCAATTCATGAAGCAGCTGCGGTTGCTGCGGGATGTTGGTCAGGAAATGCAGCGCGCCCGAGGCGAGCAGGATAGCCGTGGTGGCCAGAAAGCTCGACGCCATGGTCCAATTGCGCAGCGTCTGCACGGCCAGGATATCGCGCCTGTCGGTCATCACCGAGCGGACCCATTCGCGCCGCTTGATCGCCGAGTAACCAATCACCGTGCGCAGTGGATTGCGCCGCACCTCGATCGCAAGCCAAAGGTAATAACCGCCGAGCAGTGCGGCGGACAGCAGTATGGCAACGAGCTCGAAGCGATTCACAATCGGGGTCTCCAAAACGTTCAGCGGCTGAACACGCCCTTGATACCGCCCGAGATCAACGCGGTTACGTCGAGCAGCGCGGTCGGCAAGCCCAGGCCGCGCGATGCGGCGAGATACTTGGGCCGCCACTCCGGGTGAAACTTCTGCTTGTAGGCGCGCAGTCCCTCGAAGTTGTAGAAATGCTCTCCGTGGCGGAACACCAGGGTACCGAGCTGGTGCCACAGCGGTGCGAGCGGGTGTGATTCGAGGCCGGACAAGGGCGCCATGCCGAGGTTGCAGTAACGATAACCTTGGGCCGCGCCCCACAGAAACAGTTCCACGAACAGGTAGTCCATGATCCCGTTGGGCACAGCGGTGGCGTGGCGCATCAGATCGACCGAGATCTCCGTCTTGCCGTCACCGGTCCACAGGTTGCCGAACGCCACCGGCTGGCCGGCGATGTACACCAGCGCGCAGTGGCAATGCCCCAAGTAGGCCGGATCGAAGCGGCCCAGCGCAAAACCCTTCTCGCGGGTGTTTTTCGCCGCCAGCCATTCGTCCGAGATCGCACGCATCTGCGGGATCAGCGCGCTGACACGCTCGGGCGGAATGATCTTGAAGCTCGCACCCTCGCGCTGCGCACGGCGGTGGACCTGGCGCAGTTCGGCGCGCGCGCTGCCCTGCAGGGAAAAGCCCTGCAGCGGTATCAGGGCCTCTTCGCCGAGCTTCAGCAACACCATGCCCATGTCCACGTACATCGGCAGGTTCTCGGCATCGACCTGATAGAAAATCGTCCGTCCGCCGTGATGGTTGGACAGCTCCCGGAACTGCCAGGCCAGTGCCTCGCGCTCCGCCTCCGCGCCGACCGGGTCGCCCATCGCGATCCAGCTGCCGCCGCGCACCTGGTACATGATGAATGCATTGCCAGAGGGGCTGAACAGCAGCCGCTTGTCACCCACCAGCGCCAGGGTTGCGTCGCTGTGCGGTGACTGAAGAACGATCGTGGCGGCACGTTGCAGCGCGGTGGCATCCGGCAGTTGCGGCTCCGGTGCCCGCGGCTGCAGCAGGCGCAGCGAGGCATATCCGGTACCGGCCAGGATCAGCAGCAGCGAGGCGCGCAGGAAGCGTGGTGCGTCACTGGCCAGTGCGAACTGCCACCACAGCTCCTGTGCGTAGTCGATGTGCCGGTACGCGAACATTCCCAGCCACAGGCTGCCGGCCACGACCATAACGACCAACGCAGCCCAGCCCGGCGACAGGCGCAACGCCGACAGTGATGACTGCCGATAAAAGGCCTTCCTGCCGGAATACAATGCGGCCAGCGTGAGCCCGGCGATGCAGGCCTCTTCGAAGTCAAGGCCCTTCGCCAGTGACACCAGGGCACCGAACGCCAGCAGCCAGAAGGCCAGATGGTAGGCGGCATTGACCCTGCGTTGCAGTCCATAGGCCAGCAACATCAGTGCAAGTCCGGTCAGGCTGCCGGCCATGTGCGACAGCTCCAGCAGCGGCAGCGGCAGGAACGCGTTGAGGATCTCGAGGCGTTCGCCGAGCGCCGGGGTCGCGCCGGAGAAGACCAGAATCGCGCCGGCAATGAACACCAGCACGGTCAGCAGCTGCGGCGCGGCGCGGCGCATCAGGACATTCACCAGGCGCAGGCCGCGGTTGATCGGGGCGCGCTGCAGGTGCGCCTCCTGCGCCATCCCGGTCAGCGCGGCGAGGCCCAGCGGCAACAGGTAGTAGACGATGCGATACGCCAACACGCCACCGAGCAGCGCATCGCGCGGCGCGTCCGGCAGCGCCAACAGCAGGACCGATTCGAACACGCCCAGTCCACCTGGCACATGACTGATGATGCCCGCACCAATCGCCAGCACATAGATGCTCAGCAGATGCGGATAGGAGACCTGCACTTGCGCCGGCAGCAGCACATACAGCACTGCAGCTGCAAAGCCGATATCGAGCGCGGCGAAGGTGATCTGCAGCGCGGTTGTACCCGGCCCGGGCATCGCCAGCTGCCAGCCGCGCAGCTGCAAAGGTGTGCGCCGCACGGCGCCCCAGATGGCGTACAGCAGGATCATCACCAGCAGCGTGGCCCCGACGCCCTGCACCAGGGGCTGCGGCAGCCGCAGTATCTGCGTCGTCTCCGGCATCCCGAGCAGCATGATCACCCCGATCACGAAACTCACGCCGAGGCCGAAGGTCAGCCCGACCAGTCCGATCACGGTCGCGATCTCGGCGGCCGAGAGCCCGGCCGCGCTATACAGGCGATAGCGCACCGCACCGCCCGAGAGCATCGCGACGCCGAGGTTGTGGCCGACCGCCGTCGCGACAAAGGAGGTCAGCGCAACCCCGGGGTATGCCAGCGGGCGACCGATGTGGCGCAGCGCGAGCCAGTCGTAGCCGGTCAAGGCCGCATAGCTGGCCGTGGTGAAGCCGAGTGCGACGAGCACGGCACCCCAGGGTACTGATCGCAGGTTGACCGCCACGTCGGCGAAGCGGATCCCGGCGGTCTCGCGGTGCAGGACCCATAGCGCGGTAATGAACAGGCCGAGCGCGGCCAGTGTCCATGTCAGGTGCCGCGACCATGCGGCGAGGCGGGAGAGCTGCGCTGCATCCATATCCGGCACCCTAGCCGAAGCCTTTGACTGCATACAAGGTGTGTTGTGGAGTGGCCGGTGCGATACGCTGCGCTATCGCACCCTACACATGGTCACAATGATCTGGTGGTGAGCATGGCGCAGCCTGCGCGGCTATTCGCCGGCGCTTTCCATCGCGCGATCCGGTCCCTTCTCAAGCGCCCGCTGTGCGTTGTGGTCACGCGCCAGCAGCAGGTACACGGCCGGCACCACGAACAACGTGAACAGCGTGCCGATGCCGAGCCCGGTGGTGATCACCAGGCCGATATCGAAGCGGCTGACTGCGCCCGGCCCACTCGCCGTGAGCAGCGGCACCATCGCGACCAGCATCGCCACCGTGGTCATCAGGATCGGGCGCAGACGGATGGTCGCGGCGCGTTCGATCGCGGCGCGCTTGTCCAGGCCCTCTTTTATCTGCACCTGGTTGGCAAACTCGACGATCAGGATGCCGTTCTTCGCGATCAGGCCGATCAGCGTTATCAGGCCGACCTGGGTATAGATGTTGACTGTCGCAAAGCCCAGGGTCAGGAAGGCCAGCGCCCCGGCGATCGACATCGGCACCGAGACCAGGATGATCAGCGGGTCGCGCCAGCTCTCGAACTGCGCGGCCAGCACCAGGTAGATCACCAGCAGCGACATAAAGAAGGTGAGCACCAGCGCACTGCCCTGCTGGGCGAATTGGCGTGTGCCGCCGGTATAGTCGAAGGTGAAACCGAACGGGAATTCCTCGCCTGCGATCTGCTCCATCGCTGCCATTGCCTGCCCTTCGGACACGCCCGGCGCCATCAGGCCCTCGATCGTGACCGAGTTGAGCTGCTGAAACTGCGAACGCGTACTTGGTTCAACGGTCCGTTCGATGCGCACCAGCGACGACAACGGCACCTGCGTGCCTGCCGAGCCGCGCAGGTAAAGGTTGCCGAGCATCTCCGGCGTGAGCCGGTAGATGCGCTCGGCCTGCGGGATGACCTTGTAGCTGCGCCCCTCGAGGCTGAAGCGGTTGACGTCGTTTCCGCCGAGCAGCGTGGCGAGATTGCTGCCAATGTCCGCCATCGAGATACCGAGATCCCCGGCGCGGTCGCGATCGATCACCAGGATCGCCTTGGGCCGCGAGAATTCGACCGACTTGCGCAGGAACAGGAACTGCCCGCTGGCCATGCCGCGCGCGATCAGCTGGTCGGCGACCTGGTCCATGTCGCGGAAGTCGCTGTCACTCTGCATCACGAACTGGAACGGCAGGCCACTGCTGCCGGGCAGGCTGGGGCGCGGGAACACCGCCAGCTGGAAGCCCGCAATCTGGCTGAGCAGGCCCTGAACATCGGGCAGGACCTCCATCTGCGAGCGCGCACGTTGCGCCGGCTGGGCCATCTTGAAGCCGCCGAACACCACGTTGTCCTCGCCGCCGAAGCCGAGCAGCAGGAAACTCTCCTTGTACTCGGGGACCTTTTCGAACGCCTCGATGATCTCGCGCGTATAGGCCTCGTTGTATTCCAGCGATGCCGTCTGCGGGGCGACTGCCTGGAAGAACAGGATGCTCTGGTCCTCGGTTGGCGCGAGTTCGGCCTTCGTGGTCACGAACATGAAGTAGATACTGGCCAGCACGACCAGCGCGAACAGCAGGGTCGCCGGCAGGTAGGTCAGCGCGCCCTGCAGGCGGCGCAGATAGAAACCCGACAGCCAGTCGAAGAAGTGCTCGACCGCGGTCTCGAAGCGCCCCGGGTTGCCTGCCGGGCGCAGTACCTTGGATGCCAGCATCGGCGACAGGGTCAGTGCGACCACGCCGGAGATCAACACCGCGCCGGCCAGCGAGAACGCGAACTCGGTGAAAAGTGTACCGACCAGTCCCCCCATGAACCCGATCGGCGCATAGACCGCGACCAGCGTAGTGGTCATCGCGATGATCGGCAGGGCGAGCTCGCGGGCACCGTCGATCGCCGCCTGATAGCGCGATTTGCCCATCTCGATATGCCGGTGCACGTTTTCGACCACGACGATCGCATCGTCGACCACCAGGCCGATCGCCAGCACCATCGCCAGCAGGGTCAGCAGGTTGATCGAAAAACCGGCCAGCAGCATCAGGAAGGCCGCGCCGACCAGCGACAGCGGCACGGCGACGCCGGGCACGATCGCCGCACGCATCGAGCCCAGCGACAGGAAGATCACGACCAGCACGATCAGTACCGCCTCGATCAGCGTCGTGAATACCTCGTCGATAGAGTCCTGGATGAACGCGCTGGCATCGTAGGGGATGTGTGCCTCGAGGCCCGAGGGCAGCTGGCTGCGGATGCCCGTCATCGCCTTGTGTACTTCCTTGGCGACCGTCAGCGGGTTGGCACCGGGGGCCTGCGAGACGCCGACGAAGATCGCCGGCTTGCCCTTGTACCAGGTCGCGGTCTCGTAGTCCTCCGAGCCCAGTTCGACGCGCGCGATGTCGCGCAGACGGACCAGGGTGTCGGCGCTGGCTCGCACCACCAGGTTGCGGAAGTCCTCGACGTCGGCGACATCGGTGGTGGCCGCCAGGTCGATCACGGTGTAATCCGAGCGCGCCTGGCCGATGCCGGACAGGTAGTTGTTGGCGCGCAGCACGTCGGCCACGCCCTGCGCGGTGACGCCGAGTGCGGCCATGCGGCGCGGGTCCAGCCAGACCCGCATCGCGAATGTCTTGTTGCCGATCAGTTCGGCCTTGGCGACGCCGGGCAGGGCCTGCAGCTTGGGCTGCACTACGCGCAGCAGGTAGTCGTTGATCTGCGAGGCCTGCATCTGCTCGCTGTAAAAGGCCATGTACATCAGGGCGGTGCGATCGCCGGTCTGCGAGCTGATCACCGGGTCCTGGGCGTCGGCGGGCAGCACGTTGCGGCGGCTGGCCACCTTGGCCTGAATCTCGGCCACCGCGTCGTTGGGCGGGTAGTTCAGGCGCATGTGCGCCTCGATCACCGACTGGCCCTGGCGGCTGACCGAGGACAGGTAGTCGATACCCTGGGCCTCGGCGATCGCCTGCTGCAGCGGCGTGGTGATGAAGCCCTTGATCAGCTCGCTGCTGGCCCCCGGGTAAGAGGTGCTGATGGTGATCACGGTATCCTGCGTCTCGGGGTACTGGCGTACGTCGAGCGAGGTGATCGCGCGCAGGCCGACGACCACGATCAACAGGCTGATGACGCTGGCCAGGACCGGGCGCTGGATATAGACGTCGGTGAATTTCATGCCGCCGGCGTCCGCTGGGCCGGTGCCGGCTTGCTGTCGATCACGACCGCCTGGCCGTTGCGCAGCTTGTTGTGCCCGGCGCTGACCACCTGCTCGCCCTCCTTCAGCCCGGACAACACCGCGACCCGGCCGTCGCGCGTCGCGCCGGTCTCGATCTGCCGCCGGCTTACCACCTGTTTGCCGTCCTGTTGTTCGATAACGAATACCGAGTCGCCGTATGGGGCGTAGCTGATCGCGGTGTCGGGTACGGTCACGACCGGGTCTTCCTGCGGCAACTCGACCCGAACGTCGGCGAACATGCCGGGACGCAGCGTCTGTTCCGGGTTGCCGAGCTCGGCCCGCACGCGGAAGCTGCGGTCGCCGACGTTGACCCCCGGGTCGATCGCGGTGATGCGCCCGCTGAACACCTGCGCGGGATAGGCCTGCACGCGCACCTCGACCTTCTGGTCGCTGCGCACGCGGGCCAGCTCGCGCTCCGGCAGGGTGAAGTCACAGAAGATCGGGTCGAGCTGCTCGAGCGGGACTATGGGCGCGCCGGGTGTGAGGTATTCGCCGAGATCGACGCGGCGGATCCCGAGCCAGCCGTCGAACGGCGCACGGATGCGTTTCTTGCCGATCAGCGCCTGTTGCGCGGCCACCTGCGCCTCGGCACTGTCGAGCATCGCGCGTGCCTCGTCATAGTCCGACTTGGACACGGACTTGTCCTTGACCAGTTTGGCGACGCGATCGAATTTCAGTCTGGCCAGCGTGCGTTCGGCCAGCAGCCCCTGCAGCGCGGCGTCGTCGGTGCGGTCGTCCAGTTCGAGCAGCAGTTCGCCCTGCTTGACCTGGCCGCCCGATTTGAAATGGATCGCACTGACCTGGCCGCCGACCTCGCTGTTCACATCGATCCCGGCCACTGACGACAGGCTGCCCACCACCTGCAGGAAGGGCTGCCAGGTCTCGTGCTGCGCTGCGGCGGCGGCAATCACTGCCGGTGGCGGGCCGCCGGCCTGCGCCGCGGCCATCTGTTGTGCGGTGTGCAGTTTCCAGCCGAAGATCCCGCCGAACACGCCGGCGAGCAGCAGGATGACCAGGGTGATGCGGACCAGCATGCGGAATTCCTCGCCAACGGGCGTCGAGCGCGCATTTTCTCCGATCGCAACGGAGCTGCAAACGCAGCACGCACCGGGTTGTCAGAAAAGTAAACTCGACGGTGTAGTATAAGGCCACACCAACCGCGGTAAACATTAAAATCAATCGACCGAGTACATTCAGGTCGGCGATGCAGGCGCACCGTCGGCCAAAGGCAGATATGTCGACACCGTCCCGCAGCGAACAGAAACGGGCGGCCATCCTCGCGGCCGCGCTCACCGAGTTCGAGGCGCGCAGCTATCGTGACACCAGCATGGATCGCATCGCCGCGACCGCGCAGGTGTCCAAGCGAACCGTGTATAACCACTTCGCCAGCAAGCAGGCGCTGTTCGATGCGATCGCCGGCAATCTGATCGAGCGTGTCCAGCATGTCAGCGACCGCCCCTACGACCCGGCCCGGTCGCCCGCGGAGCAACTGCGCGAGATCGGCGAACAGGTGCTCGACATGCTTGCCACGCCGTCTTTCCTGAGCCTCGCCAGGGTCACGCTGGTCGAGTTCATCCGCTCGCCGGCACTGGCCAAGAAGACCTATGCACTGTTCCGCGAGCGCCAGACCGGCTTGGCCGACTGGCTGGGCGCGGCCGCGCGGGATGCGCGCCTCGCGGTAGACGACCCGATCTGGGCCGCAGACCAGTTCCTTGGCCTGATCCACGCGTTCGCCCTATGGCCGCAGATCCTCGGCGGCCAGTCGGTGCCGGATGCGGCCGCGCGGGCTCACATCCTGGACAGCGCGGTGGCTATGTTCCTTGGCCATTACCGGACCGGGCCGGACGCTCGCTGAGCGCTGCGCTCGGCGCCAGATCAAGCCAATCGAGCGATGTTGGTGACCGCGCGCCGGCAGCCCCCTACACTTGTACTTCGGCGGTCGGGGAACACATCTTGATCAACTTGCTGATAATCAACGGAATGGTGGTGGCACTGGCGGTCCTTATCCACTACGAATTCCTGCGCCGGGTATCGGCAGCGATACCGGGCATGTCCATCAAGCACCGTTATCGCATCCTGTTCGGTGTCTACATGGCGCTGATTGCGCACACCGCCGAGATCTGGTTCTTCGGTCTCACCTATTACCTGCTGAACCAGCACGCGGAATGGGGCCACCTCGGCGGCAACTTCGACGGCTCGCTGATGGACTGCGTGTATTTCTCTTTCACTACCTTCACCACGCTCGGCTTCGGCGACATCGAGCCGTTCGGCGGGCTGCGCTTCCTGGTCGGCCTGGAGTCGTTGACCGGACTCGTACTGATCACCTGGAGCGCCTCGTTCCTGTTCTTCGAGATGCAAAGGCACTGGGACCGGCGTTGACGACGGGCCGCGGCGCCGCTGAACCGCGGCGCGCCCGCGGCCCAGGCGAGTGGTCCTTTGGCCAGCCCGACTGCCCGCTGCTACCCGTCCGGGCGCAGTGGGCATGCGTTTATTTCGCAGGATCCCCGCCGACCGCAAAGTTTTGTGTGGATTCACCGATAACCGCTTTATCGGTATCAGCCCGGGGCTGATCCAGTGGTGCAGATGCGGCGCGTCCGGTGACGGGCCGCCCGCCGCCCAGACCCCCGGTATTGCGTAAGGAGTGAAGGAATCATGCCGCAAATCGACGTGCCACGCGTGTTGCAGATCATGGTCAAGAACAACGCCGCCGACGTGTTCATGTACACCGGGGCGAAGATCTCGCTGAAGACCCCAAAGGGCTTTGCCCAGCTCGGCGACCCGCTCGAGTCCGGCGATGCCGAGCGTGCGATCCGCGAGATCCTCAGCGACGAAAAGCTCAAGCAATTCGAGGAGCATGGCGAGGTGGACTTCTCGCTGTCTTACAACGGTATCGGGCGTTTCCGTGGCAACGCCTTCCGGCAGCGCGGCGAGGCCTCGCTGGTCTTACGCCACATCAATACCGACGTGCCGAACATCGACAGCCTGGGAATGCCGCCGATCCTTGCGGATCTGGTGATGCAGCGCAACGGCCTGATCCTGGTGGTTGGTGCCACCGGCTCGGGTAAATCGACCACGCTGGCGGCGATGATCGACCACCGCAACGCCAGTTCAGGCGGCCACATCCTGACCCTCGAGGACCCGATCGAGTTCGTGCACCAGCACAAGAAATCGATCGTCGCACAGCGCGAGGTCGGCACCGACACCGGATCTTTCAGCAGCGGCATGAAGGCGGCGCTGCGCGAATCGCCGGACGTGATCCTGATGGGTGAGGTGCGCGACCTCGAGACGATGGAGTTCGCCCTCAAGTTTGCCAACACCGGCCATCTTGCCCTGTCCACGCTGCACGCCAACAACGCGATGACCACGATGGAACGTATCCTCGGCTTCTATCCGAAGGATGGCATCGAGGGGCAGGCCAAGCGCATCGCGCAGAACCTGCGTGCGATCATCTGCCAGCGCCTGGTGCCCGGTGCCCAGGGCGGCAAGGTCGCCGCGGTCGAGGTGCTGATCAATACCGGTTACATCGCCGACCTGATTGCGAAGATGGAGATCGGCAGCATAAAGGACGCGATCGAGCGCGGCGGTCAGTACAAGATGCAGTCATTCGACCAGCACCTGGTCACCCTGTACCACCAGGGCCGTATCAGCGAGGAGACCGCTATCGAGTTTGCCGATTCGGGCAGCAACGTAAAGATCCAGATCAAGACTGCCACCGCCGGCAAGAAGGCGGCCAGCACCAGTTCGATCGACTGGGGCAAGGGGATGTCGCTCGAACCGACCGATGCCGATGCCGACGGGATGGCCGCGGTGGTCGCCGATTTCGGCAAGACCTGATCTTCCGGTCCACCCGCGGTGCGCACCACAAGCCCGGGGGCCCCACCGGCCTTGGGGTTTTTTCTGCCCGCGGGTCCCTGCTATCTTTGCGCGCCCACAGTATCCGGGAGACACGATGTTGGGTCGCAGAGCATTATCCAGACGCACCGCGCTGGCCCTCACGCTCACCTTGTCCAGCGGCGTTGGCGTCGCCGAGCCGCTGCAGGGCAGCGAGTGGAAGCCGCTGCTGATCCGCGATCAGGCCGTACCCGAGGATTCTTCGGCATTCGTGCAGTTTCGCAGCAAGGGCCGGCTCGAGGGGTTCGGCGGCTGCAACCGGCTGTTTGCCGAATACCAGGCAGCCGATGGTTACATCTTCGTCGGTCCGGTGGCGGCCACCCGCACGACCTGCGTCGACAGCGTGCTGCAGCGCGAGGCGGCATTGGCCGGCGCACTGGAGGGTGCGCGTACCTACCGCCGTGAGCGGATCCGGCTGGTGTTGTTCGACAGCGCCGGCCAGCCGATCCTGGAGATGCGTCAGAGCGACTGGGACTGACCGTCGACCTGGGCACAACGACTGCCGGCCGCGCCTACGGCTCAACGCGCCGCGTCTATACTTGGCGGGTCGCTTCCGCATATGGAACCGCACCATGCCTACACGGAAAAGCACAGGCAGTCAGGCCAGTCATCCGACCACCGCGGTCCAGGACGTTCCCGATCTGCGCGACTGGCCTTTCGAGCCGTCGCTCAAGCAACTGCGCCGTTATGTCACGGCGCCGCGCGGACTGCTGATCCTCGATCAGCAGCAGGAGGGGGCCTGCACCGGTTTCGGTCTGGCCGCGGCAATCAACCTGCTCAACATTCGTCGCGGCAGCCGCGTTCGCGTG
The DNA here is from genome assembly GCA_022340805.1 of Chromatiaceae bacterium. GTDB lineage: Bacteria > Pseudomonadota > Gammaproteobacteria > Chromatiales > Chromatiaceae > Thiosocius. Next base: position 11,623 of record JAJDNF010000030.1, read on the forward strand.
AGTCCACGCATGCTGTACGAGATGGCCAAGCTGCACGACGAATGGCCGGGCGAGGACTATGCCGGATCGAGCTGCCGCGGCGCGATCAAGGGCTGGTACCACATGGGTGTGTGTGCGGAGTCGAAATGGCCGTATGCCCAGGGCAAGCCGGGCACGCTGACCGTCGAGCGTGCCAAGCAGGCGCGCGATCATACGATTGGCGCCTATTACCGCATCCAGCCACAGATCGCAGATTTCCATGCCGCCCTCAACGAGGCCGGCGTGGTGTTCTGCTCGGCGCAGACGCACGCTGGTTGGATGCGCCCCGACCACAAGACCGGCACCATCCCCTTCGTCAAGCAGCAGCAAGGCGGACACGCCTTCGCGCTGGTCGGGTACAACAGCAAGGGCTTCTGGGTGCAGAACTCCTGGGGCCGGGGTTGGGGCAAAGGCGGCCTCGGTCTATGGCAGTACGAGGACTGGCTGCAGAACCTGATGGATGCCTGGGTATTCACGTTGGCGCTATCGACCCCGCAGATCTGGCATCTGCCGCAGACCAGTGAACGCAACCGCAGCGGCCTGTCGCTGAAGGCGGGGCCGGCGCGCAGCGAGATCGCCGGCCATTTCATCCATGTCGACGACGGCCATTTCCAGACCCGCGGGCGCTACTGGAGCAATGCCGACGATGTGCGCACCACCGCCAGGCTGGTCGCCGGCAGCAAGAGCAAGTATGAGCACCTGCTGCTTTACGCACACGGCGGACTCAATTCGCCCAAGGACTCGGCGGCGCGCATCGCGGCGCTGAAGGAGACCTTCAAGCGCAACGGCATCTACCCGTACCACTTCATGTACGACACCGGTATTCTCGAGGAACTCAAGGACGTGGTCCTGCGCCGCCGCGAAGAGGCGGCCGAGCGCGCCGGCGCTGCATCGGACTGGACCGATCGGCTGCTGGAGTGGGGGACCCGCATCCCCGGGCGTGCGTTGTGGCGCGAGATGAAAGACGGTGCCCGGCTGCCTTTTCTGCCGGACCGCGGCGGCAGCGAGACGCTGGCTATCTGGATGACCGAGCTGGCGCGCGCCGACAGCACCAAGCTGAAGGTACACATCTGCGGCCACAGCACCGGTGGCATCCTGCTCGCGCGCCTGCTCGAGACACTGGAGGTGTTGGCCCCGACCCGGCGGATCGCCAGCTGCACGCTGTTTGCGCCGGCGGCCACCGAGGCCTTGTTCGAGAGCCATTATTACCCCTACCTGATCACCCCGACCGGCACCTTTGGGATCGATCGTATGCAGGTGTTCAACCTGACCGACCGCGCCGAACGCGCCGACACGGTAGGCGAGGTGTACCGCAAGTCGCTGCTGTACCTGGTCTCGCGTGCTTTCGAGGAACAGGTACCTCAGAGCATCCTCGGGATGCAGTGCTACATGGACGAGCTGCTGAAGAAGACGAAGATGGCCGCGGTCGCGGAACGTTTCCGCGTGTACTACGCGGACGGTACGCCGAATCCGGTCACCGAGAGCACCACGCATGGTGGCTTCGACAATGACGTGGCGAGCATGAACAGCCTGCTGCGTACTGTTTTGGGCGCGGAGCCCAAGCCGGAGAATCTCTTCACCAAACAGACACTCGATTATTGATCGGAGGGCGGCGGCCATGGCGGATTTCAGCGCGGCGTTCGAAATCACCTCTGCACACGAGGGCGGCTACGTGAATGACCCGGTCGATCGTGGCGGCGAGACCTACCGTGGCATTGCGCGCGTGCATCACCCCGACTGGGCTGGCTGGAAAAGCATCGATGCCAAGCGCGGCAAGGCCGGTTTTCCCAAGAGTCTGGACAAAGACGCAGCACTGCTGGCCCAGGTGCGGGCGTTTTACAAGGGGGCCTACTGGGATCGCTTCATGGGCGACGAGATGCCCGACCAGGCGGTCGCGAACGAGCTCTATGACACTGCGGTCAACATGGGGGTACGGCGCGCCGTGCGTTTTCTGCAGTCGTCACTCAATCTGCTCAACCGCAATCAGAAAGACTACCTGGACCTGATCGTTGACGGCTGGTTTGGTGACAAGACGATGGCGACGATGCAGGCCCTGCTGAAGAAAGACCGCGACAGCGATGCGCTGGTCAAGATGATGAACATCCAGCAGGGCGCACGTTACGTCGAGATCATGGCCGGCGACCCCGGCCAGGAGCGGTTTGCCCGCGGCTGGATCAAGCGGGCTTAGCCAGGCTGTCTCCGCGACCGGCTGCCCCGGCATAGGCCCCACGCGACGCCCTGAATAGGTCCATCCTGGACCTCTCAGGCCACGCTGCGACGCAATGAAATTTGCTCGCGGCCTGGCGGGGCCGATGCGATGCTGGGCCCGTCGCGCACCGCCAGCGTGCATCGGCCGCACCCCATGCGATCGTCCCAGTAGCCAGCCGAGACCGCCTGCCCCACCCTGGCGCAGAGCGGATTTCTATCCGCACCATGATGAGGCGCTGGTTCCCCTCGGCGCACCATCAGGGTCAATTATCTCTCCTCAAAACAGCGGCTTACCGATTTGGCACAACAACTGCAGTTCCCCTGTCAGCTGTCGCTTCGCCGGGCCATCAGGGCACCGGGCTGTCACGGAAGCGCCCACAGAAAAGGCACAACTTCTCAGCAGTGGCCGGCAGTTCTGTCATCAACCGTACGGGGAGAACATCAACAATGCGTTTCGCAACCAATCTTCGCCGCCTGTCTCTGGCGGTCTCCGCAGCCGCTGCGCTTGGCATGGCCGGCGCCGCACAGGCAGCCGATACCATCAAGGTCGGTGTACTGCACTCGCTATCCGGCACCATGGCCATTTCCGAGACCACGCTCAAAGACACCATGCTGATGCTCATCGATGAGCAGAACAAGAAAGGCGGGCTGCTCGGCAAGAAGCTCGAGGCGGTGGTCGTCGACCCTGCGTCCAACTGGCCGCTGTTCGCCGAGAAGGCGCGCGAATTGCTCGAGAAGGACAAGGTGGCCGCGGTGTTCGGCTGCTGGACGTCGGTCTCGCGCAAGTCCGTCCTGCCAGTGTTCGAGGAACTCAACGGCCTGCTGTTCTACCCGGTCCAGTACGAGGGCGAAGAGTCGTCGAAGAACGTCTTCTACACCGGCGCCGCGCCGAACCAGCAAGCCATCCCGGCGGTCGACTATCTGATGGAGCAGGGTGTCAAGCGCTGGGTCCTGGCCGGTACCGACTATGTGTATCCGCGCACCACCAACAAGATCCTCGAGGCCTATCTGAAGGCCAAAGGCGTTGCGGAAGGCGACATCATGATCAACTACACGCCGTTCGGTCACTCCGATTGGCAGTCGATCGTGTCCGACATCAAGAAATTCGGCTCGGCGGGCAAGAAGGCTGCCGTGGTCTCGACCATCAATGGCGACGCCAACGTGCCGTTCTACAAGGAACTCGGCAACCAGGGCGTCTCAGCCAAGGACATCCCGGTGGTGGCCTTCTCGGTTGGTGAGGAAGAGTTGTCCGGCATCGACACCAAGCCGCTGGTTGGTCACCTGGCCGCATGGAACTATTTCATGAGCGTCGAGGGTGACACCAACGATACCTTCATCGAGGCCTGGCAGAAGTTCATCAAGGACAAGAAGCGTGTCACCAACGATCCGATGGAGGCACATTATATTGGCTTCAACATGTGGGTCGACGCTGTCAAAAAGGCCGGCACCACGGACCCGAGCGCGGTGGCCGATGCGATCATCGGCGTCGCGGTGCCTAACCTGTCGGGTGGCTATTCGGCAATGATGCCCAACCACCACATCACCAAGCCGGTGCTGATCGGTGAGATCCAGGGCGACGGGCAATTCCAGATCGTGTCGCAGACTCCGGGTCTGGTCGCCGGCGACGCCTGGTCCGACTACCTCGAAGGCTCGAAGGACCTGATCTCGGATTGGCGCGCACCGTTGTCGTGCGGTAACTACAACGTCAAGACGGCCAAGTGCTCGGGTCAGAACTACTGACCTAACGACCACTGAAACGCTGTGCAAGCGCGTGGCACCGGTGTCCCGTACACCGGTGCCACGACCTCCAAACCCAATTGAGTACCTGATGTCATGTTGCGAATTCTCGTAACCACGCTGTTGCTCTGTCTGATGCCGCCGCTGTTCGCGGCCGACATCGAGACTGGTGATCCGGCCTTGGATGCGGCGTTCGCACAGATCCTGGACCGCGACTTCGATGTCAAGGGCCAGGGCATTACCGCGCTGGCTGACAGTAAACATCCCAAGCGTGGTGAGCTGCTGCGCGGTATCGCCGATGGCGAGCTGCGCTACCTGAACGAAAACAATCGCCTGGTCTGGATGCGTGAACAAGGCGACGACACCGTGGCCGTTGATGCGCTGAGCGGCGAAGACTACGGCGCATTCAGTACACGCAAGTTCAAAAAGCTCGCGCTCAACAACGCGATGCGCAACCAGATCGACGCGTTGCTGGCCAAGATCAACCTGAGCGACCCGGATCCGACGGTGCGCCTGAATGCGGTGAACGCGATGCTCGACCACATCGAGCCACGCCATGCCGAACTGTTCAGCGGACTGGTGACTAACGAACCCGATGCGAAGGTGCGCGAAGCCATGCTGGCCGCGATCGCACTGTCGAGTCTCAGCGACCCGGATGCGGCACAGCGCCGTAAGGCGGTTGCCAGCGTCGCCGGCAGCCTCGAACCCGCGGTGCGCAACGGTCTGACCCGACTGGCAAACAATGACCCGGATGAAAGCGTGCGTCGCGAGGCCGCTGCGGCGTTGAAAAAAATCCAGGCTCGCGCCGAGTTGTTCGGCTACGCGGAGACCCTGTTCTTCGGCCTGAGCCTGGGCTCCGTGCTGGTGCTGGCAGCGATCGGCCTTGCTATCACCTTCGGCGTGATGGGCGTGATCAACATGGCGCATGGTGAGTTGATCATGCTCGGTGCGTACACCACCTATCTGATCCAGCTGGCGCTACCGGGCATGACCGGCTTGTCGATCCTGCTCGCGGTGCCCGCCGCTTTCCTGGTGTCCGGCGCGGTTGGAGTCGCGATCGAGCGCGGTGTAATCCGTTTTTTGTACGGCCGCCCGCTGGAGACGCTGCTGGCCACCTTCGGCATCAGTCTGATACTGCAGCAACTGGTGCGCAGCGTGATATCACCGCAGAACGTGCCGGTGTCAAACCCGGATTTCCTCAGCGGCTCGTTGCAGATCAACAGCGTGCTTTCGCTGACCTATAACCGCCTCTACATCTTTGCCTTCTGCCTGCTGGTGTTTGCCGGCCTGTTCTTCGTGCTCAAACGCACCCGGCTCGGCCTGCAGGTGCGCGCGGTGTCGCAGAACCGCGCAATGGCGCGCGCAATGGGCGTGCGTTCGGCACGCGTCGATGCCTTAACCTTCGGTCTGGGTTCGGGGATCGCCGGGATCGCCGGTGTGGCATTGTCGCAGCTGACCAACGTCGGTCCGAACCTCGGCCAGGCCTATATCGTCGACAGCTTCATGGTGGTGGTATTCGGTGGTGTCGGCAACCTGTGGGGCACGCTGATCGGCGGATTGGGGCTGGGCATCGCCAACAAGCTGATGGAACCCTGGGCCGGTGCGGTGTTGGCGAAAATCCTGGTGCTGGTCTTCATCATCCTGTTTATCCAGAAGCGCCCGCGCGGACTGTTCCCGCAGAAAGGCCGCGCGGCGGAGGGCTGAACGTGAATGCGATTGTGATCAGCTGCGCCGCAGGCAAAGTACCCGGAGTCCGTTGATATGTTCCTCGCCCGCATTCTCAAGCATGACCGTGGCGGCCAGCTGTTTCTGTTGACGCTGCTGGCCGTGCTGATCGTGGTGCCGATCCTCAACGGCCTGCCCGCAGATCATGCGCTGCACCTGTCGACCTATACCGTCACGCTGCTCGGCAAGTACCTGACCTACGCACTGCTGGCGATCGCGGTCGACCTGGTGTGGGGTTACCTCGGGATCCTCACCCTGGGACACGCCGCGTTCTTCGCCATCGGCGGCTATGCAATGGGCATGTACCTGATGCGCCAGATCGGCGAACGCGGCGTGTACGGCAACCCGCTGCTGCCGGATTTCATGGTGTTTCTCAACTGGCAGGAGCTGCCCTGGTTCTGGCACGGCTTCGACCAATTCTGGTTTGCCGCGTTGATGGTGTTCCTCGCCCCGGGCCTGTTGGCCTTCGTGTTCGGCTGGCTGGCGTTCCGCTCGCGGGTTACCGGCGTGTACCTGTCGATTATCACCCAGGCGTTGACTTACGCACTGATGTTGGCCTTCTTCCGCAACGAGATGGGGTTCGGCGGTAATAATGGACTGACCGACTTCAAGGACATCTTCGGCTACAGCCTGCAGGCCGACAGTACGCGCATCGGCCTGTTCATCGCTTCGGGGCTCGCGCTGGGTCTCGGTTACCTTGCGTGTCGTGCGCTGGTCAAGTCGCGACTAGGCCGGGTTGCGGTTGCGATCCGCGACACCGAGGACCGTGCGCGCTTCATCGGCTACAAGGTCGAACACGTCAAGCTGGCGATCTTCACATTCTCGGCGATGCTGGCGGGACTCGCCGGTGCCTTGTACGTGCCACAGGTCGGCATCATCAACCCGGGCGAGTTTTCTCCGTTGAACTCGATCGAGGTGGTGATCTGGGTGGCGATGGGTGGACGTGCCACATTGTATGGCGCCGTACTCGGCGCGATCGGCGTCAACTATGCCAAGACCTGGTTTACCGCGGCATTCCCGGAGATCTGGCTGTTCGCACTGGGCGGCCTGTTCGTCCTGGTTACTCTGCTGCTGCCGCGCGGCATTGTCGGTCTGTGGCGACGCAAGCAGGAGTCGGCATCGTGAGCGCGGTACAGGAATTCTTTCGGCGAGACCGGGTATTCGATTTCATGGTGCCCAAGGTGGTCGACGGGCTCGATCTGTCGCATGGCACGGTGCTGTACATGGAAGATGTCTCGGTCGCGTTCGATGGCTTCAAGGCGATAAACAACCTCAATTTTTATGTCAACGCCGGCGAGTTGCGTTGCCTGATCGGTCCGAATGGCGCTGGCAAGACCACGATGATGGACATCATCACCGGCAAGACCCGGCCCGACACCGGCACCTGCTGGTTCGGTGCACGCATGAACCTGCTGCAGATGAGCGAGCCGGAGATCGCGCGCGCCGGTATCGGCCGCAAGTTCCAGAAACCGACCGTGTTCGAATATCACAGCGTGTTCGAGAACCTCGAACTGTCGATGGCTGGGCCGAAGGGTGTGTGGCGCACGCTGCGTGCGCGTCTGAGCGCGTTGGACCACGAGCGGATCGACGAGGTGCTCGAGCTGATCGGTCTGAGCGATGAGGCGCAGCGCCTGGCGGGTGCCTTGTCACATGGCCAGAAGCAGTGGCTCGAGATCGGTATGCTGCTGATGCAGAATCCCTTGCTGCTGCTGGTGGACGAACCGGCCGCCGGGATGACGCATCAGGAGATGGACCGTACCGTCGAGCTGCTCACCTCGCTGGCCGGCGAACACTCGGTGGTGGTGGTCGAACACGACATGGATTTCGTGCGCGCACTGAATTCGCGCGTTACCGTGCTGCACCAGGGTTCGGTGCTGGCCGAGGGCAATATGGACCAGGTGCAGAACGACCCGAAGGTCGTGGAGGTGTACCTTGGTGAATGACTCCGCTTCGCCGGTGACGACATGCTGAAGATCGAGCAACTCAACCAGTTCTATGGTCAGTCGCACACGCTGTGGGATCTCGACCTCGACGTTCCGGAAGGCCAGTGTACCGTGTTGATGGGGCGCAACGGGGTCGGTAAGACCACGCTGCTGCAATGCATCATGGGCCTGTTGGCAGTCAGATCGGGCAGTATGCAATACGACGGCAAAGACCTGACCCGTGTAGGTGCCGAGCAGCGCGCCGGACTCGGCATCGGCTATGTGCCGCAGGGGCGCCAGGTCTTTCCCTTGTTGAGTGTCGAGGAGAACCTGCTTATCGGGCTGCCGGCGCGCCGTGACGGTCTGCGCAGGATCCCGGAGTTCATCTTCGAGCTGTTTCCGGTGCTGAGAGAGATGCTCGGCCGGCGTGGCGGGGACCTGTCCGGCGGTCAGCAGCAGCAGCTGGCGATTGGCCGGGCGTTGGTTACCGACCCGCGCCTGCTGATCCTCGACGAGCCGACCGAGGGCATACAGCCGAATATCGTCGCCGAAATCGGCAGCATCGTGCGGCGCCTAAATCGCGAGATGGGGTTGACCGTGCTGTTGGTGGAACAGAAGCTGCCGTTTGCGCGCAAGGTCGCCGACCGTTTCTGCCTGCTCGACCGCGGCCGGGCCGTCGCTACCGGCGCGATGGGCGAGTTGAACGAAGATCTGATCCAGCAATACCTGACCGTATAGGCTTATACTCGAGGGCCGTGATGAAAGCATTTTCCCTGACGATTCCACTGTTCGGCCTGGTTGGCGTTGCGCATGCGCATGTCGCTGGACTGCCACCGTTGCAGCATGCGCTGGAGCACGGCTGGTTGGCACTGGTCGTGGCGCCGTTGGTGCTGCTGGCGTTGCCACTGCTGCGCGGTCGCCGCTGATCGGGACGCCAATGGCCGTCGCCGCCGAACAGTTCCCGCGTACCCAGGGCTGGCAGGCGGGACTGCAGCTGGGCTTCCGCGCCCAGGGGCGACGCACCGTGCTGGCCGAGCGCCGACGGCACGGCCCGCTGGCCGTGCAGCGTCCGTTCTACCCCGAGGGCGAGGTCTGCCATGTCTACCTGCTGCACCCGCCGGGCGGTGTGGTTGGCGGTGACGAACTCGCGATCCGGGTGCAGCTGGGCCAGGGGTCGCAGGCGCTGCTGACCACTCCGGGTGCGACCAAGTTCTACCGCAGCGCCGGCCGGCGCGCGCGCCAGACCCAGCACCTGCAGGTTGCAGCCGGCGCGACGCTGGAGTGGCTGCCCCAGGAAAACATCTTCTTCGCCGGCGCCCGGGTGACGCTGGACACCCGGGTCGAGCTGCACCGCGACGCGCATCTCGCGCTGTGGGAGATCCACTGCCTCGGCCGCCCGGTGATCGGCGAGAGTTTCGACAGCGGCCATATCGACAGTCGCCTGGCGCTGCTGCGCGACGGCATCCCGGTGCTGCTCGATCGACAGCGCATTGCGCCTGACAATCGTGCCCGACTGTCGCTGATGGCCGGCTGTGCGGTAGGCGGTACCCTGTTGATCAGCCACGCCGGCCAGGACGATCTGGCTGCATGCCGTGAACTGCTGTTTGCCGGCGGGTCGGATTACACCGGCGCCACGCTGATCGACGACATCCTGCTCGTGCGTCACCTCGGTGACTCCACCGAGACTGTGCGACGCCTGTTCACCGAGATCTGGCAGACCCTGCGGCCAGGCACCCTGGGTCGCTCGCCGAACGTGCCACGGATCTGGGCCACCTGAAGAAACCTCGACAAGCAAGAGCGGAGCACCATGGAGCTGACCCCGAGAGAAAAAGACAAGCTGCTGCTGTTCACCGCGGCGCTGCTGGCCGAGCGACGCAAAGAGCGCGGTCTGAAGCTGAACTACCCCGAGGCGGTCGCCTATATCAGCGCCGCGATCATGGAGGGTGCACGCGACGGACGCAGCGTGGCCGAGCTGATGGATCACGGCCGCACCCTGCTTGGCCGCGACGACGTGATGGACGGCATCGCCGAGATGATTCCCGAGGTGCAGGTCGAGGCGACCTTCCCCGATGGCACCAAGCTGGTCACCGTGCATGACCCGATCGTCTGAGTTCCTGTCAATCACGCAGGGCACAAAGGCATTCGGCTGCGCAAGCTGGCGAACGGGCTGAGGGGAAGCCTGCGCGCCCGTTCCGCCCTGCGCGGTGCAATATTACTGAGCCCCGCCAGTTCGGGGTGCTGAGGAGAGACAGCGATGATTCCAGGTGAGGTGATCGCCGCGGCAGGCGAGATCGAGCTGAACGCGGGGCGCAAGACGGTGACCCTGTCGGTCGCCAACACCGGTGACCGGCCTATCCAGGTCGGCTCGCACTACCACTTCTATGAAACCAACGAGGCGCTGCGTTTCGAGCGTGACAGGGCGCGCGGCTATCGCCTCAATATCGCCGCCGGGACCGCGGTGCGTTTCGAGCCCGGCCAGACCCGCGAGGTGGAGCTGGTGGCCTATGCCGGCGATCGCCACGTGTACGGCTTTCGCGGCCATGTGATGGGCGCATTGGACAAGGGTGCGAACTGATGGCGAAGATCAGCCGGCAGGCCTATGCGGAGATGTACGGACCCACAGTCGGCGACCGGGTGCGGCTGGCCGACAGCGAGCTGTTCATCCAGGTCGAGGAAGACCGCACCGTGTATGGCGACGAGGTCAAGTTCGGTGGCGGCAAGGTGATCCGCGACGGCATGGGGCAGAGCCAGCAACCGGCCAGCGAGGTGGTCGATGTGGTGATCACCAATGCGCTGATCCTCGATCACTGGGGCGTTGTCAAGGCCGATGTCGGCATCAAGAACGGTCGCATCGTCGGCATCGGCAAGGCCGGCAACCCGGATGTGCAGCCGGGTGTCGACATCGTGATCGGTCCGGGCACCGAGGCCATCGCCGGCGAAGGGCAGATCCTGACCGCCGGGGGGATCGACTCGCACATCCATTTCATCTGCCCGCAGCAGATCGATGAGGCGCTGATGTCGGGGGTGACCACGATGCTCGGCGGCGGCACCGGCCCTGCGACCGGCACCAATGCGACCACGTGCACGCCGGGACCGTGGAACATCCAGCGCATGCTGCAGGCCGCGGACGCGTTCCCGGTGAATCTCGGTTTTCTCGGCAAGGGCAATGCCTCGCGGCCGGGGCCATTGTCGGAGCAGATAGCGGCCGGGGCGATCGGTCTGAAGCTGCACGAGGACTGGGGCACGACCCCGGCGGCGATCGACAACTGTCTTACCGTGGCCGAGAACTTCGACGTCCAGGTCGCGATTCACACCGACACGCTGAACGAGTCGGGATTCGTCGAGGACACGCTGGCGGCCATCGCCGGGCGCACCATCCACACCTACCACACCGAGGGTGCCGGCGGTGGGCATGCGCCGGACATCATCAAGGCCTGCGGATACAGCAATATCCTGCCCTCGTCGACCAATCCGACCCGGCCATACACGGTCAATACCGTCGACGAGCACCTCGACATGCTGATGGTCTGTCATCATCTGTCGCCGTCGATCGCCGAGGACGTGGCGTTCGCCGAGTCGCGCATCCGGCGCGAGACGATTGCCGCCGAGGACATCCTGCACGACCTCGGGGCATTCTCGATGATCGCCTCGGACTCGCAGGCGATGGGCCGGGTCGGCGAGGTGATCACGCGTACCTGGCAGACCGCGCACAAAATGAAGGTGCAGCGCGGCAGCCTGGCTGGTGATCCGTCAAAGCACGACAATCTGCGCGCACGCCGCTACATTGCAAAATACACGATCAACCCGGCAATCACCCACGGCATCTCGCACGAGGTCGGGTCGGTCGAAGTCGGCAAGCTGGCCGACCTGGTGCTGTGGAGGCCGGCCTTCTTCGGCACCAAACCGAGCCTGATCATCAAGGCGGGCATGATCGCGGCCGCGCCGATGGGTGACCCGAACGCGTCAATCCCGACCCCGCAGCCGGTCCACTATCGTCCGATGTTCGGTGCAATGGGCGGTGCACGGCATGCGACCCGTATGACCTTCCTGTCCCAGATCGCCTACGAGGCCGACGTGCACCGTCACCTCGGTCTCGAATCGCTGGTCGGCATGGTGCGTGACTGCCGCGGCGTGCAGAAGGCCGACATGTTACACAACGCCTGGCAGCCGACGATCGAGGTGGATCCGCAGACCTACGAGGTGCGTGCGGACGGCGAACTGCTGAGCTGCGAACCGGCCGAGGTGCTGCCGATGGCGCAGCGCTACTTCCTGTTCTGATCGGAAGGCGTGACGGCCATGCTCGAACTCACCCGACGGATTGCGCACGGCGACGCCAGCGTGACCCTGACCCTGCCGCTGGACAGGCGCATCCGCAGTCGCCTGCGCGTGACGCTCGATGACGGCACTGCGGCCGGCGTGTTTCTCGAACGCGGTCAGGTGTTGCGCGATGGCGACCTGCTCGGCACAGTCGACGGCCTGGTCGTACGGGTCAGGGCGGCCAGCGAGCCGCTGTCTGAGGTGCGCTGCCCCGACCGGCTGATGATGGCGCGTGCCTGCTACCATCTCGGCAACCGGCATGTGCCGCTGCAGATTGCAGACGGCCTGCTGCGCTACCAGCACGACCACGTCCTCGACGATATGCTGCGTGGCCTCGGACTGCAGCCTGGCCTTGTCCAGGCGCCGTTCGAACCCGAGGCGGGTGCCTACGGCGGCAGTGCCCAGGCACACCCCCACCGGCATGACAAAGACCACAATCACCATCACGGCCATGCCGGGCATGCACACGACGATCATGCCGGCTGAGCCATCGACCACGGACCCGCTCGGCCGCCTGCGGCTGATGCAGTTGATAAGCCCCGCACTGCCGATCGGGGCCTTCACCTACTCGCAGGGACTCGAGTGGGCGGTCGAGGCGGGCTGGGTACGCAGTGCGCCAAGCCTGGTCGATTGGCTCGGCGGCTTGATCGACGATGGCCTGGCGCAACTCGAACTGCCGATCCTCGTGCGCCTTTACCGTTGCTGCGAACAAGCCGACCCGGACGCGCTCGCGTACTGGGGCCGGGTACTGTATGCCGCTCGCGAGACGCGCGAGCTGCGCGCCGAGGAGCGCAATCGCGCCCGCGCGCTGATCAGCCTGCTCGCCGATCTCGGTATCGGCCGGGCCAGGGACTGGCGTGAGGCGTTGGGGCACTGCCAGGCCGCACCCTTCGCACTGGCTGCGGTGCAGTGGCAGATCGGTCTGCAGGATTGCGCGCTGGGCTATGCCTGGGGCTGGCTGGAGAACCAGGTCGCGGCGGCGATCAAGTTGGTCCCGCTCGGCCAGACAGACGGGCAGCGTGTACAGCTCGAGCTGGCCGGACACCTGCCGGGAGTCATTGAGCGCGCGCTGAACCTCGCAGACGAGGACATCGGCGCGAGCGCGCCGGCGCTGGCGATCGCCAGTGCGCGCCACGAGACCCAATATACCCGGCTGTTCCGCTCCTGACCGGAGCTGCGGGTCAGGCCACGATCGCTTGTATTCCCGCGCCCTGTTGCGCGGCTTGAGTTGCTGAGGAGGCGGATATGACGACGAACAAACAGGCATTGCGGGTCGGCGTCGGCGGCCCCGTCGGCTCCGGCAAGACCGCGCTGCTCGAGGTGCTGTGCAAGGCGCTGCGCGATCGCTACGATATCGCGGTAGTCACCAACGACATCTACACGCAGGAGGATGCGCAGATCCTGATGCGTGCTCAGGCACTGCCGGTCGAGCGCATCGTTGGCGTCGAGACCGGCGGCTGCCCGCATACCGCGATCCGCGAGGATGCATCGATGAACCTGGCCGCGGTCGAAGACCTGCAGCACAGGTTCCCGGCGCTCGACCTGGTGTTTATTGAAAGCGGTGGCGACAACCTGTCGGCGACCTTCAGCCCCGAGCTGGCCGATCTGACCATCTACGTGATCGACGTTGCCGAGGGCGAGAAGATCCCGCGCAAGGGTGGTCCTGGCATAACCCGCTCGGACCTGCTGGTGATCAACAAGATCGATCTGGCGCCTTACGTCGGCGCCTCGCTCGAGGTCATGGCATCCGACACGCGGCGAATGCGTGGTGATCGACCCTGGGTGTTTGCGAACATGAAGACCGGTGTGGGGCTGGACGAGATCGTCGCCTTCATCGAACGCGAGGGAATGCTGCCGGCGGCGCAGGCCAGCTGACCCCGGTCGGGGGGTGGGCGAGTGGCAGCGCGGATCCATTGCTTGCATCTCAGACTGTCCGCTGAGCGGTGGTTCGTGGCGGGGGAAGCCTTTGGACGTTGCGGCCACACCGCGACGGCAGCCCCGCGGGCCCGGAAACTCGCGATGCGAAGGCCTGCCGGGTAGCGCAATTATGCGCGGCAGGCCCGCTGGCTGTGTGCCTGGCACGAACCCCGGGCAATGCGGGCGTGCAACGTGGCGGCGCGATTCCGGGTCAGCGCCAAGCGACCCTCGAGAAGATGTGCCGGCACTACTTTCACGTTTGCGAGCAGAGAAATATTCATGACGCAGCACGATGTCACGTTGATCGCCACGGTGTCTGTGAGCCTGGGCCTCGCGTTTGGATTCGGGTTCCTGGCCCAGCGGCTGCGGCTGCCGCCCCTGGTCGGCTATCTGGTCGCCGGCGTGCTGGTCGGACCGATGCTGCCCGGCTATGCCGCCGATGGCTCTCTGGCTGGCCAGTTGGCGGAGATCGGCATCATGCTGATGATGTTTGGTGTCGGCCTGCACTTCTCGGTAGCGGATCTGCTGGCGGTGCGCCGACTGGCGATACCCGGTGCGGCCGGACAGATCGTGATCGCGACCGCCATCGGCACCGGCCTGACTCTGGCCTGGGGTTGGAGCCTGGGGGCCGGCCTGATATTCGGGCTGAGCCTGTCTGTGGCCAGTACCGTGGTCCTGCTCAGGGCCTTGGAAAACCGCAACGCGCTCACCACCGCCAACGGCCGGATCGCGGTGGGCTGGCTGATTGTCGAGGACCTGGCCATGGTGTTGACGCTGGTGCTGCTGCCGACCCTGGTCGAGGTGCTCGGCGGCGTCGCCGATTCCACGGCCCAGGTCGCACCTGACCAGAGCCTGCTGCTTACCCTGGCCATAACCCTGGTCAAGGTCTCGGGTTTCGTTGTCATTGCACTGGTATTCGGGCCGCGGGTACTACCCTGGCTGCTACGCGAGGTGGCGCGCACCGGTTCCCGCGAGTTGTTCACCCTGGCCGTGCTGGCGATGGCCCTCGGGATTGCGTTCGTCGCCGCAACCCTGTTCGGGGTCTCGTTTGCGTTGGGTGCCTTCTTCGCCGGCATGGTGCTCAACAAGTCCGAACTCAGCCACAAGGCGGCGACCAATTCCCTGCCCCTGCAGGACGCCTTCGGGGTGTTGTTCTTCGTGTCTGTCGGCATGCTGTTCGACCCCTCGATCCTGGTCCGCGAGCCGGCCATGGTGGCTGCCGTGATGGGGCTGATCCTGGTCGGCAAGTCTGCGGTGGCGCTGGCCATCGTGATACTGCTGGGCTATCCGCTCAGCACCGCCCTCACGGTCGCCGCCGCGCTGGCCCAGATTGGTGAGTTCTCTTTCATACTGGGCGGCCTGGGCCTGGGCTACGGATTGCTGGACAGCGAGGGATTCAACCTGATCCTGGCCGGTGCGCTGATCTCGATCATGCTGAACCCGCTGCTGTTCATCGGTGGGGATTGGCTGAGCGCCTGGGTCAGGACCAGGCCGCAGCTGAACCGGCGCTTCGAGGACGGGCGGATGGTGGCGCTGGGGCGGGTCCAGGCGGACCTGGACGCGGCCCGCGAGCAGGCCAAACAACACGCCGCCGCCAGCAAGACCTTCACCCCAGAGGAGCTGGCAGCCGCATTCCCGCTGTTCGCCGGCCTCACGCCCGAGCAGCGCGAGGTGCTGGTACTGCACTTCCAGCCGCATACCGCTGAACCCGGGGAGCGCATCATCCGGGCCGGCGACGCGGCCGACGCCCTTTACCTGATCTCCAAGGGCGAGGTCGAGGTCACGGTCGATGGGCGGCGGATCAACACCCGGGGTCCGGGCGAGTTCTTCGGGGAAATGGCCCTGCTGAGCGGTGATCGCCGTTCGGCCGATGTCACCGCCCTCGACTACAGCCGGTTTGCGGTGTTGAACGGGCGCGACTTTCACCGCTTCCTGCGCCGTTACCCTGAGATCCGCGCGCACATCGCGGCCCTCGCCGCCGAGCGCTCGCGTCAGGCCGCGGCGGGCTGATCTCGATTCGGTCGGCCGCAACCGTGATGCAGGCCGGGCCCGCGGCTGGCGGACCTGCCGCAAATCTCAGTCCTCGGGCTTCACCGGCAGGGGGTCGACCTTCCAGATATCGCGACAGTAATCTCGAACGGAGCGATCAGAAGAAAACTTGCCCATTCGCGCGACGTTCAGAATGGACATGCGGTCCCAACGGCCGGGGTCGCCGTATGTGCGTCCAACCTCCTGTTGACAATCCAGATAGGACTGGTAGTCGGCGAGTACCATAAAGGGGTCATGATGCTTCAGGTTGTCGGTGAGTGGCCGGAAGAGGTCCTTGTCACCGTGCGCGAACAGGCCGGAATCGATGAGGTCGATCACTGACCTGAGCTCGTCGTTTCGCGTGTAGTGCTCCATCGGACGGTATCCGCGTGCCTGGAGCTGGCCCACTTCATCTGCGCTCAGCCCGAACAGGAAGAAGTTCTCCTCCCCCACCTCTGCACGAATCTCCACATTGGCGCCATCCAGCGTACCGATGGTAAGGGCTCCGTTCATCGAAAACTTCATGTTGCCGGTACCCGAGGCCTCCTTGCCGGCCATCGAGATCTGCTCCGACAGGTCCGCCGCCGGATACAGCAATTGGCTGTTCTTGACATTGAAGTTCGGCATGAAGACGACGCGCAGTCTGCCATTGATCTGCGGATCCGTGTTGATCACCTCGCCGACTGAATTGATCAGCTTGATGATCAGCTTGGCCATGAAATAGCCGGGCGCCGCCTTGCCGCCGAAGATAAAGGTGCGCGGCGCGATGTCCAGCCCGGGGTCCTGCTTGAGGCGCTGATACAGGCTGATGATATGCAACACATTGAGGTGCTGGCGCTTGTACTCGTGCATGCGCTTCGCCTGCACGTCGAACATGCTCTCGGGATCCACCTCGGTACCGGTGTGCTCGAGCAGGCAGCGCGCCAGATCACGTTTCGCGGTCGTCTTCACCTCCCGCCACCTGGCCTGAAATCCCGCGTCGTCGGCCAGCGGCTCCAGGCTGCTGAGGCACTCCAGGTCGCGCACCCACTGGTCGTCACCGCACGCCTCTGTGATCAGGCGGGCCAGGTGCGGGTTGCTGACCACGATGAAGCGCCGTGGCGTGACACCATTGGTCACATTGAAGAATTTTTCCGGCCAGAGTTCGTAGAAGTCCTTGAGGACCGTGCTCTTCACCAGCTCCGAGTGCATGGCGGCCACCCCGTTGACGGCGAAGCTGCCGATAGTGGCGAGGTTGGCCATGCGCACCCGGCGACCACCGCGCTCATCGATTATCGAGAGCCTGGCGATACGCTCCACGTCCCCCAGGTAACGCACCCTCATCTCATCGAGGAAGCGGCGGTTGACCTCGTAGATGATCTCCATGTGCCTGGGCAGCAGGCGCTGCAGCAGCTCTGCCGGCCAGGTCTCCAGCGCCTCGGGCAGCAGCGTATGGTTGGTGTAGGCGAAGGTGTTGCGGGTGATGTCCCACGCCTCGTCCCAGGCCAGATAGTGCCTGTCGACCAGCAGGCGCATCAGCTCCGCCACCGCGATGGCCGGGTGGGTGTCATTCAGCTGCGCGACAAACTTGCGGTGAAATTCATGCAGGCTGCCGGCGGTAGCCAGCTGCAGGCGAATCATGTCCTGCAGCGAACAGGACACGAAGAAGTATTGTTGCTTGAGCCGCAGCTCCTTGCCGGCCTCCGGCTCGTCGTTGGGGTACAAGACCTTGGAGATGGTCTCGGCCTGTATCTTGGTGTTGACGGCACCGTAGTAGTCGCCGGTATTGAAAGACTGGAAGTCGAAGGACCTGGGTGCTTCCGATGTCCACAGGCGCAGCAGGTTGGCGTTGGCGCAACCGTAACCCAGAACAGGCGTGTCGTAGGCCTTGCCGACCACCACCAGGTCAGGAACCCAGCGCACGCGTAGCTCGCCATGTTCGTCCCGGTACGACTCGGTGCGGCCACCAAAGCCGACGGAAAAACGCAGTTTAGGTCGCGCGATCTCCCAGGGATTGCCGTCGTGCAGCCAGGTGTCGCTCTCCTCCACCTGCCAGCCATTCGCGATCCCTTGTTCGAAGATGCCGAATTCGTAGCGGATTCCGTAGCCAATGGAGGGAATCTGCAGCGTGGCCAGGGAGTCCATGTAGCAGGCCGCAAGTCGCCCAAGACCACCGGTGCCCAGCCCGGGTTCCGCCTCGGCATCGCGGATCTGATCAAAGTCGAGACCAAGCTCCTCTCCCGCCTCCCTGGCCGACTGGTAGATGCCAAGGTTGACCAGATTGTTCTCCAGGTGAGGCCCGAGCAGATACTCGGCGGAGAAGTAGCATACCGTCCTGGCGCTGGCGTTCTTGTAGGTCCGGGCGGTCTTCAACCAGCGCGCGAGCAACCGGTCACGCACCGTGTAGGCCGCCGCCATATAGTAGTCGTGCGTACTGGCCATCTCGGGGTAGCGGCCCAGCAGGAAGAACAGGTTATCCACATAGGCCTGCTTCAGCGCCTCCTTCGACAGGCCGATCCGGGTGCTTCCTCGCTCCCCCAGCTCCGCGGACGCATCCTGTTGCGCATTGCTCATCTCGGCTCCCCGCTTGAAGATTGCCAGGCAATTCTATCCGCCCCGGCGCCGCGCGCATGACCTTTCTGCGCACGGCCATCGGAAACAGTGATCGGGCTGCCGGCTCGAGTACATCATTTCACAGTATCTCCGATGCGGGCCAGGCAACGCGCCGCGCCCGCCGCCGCTGCGCTCGGTCGCCAGTTCGCGGTGCCGTCTGCCCGCGGTATTGCGGTCAATGTGCCGGTCTCCGGCTGATCGGCCGAAGCGCGGCCGGATACTGCTCGCGGTCTACTGGTAAAATCCCACGATGGACGTATCCCACATCATCGACGGCCTCAACGACGCCCAACGCGCCGCGGTCACCGCAGCCATGGGCAGCACGCTGGTGCTGGCCGGCGCGGGCTCGGGCAAGACCCGCGTACTGGTGCACCGCATCGCCTGGCTGATCCAGGTCGAGGGTCTGTCACCCTGGGGCATCCTCGCGGTCACGTTCACCAACAAGGCGGCGCGCGAGATGCGCCACCGCATCGAGGCCCTGCTCGGCCAGCCGGTGGGCGGCATGTGGGTCGGTACCTTTCATGGCCTGGCGCACCGCCTGCTGCGCGCGCACTGGCAGGAGGCCGGCCTGCCGCAGGGCTTCCAGATTCTCGATTCTGACGACCAGCTGCGGCTGGTCAAGCGCATCATCCGCGAGATGAACCTCGACGACAGCAAGTGGCCGCCGCGCCAGGCACAGTGGTTCATCAATAAGCAGAAAGACGAAGGGCTGCGTGCGGACCATCTCGACCACGGCGGCGACCCCTACCAGCGACAGCTTATTGCGATCTACCGGGAGTACGAGGCCGCTTGCCAGCGCGCCGGCAGCGTCGATTTCGCTGAGCTGCTGCTGCGTGCACATGAGCTGTGGCGCGATCGGCCGGACGTGCTGGACCACTACCGCGAGCGCTTCGGCGCCATCCTGGTCGACGAGTTCCAGGACACCAACAGCATCCAGTACGCCTGGCTGCGCCTGCTCGCCGGTGGCCAGGAAAAGCTGTTCGTGGTCGGCGACGACGACCAGTCGATCTATGGCTGGCGGGGCGCGCGGGTCGAGAACATCCAGGACTTCCAGGCCCACTACCCGAATGCCCAGGTGGTCAGGCTGGAGCAGAACTACCGTTCGACTGGCAACATCCTGCGTGCAGCCAACACGGTGATCGCCAACAATCCGACCCGGCTTGGCAAGCAGTTGTGGACCGAGGACGGCGACGGTGAACCGATCCGCGTGTACGGCGCGTTCAACGAGGTCGACGAGGCGCGCTTCGTGGTCGAGCGAATCCACGCTGCCATCGATCACGGCAGCCGCCGATCCGAGATCGCGGTCCTGTACCGCACCACCGCGCAGTCACGCCTGTTCGAGGAGGCGCTGCTGCAGGCCGGCATCCCCTACCGTGTGTATGGTGGGTTGCGTTTCTTTGAGCGTGCCGAGATCAAGGATGCGTTGGCCTACCTGCGCCTGGTGTCGAATCGCCACGACGATCCTTCCTTCGAGCGCGCGGTCAACCAGCCGCCGCGCGGCGTCGGTCCGCGCACCTTGGATGCGGTGCGTGCGCACGCACGCGACTTTGGATGCTCGCTGTGGCAGGCTGCCGGTGACCTGCTGCGCGGCGGCTCGATGGCGGCGCGCGCAGCGAATGCGCTGCGTGGTTTTCTCGACCTGATCGAGGAGATCGATGCCGGCAGTGTCGACGACGCCCTGGCTGAACGGGCCTCGTTCGTGGTCGAGGCCTCGCACCTGCGCGAGCATTTCGAGAAGGGCCGCGACGGCAAGGGCCAGGACCGGGTCGAGAACCTCGAGGAGCTGGTCAATGCCTGTCGCCAGTTCGAGTTCGACGATATGGATGACAGCGGACTGTCCGAGATGGATGCCTTCCTGGCGCATGCCGCGCTCGAGGCCGGTGACACCCAGGCGGACGAATACGAGGACTGCGTGCAGCTGATGACGCTGCATTCGGCGAAGGGTCTGGAGTTCCCGCTGGTGTTCATCGGCGGCGTGGAGGAGGGCCTGTTCCCGCACAGCATGTCGGCCGAGGACCCGGAGCGCCTCGAGGAGGAGCGCCGCCTGTGCTATGTCGGCATGACCCGCGCGATGTCGCAGTTGTACCTGACGCATGCCGAGAGTCGGCGGCTACATGGTTCGGAGAGCTATCCCTTGCCGTCGCGCTTCCTGCGGGAGATTCCGCCCGAACTGGTCGAAGAGGTGCGCGCTCGCCCCAGCATCAGTCGACCCTATGCCCCGGCTGGCGGCTCGCTGAGCACGGCGCAGAATGCCTCCGGATTTCGCCTGGGCCAGCGCGTGGTGCATCCGAAGTTCGGTGAGGGGGTCATCCTGAACGCCGAGGGCCAGGGCAATGGCGCGCGCGTCCAGGTGAACTTCGAGGACGCCGGCGCCAAGTGGCTGGTGGTCGCCTATGCCAACCTGAGTGCCGCGTGATGAATCATGCGGCGGCAGATCCCGTCAGTGAGGCGCGGCCGGTGCCGCTGTCGCTATACGTCCATATCCCCTGGTGTGCACGCAAGTGCCCGTATTGCGATTTCAACTCGCACGCGGCGCGTGATCCACTCGACCAGGCCGGCTACGTCGACGCGCTGCTGCTCGATCTGGACCATGAGACGATGCGCCAGCCGCTGCCGGCGGTCGGCAGCGTGTTCATCGGTGGTGGCACCCCGAGCCTGTTCGACGGCGCGGCGATCGGGCGCCTGCTGGACGGGGTCGCCCGGCGTCTGACACTGGCCGCCGACCTGGAGATCACGCTGGAGGCCAATCCGGGGACCGCAGAGGCGGGCCGCTTCGCCGACTACCTTGGCGCCGGCGTCAACCGCCTGTCGCTGGGCGTGCAGAGCCTCGACGACCGCAGGTTGGCCGCGCTCGGCCGGATCCACTCTGCGCGAGAGGCGCTCGATGCCTACCGGATGGCGCGCGCTGCCGGTTTCGACAACATCAACCTGGACCTGATGTACGGCCTGCCGGGCCAAGCCCTCGACGGCGCGCTTGAGGATCTTCGCCAGGTCGTCGCGCTCGGCCCCGAGCACCTGTCCTGGTATCAGCTCACGCTCGAGCCCAACACCCTGTTTCATCACCATCCGCCCACGCTTCCGGATGATGACACCCTGGCCGGGATGATGGACGCCGGTCAGGCCATGCTCGCCGAGGCCGGCTATCGGCAGTACGAGATATCCGCGTATGCACAGGCCGGACGGCGCTGCCGGCACAATCTCAACTACTGGGAGTTCGGTGACTACCTCGGGATCGGCGCCGGTGCGCACGGCAAGCTGACCGCGCCCGGGTCGGTCATTCGGCGTCGCAGCAAGCAGCGTCAGCCGGCGGCGTACATCGCAGCAGCTGCCCAGGGCGCGATCCATGACGAGCGTGAGCTCGACAGCACCGACCTGCCAGTGGAGTTCTTCCTCAACGCGCTGCGTCTGAATGCCGGGGTACCAGCGCAGCTGTTCGGGCAGCGTACCGGCCTGTCGCTGCAGGATATCGCCGCACCGCTGGCGCGCGCCCGGGCGCAGGGGCTGATTGGCACCGATGCATCCCGGCTGCAGCCGACGCCGCTGGGTCTGCGCTACCTGAACGATCTGCTCGCGCTGTTCGAACCGGACTAGGCATCTCGACGATGGATGCGTTGTCTTTTCGGCAGGTCCAGTGCCCCTACTGCGGCGAATGGATCAATCTGCAGATCGACGCTTCGGGCGGCGAACAGGCCTATGTCGAGGACTGCAGCGTTTGCTGTCGGCCGATCGAGGTGCAACTGCTCGGCGGCGGCGAGGACTGGAGCGTGGAGGTGCGGCGCGATGACGAGTGATTATCGGCCAATCGATTGCGACCAGCACTCGCTGCTCGAGCTGCTGGCAATGCGGCGTGCCGCGGTGACGGCCCGCTCGACGGACGAGAATGGGGCACAGTCGATCATCGAGGGCGTGGTCAGCGATGTGATCACGCGCGGCGGCGCCGAATACCTGGTCCTGCGTGGCGTGGACCGCGAGGCGACTTCGATCCGTCTGGACCGGCTGCAGGCAGTATACGATGCCGCCGGCCTGGAGGTCTGGCGTCAAAAAATCGCCTAGCCCCGATTGGCCTTCATAACATATTGATATATATAAAAAAATAGCAGGAATCGGCATCCCCTTTTGTGCCGTTTAATTCGCGGAGACAGGCCGTAAAACTGTGTGCTAGCTTGGTACTGTAGCGAGCAAAAAACCACTCTGTAACGGCTGGTCCGAGCGAAACTTTAAAGGGTGATGGCGATGAAAAACAAAAAAGCTGCCGAGATCGATTTCGATACCTGGTCGGAGGTGGCACGCTCCGACCCACAGGCCTTCGAGGCCATGCGTTTGGCCGCGATAGACGCGGTGATCGAGAGTGCCCCGGAGCAAAACCGCGAACGCCTGCGACGCCTGCAGTGGCGTATCGACCAGGAGCGCCGCCTTGCGCGCACGCCGATGGCCGCTTGCCTGCGGATTTCGCGCATGATGTGGCGGTCTGTGCTGGGGCCGAACGGCCTGAACGATCGTTTTGCCGAGTTGCAGGGCCTGTTCTGCGGGCGGGTGCTGAGCCCGTCGGCGGGTCAGATACCGGCTGGCCAGGTCGTCACGTTCGCCCGCCGCCAGGACTGAGCCGCGCGCCGCTTGCATTTTTTCCGGCCGTGCCTTAAATTACTCGGCCTTTCGCGCCGCGCGCGCCAAATCCAGTATTAAGACCGGCCTGCCGTACTGTGCGGGGGCATTGGAGTGAGACCAAAAATGAAAGCGGACCTGCATCCGAACTACACTGACATCAAAGTCGTGTGCAGCTGTGGCAACAGCTTCGAAACCCGTTCTACCATCGGTGGCGACACGCTGCAGGTCGAGGTGTGTTCGGCATGCCACCCGTTCTACACGGGCCAGCAGAAACTGATGGATACGGCCGGCCGTGTCGACCAGTTCCGCAAGCGTTTCCGTCGCTGAACCTGCCGGCCTGGATGGATTCCGGAAGGCGCCCCTGTGGCGCCTTTTCTCGTTCTGAACAGGGCCTTGGGTCCCGCCACTGGAGCCGAGCATGAGCGTAGAGTACGACAAAGAACACGCTGACTTCGAGATCAATCAGGCCGCCCTGGACTACCACGCCAATCCGCGCCCCGGCAAGATCAGCGTCGAGGTCTCCAAGTCGACCCGCACCCAGCGCGATCTCGCCCTCGCCTACACGCCTGGCGTGGCCGAGCCGGTTCGTCGCATAGCCGCGGATCCGCAGGACGCCTACAAGTACACCGCGAAGGGCAATCTGGTCGCGGTGATTACCGACGGCAGCGCGGTGCTAGGTCTGGGCAACGTCGGAGCCCTGGCCGGCAAGCCGGTGATGGAGGGCAAGGGCGTACTGTTCAAGCACTTCGCCGGCATCGACGTGTTCGACATAGAGGTCAACGCCAAGCGCCCGCAGGAATTCATCGAGACGGTCATGCGCATCGCCCCGACCTTTGGCGGTATCAACCTCGAGGACATCGCCGCGCCGCATTGTTTCGAGATCGAGCAGGCGCTGATCGAGCAGCTCGATATCCCGGTGTTTCACGATGATCAGCACGGCACTGCGATCATTATCGCGGCCGGTCTGTTGAACGCGCTCGACTTGCAGGGCAAGACCCTCGGCGACGCGCGCATCGTGGTGCTCGGCGCCGGTGCCGCCGGAATCGCGGCGGTGCGCCTGCTGATCGCGATGGGTGCGCACCGCGACAATTTCCTGGTGCTCGACCGCAACGGCGTGATCCACCTCGGGCGCAAGGATCTCAATCCTTACAAGTTCGGTGTCGCGGTCGAGACCGAGGCGCGCACGCTGGAAGACGCGATGCGCGGCGCGGATGTGTTCATCGGCGTATCCGGCCCCGACCTGGTGGCCCCCGAGATGCTGGCCTCGATGGCCGACAGGCCGATCGTGTTCGCGCTGTCCAATCCTGTGCCGGAGATCCGCCCCGAGGTCGCCAACCGGGTGCGCAGTGACATGATCATGGCGACCGGACGTTCGGATTACCCGAACCAGGTCAATAATGTCCTGGGTTTCCCGTTCATCTTCCGTGGCGCGCTGGATGTGCGCGCCAGCCGGATCAACGAGGACATGCAGATTGCCGCGGTGCATGCCCTCAAGGACCTTACCCACGAAACCGTGCCGCAGGTGGTGCTCGATGCCTATGGCCTGCAGTCGTTGGTCTTTGGCCCGGACTACATCCTGCCCAAGCCGCTCGATGCACGTCTGAAGGACGTGATTGCGCCGGCGGTCGCGCGTGCGGCGCTCGACAGCGGCGTGGCGCGGGTCGCCTGGCCGGCCCACTACCCGGCGCGGTAGGAGTGGGGCGGCGACGCGGCCGGCGCGACGCATCTCCCCACCGGGTCGGGCATGCCCACAGTCAACCCGCAAGCCAAGGAAAACACGCGAATTGGTCATTGCGTTTTCCAAGGGTACCCTGTGTCTCTTCGTCTAAGCTGAACCGGAGCGGGCGTCAATAAGCCCGCCGACAGAGCAGATTGGAGAACAGCAATGCAAAAAGTCGCGATCGTCGGGGCTGGGCGGGTCGGCGAGACCACGGCCCAGATCCTGGCCGAACAGGAGACCTGCCGCGAGGTGGTGTTGATCGATGTCCGCGAGGATGTCCCGCAGGGCGTTGCGTTGGATATCTTTCAGACCGCGCCATTCTTCGAATTCGATACCCGCGTCATGGGCAGCAACGACCCGGCCGCGATGCAGGGCGCCGAAGTGGTCGTGGTCACGGCCGGGATACCGCGCAGCCCGGGGATGTCGCGCTCGGACGTGCTTGATACCAACGTCAAGGTTATCGACGGGATCGTCGCCGACATCATCAAATATGCGCCGGGGGCGATCGTCATCATGGTGACCAACCCGGTCGACGTCCTCACCTACAGGGTGTGGCAGCTCACCGGCTGGCCGCGTGAACGTGTGATCGGTCAGGCCGGCGTCCTGGATGCCTCGCGCATGGCCGCGTTCATCGCCATGGAGACCGGCTTCTCGAGTCGCGATATCACGACCATCGTGCTCGGCGGGCATGGGGACTCGATGGTTCCGGTAGCGCGTTTCTGCACCATCAACGGGATACCGGTCTCGCATTTCATCGGCGAGGAACGGCTCGATGAGATCGTGCAGCGGACGCGCGGCGGCGGTGCCGAGATCCTGGCCCTGCGCAAAAACTCGAGCGCCTACGACGCGCCCGGTGCCTCGGTGGCGGCGATGGTCGATGCGATCAGTCACAACCGCAACCGCTTGCTGCCGTGTGTGGCGATACTGGAGGGTGAGTACGGACAGCAGGATGTGGCGATGGGGGTGCCCTGCCTGCTCAACGAGCGCGGCCTCGGGCGGGTCATCGATCTCGGGCTCAACGACGGCGAGATGCAGATGTTCGTCGAGTCTGCGGCCGGGGTGCGTGCGGACATCCAGCGCATGCAGCCCGCACCATAGCTGTGCAGCCTGGCCTGGCCGAAAGTGCATTGAAAAACATACCCCAGGGCGGGCGGCAATTCCAATAATTGGCGGCAAATTTGGTTGTGGTAGGCTTAATCGGACGAGCTATATCACCGCCACAGAGGTACGGCCACATGTCAGACAGGAAAGCCACCCTCACCTTCAGCGATACGGGCAAGTCGATCGAGCTGGACATCCATTCCGGTACCGAAGGCCCGGATACGATAGATATCACCAGCCTCTACGGCCAGGCAAAGGTCTTCACCTACGACCCGGGATTCGTTTCCACGGCAAGTTGCAACAGTTCGATCACCTATATCGACGGTAACGCCGGTGTGCTGCGTTATCGCGGTTATCCGATCGAACAACTCGCGGCGCAGTCGAGCTTCATCGAGGTCGCCTATCTGCTGCTCTACGGCGAGCTGCCGGACCAGACGCAACTGGCCCAGTTCAGCGACGTCATCACCCATCACACGATGATCAACGAGTCGCTGCTGCGGTTCTTCCAGGGCTTCCACAACAACGCCCATCCCATGGCGATGATGGTCGGCGTGGTGGGCTCGCTGTCGGCCTTTTACCACGACTCGATAGATATCAGTGATCCGCACCATCGCGAGATCAGCGCGCACCGGCTGATCGCCAAGATCCCGACGATTGCCGCGGCCTGCTACAAGCACAACGTCGGCGAGCCGGTCATCTACCCGCGCAACAACCTCAGCTACACGGCCAATTTCCTGCACATGATGTTTGCAACACCGTGCGAGGATTACGAGGTCGATCCTTTGGCCGAGCGCGCGATGGATCTGTTGTTCATCCTGCACGCAGACCATGAACAGAATGCGTCGACATCGACGGTGCGCCTGGCCGGCAGTTCCGGTGCGAATCCATTCGCCTGTATCGCCGCGGGTACCGCCTCGCTGTGGGGGCCCGCGCATGGTGGAGCCAACGAGGCGGTGCTCGACATGCTCGAGCAGATCGGTAACGTGCGTAATATCGACACCTACCTCGCCAAGGCCAAGGACAAAGACGACCCGTTCCGCCTGATGGGCTTCGGGCACCGCGTCTACAAGAACTACGACCCGCGCGCGAAGATCATTCGCGAGGTCTGCTACCAGGTGCTCGAGAAGCTTGCAGACAGCAACAACCCGTTGTTCGAATTGGCCATGCGCCTGGAAGAAATCGCCTCGAAAGACGAGTATTTCCTCGAGAAGAAGCTGTACCCGAACGTCGACTTCTATTCCGGGATAATCTATCGCGCCCTCGGTATTCCGGACAGCATGTTCACGGTGATGTTCGCGATTGCCCGCACCGCAGGCTGGGTGAGTCACTGGATGGAGATGTTGGACGATCCCAGGCACCGCATCGGTCGACCCCGCCAGCTTTATCAGGGCGCGACTCAGCGCGACTATGTGCCGGTGGCGCAGCGTTGAGTGCTACACGGCAGCGTCGATCAGCGCGTTGAGCTGATCGGCCCCCAGCATCTCGAGTGGCCCGCCGGTGAGCGGATCGCGCGGTGGGTCGCTGCGCGTTCTGTTGTCCAGAAGGATCAATTCGATATTGGTCTGCGCAGCCACGAAGCGGACCGCGGGCCGCGCTAGTTTTCTGCCGCCCGAATGGTGCATGAACACCTCGGTGTCCTGCCAGGGGATGTTCCGGTCGCGCAGGTGCAGGAGCACCTGCTCGGGCGTTTCGACGATCAGGATCAGTCGCACCAGGTCCAGTGGCCCATCGCCATGCACCAGCGGGCCGATCAGGCGTGGCTGGAACTCGGCGAATGCATGCATTGCCTCAGCAGCGATCCGGCGCTGCTGGTTCAGCATTTGCAGCTGTTGCGGTCTGAACAATTCACGGTAGTCGCGGATCGCAGCGAGCAGGGCCTCGCGCGACGGGCGGTGGTGCTGCAGGTTCACGCCGAGATCGCGTGCCGCTCGCTTGAGCGCATTCTCCAACTCGTATCCATCGTCCACGACCAGTGCTGCCGTGTCGCCAAGCAGCCGCCTCGGATCGGCTTGGCGCGGGTTCCTGCTCAGAACAGGTCCTGGGTTGGTGCCGGGGTGATCACCGGCGCGATGACCCCGCTGCCGTTTCCGCCGATCGCGTCGCCGGTCTCGCCCGGGGCGCTCTCGGCTCGGAACACCTCGAATATCGCCCCTTGCGTGGACGCAGTCGCGAGTGTCCCGGTACGCGGGTCGATGCGCACCGTCACAATACCCTCCGGCATCTCGGGCTCCACGTCAGGCACGCCCTTGAGTGCCTCGCGCATATAAGCCATCCACGCGGGCAGCGCGGCCTTGCCGCCGACCTCGCCGCGCCCGAGCTTGCTGTTGTCGTCGAAACCCACCCAGGCGTTGGCCACCAGGGACTGGTTGTAACCGTTGAACCAGGCGTCACGCTGATCGTTGGTCGTACCGGTCTTGCCGGCCAGGTCCTTGCGGCCGAGCTCGAGTGCCTTGGTTGCGGTGCCGCGGCGTATTACGTCCTGCATCATCGAGTACATCAGGTAACGGTTGCGCTCATCCAGCACACGTGGCGCGTGTTGTTGATTCGGGTCGGTTTCGGCGGCCGTGGCCGCGAGACAGTTTTTGCACACGACCTTCGGCTGTGCCTCGAAGACCACGCCGGCGCCGTCCTGTTCGATGCGCTCGATGAAGTAGGGTTCGACGCGGTAGCCACCATTGGCGAGGATCGCATAACCGCGCGCCATCTGCAGTGGCGTCACATCGGCGCTGCCGAGCGCCAGCGACAGATTGTGCGGCAGCTCGGTGGGGTCGAAACCGAACTTGGAAATGTGCTGCAGCGCGGCCTCGATGCCCATGCTGCGCAACAGCCGGATCGAGACCAGGTTGCGCGATTTGGTCAGTGCCTCTCGCAGACGGGTAGGTCCAAAAAACTTGCCGGAGTAGTTCTCCGGGCGCCAGTCGCCCTCCAGGCTGGGGTCCTCGAATACCACGGGCGCATCGTTGATCAGGCTGGCCGGGGTAAAGCCGTTTTCGAGTGCCGCGGAATATATGAAGGCCTTGAAGCCCGAGCCGGGCTGGCGTCTCGCCTGGGTGACGCGGTTGAATTTGCTGTAGTAGAAGTCATAGCCTCCGACCAGGGCGCGGATCGCCCCGCTGTTTGGGTCGAGCGCCACGAGCGCCCCGGCCACCCGCGGGATCTCGGCGAGACGCCACTGTTGCTGCTCCTTGACCTGGACCGCTTTGACCCGGATCACGTCGCCCGGCTTGACGACGTCGGCGGCCTTTTTCGGCGCCGCACCGCGGCGGTCGGTGTCCATATACGGCTGGGCCCATTTCATCTGTTCCCACTCGAGTGTGGCCTGCTGCCCATCACCGAGATAGATGCTGGCGGTCTTCTCCTCGACTGCGGTGACGATCGCTGCCTTGAGTTCGCCAACCACCGGCCGATCGGCCAGCGCCGCATCGAGTGCCGCGGGTTCTGCGGGCAGCGGATCTAGCCGGGCCTCCGGGCCGAAGTAGCCGTGCCGCTCGCTGTAGGCGTCGAGCGCATCGCGCACGCCCTTGTTGGCGGCCGACTGGTCTGCAGCGGTGACTGTCGTATACACCGAGTAGCCGCCGGTATAGGCGTCCTCTCCAAAGCGCTCGATCACCTCCGCGCGCACCATCTCGGCGACATACGGCGCGTCGGCCTCGATTCTGGGGGAATAGCGGCTTGCCGTGGTCGGCTGCGCGGCCGCCTGGTCATGTTCGGCCTTGTTGATGTAGCCGAGCTCGAGCATGCGGTCGAGCACGTAGTTGCGCCGCTCGATCGCGCGCGTCGGGTTGGTGACCGGGTTGAGGTCCGACGGTGCCTTCGGCAGGCCCGCGATCATGGCGGTCTGGGCGAGGTCGAGCTCATCGACCGATTTGCCGTAATACACGAGCGCGGCAGCGCCGACGCCGTAGGCACGGTGCCCGAGGTAAATCTTGTTGAGATAAAGCTCGAGGATCTCGGATTTGCTGAGCTCCCTCTCGATGCGCAGGGCGAGGAATATTTCGCTGAGCTTGCGCGTATAGGTTTTCTGGTTGCTGAGATAGAAGTTGCGGGCAACCTGCATCGTTATGGTACTGCCGCCCTGCTTCTTTTTGCCCGTCAACGCAAGCTGCACGCCGGCACGCAGCAGACCCCGATAGTCGACCCCCGGGTGCTCGAAGAAATTGGCGTCCTCGGCCGACATGAAAGCCTTGATCATGCGGTCGGGTATCTGATCGTAGTTGAGAGGGGTGCGGCGCTGCTCGCCGAACTCGGCGATCAGCTTGTTGTCATGGGTGAATACCTTGAGAGGGACCTGCAAGCGCACGTCACGGAGATTGTTGATGTCGGGCAGATCGGGTTCGATGTAGTAATACGCGGCCCCAACCGCGATCGCCGCAGCGAATGTGCCTACCAGGCCGACAATCAAGCCAAATTTAAGAATTTTCCAAAGCCACTTCATGCGATCGATCACAGATTACAGAGTTTGGGAATGGCGCCGATAAACCCACTCAGACGGGCCGCTATACTAGCCCGAATGTTCGCGGGGTTGGCGGTTGATTTGATGGGATATGCAGGAGGCTGGGGTACCAGCATCGTCACCGGAATCGGCGACTCGACACCCTTCACTATCGGGTCTGATTCGGCCGTTGCGGTAGACAAAGGTTCCCCCGGACTCTAATTCCTTCAAAAAAACTGACAGATGGTTTTATACTTAAGCCGGTTTGTTAAAGAAAAACATCCAGGCTGCCGTTAACCACAATAATTCCGGGCGGCTTGGCGCTCGGGAAGGCACACCAAAGGAAGTCGGAACAAAGCGTCATGGGCCTTTTTATCCAAAAGAAGGTGCCGCTCCTCGGGCTGGATATCAGCTCAACAGCGGTGAAGCTGCTCGAACTGAGCCAGCATAGTGGCCGGGGAGGTGTGCGCTACCGCGTCGAAAGCTACGCGGTGGAGCCGTTACCGTCGACGGCCGTGGTAGAGAAGAATATTGCCGATGTGGAGGCAGTCGGTAAGGCGATCCGCAATGTCGTACGAAAGGCGGGCACCCGCAACAAGCGGGCCGCGGTGGCAGTCTCCGGGTCCGCGGTCATAACCAAGGTGATCTCGATGCCGGCGGCGCTGTCGGAGCGGGAAATGGAGAGCCAGATCCAGCTCGAGGCTGATCAGTACATTCCGTATCCGCTCGAAGAGGTCAACATCGACTTCCAGGTCCTCGGTACCTCGGAAAAGAGTCCCGACCTGGTCGATGTCCTGCTGGCAGCGTCGCGTAGCGAGAACGTGGATGACAGGGTGGCGGCGCTCGAGCTTGCCGGCCTGAGCTGCGAGATCGTAGACGTCGAGGCGTACGCGATGGAGAACGCCTGCACCCAGTTGGTCGATCAGTGGCCAAACGCCGGCGGCGACCAGACCATCGCGGTTGCCGATATCGGTGCGACCACGACGACGCTGAACGTGCTGCATAACAACCACATCATCTATACCCGCGAACAGAACTTCGGCGGACGTCAGCTGACCGAAGAGATCCAGCGCCGTTACGGCCTGTCCGTCGAAGAGGCCGGCATGGCGAAGCGCCAGGGTGGCCTGCCTGACAACTATATCCCCGAGGTTCTGGAACCTTTCAAGGAGGCGATGGCTCAGCAGGTGAACCGCTCGATCCAGTTCTTCTACTCGGCCAGCGCATTCAACAGCGTGGACCTGGTGGTGCTGGCCGGTGGCAGTTCCTCGGTGCCGGGTATCGACGACCTCATCCACGAGCGTTTGAGGGTGGAGACGGTGATCGCCAACCCGTTCTCGAACATGGCGGTTGCCTCCAGGGTCAAGCCGCAAGTGCTCAGTAACGATGCCCCGGCGCTGATGATCGCCTGCGGCCTGGCACTGAGGAGTTTCGACTGACATGGCTCACATAAACCTACTCCCATGGCGGGAGAAGCTGCGCAAACAGCGCCAGCGTGACTTCGGACTTACGATTCTCGGTGCCCTGCTGTTGACCGTATTGGGTGTCGGCTACTGGGGATTCATCTACGTGCAGGGCATGATCGACCATCAGGGCGACCGCAATAGTTTTCTCGATAAGGAGATCGTCAAGGTCGACAAGGAGATCCGCGAGATCCGCGACCTGGAGAAAACGCGCCAGCAGTTGATCGCGCGTATGAAGGTCATCGAAGACCTTCAGGTCAGTCGCCCGCAGATCGTGCACCTGTTCGATGACCTGGTCACGGTGGTCCCGGATGGCGCCTATCTCAGCGAAATGACGCAGCGCGGTCGCAATCTGGTTCTCAAGGGTCGCGCGCAGTCGAATGCCCGAGTCTCGACCTATATGCGCAACATCGAGGCCAGTCCATGGCTCAATGATCCCAAGCTTCGGATCATCGAAAACAAGGACCAGGACCGGACCGCGACCGTTGGCAACACCTTCCAGCTCGACCTTGTTCAGGTCGTGCCCAAGGAGGAGTCGGCGAAATGAAGATGCAGGATCTCAACGAACTCGATTTCAGCAACATCGGTGACTGGCCGGGGATCATCAAATTTATCCTGATCCTGATCGTGTGCGGATCGGTGGGGGCTGGTTGGTATTTCTACGATATCGAAGGCCGCTACCTGGAACTCGAGCGTGCCGAGAAGAAGGAGCAGGACCTGCGCCAGGACTTCGAGGCCAAGCAGGCAAAGGCGGCCAATCTGGATGCCTACCGTGCGCAGCTGGCCGAGATGCAGGACTCGTTTGGCGCCATGCTACGTCAGTTGCCCAATCGCACCGAAGTGGCTGATCTCCTGGTCGACGTTTCGCAGACCGGGTTGGGGGCTGGGCTTGAATTCGAGCTGTTCCAGCCGCAGGCGGAGGTTCCCAAGGACTTTTATGCAGAGCTGCCGATCAAGATCCGCGTGCTCGGCACCTATCACGAATTTGGTGAGTTCGTCAGCGGCCTAGCGGCGTTGCCGCGTATCGTGACGATTCACGACGTGCAGATCCAGTCGAACGCCAAGAATCCCGGTCAACTGGTGATGGAAGCCACGGCTCGCACGTACCGTTATCTCGATGAGGCTGGTGGTTGATGATGAGGAAGTTCATCCCCTTGATAGTGCCACTGCTCCTGGCCGGCTGTGCCAATAAGGACATGTCTGACCTCCGCGCGTACGTGGATGAGGTCAAAGCCAGACCACCTTCCGGCATAGAGCCGATCCCGGAGGTGAAGCAGGTAATTGGCTTCGTTTATACGGCAAAGAACCGGCGCGATCCTTTCACGGCGCCGGACGAAGAAACTGCGGTGACCGAGGCCATACTGGACAACGGCATCCGTCCGGACCCCGACCGGCGCAAAGAAGAGCTGGAGTCGTTTACCCTCGACTCGTTGCGCATGGTTGGGACGCTGGAGCAGAACGAGCAGACCTGGGGTCTGATTAAGACGACTGACGGAACAATTCATCGTGTGGCACCTGGCAATTACATGGGCCAGAACGATGGCAGGATCACCCGGGTCAGTGAAGACAAGATAGAGCTGATCGAACTCGTACCCACCGGTTCGGGCTTCCTGGAAAAAGAAGTGGCAGTGGCCCTGGGCGAGGAATAGGAGAAGGTACGATGGTTAAAATGGTAAAGGCGCGCAAGACTGCACTGATCGGGGTGCTGCTATGGGCCTTCCTGTCCACTGCACTGGCCAACGAACTGACTGACATCAGTTTCTCGGCCCTGCCCGGTAATCGGGTGGAGATCGTGCTAACGACCAGTGAGCCGGTTGCGCAGCCGGCATCCTTCACGACAGACAACCCCGCGCGCATCGCGATCGACCTGGCAAATACCACCAGTGCACTGGCGCAGAAGGTGACGCCGGTGGCGATCGGGATGGCACGCAGTGTCACGGCCATCGATGCGGGCGACCGCACCAGGGTCGTGATCAACCTGCTCGAGCAGGCCTCGCACGAGATTCGCACGGAGGGCAACAAGCTCTTCGTCAGTATTGGAGCCAGCGGTGGTGCGGGCAGCATGTCACCGACCAATGGTCCTCAGGCGGCGCTGTCCTCGGATCGCACCGTGCCGTCGCGCAAGGGGCTGTCGCTCGATAATATAGATTTTCGTCGCGGTACCGACGGCGAGGGCCGTGTAGAGATCGAACTCTCCGATCCCTCGATTGTGGTCGACATGCGCCAGCAGGGTGACCGCGTGGTGCTCGATTTCATGGATACCGGGCTACCGAGCCAATTGTCGCGCACCCTAGATGTAATGGACTTCGCCACCCCGGTGAAGAGCATTGAGACCAGGGCCGATGGGCGTAACGTGCGCATGACCATCGCTACGTCGGGTGAGTTCGAACATCTGGCTTACCAGGCGAACAATACCTACACGGTCGAGTTCCGTGCACTCACCAAGCAGGAGAAAGAGGCGCGCCTGAAGGCGCAGCAGGTCTACGAGGGCGACCGTCTGTCGCTGAACTTCCAGGACATCGAGGTGCGCGCGGTCCTCCAGCTGCTGGCCGATTTCACCGGTCTCAACATGGTGGTCAGCGATACCGTCAGCGGCCGCATTACCCTGCGATTGAAGAATGTCCCCTGGGATCAGGCGATGGACATCATCCTGAAGACCAAGGGCCTGTCGATGCGCCGCAACGACAACGTTGTGTTGGTCGCCCCGACCGAAGAGATCGCGGCCCGCGAAAAGCTCGAGCTGGAATCGCAGCAGCAGATCCAGGAGCTTGCCCCGCTGCGCTCCGAGCTAATCCAGGTGAACTACGCCAAGGCCGCGGATCTCGCCGCGCTGCTCAAGTCGGCCGAAAACAAGCTGATCTCCGAGCGCGGCAGTGTATCGATTGACGATCGTACCAACACCCTGCTGGTACAGGACACCGCGGCCAAGCTGAGTGAGGTGCGGGCATTGGTGGGCGAGCTGGATGTGCCGATCCGCCAGGTCCTGATCGAGTCGCGTATTGTCATCGCCAATAACGACTACGCGCGTGATCTCGGGGTCAAGCTTGGCTTCGGGGCAGAAGCGACCTATAGCAATGGCGACGGGAGGGGCGTCATCGGTGGTGCCTTGCCCGGCGATCTGAGTGCGGGTCCCGGCTATCCCGGTGTTGAAATTCCTTCGGGTTCGGGCAATCAGGGTCTCCTCGTGAACCTGCCGCAGACGTTGGCGGCGGGCTCCGGTGGTGGTCTCAACCTGCTGCTGGGCAAGATCGGGGATTACCTTTTGCGCCTTGAATTGACCGCGATGCAGCAGGAAGGCAAAGGAGAGATCATCTCCAGCCCGCGCGTGATAACCTCGGACCAGAACAAGGCCGTGATCAAGCAGGGTGTCGAGATCCCGTACCAGGAGGCCAGCTCGAGCGGCGCCACCTCGGTTTCGTTCAAAGAGGCCGTCCTGCAGCTGGAGGTGACCCCGCACATCACGCCTGATGATCGCGTGATCATGGATCTCAAGGTGAACAAGGACAACCCGGACTTCACCCGTGCGGTACTGGGCGTGCCGCCGGTCGATACCCGCTCGGTTGAGACCTCGGTGTTGGTCGACAATGGTGAAACGGTGGTGCTCGGTGGCGTGTTCGAGCGCACAAAGAGCAAGACCAAGAACAGCGTCCCGTTCTTCGGCGACCTGCCCTATGTCGGCTGGGCGTTCAAGCAGGAACAGACCCAGGACGAAAACAGCGAGCTGCTGATATTCGTCACGCCGAAGATCCTGAAGGATACCTTGACGCTCCGATGAACAGTCTGGCTGACTAGCGAGAACGGCGGACACTTGTCCGCCGTTCTCGCTTCTGGCATACCCTATACATGGCTAAACCGAATCGCATCTTCCTGATCGGCCCGATGGGTGCCGGCAAGACAACCATTGGCAAGCAACTGGCACAATCTCTTGGCATGACCTTCGCCGACTCCGACCTGGAGATCCAGCGCCGTACCGGTGTCGACATACCGACCATCTTTGCGTATGAGGGCGAAGAAGGCTTCCGGCACCGGGAGCAGCAGGTGATCGACGACCTCAGCCAGATCGACGGCCAGGTACTGGCCACCGGTGGAGGCGCGGTGCTGCGCGCCGAGAATCGCCAGCACCTTTCCGCCCGGGGGATCGTTGTCTACCTCGAGTGCTCGCCGGAACAGCAGTACGAGCGCACCTACCGGGATCGCAATCGACCGTTATTGCAGACCGAGGACCCGCTCCAGCGGCTGCAGGACCTGACCGAGGTGCGCGATCCCCTGTACCGTGGGACCGCGGACTACACGGTCAGCACAGAGGGGCGCGGTGCGTCGGCCGTGGCCAACGAGATCCTGACGATATTGCGCGGCTGACCCATCGCGGTGGTGGGGTGTAAAATCCCCAGATGATCCCTAGCCCACCCTCAGGACGACCTGAATCATGTCTTCTGCGCTGCGAACGCTGACCGTCGCCCTCGGTGAGCGCGCCTACCCCATAGTTATTGGTGCCGACCTGATCGGTGACAGTGCTCGCTACCGGCCGTATATCCCTGGCAAACAGGTCATGATAGTGACCAATGAGACGGTCGCCCCGCTGTACCTCGCGCGCGTCGAGGCCGCACTGACCGGCTACCAGGTCGCAACAGTCGTGCTGCCCGATGGCGAGCAGTACAAGACACTCGGCGTACTCGATCAGGTCTATACCGCGTTGCTGGAACAGCGTTTCGACAGGCGGTGCACGCTGGTAGCGCTGGGTGGTGGCGTGGTGGGCGATATGACCGGGTTTGCTGCCGCCAGCTATCAGCGCGGGGTGAACTTCATCCAGGTCCCAACGACCTTGCTGTCGCAGGTCGACTCCTCGGTCGGGGGCAAGACCGGCGTCAACCACCCACTGGGTAAGAACATGATCGGCGCATTTCATCAGCCGCAATGCGTGATCATCGATACGGCCACGCTCGATACCCTGCCCGACCGCGAACTCTCGGCCGGCCTAGCGGAGGTCATCAAGTATGGTCTGATAAGCGACGCCGAGTTCTTCGTCTGGCTCGAGCAGAACATGCCCGCGCTGATGGCGCGCGATGCGGCCGCACTGTCCTACGCCATCGAGCGCTCGTGCGCCGACAAGGCCGCCGTGGTGGCGGCCGACGAGCGTGAATCCGGCCAGCGTGCGCTGCTCAACCTGGGGCACACCTTCGGCCATGCCATCGAGACGGGCATGGGCTATGGCAGCTGGCTGCATGGCGAGGCCGTCGGTGCCGGCATGTGCATGGCGGCCGCAATGTCCAGGCGCCTGGGTTGGCTGAGCGAGCAACAATTTCGCCGCGTCGAGCGACTCGTGGCCGCGGCGGGCCTGCCGGTCGGGCCGCCCGACAGTATCTCGCCGGATCGCTTCATGGCCTTGATGGCCGTAGACAAGAAGGTCCTGGACGGCCAGATGCGCCTGGTCCTGCTGCAGGACATAGGTCGGTCCGTGGTCACCGCTGACTTCGATCCGGCAGCCTTGAAGCAGACCCTGTATGCCGCCTGAATCGCCCAGCAGCCGAGACTATTTCGATACGCCGGCCCGCGCCGAGCGCCTGCAGTTGCTCCTCCACCTGGTCCGCAATGCCGGCGAAGTGGTCTATCTGCGTGGCCCGGCGGGCGCCGGCAAGACCCGTTTCGCCAATCGCATGCTGGAGGCCCTGGGCGACGATGCCGCGGTGGTCTGGCTCAATGCGGGGATCGATCAGGACCTTGTCGGTTCGAGCATCGATCAGCTGGGGCTGGATGCGGGTGAGTTGACGCAATGGCCGGACGGTGTGCTTGCAGAACTCGGTGAGCAGGAACTCCTGGTGGTGGTCGATGACGCGGATTCGCTAGGCCTGGACGCGATCGAGAGCCTGGCCACGCTGCACGCCCGCGGCGGCCACCTGTTGCTGATCGGACAGGGTGGCCTCGCGCAGACAAAGGGCGACTGGGACGTCCAGTTCGTCGACCTCCCACCCTTCGATCCGGAGCAGGCCACTGCCTTTTTGCGCAGCAACGCGGGGAGTGAGGCGCCAGGGATCAGCGATGACCTGGCGGCGGCGTTGCACCGGGCCGCAAAGGGTCTGCCGGGACCCCTGCTGGAGGCGCTGAACGAGGTCATGGCGCGCGCCGGCCGCCGGTCGAAAGTGCGGCCGCGGCCGGGTCTGCCCGGCAAATCGCGCAGCGCGTCAAAGGCATGGTTGGCCGGCGGTGTGGTGGTTGCGGCACTGCTCGGCGTGCTGGCGTTTCAGGACCAGATAAATGCGCTGTTCGAGCCAGCTGCCGTGCCCGACCGGCGTGCCGTCGACATCGTCTCGCCGCCCGGTCCCGCAGCGGAGATTGAGCGGGCAGCGGAGCCCCGGGACGGGGCCGATCGCCCGGCCGACGACAGGGCGCCGGCGCGCCTGCCCGAGATCGCGTTGCCCGAACTGAGCCGCGTACCGCCCAGTCTGCCGACCGTGGCAACCTTGGCTGCCCCGGTTGAGGTAGATGCGGGGAATACCGTCGCCCCGTCGCCGGTCGATGCGCCGCTGGCCGTACGCGACGACCTGCTCGACGCGGTGATGCAAGACGCATTGACCGCGGCCGAAGCGCCGTCTGCCGAGGCCGAGTCCGCGCGGCTACCGGCGGCGGTCGGTGAACCAGGCCCGGCCTCCCCCAGCGATCACCCCGTGCAGGCCCCGCACACGGCGCCAGCGAACGCGGTCGCGCCCGCGCCGGAAGCCGCCGTGGTGCCACCGCTGCCGGTTGCGCCGCCTGCGGCGGCGAGCCCGCAGATGCGGCACGCGGCGCCGGTCGAAGAGCGGGTCTCGGCGGCGCCGGCGAAACTGGCACCTCCCGCCGCGGCGACACGGGCCGTGCCGCCGAAGCCGATCGTGCCGCCGGCCGAGGTGGTACCCGGCGGCACGGTCGGCGGTGGGTCCGACTGGCTGAACAGCCGTTCGAAGGGTCGCTACACCCTTCAGTTGGTCGGTTCACGCAACCGCGCGTCCGTCGAAAAATTCGTGCGCGATCACAAGATTGCTCAGCCCTACGCCATCTTCGAACGCAAGCTGGATGGGCGCCCCTGGTATTCGCTGGTCGCCGGGGACTACCCCGACCGCGACTCAGCCGCCGCCGCACGGGAGCGCCTGCCGGAGAGTCTCGCGCGTTCCGGGGTCTGGCCCCGCACCTTCGAATCGATCATGGAAAGCCTGTAAAAACAGAATGTTGAGCGTGCCTGACTGGCTCCGCCCCTGGCCGCTGAGCAAAATGGTGGTTCGAATATTCTGATTCTATTATCCTTGCGGGTCCGGTCTGTGCGCTCGGATGTCTCGCCATACCCGGCAGTAGGTGTGTGGCTGCGGGTCTGGTAGCGTATTTCCTGTGTGCCCTAATCCGTACGCCAGGCCAGGGGTGTCCCGCTGTTGCCGTTTTGCAACCGGACGCGCGTCCACCGCGTGCGGGCGAGCATAGGGTGTGTGTGGTGGCCGGCCCTGACTGGCCCTGAGAAGAGTGAAGAAGAGGTGTGCGATGAGTCACGGTGCATTGCCGCAGAAACACGGGCTTTACGACCCGGCCAACGAGCATGACGCATGCGGCGTCGGTTTTGTCGCGCATATCAAGGGTGAACAGCGCCACGACATAGTCCGCCAGGGCCTGACCATTCTCGAGCGTCTGCATCACCGGGGTGCGGTCGGTGCCGACCCGCGTGCCGGGGATGGTGCCGGGCTGCTCCTGCAGTTGCCCGATGCCTTCTTGCGTGCGGTAGTCGACTTCGAGCTGCCGGAGCAGGGCCAGTATGCGGTCGGTATGCTGTTCCTGCCGCGTGACGACCAGTCGCGTGCCGCTGCACAGAACACCGTTGAGGATCTGGTTACTGCCGAGGGCCAGCACGTTCTCGGCTGGCGCGATGTTCCGGTCGACAATGGCGGTCTGGGATACAGCGTGTTGCCGACCGAGCCGGTCATCCGCCAGGTGTTCGTGCGCTGTGGTGCCCACTGCGCCGATCAGCAGGCCTTCGAGCGCAAGCTGTTCGTGATCCGCAAGCAGATCGAGAACCGTATCCGCGAGTCGGAGCTGCAGGGCAAGAACTCGTTCTATTTCACCTCGTTTTCGTCGCGCACGATCGTCTACAAGGGTATGCTGCTTGCCGGCCAGGTCGGCGAGTTCTACAGGGACCTCAACGACGAACGCATGGTTTCGGCGCTGGCGCTGGTACACCAGCGTTTCTCGACCAATACCTTCCCGACCTGGGATCTCGCGCACCCGTTCCGCATGATCGCCCACAACGGCGAGATCAACACCTTGCGCGGCAACGTCAACTGGATGGCCGCGCGTCGTGAGTCGATGGCCTCTGACATCCTCGGTGACGACCTCGAAAAGATCTGGCCGCTGATTCCGGAGGGCCAGTCCGACTCGGCCTGTTTCGACAACGCGCTCGAGCTGCTGGTCGCCGGCGGCTACTCGCTGGCGCATGCGATGATGATGCTGATTCCCGAGGCCTGGTCCGGTAACCCGCTGATGGATCAGGACCGGCGCGCCTTCTATGAATACCACGCGGCGCTGATGGAGCCTTGGGACGGGCCTGCGGCGGTGGCCTTCACCGACGGCCGCCAGATCGGGGCGACCCTGGATCGCAACGGCCTGCGTCCGGCCCGCTATCTGGTGACCGATGACGACCTGGTCGTGATGGGTTCCGAGATGGGCGTGCTGCAGATCCCCGAAGAGAAGATCATCAAGAAATGGCGCCTGCAGCCGGGCAAGATGTTCCTGATCGACATGGAGCAGGGCCGGATCATCGATGACGAAGAGATCAAGGCCGACCTGTCGAAGGCCAGGCCGTACCGCGAATGGCTGAAAAAGGTCCAGATAGCCCTGCATGATCTTCCGTCGGTCGTCGGCGCGATGTCACCCGACCCGGAAACCCTGCTGGATCGCCAGCAGTCCTTCGGTTACACGCAGGAGGACGTCAAGTTCCTGTTGACGCCGATGGTCCTGACCGGCCAGGAGGCGATTGGCTCGATGGGCGCCGACAACCCGCCGGCGGTCCTGTCGAACAAGCCGAAGCACCTATCGAACTATTTTAAACAGCTGTTCGCGCAGGTCACCAACCCGCCGATCGATCCGATCCGCGAAGAGATCGTGATGTCGCTGGTCTCGCTGATCGGCCCGCGCCCGAACCTGCTGGGCCTGAATTCCGGCGGCGAGGACATGCGCCTCGAGGTCAGCCAGCCGGTGCTGACCAACGAGGACCTGGAGCGCATCCGCAATATCGAGGACAACAGCGACGGCGCCTTCCTGACCAAGACCCTGCGCATCACCTTCCCGGCGATCGAGGGCGAGTCTGGCATGGCGGCCGCGCTCGACGAGCTGTGCCATACGGCCGAGCAGGCGGTACGTGACGGCTTCAACATCCTGATCCTGTCGGACCGGCCGGTCGACGCGGACAATATTGCCATCCCCGCATTGCTCGCGACCTCGGCGGTACATCACCACCTGATCCGCCACGGCCTGCGCACCGAATCCGGGCTGGTCGTCGAGACCGGCGCGGCGATCGAGGTCCATCACTTCGCGACCCTGGCCGGCTATGGCGCCGAGGCGATCAACCCGTATCTCGCATTCGACACCATCCAGGCAATCCTGCCGACCCTGAGTGATGCACCGTCGCTCGACGAGGCGCGTTATCGCTATGTCAAGGCTGTCGGCAAGGGCCTGTTCAAGGTGATGTCGAAGATGGGCATATCGACCTACCAGTCGTATTGCGGCGCACAGATCTTCGACGCGATTGGCCTGTCGACCGAATTCGTCAACCGCTACTTTACCGGCACCTCGACCACCATCGAGGGCATCGGTCTGGCCGAGGTCGCGGCCGAAGCGGTGCGCTGGCATCGCGACGCCTACGGCAATTCGCAGATATATCGCCGGCACCTCGATGTGGGTGGCGACTATGCCTTCCGCCTGCGTGGAGAGGGGCATGTGTGGACACCGCAGACCATCTCCAAACTGCAGCATGCGGTGCGTGGCAACAGCGCGGCGACCTTTGCCGAGTTCTCGCGCATCGTGAACGAGCAGAACGAAAACCTGCTAACGCTTCGCGGCCTGTTCGATTTCAAATTTGCCGCGCAACCCGTGCCGATCGACGAAGTGGAGCCCGCGAAACAGATCGTGAAGCGCTTTGCGACCGGAGCGATGTCGTTCGGTTCGATCTCCTACGAGGCGCACTCGACCCTGGCGAAGGCGATGAACGCGATCGGCGGCAAGTCCAACACCGGTGAGGGTGGCGAAGAGCCGGAGCGCTTCACTCCCCTGCCTGACGGCTCGAGGAATCCGGAGCGTTCGGCGATCAAGCAGGTGGCCTCGGGACGCTTCGGCGTGACCAACGAGTACCTGGTCAATGCAGACGA
The DNA here is from genome assembly GCA_022340805.1 of Chromatiaceae bacterium. Lineage (GTDB taxonomy): Bacteria > Pseudomonadota > Gammaproteobacteria > Chromatiales > Chromatiaceae > Thiosocius. The sequence goes on from JAJDNF010000030.1 coordinate 53,781, forward strand.
CATACAGATCAAGATGGCGCAGGGCGCCAAGCCCGGCGAGGGTGGTCAGTTGCCCGGCCACAAGGTCAACAAACAGATTGCGCGCGTGCGCCACTCGACGCCTGGCGTCGGTCTGATCTCACCGCCGCCGCACCACGACATCTACTCCATCGAGGACCTGGCGCAGCTGATCCACGATCTGAAGAACGTGAACCCGAAGGCGCGCATCTCGGTCAAGCTGGTCTCCGAGGTCGGAGTCGGCACGGTCGCCGCGGGTGTGTCCAAGGCACACGCCGATCATGTGACCATAGCGGGCTATGATGGTGGCACCGGCGCCTCGCCACTGACCTCGATCAAGCACGCCGGTTCGCCGTGGGAGATCGGGCTGGCCGAGACGCACCAGACCCTCGTGCTGAATCGCCTGCGCAGTCGCATCGCGGTGCAGGCCGACGGTGGCATGCGCACCGGGCGTGACGTCGTCGTGGCTGCGCTGCTGGGGGCCGACGAGATAGGTTTTGCAACCGCGCCGCTTATCGCCGAAGGCTGCATCATGATGCGCAAGTGCCATCTGAACACCTGCCCGGTCGGCGTCGCCACGCAGGATCCGGAGTTGCGCAAGCGTTTCACCGGCAAGCCAGAGCACGTGATCAACTATTTCTTCTTCGTCGCAGAAGAGGTGCGTCAGCTCATGTCGAGGCTCGGCTTCCGCACCTTCGACGAGATGATCGGCCAGATGGATCGGCTCGATATGCGCAAGGCGATCAATCATTGGAAGGCCCATGGCCTGGACTACAGTCGCCTGCTGACCAAGCCGGAACCGGCCGAGGGCGACACCCTGTACTGGTCCGAGCGGCAGGATCACGGCATTGAAAAGGCGCTCGACAATAGGCTGATCGATCTGGCCAAGCCGGCGATCGAGAAAGGCGAAAAGGTTGAGATCGATATCCAGATCCAGAACGTCAACCGTACCTTCGGCACGCTGCTGTCAGGGCGTGTCGCCGAACGGTACGGGTTTGCCGGTTTGCCCGAAGACACGATCAAGATCAATGCTGTCGGCACGGCCGGACAGTCGTTCGGTGCCTGGCTGGCAAAAGGCGTGACGATCGAGTTGGCTGGTGAAGGCAACGACTATGTCGGCAAGGGACTGTCCGGCGGCAAGCTGGTGATCTATCCGCCGGCACATTCAAAGATTGCGCGCGCCGAGGACAACATCATCGTTGGCAATACCGTGCTCTATGGGGCGATCAAAGGTGAATGCTATTTCCGTGGTGTTGCCGGCGAGCGCTTCGCGGTGCGCAACTCCGGCGCTACCGCCGTCGTCGAGGGAGTCGGCGATCATGGCTGCGAATACATGACTGGCGGTGTTGTCGTGGTGCTGGGCCGGACCGGGCGCAACTTCGCGGCCGGCATGTCCGGCGGGATCGCCTACGTGCTCGATGATGACGGCAGTTTCGAACAGCGCTGCAACCTGGCGATGGTCGAGCTGGAGCCGATCATGGCCGAAGACGATGCACTGGAGCTATTGGCGCACCAGGGCGGTGACCTGGAGTCGCATGGTCGTGTCGATGTTTCGCACGATATGACCCGCTTCGATGCGATTCGCCTGCGCCAGCTGGTCGAGAGCCATCTTGCCCATACCGGTTCGGCAGTCGCCAAGCGCGTGCTGGATGATTGGGAGGCCTGGCTGCCGAAGTTCAAGAAGGTCATGCCGGTCGATTATCGCCGCGCGCTGGCCGAGATGCAGGTTGAGCGGCAGAAGGCCAAGACAGCAGCATGAGTGCCGTTTGTGTATGGTGGGTTGGCATGGCCTAACCCACCGGTACAGGCCGCTAACGGTGGGTCGCTAACGCTTCGACCCGCCCTGCGCCAACCTGCCTCGGTCGCGGCGGTGAAAACAAGCTTTTAGGTGATAGCAATGGGTAAGCCAACAGGTTTCAAAGAGATCGCGCGCATGGACCGCAGCTACTTGCCAGCTGCGGATCGCATCACCCACTACAACGAATTTACCGTCGCGTTGTCCGACGAGGAGATGAGTCATCAAGGTGCGCGTTGCATGGATTGCGGCATCCCTTTCTGCCACGAAGGCTGCCCGGTGGATAACCTGATTCCCGACTGGAACGACCTCGTCTACCAGGGTGATTGGCGGGCGGCGATCGACGTGCTGCATTCGACCAACAACTTCCCGGAATTTACCGGGCGCATCTGCCCTGCCCCATGCGAGGCCTCGTGCACGCTGAACATCGACGATGCCCCGGTGACGATCAAGAACATCGAGTTGTCGATCGTCGAGAAGGCCTGGGAGGAGGGCTGGATCCAGCCGCAGATCGCACCGCACAAGACCGGCAAGCGGGTGGCCGTGGTCGGCTCAGGCCCCGCCGGGATGGCGGCTGCGCAACAGCTCGCGCGCGCCGGCCACTCGATCTCGGTTTATGAAAAGCAGGATGGTGTCGGTGGCCTGCTGCGCTATGGAATTCCGGATTTCAAGCTGACCAAGCAGGTGATCAAGCGCCGCATGGGACAGATGAAGGCCGAGGGGGTGAAGTTTCACGTCAATACGCACGTGGGTACGCCCGGCTTTCCGACCCAGCGTCTGCTCGACAACTACGACGCGGTGGTGCTCGCCGGCGGTGCGGAGCAGCCACGCGACCTGCCGGTCCCTGGCCGTGGTCTCAAGGGTATCCATTTCGCCATGGACTTCCTGCGTGCGAACAGCAAGGTGGTACAGGGCGTACCGGGCGCGGAGGAGCACCTTATCAGTGCAGCCGGCAAGCATGTCGTGGTGATTGGCGGCGGGGATACCGGCTCCGACTGCATAGGTACCTCGAATCGCCACGGAGCGGAATCGGTCACCCAGATCGAGATCCTCGACAAGCCGCCTGCCAAGGAGGACAAGGGCCTGACCTGGCCGGACTGGCCGAACAAGCTGCGCACCTCGTCCTCGCAGGAGGAAGGTTGCGAGCGGATGTGGAACGTCACCACCAAGGAGTTCCTCGGCGACGATGGTGGCAACCTGCGCGCCATCAGGTGCGCCCTGGTCCGCTGGGACAAGGACGCCCAGGGCCGTTGGCAGATGTCAGAGGTCGCGGGCTCCGAGTTTGAGTTACGTGCCGATCTGGTTACCCTGGCGATGGGCTTCGTGCACCCGGTCCACGAGGGCATGCTGGCGGACCTGGGCGTAACGCTGGATGCGCGCGGCAACGTCCAGGGCACGACTGCGGGTGCAGATGCCTACAGGACTTCGATCGACGGTGTGTTCACCGCCGGCGACATGCGTCGCGGCCAGTCTCTGGTGGTATGGGCGATCCGTGAAGGACGCCAGTGCGCGCGCGCAGTCGACGAGTACCTGATGGGTGTGACAAGCCTGCCGCGGTGAGCCTTGCTTCACCGCGAAGGGCACGATGGCAATATGTCGGTTGTGCCCCAGATGAAACACATCGCGAGCCCGGCTGTGGGCGAGCGAACAGATACCAGTGGGCATCTGCTGCTGTGGTGGATTGCGATACGGTTTTGCCAGTTTGTCTGCAAAGGCTGTAGCACCTCCTGTTCCGCCGGGTAGCCAGGCCTTGATATCCTTTGCGCTCTTTGCGCCCTTCACGGTTAATAACAATGCCTGAACTCAAGAACGACCGATTCCTGCGCGCCCTGCTCCGCCAGCCTGTCGATATGACGCCCGTGTGGATGATGCGCCAGGCCGGCCGCTACCTGCCCGAGTATCGCGCCACACGGGAAAAGGCCGGCAGCTTCATGCAGCTGTGCATGAATCCCGATCTGGCCTGTGAAGTCACCCTGCAGCCGCTCGATCGCTTTCCGCTCGACGCGGCCATCCTGTTCTCCGACATCCTGACCATCCCCGATGCGATGGGTCTCGGCCTGTATTTCAGCGAGGGTGAAGGCCCGCGTTTCGAACGACCGGTGCGCGACCGGGCCTCGATCGACGCGCTGGGTGTGCCCGACCCGGAGCAGGAGCTGCGTTACGTGACGGATGCGGTGCGCACCATCCGTCGGGAGCTGAACGGTCGAGTCCCGCTGATCGGCTTCTCCGGCAGCCCGTGGACGCTGGCCACCTACATGGTCGAGGGGGGCAGCACCAAGACCTTCGCTCGTTCCAAGGGCATGATGTTCGACGAGCCCGCGTTGATGCACACCCTGCTCGCCAAGCTCGCGGACGCGGTCATCGCGTATCTGAATGCCCAGGTGGCTGCCGGCGCGCAGGCACTGATGATCTTCGATACCTGGGGAGGCACGCTCACCCCGCGCGACTACAAGGAATTTTCACTCGCCTATATGCAGCGCATCGTCGATGGTCTGGTCCGTGAGGCGGACGGCCGCAAGGTGCCGGTGATCCTGTTCACCAAGGGTGGCGGCCAATGGCTCGAGTGGATGGCCGATACCGGTTGTGATGCATTGGGTCTCGACTGGACCCTGGACATCGGCGAGGCCCGGGCCCGGGTCGGTGACCGCGTGGCTCTGCAAGGCAACCTGGACCCTTGCACCCTGTATGCCTCACCCGAGGCTATCCGCCGCTCTGTTGGCGAGATCCTGGCAAGCTACGGCCGCGGCACCGGACATGTGTTCAACCTCGGCCACGGCATTCACCCGGCGATCCCGCCTGAGCATGCCGCGGCGATGATCGATGCGGTGCATGAGCTGAGTCGGCCCTACCACGCGAGCTAGTGTGCTGCGCGGCATTTGATCGAGCATTGCCGCGTGCCCTGGCGGTAAAGTAGGGCCATGTGATGGCGTATTGCGCCGTTTCTGCCGTCGTTCTGCGGTCCATTACGGCTTGCGCCTGACGCACCCTGCCCGCGTCCCCACTACCAGAGTGGTCTGCCCGCGCGTAGCTGCTCGGTGACGAACTGCTGGAATTCCTGTGGCCCATGCGCGCTGAACAGCTGCCCGCGTTGGAATACCCCGCCCTCCTTCAGCTGCTCGGAAAACAGCAGCGGGCGTCCACTGCGTGCGGAGAAGTCCTTCAACCAGTTGAGCGCGCGTAACGGTATACGGCGTCCCACAGGTACCGCGACGTCGACCGGAAGTCCGTTCCAGGTGGTCTTGTTGAAGATCACGATGACCTTGGCGTTGTCCGGCTTCATCCAGTCCGGTAACGGACTGGCAGGCACGACCCAGCCGCAGTTGAAATTGATGCACGGCTCCTTCGGCCGATTGGCGTAGTCGTCGCAACCCTGCCCGGTGCTGTGTGGACAAGGGTGCCCCGGATAGACAGGGTGACCCTGGATGGTCATCTGCACCCAGCCGTCACAGCACGCGGTACAGGGTTGGCAGCGGCGCCCCGCTGCGGCCTGTTGCCGGCTCAAATCCGGTAGACCGACGTGGTCATGACCTTGGCCGTGACCTTCATCAAGGCGCGAACCGGACCCGGCAGGGCCACGCCACCATGATCGAGCGCCTTTTGGCCGTGTTCGATCTCGTCGGCTTTCATCTGCTCGAGGATCGCCCGGGTGCGCCGATCTTCCTGCGGGATCTGGTCGAGGTGCTCCTCGATGTGGCCTTCGACCTGTTTTTCCGTCTCCGCGACAAACCCCAGGCTCCACTTGTCGCCGATGATCCCGGCCAGGGCCCCAATCGCGAAAGACCCGGCATACCAGACCGGGTTGAGCAGGCTGAGGCGACCGCCCAGTTCCTCGACACGCTGTTCGCACCAGTCGAGGTGATCATTCTCCTCGGCGGCCGAGCGCTGCATGCTGTTACGCACCGCCGGGTCGCGCGCGGTCAGTGCCTGGCCCTGGTACAGGGCCTGGGCGCAGACCTCGCCGGTATGGTTGATGCGCATCAGTCGGGCTATATGGTCGCGTTGCGATTCGCTGAGTTCGCTTTCGGGCAGGCGCATGCTCGGGTTCGCCCGTTCGGTGACCTGCGGGCGGCCGAACAGGGTGCGCAGGGCCTGATCCATATTCATCAGCAGGCTGTCCACGCCTGAGTAGTGTCGTTGTTGCATGGGTCTTTTCCAGCCGGTTTCGGCGTCGGGTGTGCTGCTTATGTTAGCAATTTCAGGCGCCAACCGTGCGCCCCCGTCAGCGCCGTAGCTGGCGTGCCAGCAGCTCCACCGGATGCAGTACCTCGACCCCTCCGCCCGCCTCGGCCAGGCCGGCTGCAAGGTGCATCGCGCAACCGACGTTGCTGGTCAGCATGAGCGTCAGGCCGCCGGATTCAAGCTGCTGAAGCAAGGGATCGCGCAGACGCGCGGCCTGAACGGGCTTGCGTAGCATGTGGTCGCCGGCGGCGCCGCAACATTGTCCCGGCGTACCGACGGTTTCAACGCGCAGTTCCGGGATCAGGCCCAGAAGCTCGCGTGCCCAGGCTGCACCACGGTAGACGTTTTCGACGCTGCACGGGGTGTGCAGTGCGACGCTGATGGGCAGTGCTTCGAACCGCTCGCGGGTCAAGCCACCCTGTTCGAGCAAAAAGCGGCTGACGTCGAGATGCGGTGCCCGCAGTGCCGGTCGATAGCTGTCGATGTGGATGCCGCAGCCGCTGGCAACGCTTATCACTGCGTCGAGACCGTCGTCGAAGGCCTGGTGAGTGTGCTCGGCAAGCCTCGCCGCGGTCTCCGGGTCGCCGGAATGCTGCGCCAGCGCGCCGCAGCACGAGGTGGTCCTGGGGATCGAGACCTCGTACCCGGCATGCTGCAGCAATTCGAGCGCCGCGTTCAGCGTCCCGGCCTGCTGGGCTGCGCCGGCGCAGCCGACGAACAGTCCGACCCGACCGCGGGTCTGTGGGGCCCGTGACGGGTAGGTGCCCGGGGCCGGTGGCGCACCGTGCGGCGGCAACGCGCGCGCCAGCGCGTGCAGCCGATGCAGCGGCGGGAAGGGCCGCGACAACGCCGGCGGGATCGCGCGGGCAAGACCCGTCGCCGCGTTCAGCAGCGCCGGACGCTGGATCCACGTGGTCAGTCGGGTGCCGGGCCGACGCGGCACAAGGCTGCGTGCCCCGTCGATCAGGAAGCCATAGCGGACCTGCGAGGGGCAGACCCGCTCGCACCGTCGACAGCTCAGGCAGTTGTCCAGATGACGCAGCAGCGGTCCGTCCGCGTCGAGGCGACCGCTGACCAGGCCATCGATCAGGGCGAGCCGGCCGCGCGGAGACTCGTTCTCATCGCTGGCCAGGCGATAGGTTGGGCATTCTGGCAGGCACAAACCGCATTTCACGCAACGGTCGACCTCGACCCTGATGGCTTTTTCGGCGTACGCGTTTCGCATGCCTTATATAATGCGGCGTAAGCCATGGCGTTGTCTGGAAACCAATATGAGTTATTTTGCGCACCACGTGTTCTTTTGCACCAATCAGCGTGAGGACGGCAGCCAGTGCTGCAATCAATGCGGGGCCCAGGCGGCGCGTGACTACGTCAAACAGCGCTGCAAGGAACTCGGCATCTCGGGGGCGGGCAAGGTGCGGATCAACAACGCCGGCTGCCTCGACCGCTGCGAACTCGGGCCGGTGGTGGTGGTCTACCCGGAGGCCGTCTGGTACACCTATGTGGACCGGCAGGATCTCGACGAGATCATCGACTCGCATCTGGTCGGGGGCAAAGTGGTCGAGCGACTGAGGTTGGATCAACCCTGACCCGGGTCGGAGCGAATTTCGGATCTGGGGGTTGACCTGGAGGAAAAAATATAAGAATATACTCACATGCTGATTCATATGAATCAGTTCTCCTCCATCCTCCTTTGGTGGTTATTGTTGAGCGCGACGCCCCCCGTCGCGCTTTTTTTTGCGCCCGGGCCGGCAGGACAGGCCCGGCCGGCCGGCGGCGAACCGGTCCTGGCCCGGGCGTATCGTCCCGCAGTTCCGCAAAAAACTTGCGCAAGTCCGGATTCCTGGGTAACATTCGCGCCCTTTCGTGAACAAGCACAACTCCTCGTGTGGAGCAGAATTTAATGAGCACCACGGTTAGCGCAAAGCCCGCCGAAGTCCGCCGGGAATGGTTATTGGTCGATGCCGATGGCAAGACCCTGGGTCGTCTGGCCTCCGAGATCGCACGTCGGCTGAAAGGCAAACACAAACCGATCTTCACCCCGCACGTCGATACCGGCGACTACGTCGTGGTCATCAATGCCGAGAAGGTTGCGGTTACCGGCAACAAGCTGAAGGACAAGATGTATCATCACGTCACCGGCTACGTCGGCCACCTGAAATCGATCAGCCTCGAGAAGCAGTTGCAGAAGGCGCCCGAGCTCGTTCTCGAGACCGCCGTCCGCGGGATGCTGCCGCGCAACCCGTTGGGTCGCGCGATGATGAAGAAGCTGCGCATCTTCGCCGGCCCCGAGCACACCCACCAGGCGCAGCAGCCCAAGCCGCTGGATATCTGAGAACGGAACTGAGCATGGCACAACAGATGAATTACGGCACCGGCCGCCGCAAGACCTCCACGGCCCGTGTTTTCCTCAACAGCGGCAATGGCAACATCACCGTAAATGGTCGCCCGCTGGACAAATTTTTTGGTCGTGAGACGGCCCGCATGGTGGTCCGCCAGGCGCTGGTGGTGACCGACATGGCCGACAAGGTCGACATCAACGTGACTGTCCTCGGCGGCGGCACGACCGGCCAGGCCGGTGCGATCCGTCACGGCATTGCGCGCGCGCTGGTCGAACACGACGAGGGTATGCGGTCCACGCTGCGCCGCGCCGGCTTCCTGACCCGTGACGCGCGAATGGTCGAACGCAAGAAGGTCGGCCTGCACAAGGCGCGCAAGCGTCCGCAGTACTCGAAGCGCTAATCCGCAGGGTGGGCCTGGGGTCGATACAGACCGACTGGCCACCCTGATCCCTTGGGGCGTAGCTCAACTGGCAGAGCGACGGACTCTGACTCCGTAGGTTCGAGGTTCGACCCCTCGCGCCCCAGCCAACTCGGAAAAATCATACAAGAGCCCCGCAAGGGGCTTTTTTGTTGCGCCACGCGGCCGGCCCGCAACAGGCAGTCCCGCTGGATCACCCGCAAAGATTCGGAAAGCGCTTTAGCATCTGCGCGTAACACGCCATTTTATAAATGTTTTTGTATTTCAAGCATTTGCCGACTGGCGTAGTGTATTGTTTTTGCCACAGGAACCCAATGTGTCGATTTTTTACAAAAAAGACTTGCTTTGTCTCATCGGGACCACTAGTATTCTCTCCGCACAGCTTTTCTTTCCAACCTAACCTTTTACGGGAGTTCTCAAATGAACAAAAAGCTTCTCGCCGCAGCCATCGCTGCCGCCGTTGTCGCTGCCCCGGCCGCTTTCGCTGAAAGCGTCGTGTACGGCAAGATCCATACCTCGTTCGACACCACCGACATGGAAAGCTACGACGTCGATAACAACGAGCTGAACAGCCGCGCCTCGCGTCTGGGCTTCAAGGGCTCGGAAGACCTGGGCAACGGTCTGAAGGCCATCTACCAGATCGAGCTGCAGGTCAACTCTGACGGCGGTGGCAAGGGCCAGAGTGGCGCCAACAGCGGCCTCGGCAACTCCTCGCGTAACACCTTCGTCGGTCTGTCGAGCGACTGGGGTACCGTGCTGGCCGGTCGTCATGACACCCCGATGAAGGTCGCGTTCTACGCCTCGGGCAACGAGATCCTGGGTGACTCCGTGCTCGACCTGAACCTGGGCAACAACCTGAGCTGGTCGCGTTCCAAAGGCGCCCCGATCGGTGTGTTCCACGAGTACCGTGCCAGCAACGCTGTCGCCTACATATCGCCGAGCTTCGCCGGCTTCACCCTCGCCGGTGCGATCATCCCGGGTGAGGACACCAAGTCGCAGAATGCCGAAGGCGACGGCCCTGCTGACCACTACTCGGTGGGTGCCATGTGGGGTGCCAGCGGCCTGAAGGCCAGTGGCGGCTACACCATGTACAACACCGACAGCAACGATCCGGGCACAGATGACATCGACGTCTGGCAGGTAGGTGCTAGCTGGACCGGCAACGCGTTCCACATCGGCGCCGAGTACGAAGACACCAGCAACGCGGGCTTCGTCGATGGCCAGGACTACAGCGCCTGGGCCGTCACCGGCAAGTTCACCTTCGGCAACAATGCAGTTGGCGCCGTGTACACCGATGCCGAGATGGACAATCAGTATGATTCCAGCGGCTGGGGCGTGAGTGCTGAGCACAACTTCAGCAAGCGTACCAAGGTCTATGCTGCCTATGCAGACAACACCCTGGACTACGATAGTAAGGTCGGTGGTGGCAGCGACGACGACCAGGTCTTCTCGCTGGGTATGATCCACGACTTCTAATCGCTGATCAGAAGATTGTGATCTTGAACGGGGCCTTCGGGCCCCGTTTTTCGTTGAGGATCTTTCGGCGGCCGGCGGAATGGTGCCGTCCGCGCGGCGCAGACCGGCTTGCGCCGCGGCGCGTCAGGGCTTGATGATTCTCGCGCCGTTCGGGGTGCCGAGAACCAGCACATCGGCCGGGCGATGCGCGAATATGCCGACGGTCACCACGCCGGCGAGCTGGTTGATCTGCGACTCCAGCTTCATCGGTTCCATGATCTCGAGGCCATGCACGTCCAGGATCAGGTTGCCATTGTCGGTGACGAAGTTCTCGCGCAGCACCGGGGTGCCGCCCAGGGCCACCAGCTCGCGCGCGACATAGCTGCGTGCCATCGGGATCACCTCGACCGGCAGCGGAAACTTGCCCAGCACGTCGACCAGTTTGGTCTCATCTGCGATGCAGACGAACTTCTTGCTCGCGGCAGCGACGATCTTCTCGCGGGTCAGCGCGCCGCCACCGCCCTTGATCAGCTGCAGCTGCCGATTGGATTCGTCGGCACCGTCCACGTAGACCTCCAGGCCGCCGGTCGCGTTCAGGTCGAGTACCTGGATACCGAGCTTTTTCATGCGCTCGGTCGAGGCCTCGGAACTCGATACCGCGCCGTCGAAGCGGCCCTTGACGGCCGCAAAGGCGTCGATGAAGTGATTCACCGTCGATCCGGTGCCAACCCCGATGATGCCGCCTTCCGGCAGAAATTGAATGGCCGCCTCGGCCGCCTGTCGTTTCAGTTCATCCGCGTTCATTTGTGCCCTCGTTTGTTCCGGCGCTTGTCGACCGTGTGATTGTGGCCGCAGAAGTTATCACCGATTCAGCGCCCGCGGCCACCGCTGCGGGCACGGGCACATCAGGCGCCCGGGGCGCGTGCCGGCCGGTATGCGACGCACAACACAATGCTGCCGTAAACTAGTAGGCTGGCCCCAGGCCACGGCGATCCCCCATGTCCGGGGCGCCGTCATCATCCACGCGAGGACCCAATGTCGCGCACCTATGTTGAAAAGATCCTGCGGGCTCGTGTCTACGACGTCGCCATCGAGTCCGCGCTGGTGCGCGCGACGCGACTGTCGACCCGCACTGGCAACGAGGTCCTGCTCAAGCGCGAAGACTTGCAGCAGGTGTTCTCGTTCAAGCTTCGCGGCGCCTATAACAAGATCTTCCATTTGCCCGCGGAACAGCGAGCCAAGGGCGTGATCGCGGCCTCGGCCGGCAATCATGCACAGGGTGTGGCATTGGCGGGCCAGCGTCTCGGTGTAGCGGCCTCGATTGTGATGCCGGTGACGACGCCGGCCATCAAGGTGGAGACGGTCCGCCACCTTGGCGGAAAGGCCATCCTGCAGGGCGATTCCTATGACGATGCCTACGCACACGCGATGCAGCTCGCGACAGCGCGCGGACTGACCTTCATTCATCCGTTTGACGATCCTGACGTCATCGCCGGTCAGGGAACGATCGGGATGGAGATCCTTCGCCAGCACGCCGATCCGATTCACGCGGTCTTTGTCCCGGTCGGTGGCGGCGGCCTGATTGCGGGCGTCGCTGCATATATCAAGCACGTCCGCCCGGAGGTCAAGGTCATCGGTGTGGAACCGGACGACGCGCCGACGCTCGAACGCGCGCTGGCTGCCGGGCGGCGGGTCACGCTGCCGCGTGTTGGCCTGTTCGCGGATGGCGTAGCGGTCAAGCAGATCGGCCAGGAGCCCTTCCGCATCGCACGCAATACGGTAGACGAGGTCATCCTGGTCAGCACCGACGAGATCTGCGCGGCGATAAAGGATGTGTTCGACGACACGCGCAGCGTTGCCGAGCCTGCCGGGGCATTGGCGATAGCAGGGATCAAGAAGTATGTGGCGCGTGAGCAAGTCAGCGGCGCGACGCTGATCGGGATTCTGAGCGGTGCGAATGTCAATTTCGATCGTCTGAGGCATATCGCCGAGCGTGCCGAGGTCGGTGAACAGCGCGAGGCGCTTCTGGCGGTGCAGATTCCGGAGAAGCCGGGCAGTTTTCTCGCGTTCTGCCGGGCGCTCGGCAAGCGCAGCATCACCGAGTTCAACTACCGGTTTTCCGACCAGGTGAGCGCCCAGGTGTTCTGTGGGGTGGAACTGCGCAACGGTAACGCCGAGCGCGCAGAACTGTTCAAGCAGCTGGCGGAAAAGGGCTTCGAGGTGGTCGACCTGACCGACAACGAAACAGCCAAGCTGCATATACGCTATATGGTGGGTGGGCATGCGCCACAGGCCCTGAACGAACGGCTGTTCCGTTTCGAATTTCCGGAGAGACCCGGTGCGCTGTTGGACTTCCTCAAGGGCCTGTCGCGTGGATGGAACATCAGCCTGTTTCACTATCGCAATCATGGCGCAGCGTACGGCCGGGTCCTGGTCGGTATGCAACTCGATCGCAAGGCGGCGCGTGAATTTCGCGCTTATATGGAAAGCGCGGGCTATGTATTCAGTGAAGAGACCGAGAATCAGGCCTACCAGCTGTTTGCCAAGGGGGGGTGAGCCGCTGCGCCTGGCCGTCCTGGCGGGGAAGGGCGTGCGTGGCCGGCATGCATGCAGCTGAGCCGTGCACGATCAGGGTGCCGAGCCGCAGTGTGACTTGCGGCACATGTGAAAAAGCCCGACCAGTTGGTCGGGCTTTTTCATCAAGCTGATACTACATCAGACCTTCTTGCGCGGCGTGACCTTACGGGGTCTCGCCGCTACCTTCTTTTTTGCCGCGGCCTTCTTCCTGGGTGCTGCCTTTTTCTTTGCAGCGGCCTTCTTCTTAGGCGCTGCCTTTTTCTTTGCAGCGGCCTTCTTCTTAGGTGCTGCCTTTTTCTTTGCAGCGGCCTTCTTCTTAGGTGCTGCCTTTTTCTTTGCAGCGGCCTTCTTCTTCGGCGCTGCCTTTTTCTTTGCAGCGACCTTCTTCTTGGGTGCTGCCTTCTTCTTTGCAGCGACCTTCTTCTTGGGTGCTGCCTTTTTCTTTGCAGCGACCTTCCTCGATACCGTGGCCTTCTTGGTCACGGTTTTCTTTCTGGCGGATGCCTTCTTCTTGACTGCCATATACCCCTCCGGTTGAACAGCTGACATAGACTATGGCTTGAGTATAAACAAGGATAACGAAAATACTAGTTTGTCAACGGCTGTATCGACGTTTGCATTCAAGGCTTTAGAAAAATTTTGCACTTTGTTTTTTGCGCGCCTTAACGCAGACACGATGTATAGCGTGTGAATCGCATCTACATGGCATTAGATGAAACGTGCGCAAGGTACATGTATGACGACGTGCCAGACATGCGGCGAGTTGATCGAAGGTGCGCTGTTCGCTGCATACAGCGCGCCTCCACAGTGCAGCCGGTGTCGGTACTCGGGTCAGTGCGTTGGGGTAACCGAATAGAGATGGTGATCGGTTGCCACGGCGTCGAGCGCGACGTCCCATGGCTCACTGTGCAACTTGTCGACGCGCTGCGATTCGTGCGCCAGTCCGAGCAGGAAGGGTCGCTTCACGTGTCTGAATCGCCGCACGAACGCGAAGCTGCGGTCGTAGTAGCCGCCGCCCATGCCAAGGCGACGACAGCTGGTGTCGAACCCGAGCAGCGGGACTATGACCAGGTCGAGCCGGCGTGCTGCGAGTAGCGTACTGCCGCGTGGGACCGGTTCCGGGATGCCGAAGCGGTTGCGAATCAGGGCGTCGCCCGGACGCCAACGCACAAACCACAATAGACCTGGGCGTAGCGGGTGCAGGACCGGCAGATAGCACGCCTTGCGCATGCGCGCGGCCTGCTCGAGGAGCGGCATCGGGTTCAGTTCGCCGTCAGTGCCGAAATACCCGGCAATGCGCCTGGCTCGTCTGAATTTCGGGTGGCGTCGAATCCTGCTCAGTGCGGCCTTGGCTGCCGCGGCCTGCTCGCGCGAGGAAAGGGCGAGCCGAATCTTTCGCAGTTGCCGGCGCAGTGTCTTTTGATCGCTCATCGATTTGCTGTCTCGCGAATCCTCTGGGGTACGCGCTGGGCCGCACTGCGGCTCGCGTTGCGGCAAGGGGTGCCCGGATTGTTCAAGCCTAACGCGCATCGGTGGCGATGCAATCAACGCGTACCTCGGCAATTGCGAGCGCGGCTCGGGTCGATGTGGCTTTTGAGCAGGGTGTCAGTCCGAACGGCGCGGTGCCGAGGGCGAACGAGGGAAGGGAGCGGTATCCCCCGCCTGTGCCGGTGCCTGCCGTCGTCCTTGAACCGTGAGGTTCAAGTGGGACCAAAACGGGCCTTAGGCTTTCCGCTACGAGGCGGACATGCACACTGGAATCCGTGACTTGGCCCCGAGGTGCGTAAGCATAGGCTCAAGGGAACATCGGGCCTGCTGTCGGACACTGCAGGGGATACCTGCATACAGGCTAAACCCAAACGCCTCAAAGTTCCAGCTGGGTGCTATCGTTGAGCGCGATTTCGATACGCTCGCGCAGAGAGCGGATTCGCTTGTTGGCCGAACTGGCCGCAGAATCCTGATCGGACTTTTCCCTGATCAATTCGTGTGCCAGGTTGAGCGCCACCATCACGGCGATGCGATCGGTGCCGATCACCTTTCCGCTGCCGCGTACCTCGCGCATGCGCGCATCGAGGAAGCGTGCCGCGCTGACCAGTTCGTCTTCGGCGCCAGGGTCGCAGGCGATCCTGTACTCCTTGCCCAGGATGCTCACCGCTATCGGTTGATTGACATTGCTCACGCCTCGTCCTCCAGACGCTTGAGCCGGGCAATCATGTCCTCGACCCGATTTTTCGCGTGGTCATTTTTTTCGCTGAGTCGGTCGCGCTCCGTCAACAGCTCCTGTTCCCGCGCGCGCAGGGTCTTGTTTTCGTCCTTCAGGTGGGTGCAGGCGCGAATCAATTCCTCTACCCGCACCTCGAGTGCGCGCAGATCCTGCTCCTGAATGCCTTGTTTCTCATGGGTGCTCATGGGTTTGCCGACTATAGAGTCGTCAGCTCAGCCGGGTCAATGGCGCTGCATGCTACGATTAGCCGCTACCCAACAAAGTTGTGAAATCATCTGATGGTTGTCCCTGATCAAGACACCCTGCCTGACTACGCGACTCTGGCTGCGACGCTGCGCCGTTGTGGCCTGGTGCAGGGTCCTGCCGAGGTACACGGATTCGCGCTCGGCATGTCCGTGGCCGGCGTTTCGGATCCGCTGAAGGTCTGGCATAAGGAACTGTATTCGGAGTTCGACGCTGCGGACGTGCTGGCCGGCGAGTGCAGGGCCGCGCTCGATCGCCTGTTCGCCAGCGTGTTCACGCCCCGCGATGCCGGGGCGCTGCAACTTGCTCTGCTATTGCCGCAGGACATCCTGGTCGACGCCGCGCGCCTCGAGGCGGTGCGCGATTGGTGCCAGGGGTTCCTGTTTGGCTTCGGGCTCGGCGGCGAGACGGTGAGCAGCAGGCTGTCGGCGGCGGCACAGGAGCTGCTGCGCGATATTGCGGAGTTCACGCGGCTGGATACCGAGGGTGTGGAAAACAATCCCGAGAACCAGTCCGCCCTGATCGAGATCGAAGAATATCTGCGTGAGGGTGTGATGTTGATCCGCGACGAGATTGGCGATACACGGGGTGGCGATGAATCTGACTGAATTCAGGCGTCGGCGTCGGCAGCTGATGGGCATGATGGGGCCGGGCAGTGTGGCGATCCTGCCGACCGGCCGCGAGACGATTCGCAACCGCGATGTGCACTACCCGTTTCGGCCAGACAGTGACTTCTATTACCTGACCGGATTCTCCGAACCCGAGGCCGTGATGGTGCTGGTGCCCGGCCGGGCGCACGGTGAGTACATCCTGTTCTGCCGCGAGAAGGATCCGACCAAGGAGCTCTGGGACGGTTACCGGGCAGGACTCGAGGGTGCAGTGGCCGCCTTTGGCGCAGACGACGCCTTCCCGATCGCCGATCTCGATGACATCCTGCCGGGTTTGCTCGAGGAGCGGGAACGGGTGTTCTTCGCGATGGGCTCGGACCCGGAGCTGGATAAACGGGTATCGGACTGGGTGAGTCAGGTGCGCGCCCGGGCTCGCGCCGGTGTGCATGGGCCGATCGAGTTCCTTGCCCTCGATCACTTTTTGCACGACATGCGCCTTTACAAGAGCCGCGCCGAGGTCACGGTGATGCGCCACGCGGCGCGCCTGTCGGCGCAAGCGCATTGCGAGCTGATGCGTCGTTGCGAGCCGGGCATGCACGAATACCAGCTGGCCTCCCTGTTCAGCCATCATTGCCAGATGAACGGCACGGCGCACCTGGCCTACCCGTCGATCGTTGGCGGCGGCAACAATGCCTGTGTACTGCACTACGTGGAAAACAGCGCCCCGCTTATGGACGGTGACCTTGTGCTGGTCGATGCCGGCTGTGAATTCGGGTGTTACGCCTCCGATATCACCCGTACCTTTCCGGTCAACGGACGCTTCAGCGACGCACAGCGCGCACTGTACGAGCTGGTCCTCGACGCGCAGCTTGCGGCGATCGACAAGGTGCGTGCCGGCAATCACTGGAACGACCCTCACCAGGCTGCGGTGCGCGTGCTCACCAAGGGGCTGCTCAAGCTTGGGCTGCTGCGTGGCACCCTGGCCAAGGCCCTGAAGGCCGAGGCGTACAAGCGTTTCTACATGCACCGTACCGGGCACTGGCTGGGCATGGATGTGCACGACGTGGGCGATTACAAGGTGGACGGCCATTGGCGCGAACTCGAGCCAGGCATGGTCCTGACCGTCGAGCCGGGTCTGTATATCCCGCGGGGCGCCAAGGGTGTGGCGAAGAAGTGGCAGGGTATCGGCATCCGTATCGAGGATGATGTCCTGGTCACGCGCGCTGACCCGGACGTGCTCAGCCGCGATGTACCCAAGGGCGTCGAGCAGATCGAGGCAATGATGGCGCGATGAGCACGGCGGTCGAATACGATCTGATCATCGCCGGCGGGGGCATGGTCGGTGCGAGCCTGGCGATCGCGCTGGCCGGCCGCGGTCTGCGTATCGCGCTGATCGAGGCGCATACGCCCGGCGCGGACAGCCAGCCCAGCTATGACGACCGCGCGATTGCGCTTGCCTATGGAAGTCGACGTATCTTCGAGGCGGTCGGGGTATGGCCGACGCTGCACGAGCGCGTCGAGCCGATCCTCGATATCCATGTCTCGGACCGTGGGCATTTTGGTTGCACTCGTCTGCATGCCAGCGACGAAGGTGTCCCGGCGCTCGGCTATGTGGTCACTGCGCGTGAACTCGGCCGGGTGCTGCTGGATCGTCTCGCGCAGGATGCGGCGCTCGAGGTGATCGCGCCGGCGCGCGTCGTCAGCTTTTTCGATCATGGCGACCGGGTGCGTGTCGAGATCGAGCGCGCGGGGGTGATGAGCTCGCTCGAATGCCGGCTGCTGGTGGCCGCAGACGGTGGTCAATCGGCGATTCGCGAACAATTGGATGTCCCGGTCGTGCGCTGGCAGTACGCGCAGTCGGCCATCGTCACCAATGTCACACCTGCCCAGCCGCACCACAACGTGGCCTACGAGCGTTTTACCGATACCGGGCCGGTCGCGCTGCTGCCGATGAGCGAACGGCGGTGTGCGGTAGTGTGGACGGTGCGCGACGCGCAGGTCGACGAGGTGCTGGCGCTCGACGACGCGGCGTTTCTGGCCGCCTTCCAGCAGCGCTTCGGTTATCGGCTCGGCCGCTTCCAACGTGCAGGCCGACGGGCCGCCTATCCGCTGAACCTGCTGCGCGCCCGCGAGTCGGTGCGCGGTCGTGTCGCGATCATCGGTAACGCCGCGCATACCCTGCACCCGATTGCCGGTCAGGGATTCAATCTCGGTATCCGCGACGTGGCAGCACTGGCCGAGGTCGTCGACAGTGCGTTTGCGATCGGCAATGACATTGGTGCTGCCGAGGTGCTCGATCGTTACGAACGCTGGCGCAGCGCAGAACAACGCAATGTCGCGCTGGCTACCGACGGCTTGGCGCGATTGTTCAGCAACCCGCTCGCCGTGGCGCGCATCGGCCGTAACCTGGGCCTGCTGGCGATGGAGTTTCTGCCGGCCGCCAAGCACCCGTTGGCACGCGCTGCGATGGGTCAGCTCGGTCGCCAGCCGCGCCTTGCGCGGGGGGTGCCGCTTGGCTGAACGGGGCTACGATGTCGCGGTGGTCGGCGGCGGTATGGTCGGTGCCGCGCTGGCGCTGGCGCTCGCGCAACGCGACTTTTCCGTGGTCGTGCTCGAGGCTCGTGCTCCGCAGATGGAGTGGGACGATGCGGGATACGATCTGCGCGTTTCGGCGATCACGCGCGCTTCCCAACAGTTGCTGGACAACCTCGGCGTATGGCCGACGCTGGCCGCGGACCGGGTCACGCCGTATGAGCACATGCATGTGTGGGATCGCGCCGGTTTGGGTGAGATACACTTCGATGCCGCCGACCTGGCGGAGCCCGATCTCGGCCACATCATCGAGAACCGGGTGATCGTGCGCGCCTTGTGGCAGGCGTTCGGTGCGTCGGGCGTGACGGTCCGGGTACCGGCACAGCTTCGCAGTCTGCAGGCCGACGAAGACGGTGTGTCGCTGCAACTGGCCGACCGCAGCCGACTGCAGGCCGGGCTCGTGATCGGTGCCGACGGCGCCCGTTCCCAGGTGCGTGAGCTGGTCGCTATCAAGTCGCGCAGCGAGCCCTATGACCAGCACGCGGTGGTCGCGACCGTGCACGCCGAGCTTGGCAATCAGTCAACCGCCTGGCAGCGTTTCATGCGCGATGGGCCTCTGGCCCTGCTGCCAATGGGCCGAGAGCTTTTTTCGATCGTCTGGTCCAGCACGCCGGACGAGGCAGAGCGCTTGTGTACGCTGTCCGAGGCCGAGTTCAATGTGCTGCTCACGCAGGCCAGCGAGTCGCGCCTGGGTGCCTTGACCGTGCAGGGTGCACGCGCCGCCTTCCCGCTGCGCCTGCAGCATGCGGAGCAATACGTCCGGCCGGGAGTCGCGCTGGTTGGCGATGCGGCGCACGTGATTCATCCGTTGGCAGGGCAGGGCGTGAACCTCGGTTTTCTCGATGCCGCGGCGCTGGTCGACGCGCTGCTCGCCGGGCGTGCGGCCGGGCGCGTGCCCGGTGCATTGCGCACCCTGCGGCTCTACGAGCGGGGCCGCAAGGGCCACAACCTGGCCACCCAGCTGGCGATGGATGGCTTCAAGCACCTGTTCAGCAACGATTCGGCACCGCTGTCGGTGGTGCGCAACCTGGGCCTGGGCGCGGCCGGGCGGTTCGCGCCACTGCGTCGCCTGTTCGAAAAGGTAGCGCTGGGTTACGGCCTGGAACTGCCGACCCTGAGCCGGCCGCCGCAGCGACGTTAGCGCCTGTTGCCGAGCCCGGGGCGCGGCAGTCCGCCGCACATCGCGGCTACAAACCCTATAGATGAAACCTCGAGCGCACCGCACCGCGCTGGCATGCGGCGGCGTATATCCGCCTATTGACAGGATGAGAAATCGAAATACAATCACGAATCATTCGCATTCGTATCGTTATCGAGGTGGTCGCATGAAGAGATACCTGTTGTCCGGTCTGTTGTTTGCTGTGCTGCTGGCGCCGCTGCCTGCGGTTGCCGAGGAGGTCGTGGTCTATTCGGCGCGCAACGAGCATCTGATCAAGCCGCTGTTCGATCGCTATACCAGTGAGACCGGGGTCGAGATCCGCTATATCACGGACCAGGAAGGACCGCTGCTGCAGCGCCTGAAGGCCGAGGGTCAACGCACGCCGGCCGATATGCTCATTACAGTCGATGCCGGCAACCTGTGGCATGCGGCCGAGACCGGCGTGCTGGCCGAGATCCGGTCCGCGGTGCTCGAGGCCAATGTCCCGGCCAATCTGCGTGACCCGCAGGGCCGCTGGTTCGGCCTGTCCGAGCGCGCCCGGACGATCGTTTACAGTACCGAGCGGGTCAAACCGGCAGACCTCAGCAGCTACGAAGACCTGGCCGATCGCAAATGGAAGGGCCGGCTGTGTCTGCGTACCTCGAAGAAGGTCTATAACCAGTCGTTGGTGGCAACATTGATCGCACGCCACGGCGAGGACAAGGCGGAGCAGATCGTGCGTGGCTGGGTCGATAATCTGGCTGCCGCGCCGTTCTCCAACGACACCAAGGCGATGCAGGCGGTCGCCGCGGGCCAGTGTGACGTGACAGTCGTGAACACCTACTACTTTGGCCGTTTGCAGAAGGACACACCGGACCTCAAGCTGGCCATCTTCTGGCCCAACCAGGACAGCAGCGGTGTGCACATCAATGTCTCGGGCGCCGGCGTGACCCGCTATGCCAAGCATCCCGAGGCCGCACAAAAATTGCTTGAATGGCTGTCTTCCGAGGAGGCGCAGGGGGATTTCGCCGGCCTCAACATGGAGTATCCGGTAAATCCGAAGGTCGCGCCGGACGCGATGGTTGCGGCCTGGGGCAGCTTCAAGGCCGACGAGCTCAACGTGAACGAGGCCGGTCGCCTGCAGACCGCGGCGATCCGCCTGATGGATCGCGCCGGTTATCGCTAGTGTGGTGCGCCGCAGTTAACGGCGTATTGGATGCCTCGGCGATGACCGTGGCGTGCAATAGCGCAGCGTGTTGCGGCGGATGTGCGATGATCTGGTGCACTACGGCATTACACTTGACGCACGCTACGCGAGTTGCAGGACCGCTCTCCCACATGGCCCCGCCGACGATAAGTGACAAACACAAGCACGCACTACACTAGCGGGGCGCTGCCGCGGGCCGGACGGTCCGACCAGGCTACCCCGTGGCGCTGGGCCGCACGCCTGCTGGCGGTCAGCGTGCTGGTGCCGCTGGCGGTGATTCTCGGCTCCTGGCTGTTCTTCGACCCGCAGATCTGGTCGCATCTCGGCGGCACCATCCTGCCGCGATTGATGATCAACACCTTCTGGCTGCTGTTCGGTGTCGCGGTCGGTACCCTACTGCTCGGGGTGTCGCTGGCCTGGTTGACCGCCACCTGTGATTTCCCCGGCCGACGCGTGCTCGATTGGGCGCTGATGCTGCCGTTCGCATTGCCGGCCTACGTGCTGGCGTTCGTGTTCGTGGGCGTACTGGACTTTTCCGGTCCCCTACAGGCTGGTGTGCGCGGACTGCTCGGGCTGCCGCCGGCCTGGTCGTTCGAGGTGCGCAATACCTTCGGCGTGATCGTCGTGATGACGCTGGTGCTGTATCCCTATGTCTACATGCTGGCCCGGGTGTCCTTTCTAGGCCAGGGGAGGAGCGCCTATGAGGCCGCGCGCAGCCTCGGTCTCGGGCCCTGGGCCGCGTTTTTTCGCATATCGCTGCCGATGGCGCGACCTGGGATCATTGCTGGGCTGAGCCTCGCGTTGATGGAGGCGTTGGCCGATTTCGGGGCTGTCTCGGTATTCAACTTCGATACCTTCACCACCGCGATCTACAAGGCCTGGTTCGGCTTCTTCGATCTGCACAGCGCCGCGCAGCTTGCCTCCATCCTGCTCACCATCGTATTGCTGGCGCTGCTCCTGGAACGCCACTATCGCAAAGGTGCCCGCTTTGCCGACCTCGGGCGCGGTGGTGCTGCACGCCGTATGCGCCTGAGCGGTTGGGCTGCGCTGGCAGCCAGCCTGTTCGGCTGGTCGGTCCTGCTGCTCGCCTTTGCCGCCCCCGTCGTACGCCTGGCCACCTGGGCCTGGGCGGTACGCGACGATCTCGATCCACGCTACCTCGACCTGTTCCTGCACACCCTGTCACTTGGGGCGATGGCCGGGGTGTTGACCGTGACTGCGGCGTTCGTACTGGCCTATGCGCATCGCTACCATGCGGATCTCGGTACCGCGTTCAGCGTGCGTGTCGGCACGCTGGGTTATGCGCTGCCCGGTTCGGTGCTGGCGGTGGGCGTGATGCTGTCGTTGACCTGGCTGGACAACCGTGTCGCCGACGCTGTCGAATGGCTGACCGGCAGAGACATCGGGCTGGTGCTGTCTGGCACGGTGATTGCACTACTGATGGCCTACTTCGCGCGCTTCCTTGCGGTGGCGTACGGTCCGGTGGACAGTGGCCTGGAGCGTATTCGCCCGAGCATCCGCGATGCGGCACGCAGCCTCGGCGCGGGGCAGTGGGAGACCGTTTGGCGGGTGTACCTGCCAATGCTGCGCCCGGGGCTGCTGACTGCCGGCCTGCTCGTGTTGGTCGACGTGATGAAGGAGATGCCCGCAACCCTGCTGCTGCGCCCGTTCGGTTGGGACACTCTGGCGGTGCGCATCTACGAGCTGACCTCGGAGGGCGAGTGGGAGCGTGCCGCTCTGCCGGCGCTGGCGCTGCTCGCGGTCGGCCTGCTGCCGGTCATCGTGCTGGTGCGCAAATCGGCGCACTGAGCGACTGCATTGAAAGGCTCTCGGGTCAGTCAGGCCGGACGATCCGGGATCGCCGGGGCGGGTGGCAGCTTCGCCTCCGCGCGGCTGCGGTATTCGAGATTGCTGTTCTCGAAGCCGGTGCTCTGGGGCGCGACGATGATGTTGTCGCTGATGTCCGGTGTCATCCCGCTGGCCTTGCTGCGCAGCAGCTGGTTCGAGCCATTGCGCTCGAGGATGATGACGTTGCGCTTCACGCTCAGCGAGTTCTGTTTGTGACGGCCTTTCTCGAGCGCAAAGCCAATCACGTCCAAGTTGGCCGACCGCGGACCCTGCTGCAGCGTGCAGTCGGTGATCGAGACCACGCCGCCGTTGGAGATATCGATCAGGCGGCTGTCCCTGCCGTTGAGTGAGGCAATCACGCTATGCGAGATAGTGGTGCGCGTCGCGCGAGACTTGACCTCGTGGCCCTCGCTCTTCGAACCGAGGACGTAGCTGCGGTCGATGGTCAGTGTCCCGCCGCCCTGGTAGATGCCGTGCGCCTGCCCACGGTTACCGAGGCGTTCCAGAAAGCTGTGCCGGATGCTCACGTCGCCGGGCTTCCTGCCGGTGAGCAGGCCCTGCTGGGAGGAGTGGAAGTAGACGTGCTCGAGGGTCAGATTGCTACCCTCCAGGCGGACGCAGGCACCATTGCCGTCGCCCACTGCGACGTTGCGGCACTCGATGTTCTCGATGGTCGTATTCTTGCCCTTGACCACGAAGGTGGCCTTGCCTTCGGCCACCGCGCCGTCGAAGATCGCATGTCCGCGGCCGATCACGCGCACACCGTTGGCGCGGATGACCAGTGGTGCCTTATAGGTACCCGAGCCGATCTCGAGCAACGAGCCGTCGCGCAGCTGGCGGACGGCGTCCTTCAGATTGCCGACCTCGCGCCCGTCGACAAGGATCCGGCCCTCGCCGATGGCTGCCGCCATTTCCGGGGTCCATTTCCGCAACGAGGCCCGCGCCTCGTCCCAACTGATGGCGGGTGCCGCCTCGGCATCGGGCATCACGATGGCAAGCTTGCCGGCCGAGATCTCGCGGACCTTGTCGGTGAGCTTGTGCACCAGGCCGGGTGCGAACACCAGCGCGCCGACCGCGGCGAGGTGGGCAAGCAGCCCGGTGAGTGCGAGGTATCGTACGAGCAGCGTCTTGAACATCCTGACCGCCATGGCATTGCCGCCGGTTGGCAAGCGTGGCATCACTATATATAGTCCCGAGTCCAATCCCAAGTCCTGCGGGAGAGGCTGCCGGCGATCGCGGATCGCCACGGCAGGGCCGAAGGCGCAATTCCCGCCCGGAATCGCTCAGGCAAAAGGACCGCAGGACCGAGCCGGCTGTTGCCGGTTCGGATTGGCTCTGGAGAGCGGCACCAATGCAAGGTGTCCACCGATGGGGCAGGGGGCGCGGGGCGCTTTCAAACTCTCAGGTTTCTGGACAGAGGGGCGGTATGGTCTTCGCCGAATGCGGATGCCATACCGCCCCTTTGTCTTGCTGCAATCGCCGGAGCCATTGATGGATAAGAAGACCGTTCTGAACGCGACCCACCGCGATATGGGTGCCCGCATGGTGCCGTTCGGCGGCTGGGACATGCCGGTGAACTACGGTTCCCAGATCGAGGAGCACCATGCCGTGCGGCGCGACGCCGGGATGTTCGATGTCTGCCATATGACCGTGGTCGACCTGCGCGGCGCGCGCGTCCGCCCATTCCTGCGCCACCTGCTGGCCAACGACGTGGACAAGCTCAAGACCGCGGGCAAGGCATTGTATTCCTGTATGTTGCAGCCGGATGGTGGCGTAATCGACGATCTTATCGTCTACTTCGTCTCGGACGACTGGTTCCGGATGGTCGTGAACGCGGCCACCACGGACAAAGACCTGGCCTGGATTGGCGAGCAGGCCAAGGGGTTCGAAGTTGCGGTCGAGCCGCGCTTCGACCTCGGCATGGTCGCCGTACAGGGGCCGCAGGCGCGCGCCAAGGCCGGGCCCCTGCTGCCCGCGGATCTGCGTGAGGCCGCGATGGCACTCAAGCCGTTCAGCGCCGCGACCTCGGGTGCCTGGTTCGTGGGACGGACCGGTTACACCGGCGAGGACGGCTTCGAGGTGATGCTGCCCGAGTCGGATGCCCCGGCCTTCTGGCGTGCACTGGCCGCCGCCGGGGTTCGCCCCTGCGGACTGGGCGCGCGTGACACGCTGCGCCTCGAGGCAGGCATGAATCTGTATGGCAGCGACATGGACGAGGGGCAGTCGCCACTCACCTCGGGGCTGGCCTGGACGGTGGCCTTCGAGCCGGCCGAACGCGAATTCATCGGCCGCGCGGCGCTTGAAAAGCAGAAGGCAGCGGGCAGCCTTCCCAGATTCATAGGCCTGGTGCTCGAGGGCAAGGGCGTGCTGCGCGGCCACCAGAAGTTGTACGACGGCGAGCGCGAGGTTGGTGAGATCACCTCCGGGGGCTTTTCACCGACGCTCGACCGCTCGATTGCAATGGCCCGCGTGAATGCCGACGCGGCCGATATCCTGATGGTGGATATACGCGGCAAACGCCTGCCGGTGCATCGTGTGAAGATGCCTTTTGTCCGCAATGGCAAGGCCTGTATTGAATTGTGAGGGGTGCGCCGCGGCGCGCCTTGGATGAAGATATGGGTCGCCGATCGTGATCGGCAACCTGACGAGAGCCCGAGAGGAATGAGCAACATGAGTAATGACGTCCCAACCGATCTGAAGTACACCAAGTCGCACGAGTGGGTGCGGATGGACGACGATGGCATCGCTACCGTGGGCATCACCGATCATGCGCAGGAGCTGCTCGGCGACCTGGTGTTTATCGAGTTGCCAGAGGTCGGCACCGAGCTGGGTGCCGGTGCCGAGTGTGCCGTGGTCGAGTCCGTGAAGGCGGCGTCCGACGTGTACAGCCCGTTGACCGGTGAGGTGGTCGAGGTCAACGAGGTGTTGGCCGATGCGCCCGAGACGATCAACCAGGACGCCTACGAGGAGGGCTGGATCTTCCGTATGCGCCTGGCCGCCCCGAATGAGCTCGATGCACTGATGGATGCCGACAGCTACGCGGAACACGCAGAATCCGACGAACACTGACCGCCTGCCGGCCGTGCGCAGCGCGGCCGGTATCGTCAGCCAAAGCAACCAGACCACGCACGGACCCCGTTATGCCGTTTATCCCGCACACCGAAGAAGACGTCCGCCGCATGCTCGAGGTGATCGGCGTCGCCCGCATCGACGATCTGTTCGATGAAATCCCGGCGGACCTGCGTGCGCAGCCGTTGCAGCATGTCCCCGAAGGGATGTCGGAGATGGAGGTAACGGCGCTGCTGCAGGCGCGTGCCCGGGAGGATGGCCTGCCGGTGTGCTTCATCGGTGCCGGTGCCTACGACCACCATATACCCGCGGCGGTCTGGCAGATCGCCACCCGCGGCGAGTTCTACAGTGCCTATACCCCCTACCAGGCGGAGGCGAGCCAGGGCACCCTGCAGTTGCTGTACGAATATCAGTCGATGATGACGGCGCTGATGGCGATGGACGTGTCGAACGCCTCGTTGTACGACGGGGCCTCCGGCCTGGCCGAGGCCGTGCTGATGGCGGTGCGGGTCAATCGCAAGTCCAAGTCGAGGCGCATCCTGGTGCCGCGTTCGCTCAACCCGGCCTACCGCCAGACCGTGCATGCGATCGTGCGCAACCAGCAGATCGAGTTGGTCGAGGTGCCGTTCGATGCAGCGACCGGGCGCACCGACATGGCGGCGCTGGAGGCGCACGCGGGCACGGACTGCGCGGCGCTGGTGATCCCGCAGCCGAACTTTTTCGGCGTGCTCGAGGACGTCGATGCGCTGACCGCGTTCGCGCATGCCAACAACATGCTGGCGATCGCGGTGGTCAACCCAGTGGCGATGGCGGTGTTGAGGCCGCCCGGCGAATGGGCGGGGCAGGGTGCCGACATCGCCTGCGGTGAGGGTCAGCCGCTGGGCGCCCCTTTATCCTCTGGTGGGCCGTATTTCGGCTTCATGTGCTGCAAGCAGGAGATGGTGCGCCAGATGCCGGGCCGCATCATCGGCAAGACCGTCGACCTGGAGGGCAAGGCCGGTTACACCTTGACCCTGCAGGCGCGCGAACAGCACATCCGGCGCTCCAAGGCCACGTCGAACATCTGTACCAACCAGGGGCTGCTGGTGACCGCCGCGACTATTCACATGGCATTGCTCGGCGGCGAGGGCCTGGCGCGCGTCGCGGCAAGTTGCCACGCCAATACCGTCGACCTGCTCGGCCGCCTCACTACGATCGACGGCGTCGAGCGCCTGTTCGACGGTCCGGTGTTCCACGAGGGGGTATTGCGTCTGGCCGCGCCGGCGCCTGACATATTGCGGTCGCTTGCCGCGCACAATGTGCTTGGTGGTTACGACCTCGCGCATGACTATCCCGAACTCGGCAGCGCCATTCTGGTGTGCGCTACCGAACTGCGCACATCGTCCGACCTGGACGAATACGCGACCAAATTGGCACGCATAATGGCGGCGCGCAGCCAGGCGAAATGCCCGGTCGAGCCCAAATTCAACTGAGCCGGAGCGAGACCGGCCCCGCGCAAGCGGCAAACCCGAACAGACCCAACAGGAGAAGCGAGATGGCACAGGTAACCCTGCAAGGATCCCCGGTGAACACCAACGGCGAGCTGCCGGCGGTGGGCAGTGTGGCGCCCGATTTCCGCCTGGTCGATGGCGAGCTCAATGACGTCGGCCTGGCCGACTTTGCCGGCAAGAAGAAGCTGATCAGCATCGTGCCCAGCCTGGATACCCCGACCTGCGCCACCTCGACCAAGGTGTTCAACCAGCGCCTCGGCGGGCGCAGCGACGTGGTGGTGCTGGTGGTGTCGGCCGACTTGCCGTTCGCCCAGGGCCGTTTCTGCCAGGCGGAGGGCACCGCGGACGTGAAGACCCTGTCGATGATGCGCTCGCGCAACTTCGCCAAGGACTACGGGATGCTGATCGTGGACAGCCCGCTGGCCGGCATCACCGCGCGTGCCGCGCTGGTCCTGGATGCCGACAACAAGGTGCTGTACACCGAGCTGGTCGGCGAGATCGGTGACGAGCCGGACTACGACGCGGCGATCGCGGCACTGGGCTGAACGCCGGGAAAGCGAAGCGCTTCTTACGCCAGGCTCCGCAAGCCGGCGCGGCCGATTCCGTGCGGAACCGGCAGTGGCCGCTGCGATGCGGGGCGTCCATCGCGTTGCAACCTCGAGGCAGATTGAGACCATGCTGATTTACGAACAATCCCGGCCCGGTCGGCGGGCCTTCGCCCAGGCGCCGAAGCAGCGGCCGGCACTCGACGGTATTCCGTCCGAGCTGCTGCGCGGTGCGCCGCCGGCACTGCCCGAGGTGTCGGAGATGGACGCGGTCCGTCACTATACGCGCCTGTCGCAGAAGAACTTCTCGATCGATACTCAATTCTATCCCTTGGGCTCGTGCACGATGAAGTACAACCCGCGCGCCTGCAATTCGCTGGCGATGCTGCCCGGCCTGATCGGCCGCCACCCGCACGCGCCCGCCTCGCACAGCCAGGGCTTCCTGGCCTGCATGTTCGACCTGCAGGAGATGCTCAAGGACGTGACCGGCATGCGGCGGGTATCGCTGGTGCCGGCGGCGGGGGCACAGGGCGAGTTTGCCGGCGTGGCGATGATCCGCGCCTATCACGAGGCGCGGGGCGACAAAGGGCGTAACGAGATCATCGTGCCGGATGCGGCCCACGGTACCAATCCGGCGACCGCGGTAATGTGCGGCTACAAGGTGCGCGAGATTCCGACCCTGGACGACGGGGATGTCGACGTCGAGGCGCTCAAGGGCGTGCTTGGTCCGCAGACTGCCGGGATCATGCTGACCAATCCGTCGACGCTGGGCGTGTTCGAGCGCAAGATCACCGAGATCGCGCGTCTGGTGCATGAGGCCGGCGGCCTGTTGTACTACGACGGTGCCAACCTGAATGCGATTCTCGGCAAGGTACGGCCCGGTGACATGGGCTTCGACGTGATCCACATGAACCTGCACAAGACCTTCTCCACCCCACACGGCGGTGGCGGGCCGGGTGCCGGCCCGGTAGGTGTCAGCGAACGCCTGGTGCCGTTTCTGCCGGTGCCGATGGTCGGGTTCGACGGCCACGACTATAACTGGCTGACCGCAAAGGAATGCCCGCAGACGATCGGTAAGCTGTCGGCCTTTGCCGGCAACGCCGGGGTCCTGTTGCGTGCCTATATCTATGCCCGCATGTTGGGCCGCGAGGGCATGGCACGGGTAGCGGAGTATGCAACCCTGAATGCGAACTACCTGGCCAAGCGACTGAGTGATGCAGGCTTCGATCTGGCCTACCCGCGGCGGCGCGCGACGCACGAGTTCATCGTGACGCTCAGGCGCCAGGCCAAGGAGCTCGACGTCTCGGCGATGGATTTCGCCAAGCGCCTGCTCGACCTTGGCTACCATGCGCCGACCACCTATTTCCCGCTGCTGGTGCCCGAATGCCTGCTGATCGAACCTACCGAGACCGAGGCGATGGATGCCCTGGACGGTTTTGTCGAGGCAATGGTCAGGATCAAGGGCGAGGCCGAGGCCACCCCCGAGGTGGTCAAGACCGCGCCGCACACGCTGCCGGTGCGGCGTCTCGACGACGTGCGCGCGGCGCGCGAGCTCGACCTGCGCTGGCAGGCGTGAACGGGCGGTGGTCGCCCGTGCGGCCCCGGCCGCTGCCGCATCGAGTGGTCGGTCCCGCGACTGCGCCGGACGTGTGGCCGATCGGTCCAGATGTCTGAGTTCAATCAGACTGGTGGTCTGATCCGGATCCTGCGGGCCGTCGGTTATTCGCTCGCCGGATTTCGTGCCTGCTATCGGCACGAGGCCGCGTTTCGCCAGGAGGTCCTGCTCGCGCTGCTGCTGATTCCGCTGGGTCTGTGGCTCGGTGACGGCGGTGCCGAGCAGGCACTGCTGGTCGGCAGCTGGATCCTGGTGATGATCGTCGAGCTGCTCAATTCGGCGATCGAGGCCACGGTCGACCGCTTCGGTCCGGAACACCACAAGCTATCGGGCCGGGCCAAGGACATCGGCTCGGCCTCGGTATTCCTGGCGATCAGCCTGGCGGCCGCGGTGTGGGCGCTGATCCTGTTGCCTCCGCTGATCTGACAGACCCGGCGGCAGACGCGAGCGGCCGCGATCGCGCACCTCCACAGGGCCGCGCGGCGATGCGCGGGGCCAGGTCCCACGGCCCTGCCGGTTCGTTCTATCATGCCAGGCGTAACCATCTTCGGAACGGAACTCATGGCCGGCTCAAGTCTGCTCGCGCTGATCGACGATATCGCCACGGTGCTGGACGATATTTCCATGATGACCAAGCTCGCCGCGAAGAAGACGGCCGGCGTGCTCGGCGACGATCTGGCCCTCAACGCCCAGCAGGTTTCCGGGGTGCGCGCCGAGCGCGAACTGCCGGTGGTGTGGGCAGTGGCGCTGGGGTCGCTGAGGAACAAGGCGATACTGGTTCCGGCCGCGCTGGCCATCAGCGCCGTGGCGCCCTGGGCCATCACGCCATTGCTGATGCTGGGTGGCGCCTACCTGTGCTTCGAGGGCTTCGAGAAGCTGGCCCACGGGTTTCTGTCCCGGGACACGGAAGACGAGCAGCACCACGCGCAACTGACCAGCGCCCTGCGCGACCCTAGCGCCGATATGAAGGCGCTGGAGCGAGACAAGATCCAGGGCGCCATCCGCACCGATTTCATCCTCTCTGCCGAGATCATCGTGATCACGCTGGGCACGGTGGCCGATGCGGCTTTTGGCGCCCGGCTCGCAGTGTTGGTCGGCATCGCAATCGTAATGACGGTTGGGGTCTATGGCCTGGTCGCCGGGATCGTGAAGCTGGACGATGCCGGACTCTGGCTCATTGCACGCGACGGGGAGGGTCGCTGGCGCGACCTGCAGCGTTGGCTGGGTCGGCAGATACTGGCGGCTGCACCGCGATTCATGCGCGCACTGTCGGTCGTCGGTACCGCCGCGATGTTTCTGGTCGGCGGTGGCATCCTGGTCCACGGCCTGCCGTGGATGCACCAGTTGGTTCAGGGATTCACCGATGGGGCGCACGCGATTCCGGGCGTGGGCGCGGTGCTCGCGGGTATCACACCGACCTTGCTGAACGGTTTGACGGGGGTGCTCGCCGGCGCGCTGGTGCTGGTGGTCGTGACCGGTGGGCAATGGATATGGCAGCGCGTGCGGTCCGACTAGATCAACGAGTCCCAGGCACGGCCGTGGTCCCGCCGGCAGTCCTGGCGCACACCGGACGGCAGATGATTTGCAGCGCAGATGGCCGCTCGGTCGGGTCGACCGCTACAGCAGCCGGCCACGAGACAGCCCCGCTGTGCACAGCGGGGCTGTCTGGCGAACCGCCGGCGCACTCAGTTATAGAGGTATTTCGGATTGCCGGCGTTGATCTGGCTGGCGGCCTGCTCCTTGCCGAGCATGCCCTGGGCCTCGGCCTTTTTCGCCAGCTCGACGGCATTGCCGAAATTGCCCTCTTCCGCGGCCTTCTCGGCAGCGCCGATCATGTCGCCGGTGTCACGCCATTCGCCACCCACGGCGGCAGCCTCCTTCTGGGCAGCCTTGGCGGCGCCGATCGCGGCCTCGGCTTCGGCCTTGTCGGCCGCGGACACCGTGCCCACGACCATAAGGCCCCCGATCAGGATGGCCAGCATCGATTTCTTGATTAGCATGGGATTCCTCCACTTCTCTGGTTTTGTTTATGAATTGGCGGCAGCAGTCCGCGACGCACCCGGGTGGCTGGTCAGCCTGCGACTTGGCCAGATAAAGTGCGCTTACGGTACCATCTCGCTGCACTTCGCGCACCAGGCCATCGGGCCCGCTCGCGGTCGGGGTCAACAGCGCAGATATGGCGCAAAAATTCGAAAAACTCAAGGATCCGTCCGATGTCAGCATTGATCTGCGGTTCGATGGCCTTCGACACCATCATGGTGTTTCAGGACCAGTTCAAGAATCATATCCTTCCCGACCAGGTACATATCCTGAACGTGTCCTTTCTGGTCCCCGAGATGCGGCGCAACTTCGGCGGTTGCGCCGGCAATATCGCGTTCAACCTGCACCTGCTGGGTGGTGACGGGCTGCCGATGGGCACCGTCGGCAGCGATTTCGGCCCCTATGCCACGTGGCTGGACCGGCATGGCATCCGCCGCGATGGTCTGCGCGAGATCGGCGGCAGCTACACTGCGCAGGCGTACATCACGACCGATCAGGACGACAATCAGATCACCGCTTTTCACCCGGGGGCGATGAATTTTTCGCACGAGAATCGCGTCGACGACATCGATGGCGTGAAAATCGGCATGGTCTCGCCGGATGGACGACAGGGCATGATCGACCATGCCGAGCAGTTCGCCGAGGCGGATATCCCGTTCATCTTCGATCCGGGCCAGGGCATGCCGATGTTCGACGACACGGACCTCAACCGTTTCGTCGCGCAGGCCACCTGGTTGGCGTTCAACGACTACGAGGCCAAGCTGATGCAGGAGCGCACCGGCAAATCGCCGCAACAGCTTGCACGTGAGGTCGAGGCCGTGATCGTCACCCGCGGCGGTCAGGGCTCCACCATCTATGCTGAGGGCAAGGAGATCGAGATCCCGCTGGCGCCGGCCAAGCATCTCGCCGACCCCACCGGCTGTGGCGATGCCTACCGCGCAGGGCTGCTGTACGGGTTGCAGAACGGGCTGGACTGGGAACTGACCGGGCGCATCGCCTCGCTGCTGGGCGCGATCAAGATCGAGCACGCCGGCACACAGAACCATGCGCTGAACCGTGCCGATTTCGACGCGCGTTTCCGCGAGACCTTCGGATTCTCTCTGTAGACCGCATCCTTACCGAGGAGGTCAAGGTTGTCTGAGTTGAGTTGTACACCGACGTTGGACGGGTTGCTGTCCTACGAAGACGCAGTGGACCAGCTGGTCGCTGCCGCGCGGCCGATCACGGAGCGGCAAAAGGTCGGTCTGCGCGATGCGCTTGGCTGGGTGCTGGCCGAGCCGGTGGTGAGTGCTATCGACGTACCGGGCTGGGACTACAGCGCGATGGACGGTTACGCGGTGCGCGCAGCTGAGTGTGCTGTGTCGGGCACGCTCCTGCCGGTGTCGCAACGCCTGCCCGCAGGGGTGTCGCCGCAGCCGCTCCGGCCGGGTACCGCGGCACGCATCTTCACCGGGGCGCCGATACCCGAGGGTGCCGACGCGGTGGTCATGCAGGAGGTCTGCGAGGCGCTGGACGGGCAGGTGCGCATCAATGCCCGGGTACCGTCCGGCGATAATATCCGCCGGCGTGGCGAGGACATCCGCGCCGGCGTCGAGGTGATCGCGTCCGGCACGCGCCTGCTGCCGCAGCATCTCGGCCTGGCCGCCTCGGTCGGCGTCGCGGGATTCAGCGTTTGCCGCAGGCCGCGGGTCGCGCTGTTTGCCAGCGGCGATGAGCTGATCATGCCCGGCCAACCGCTTGCGCCGGGCAAGATCTACAATTCCAACCTGTTCACCGCGACCGGCCTGCTGCAGGCGCTCGGCTGCGAGGTGATCGAACTGGGCATCGTCGAGGACACCCTCGCGGCGACCGAGGCGGCGCTTGCCAGCGCCGCGGCACAGGCCGACCTGGTGCTGGCCTCCGGTGGAGTCTCGGTCGGCGAGGAGGACCACGTCAAACCCGCGGTGGAGGCGCTCGGCTCGTTGGACCTGTGGAAGATCGCGATCCGCCCGGGCAAGCCGGTCGCGTTCGGCCATGTCGATGGCACACCGTTCATCGGCTCGCCCGGCAACCCGGTGTCGCTGTTCGTGACCTTCCTGCTGTTCGTTCGGCCGTTCCTGCTGCGCCTGCAGGGCAGGCCGGACTGGCGTATCCAGCCGATGCTGGCGAAGGCCGATTTCGACTGGCCAAAGCCTGACAAGCGGCGTGAGTTCCAGCGCGCGCGCATCGATTTCGACGCGCGCGGCGCAGGCCGGCTCAGTGTTCATCCGAGTCGATCTTCGGGTGTCCTGAGCTCGGTAACCTGGGCCAATGGTCTGGTCGTGATCCCGGAGGGTGGTGTGCTGCGGCGCGGCGACGAGGTGGCCTTCCTACCCTTTAGTGAGCTGCTGACATGATCCGGGTACTGTATTTTGCGAGTCTGAGGGATCGCCTGGGGCGGGCCGACGAGACGCTGTCCGAACGCCCCGCCACGGTGGCCGAATTGCGCGCCGCATTGGTCGCACGCGGCGGCATCTGGGGCGATGTGTTCGCCGATGGCCAGCGCGTGCTCGCGGCGGTCAACCAGGAGATGGCCAGCGCCGAACAGGTTCTCAACGAGGGCGACGAGGTCGGGTTTTTTCCACCGGTGACCGGTGGCTGAGTCGATGCGGGGGTAACTTATGGACGTCGAGATCCGGGTGCAGGACACTCCGCTGGATGCGCTGGCCGAGACAGCGCCGGTGTTCGCGGGCCGCCCCTCGGTGGGCGGCGTGGTCAGTTTCATCGGCCTGATGCGCGATATCAACCACGGCGATGCGGTCAACAGCATGACCTTGGAGCACTATCCCGGGATGACCGAGAAGGCATTGGCGGCGATCGTCGACGAGGCGGGCCGGCGCTGGGATCTTCAGGGCGTGCGCGTGCTGCATCGGGTCGGCGAGATCAGGCCGCAGGATCCGATCGTGTTGGTCGCGGTGGCCAGCGCGCATCGCGGCGAGGCATTCCGCGCATGCGAGTTCATCATCGACTACCTGAAGACCCGGGCCCCGTTCTGGAAGCGCGAGCAGACCGCGGACGGTGGCACGCGCTGGGTCGAGGCGCGCGCCAGCGATGAGCATGCCGCGGCCGGTTGGGGTGAACCGTAACGTGACTCAAGGGAGCCGCATGCCCGGCCGCCACAAAGGCTGGGAGGGGTGCAGTAGATGACCTGGATTACGCGCAAGCGGGTTTGTCGAATATGCGGGGGCAGCGAACTGACCCGTTATCACCGCAGCCTGTGGATGCGCCTGTTCAAGCGTAGCCAGCTACTGCGCTGCCGCCAGTGCCGCTCAACCCTGCTTTGGCTGAGCGATGCGCAGCGCGGCGAGGATGTCAGTCCCGACCAGACCTGAGCCTGCGTCGCTGACTGCGGCCGCGGCCTGTGGCCACTGCACCGCCTCGGCGAGTCGCGCACCCATCCCTTCCAGCGGTTCGCCTTTTTCACCCACCACTGCGACGCTGCCCCAAGATGTCGGTACGATCTGTCCGGCGAAGCGTGCCGAACTGATCGGCACGACGTCGTCGATCATCTCGCCGGGCATGTAGAACACCGTGATGGGGCCCGTCTTACCGGGCATCACCAGGTGCACGCCGGTGCGGTGGCGCATCAGGCACTCGGCGGCGAAGTTCACGGGGCCGATATTGTCGGCCAGTTGTGCGCCAAAGCGCTGGAATACCCATTTCACCCGTCCGCTCGACGCCGGCCCGGCCGCGCGCAGGTGTACCGCCTCGTCCTCGATATGGTTGAGGACTGATTGTGCCAGCGTCTCCTGTTCGCGCTCGACCGAGGTCGTCCACAAGGAAACCATGCTGGCGCCGACCGCCAGCAGCACCGCTGCCGCCGCGCTGTACCACCAGCGGCGCTGGCTGGTCGCACGCTGATCAAGACGCCCGGCCAGCTGGATGCGTTCGGTCATCCCCTGCGGAGGGGTGGCGCTGTGCAGCAGCCGGCGCAGTTCCAGCTCCTGGGTGCGCATGTCGCGGGCAAACGGGGCGCAGCTCGGGCAGTCGGCCTCGTGTGCCTGCAGGTCGTTCTCAGTGGCCAGCGGGTCGGCCATGGTCCTGCGACGAAAGTCTAAACAATTCATTGGCTTGCCTCCCACTGGGTGGCGCCGCCGAGGCGCTCGCGCATGCTCTTGCGGGCGCGAAACAGGCGGGTCAACACGGTATTGGTATTCAGACCCAGCATCTCGCCGATCTCGTTGCAGCTGAACCCGCCGATCACTTGCAGCAACAGCGGGTCGCGATACTCCGGCTCCAGCTGCGCCAGCGCCCGGCGCATTACAAAGGCCTCGGCGCTGGTGTCGTAGCCGCGCACACCGATTTCGGGGAGCTCGTTCGGGTCGCAGATGTCGGGGCGCTGGCGCTCGTACAGGCGCGCATGCTCGTTGCGCAGGATGGTGTAGAACCAGGCCCGTGCAGCCCTCGCATCCCGCAGATCGGTACGCGCACGCCAGCCGCGCAGCAGGGTTTCCTGTACCAGGTCTTCAGCGGTGGCAGCGTTGTGACACAGGCCCATCGCATAGCGGAACAGCTCGGGCGCGAGCGCACTTACCAGGGTGTCGAAATCTGTAGGTAACTTTGCCATCACACTGAAGACCGGAAAAGCGTGTCATTTATTGCGTCGATTCCTTACCTACGCGACGTGGACGGAAAAAGGCCCGCAGCTGCGGGCCTTTGCGTCCATCCCCGTGCCCTCTGGCAGGGCGACCGGAGCCGCCTCAGGGCTTGATGTATGCGTAACCCTGCGATTGCAGGATCGCCAGTTCGGCAACACCGCTGGGCACGATGTCGGCACTGTCGACCATGTACAGGTCGCGTTCCCGGTCCACCTGGCGGCCCTTCAGCGTATTTGCGCATACCTCGAAACGCACGCCCTGGTTCTTAAGGCCGTCGATCCTGGCCTCCATCTCGGCGGTTGCGTTGGCATTCTTGAAGCCCTTCACCTTGTCCAGCGCCTCAGGCAGCAGAACCATCGAGACACCGTTACCATGCATTACCACGCGAAGGTCAAGGTTATCCTTGCCCACCGCATTAATGTGATTCTGGATATTGCGCAGCGCTCCGGCCTGCTGCTTCGCGTCGTCACCATTGATGTGATAGACGACTTTTTGTTTGGTGTCGGCCGGTGCCGCCGCGGCGGCACCGGTAAACGCCATCAGGCCAACCAAACCTGCGAGTACTGCATTAATCAGCTTCTTCATCTCTAACTCCTCTATTACTGCTCGGCGGCAGTTTGCTGGTGGGACCGGGCTAGCCGCGGATATACGACCAGCCCTGTTGTTGCCGATTGACAACATGGTTGACACCGGAATCGATGATTTCGGCGTCAGGGATCAGTTGCACCTCGATACCGCGCTCGACCTTCAATCGGTCGATGGTGTTCTTGCAGGCCACGAAGGTGAGATTGGAAAATTCTTCGGCCAGGCGATGGATGCGAGCCTTGTGCTGTGACAGGCCCTCGCGCAGCAGGTCCAGACCGTCGCTGTTACTTACTATCTCGACGCGCAGCCGGCGGTGATCCGCCTGGTACGCCTTCAGCATGCCCTCGACGTCGTCCAGCAGCTCACCAGCCACGGTCTGATCCGCATTGGTCAGGTGAAACACGATGCGGGTCTCGTCCCCGCTGGCCAGGGCCGGTGCCTGTCCGTGGCCGTCGGGATCGAGCACCACGAAGCGGCTGGTGTCCACGCGCCACGCCGGGCCGCCGGCATGCAGCAGCCAGCCACTCACGATCCCGGTCGCAAGCAGTGCGGCACCGGCCGCGAACGCGCGCCACGACGCTTTTACCTTGCCAGCCATGCGCCGTCGCGGTTGGGGCGGGTTGGCATACGCCACCCGAAGCTGTGCCTTGAGCTGCCCAAGTTCGCAAATCCGGCGTGCCAGCTCGGGATCCTCACGCATGGCCTCGAGCAATTCGGCCTGTTGATCGGGACTCAATTCACCGTCCACAAAGGCATTCTGTTCAAGCTCGTCACTGGGACTCATTTGGGCCTCCTCAGCGGTATCACATCGGCATGCCCTATACCCTGCTGTTCAAGGATCTCGCGCATCCGGCGCCTGGCGCGTGACAGCCGGCTCATTACCGTGCCGACCGGAACACCGAGGATCGCTGCGGTATCCGCATAGTTGAATTCGGCCAGATCGACCAGGGTCAGCACCTGGCGCTGGTCATCGGTAAGCATCGCGATCGCCGCGCGCGTGCGGACGACCAGTTGAGAGCTGTTTGCAGACTGCTCCGGATCATCCGGCGCCGCCAGCGCATCTGTCTCGAGCCCGGTCTGCGGCGGTGGGCGGCGAAAATGATCACGGTAGAGGTTGGCCAGAATCTGGGTCAGCCAGACCTGTAGCCGGCCTTCCTCGCGCAGACCGTCGAGCTTGGCGAGCGCGCGCGCGATGCTCTCCTGCACCAGGTCGTCAGCTAAGTGGCTGTCGTGGCACCAGGACCAGGCGATACGGTAGAGCCGGTCGCGCTCCGCGCAGATCTGGTCGCGCAGCCTGCGGCGGCGGCCGAAACCGGCGAAAAGATTGGCGTGATGGTCGCTCATAAACACTTAGACGCCGCGCGCGGCTGTCTATTCCACCAGGTGGTGGATCGGGGTGGGGTCCGCGACAGCCGGTTCATCCTAGAGCCGCTCGATCTGATCGATCGGTGGCTCGCAGTGCGTGCCGCGGCAGCGGTAGGCGAGTGTCCTGCCCGGCTCGGCACGCTTGTCGGCCAGCGCCGATGGTAGGTCGGCAGTGAGTTCCGGGATCGCGAATACGCTGCGATCGGGCCTGTACCCTGAGTTGGCGGTCCGCTGCCAGGCCGCTAATTCGGCGGTCGCGCCGCGGATCACCAGCTGTTCGGGTGGGTCGAGATGCCGGCGCAGTCCCTCCAACAGGCCTAGGTGCGCATATGGCGCGCGCTGGACGGCCGACCAGGCCGCACGCAGGGCCCGTTCAGCGCCTGCATGCAGGGCGCTGTCCCCGGTCAGCAGGGCCAGCGTCTGGAGCGCCTCGACTGCGACCGCGTTGCCGCTGGGCATCGCATCGTCGGTCAGGGGCCTGGGTCGGTGCACCAGGGTCTCGTGGTCATCCGAGGTAAAGAAGAAACCACCATTATCCGGGTCTTCGAAGTGGCTCAGCAGGCGCCCGGCCAGTTGCCGGGCGAAGGTCAGCCAGGTGCTGTCCCAGCGTGCCTGCAGCAGCTCGAGCAGCGCGTCGATCAGGTAGGCATAGTCGTCCAGGTAGGCATTCAGTCGTGCACTGCCGTCGCGGCTGCTGGCCAGCAGCCGGCCATCGATCCAGTGGTGGTCGTAAAGGTATTGCACGGCGCGCACCGCCGAGTCGATCCATTCGGGCCGCTCGAGCTGGCGTCCCGCCGCGGCCATGCCCCTTATCGCCAGGGCGTTCCAGCTGGCAAGGATCTTTTCGTCGCGCGCTGGGCGCACGCGCAATTCGCGTGCGGCGAGCAGTTTGTTGCGCGAGCTGAGCAACAGCTTGCGGATCGCGGCCGGCTCCAGGCCGGTAACCGCCTGGATGCGAGCCGTGTCAGTGTAGGTGTGCAGGTGCCAGCGGCCCTCGAAATTGGCCGCGCGATCGAGACCGTAGCGCGCGGCGAAGACCCTGTATTCAGCAGCGCTCAGCAGCGCAACGACCTCGGCCGGTGTCCACAGGTAGAAGCGCCCCTCCTCGCCTTCGCTGTCGGCGTCCAGGCTGGCGTAATAACCGCCCAGCGGCGACTGCATCTCGCGCATCAGCCACTCCGCGGTTCGCTCGCAGATGTGCCTAAACAACGGGCGTTGTCCGCTCGCGGTCCAGGCCTCGGCATACAGCGCGAGCAACTGGCCGTTGTCGTACAACATCTTCTCGAAGTGCGGGATCATCCAGCGTTCGTCGACCGAGTAACGGCAGAAGCCGCCGCCGAGATGGTCGTTGATGCCGCCGTTGGCGATCTGCTCGAGCGTATGCAGCGCCATGTGACGCGCGGTCTGGTCATCGCCGCGCGCGCCCTCGCGCAACAGGAAACGCAGCGTTCCGGGGTGTGGAAATTTCGGTGCGCCGCCGAACCCGCCATGCAGCGCGTCATATTGGCCGGCCAGCTGGCCCAGTGCCTGGTGGATCGGTTCATCGTCGGGTTCACCTGTGGCCTGGGGCGTGTCGAGTTGCCGGAGCGCAGCGCGCAGCTGACCGTTCTGCTCGTCGATCGCGTGGTGCTGCTGCCGGTAGGCGTGCGCGATCTGGCGCAGCAGGTCGCGAAACGCCGGCAGGCCGTGGCGCGCCTGCGGCGGAAAATACGTGCCGGCGAAAAACGGCGCTTGGTCCGCAGGGGTGAGAAACACGGTCAGTGGCCAACCGCCCGGTCGGCGGGCGAGGAGTTGGTGGGCCGTCTGGTAGATCCGGTCGAGGTCCGGGCGCTCCTCGCGATCCACCTTGATATTGACGTACAGCGCGTTCATCAGCTCGGCGGTGACCGGGTCCTCGAACGACTCGTGCGCCATGACGTGGCACCAGTGACATGCCGAATAGCCGATCGACAGCAGGATCGGCCGGTCCGTCTGGCGGGCGAGTTCGAGGGCCTCGTCGCACCATGGCCACCAGTCGACCGGGTTGTCGGCGTGCTGCTGGAGATAGGGGCTGGTCGCGTCGTGCAGGCGTCTGGCGGTCATCGCGCATCCCGGCTGTGGTGTGTAGCGGCCAACATAAGCGCTAATGCGCCGCGGGCCAAGGACCTGGGCATCCGATACGTGCAAGAATGCGACGCTCCGTCCGCCTCTTGACCTGGAGTCTATCGATGAAACCTTGGATGATTGCATTGACTGCCGTCGGCATCCTGCTCGCGGCGCAGTTCGCCCGGACCCAGCCCGCCGAGCCGGCAGCGGAGCTGCGCGGCAAATACGAGGGCATCGGTGCGTCGGCAAACGCGGTCTGGGTGCTCGACACCCACACCGGCAGGGTGCGCAAGTGCACCCAGGAGTTTGCCGATCAGGCCCCGGCGTGTTCGGCCATGTCCAACTGAGCGACCGCCTGCCGGCGTGCGGCGCGCACACCGCAGGCACGCCCTCAGCGGCGCCCGGTAATCGATCCCAGGATGCCCCGGATGATCTGCCGGCCGAGGCTCGAGCCGAGTGTCCGTGCGACCGACTTGGCCAGCGTTTCGCCGACACTCTGGCGGTTGCTGCTGCGCCGCTGCGCCGCCTTTTGCTCTTTCTCCGCCTGGCGGCGGCGCTCTTCCTCGGCCTTTGCGCGCTCAGCCTCCTCGGCTTCGCGCTGGCGTCGCGCAGCGAGCTCCGCGTCGCGCTTTTTCAGTAGCTCATAGGCCGACTCACGGTCGACCATCTGCGCATAGGCGGTCTTCAGCGGAGAGCGGTCGATCAGTTCACTACGGCGCGCCGCGTCGATCGGTCCGAACTGTGAGCGCGGCGGCGCGATGAGCGTGCGCTCGACTACGCTCGGCACGCCCTTCGCGTCCAGCGTCGAGACCAGCGCCTCGCCGACCCCGAGTTGGCCGATCACCTCCTCGGTGTCGAATGCCGGGTTCTCGCGGAAGGTCTCCGCGGCGGCCTTGACCGCCTTGCGGTCGCGCGGGGTGAAGGCGCGCAGTGCGTGCTGGATGCGGTTGCCGAGCTGGCCGATGACCTGGTCCGGCACGTCGTTGGGGTATTGGGTAATGAAGAACACGCCCACTCCCTTGGAGCGGATCAGGCGCACCACCTGGGTGATCTTTTCGAGCAGCGCCTTGGGTGCGTTGCTAAACAGCAGGTGGGCCTCATCGAAGAAGAACACCAGGCGCGGAAGGTCCGCATCGCCGCGCTCGGGTAGCTGCTCCATGAGTTCCGACAGCAGCCACAGCAGGAAGGTCGCGTAGATGCGCGGCGAGTGATAGAGCGTGGTGGCATCGAGGATGCTGATCACCCCGCGGCCTGAGAAATCGTTCTGCATCAGGTGTTCGATACGGATTGCCGGCTCGCCGAAGAAGATCTCCCCGCCAGCCTCTTCGAGCACCAGCAGGCGGCGCAGGATGGCGGTTACGCTGGCGCTGGAGATGCGGCCGTAGGCGCGCTCCAGTTCGGCGGCATGGTCGCCGATCCAGTTCAGCATCGCGCGCAGGTCCTTCAGGTCGAGCAACAGCAGGCCCTGATCGTCGGCAACGCTGAAGGCGATCTGCAGGATGCCTTCCTGGGTTTCGTTGAGTTCCAGCAGGTTACTGAGCAGGATCGGCCCCATCTCCGAGATGGTGGTCCGCACCGGATGGCCCTGCTTGCCGAATACATCCCAGAACACGGTCGGGCTCGCCTCGAAGACATGGCCCGCGAGGCCGATGAACTCGAGCCTTTCATCCACCTTCGGGTGCGATTTGCCGGCACCCGCGAGGCCGGACAGGTCGCCTTTGACGTCGGCGGTGAACACCGGCACACCGAGGCGCGAGAAGGATTCAGCGAGCACCTGCAGGGTGACCGTCTTGCCAGTACCGGTCGCACCCGTGATCAGGCCGTGTCGGTTGGCCATGCCGGCGTTGAGGACGATCTGTTTCTCGCCGGTACCGCCGAGCAGGATGTCATTGTCCGCCATTGATCTCTCCGCTTGTCTGCGCGCACTTTAACCCGAAAGCACGGCGTGCGGCACGGCGTCGGGAGCGGTCATGCGCATGCCTGGCGGGCATGCCGGGAGGCATGCATACGGGGCGCAAAGAGTTACACTCGGCTTCCCACCGCGCGCCTCCGGCGCGGACGCGGTGGCTGCAAGGTTGGCCGGTGGGTTTGGCTGGGCCGGGTCTGTGCTGTGCCGGTGGTGGTCATAAACAAGGGCGCCAGACCTGTGGTCGGAGCGCATATTCAGGAGGAGACGATCAATGCGTTGGAAGGGTAGACGACAGAGCAGCAACATCGAGGATCGGCGTAGCTCGTCGGCCGGCGGACTGGGTGGACTCGGCGGCAGCAGTGGCGGCGGCCTGCTCCGCCTGTTGCCGGCAGTATTCCGCCTGCTCGGTGTAAAGGGCACGATGGTCGCGCTGCTGGCCCTCGGTGCCTACAGCTACTACAGCGGCGGCGGCTTCGGCGACCTGCTCGGGGGCATGACCGGCGGCAGTGCATCGACCACGCAGGGTGCACCGCAAGGCGATGTCCAGCAGACGGCACAGGAACAAGAGCTCAGCGAATTCGTGTCGGTGGTGCTGGCCGATACCGAGGAGACCTGGCATCAACTGCTGGAGGCCCAGGGGACCACTTACAAGGAGCCCCGCTTGGTATTGTTTCGCGGCGCGGTGAACACAGCCTGTGGTATGGGCCGGGCAGCCATGGGTCCGTTCTATTGCCCGGGCGACCAGAAGGTCTATCTCGACCTGAGCTTTTTTGATGACCTGGCGCGGCGTC
Organism: Chromatiaceae bacterium; assembly: GCA_022340805.1. GTDB lineage: Bacteria > Pseudomonadota > Gammaproteobacteria > Chromatiales > Chromatiaceae > Thiosocius. Next base: position 96,514 of record JAJDNF010000030.1, read on the forward strand.
ATGACGCCCCAGGGGATTTCGCCCAGGCCTACGTGATTGCGCACGAGGTTGGCCATCACGTGCAGACCCTGCTGGGCATCTCGGACGAGGTACAGAAGGCCAGGCGCGGGCTCGGTGAGGCGCAGGCCAATCAGCTGTCGGTCCGCCAGGAATTGCAGGCCGACTGCTTTGCCGGGATCTGGGGCTATCATGCCAGCCGCAGCCGGCAGCTGCTCGAGCGGGGCGACATCGAGGAGGGCCTGAATGCGGCGAGCGCGATCGGCGACGATCGGCTGCAGAAGGAAACTCGCGGTTATGTGAACCAAGAGTCCTTCACCCACGGCAGTTCAGCTCAGCGCGTGCACTGGTTCAAGACCGGCCTTGAAAAGGGCACCCTGTCGGCCTGCAATACCTTCGCCGCGGATGCGTCGTAATCGAATTGAGCGTGACCTTCCGTCAGAGGATGAGCGATGAATGATGTGCTGCGGCTTGACAAGAATCAGGACCGGCGTCTGCGCGCTGGCCACCTGTGGGTCTACTCGAACGAGGTGGACAACGGCGCAACCCCGCTGAAGGGTTTCGCGACGGGGCAGTTGGTGAATATCGAGAGTGCCCAGGGCAAATGGCTCGGGCTCGGCTATGTCAATCCGAACTCATTGATCTGCGCCCGCGTGGTCACGCGCAACCAGGGTGTTGCGCTGGACAGTTCGCTGCTGGTGCATCGCATCAATGTTGCATTGGCGTCGCGCGAGCGCCTGTATGCCGCACCCTACTACCGCGTGCTGTTTGGTGAGGCTGACGGCGTGCCTGGCGTGGTGGTCGACCGCTATGGCGACTATCTCGCGGTCCAGATAACAACCGCCGGCATGGAGACTCAGCGCGAGGCGCTGATCGATGCGCTCGTTAAGGTGCTGAAGCCGGCCGGTATCATGCTGCGCAACGACAGCTCGGTACGCGAGCTGGAGGGTCTGACCCGGTACGTCGAACTCGCATACGGCAGCGTCCCGGAAAGGGTTGCCCTCGATGAGGGCGGTTGTCGCTTCGAGGTATCACTGGCACAGGGACAAAAGACCGGTTGGTTCTATGATCAAACGGCCAATCGCGATCAATTCATCCGCTATGTTGCGGGCAGGCGCGTGCTGGACGTGTGCAGCTATGTTGGTGCCTGGTCGGTGCGGGCGGCGCGGGCCGGCGCCGACCGGGTGACCGCGATCGACGTCTCAGTTCAGGCGCTTGAGCAGGCTCGGCGCAATGCGGAACTCAACCAGGTCAGCGAGCAGATAGAGCTCTTGCAGGGGGATGCCTTTCAGATACTGCGCGACCTGCGCGCGCAGCGTGAGCGGTTCGATGTGGTAGTGCTGGATCCACCGGCGTTCATTAAGCGCAAGAAGGACCTCAAAGAGGGCACCCTGGCGTACCGTCGGTTGAATGAGGCGGCGCTGGGCTTGCTGCAGCGCGATGGCCTGCTAGTGACGGCGTCGTGCTCGTTTCACATGCAGGGGGACCAGCTCCTGCGTACGGTTCAGCAGGCGGCACGGCACAGCGATCGCAGCCTGCAGTTGCTGCAACAAGGTCAACAGAGTCCAGATCATCCCATTCACCCCGCGATTCCGGAGACGGCCTATCTCAAGGCCTTCTATCTGCGTGTGCTCCCGACGCTGTAAGTGCCGCCTCAGGAGGACATGCGACGGCTGGCGAGCAGGCGGATCTCGCTGCGCACGCGCTCTCGCTCACCTTCGCTGAGGGTCATCCAGATCTCTGCGACCTCGCGCGCCTCATCGGTCAGCGGCGTGGCTTTTTCGTCGCCGAACATCAGCCAGGCGGGGTTGACGTCGAGTACCGCGGCGATCTCGTCGATCTTGCGCGGACGCAGGCTCTTGCCGTTCTCGATCTTCTGAATGACTGCTTGATTCGTGCCGGCCTGTACCGCGAGTTGTTCCTGGGTCCAACCCATCTGACGGCGCCGATAGCGCAGACGCTCACCGAGCGTACGCAGATGATGCGGTATTACCTTCGTTCCATTCATGCCTATCAGCCTCATAGCCAACTCTCGCCAAAAAGGTTGTTGGATTGTGTTGTGGATTAGCTAACGGCGCGCCTGATCGAAACTTGAGAAAAGGGCGAAAGTCAGGAATTTAGCGCAGATTGGGTCTGCGGCCTCAGCCACGGTACAGACTGCAGGCATCGATACGGCGCTCTATCTCGTCCATCACGCGCTGGTAGGCGGGGCTGCCGACGTGATCGTATAACGCCTTGAAGGATGTTGAATTGAGGTGCTCGGGCAGGTCTTTGGCTGGTGGCATCAGATCGGTCTCTGCGACGCTGGCGGCCAGCCGCTGCTGGACTCGGCGTGCATCTTGTTCGGAGCGCGCAGCCAGCGCGCCGAAGCGCGTGCCGGCACGGTCTGCGGCGATGTCGGTGAAGCTGAATCCCGAGCCGCGCTGTGTATCGGAGAGCTCCTTGAACAGGCCGACCGCGTCGGACAATGCGCTGTCGCCGCGCGCAGCCAGCGCGGCGGAGGCCAGAAAGTGTTGCGCGAAATCTCTGCGGCCTTCGATCTTGAGGCGAAAGCCCTGTGGCCGTCGAGAACTCTCGGGGACCAGTCTGGCCAGGTCCTGGCGGCTTGCCCAGGCCCCGAGCACGCTGAGCAGCGCGATGTTCTCCTCCACCGGGTCGCGCTCGCCGGAACGCGCCATGGCCATTGCGAACAGGGGTTCGAGCAGATCGACAAGCGAGCCGCTGATGCCGACCCCCTTCGCCTGTAGATCGATCAGGCTCTCGTGGTAGAAGTACAGCGCCTCGCGGTCGCTTCCGGTCAGCAGCGTCGTGCGCGCCTGTTCTATCAACGCCGGATCCCACTGGTAAATCAGGCGCACGCGGTCGGGAAATACCTTCAGCCCCTTGACCGGGTTTGCGGCCGAGCCAAGCAGTGTCCCACTGTGGTTGGCGGCCAGAATCCGGTGTGCGATCCAGCTGGCGACTTTGCCAGGGATCGGCAGACGGCCGATGTGCCAGAGGCCGAGTTGCGGTTGGCCGTGCACTGATTCGATGGTGCCGTGCAGGTTGAGATGGTTTCGCCAGGGCAGATGCGCAATCCGGAACGTGAAGGCCACATCCACATGATCTCCGACGATGGCCAGTTGCGCATGCCCGTCGGCGAATTTCTGCACCAGGTAGTTGGCACCGAGGTTGAGGTCCTGCGCGCCGATCTCGATCACATGGAACGCGCCGCGAGCCATGTTGCGTGGATCGTTCTGTTTCAGGATCGCCTTTGCGCGCGCGATGTCGCCCGGAGATAGCGATGTCCGCTGCGTTACCAGGGCGTTGTCCGACAGCGCCACCCAGGCGGCAGCCAGGAGCATGAATGAGGTCACCAGCAACAGCAGGGACAGCAGCTTGATTAGCAGACGCATGCAGGCTCCGTGGAAAGCGGCGGTGCACCCCAGGCCGGTTCACGCAGGCGTATCGACACCTGTCCCATGCCTGTGCCCTGTCGGCAGGACCCGTGCAGTATAGGCTGCGCCAGGAGGTTTCTTCGATGCCGCGCCTGCATGCCCTGTGGTGCGCGGCGGGGGTGCATCGCCCGCCAATGCTGGGCCGAGGGGTGCCGGCCAGTACCACGCGGCCTGCGGCCGTTTGCCGAGCCCTGGGTGCTTGGGGCAGGTCTCCCGTCCGGGCGAGCACCAGCCGTGATCAGTCTATCTGCCGAATCGCGGATGCGGGAATAGCTGATAAACTCGCGCGCCATGGTGTATCCCGAATTTGATCCTGTCGCGCTGTATCTCGGCCCCCTCGCCATCCGCTGGTACGGATTGATGTACCTGGCTGGCTTCGCGGCCGCCTGGTGGCTTGGGCGGCAGCGCGCACGCCGACCGGGCGCGGTGATCGATCCGCAGCAAATGGACGATCTGCTGTTTTACGCCGCATTGGGGGTTATTCTCGGTGGCCGCCTCGGCTACATCCTGTTTTACGGCGCCGACACCTGGCGCGTGGACCCGCTGCAAATATTGCGTGTATGGGAGGGCGGAATGTCCTTTCATGGCGGCTTCCTGGGGGTGCTGGTTGCGGTCTGGTGGTACGCGCGGCGCACCGGCAAGGCATTTTTCGCGCTCACCGATTTCATCGCGCCACTGGTCCCTCTGGGGCTGTTTGCCGGACGTGTCGGCAATTTCATCAATGGCGAGTTGTGGGGCGCGCCCGGCAGCGTGCCCTGGGCGATGCAGGTGTCCTGTGCGCGTCACGCGGGGCTCTGCTGGGACAAGCTGCAACTTGCCGGGTCGAGTGCGATGACGCCGCCACTGCATCCGACGCAGCTATACGAGGCAGCCCTTGAGGGCGTCGTTTTGTTTGCGTTGCTGTGGATTTTCAGTGCTAAACAGCGCCCGACGATGGCCGTCTCGGGTCTGTTTCTATTGGGATATGGGCTGTTCCGCTTCCTGATCGAATTCCTGCGCCTGCCGGACGTGCAGCTCGGCTACCTCGCGCTGGGATGGGTTACCATGGGCCAGCTGTTATCGGCGCCGATGCTGCTCGCCGGCATCGCCATGTTGTCCATTGCATATGCCAGGCAGGGTAGGGCATGAAACAGTATCTGGACCTGTTATATCGGGTTCGCCAGTTTGGTGATTTCAAGGGTGATCGCACTGGAACCGGGACTTGGTCGCTGTTTGGTCACCAGATGCGCTTCGACCTGCGGCAGGGCTTCCCGCTGGTGACGACCAAGAAGGTTCACCTCAAGTCGGTGATCCACGAGTTGCTGTGGTTCCTCAAAGGCGATACTAACGTTGGCTATCTTCGGGAGCACGGCGTGAAGATCTGGGACGAGTGGGCAGACGAAGGCGGCAATCTGGGCCCGGTATACGGTTACCAGTGGCGCTCCTGGCCGGCGCCTGACGGCCGTCATATCGATCAGGTCAGCCAGGTCATAGAGCAGATCCGGAACAACCCGAATTCGCGCCGGCTCATCGTGTCAGCCTGGAATCCTGCCGACCTCCCCGATGAAAGCGTTTCACCCCAGGCCAACGTGGCCGCGGGTCGCATGGCACTCGCTCCTTGCCACGCCTTTTTCCAGTTTTACGTGTGTGATGGGCGCCTGTCCTGCCACCTGTATCAGCGCAGTGCGGACATCTTCCTCGGCGTACCGTTCAACATAGCCAGTTACGCCCTGCTCACCATGATGATCGCGCAGGTCTGCGAGCTTGAGCTTGGGGAGTTCATTCACACGCTGGGTGATGCCCACCTGTACACGAACCATCTCGATCAGGCGGACGAGCAACTCAGCAGAACGCCCTACGAGCTGCCCCGGGTGGAGCTCAATCACGAAGTAAAAGACCTGTTCGGGTTTCGCTACGAAGATGTGTCGTTGTCCGGTTACCAGCACCACCCACATATCAAGGCCCCCATCGCGGTTTGAGTCCTGGTTGCGCAGGGGAGACGGACGAGGCCTTTGACCCAGGTCACGCACCTTCCACCCAGCGGCTTGCCAGGGTATTGGTTATGTAGTATATAAGTATTTAACAAAATACTTTATGAGGCATAAGTCATGAGTGGCGAATTGGCAGTAAACGGTCGCGAACTCCTTGAGATGGCCGAAGAGGCTCCCGATCAGGTCGAGGCGATCATCGAGATGATGATCGATGCCGACGAAGACTTGCTCGGCGACGACGAGGAAGAGTAGCCAAGATCCGCGTGCGGGTCCGCTGCGTTGGTGGCGGGCCTGCATTGTTCGGTGGGCATGCGGCGCCTGCTAATATGCGCGAATGACGCCTCTGCCGAACCTTTCCATCATCGCGGCCCTCGCCGACAACCGGGTCATCGGCCGCGACAACGCATTGCCTTGGCGAATGCCCGCCGACCTGGCGCATTTCAAACGCATCACCATCGGCAAGCCGATCGTGATGGGGCGGTGCACTTGGGAATCGCTCCCCGGCTTGCTGCCACACCGGACGCATATCGTCGTCACCCGCGACCGGGACTATGACGCGCAGGGTGGGCTGGTTGTGCATTCTCTCGAGCAGGCGATCGCCATTGCCGGTGATGTGCCGGAAATGATGGTGGTGGGTGGCGCCAATCTTTATGCGCAGGCAGTGCCGATCGCGTCGCGGATGTATCTCACTTACATACATGCGGATGTAGACGGGGACGCGCTATTCCCGGACTTCGATCCGGTGGACTGGGTCGAAGTGTCATGCGAGCGACATGCAGCGGACGCGCGCAACCCACATCCATACAGCTTCGTGGTGCTCGAGCGCCGGACGCCGGGGAGAGCGTGAAGCTATTCCTGCCGGTGCGCCTTTAGCTCACGGTTTTCCGCCTGCAGTTTCTTGTAGGCCTTGGCCAGGGCGCGGACCTTGGCGGGATCACGGCTTGACCTGGAAGAAGCCCCGCCCAGGGCCTCGCTGATGCCCTTCTCTGCGGTGGCGAGCCATTTTGCCAGCTCGGCCTCGGGGACGGAATATGCTTTTGCGGCCGCCGCGAGCGTTGCCTTGCCCGAGATGATCTCCCTCACCAGTGAGACCTTGCGCTCGGTTGTCCAGTAGGCCTCGTCGAGTCCGGGATCGGGCTCGTCGAAGCCCGTCTCGCTAAATGGCTGCCTTCCGTTTAGCCTGCGTATCCAGTTCGCAACGGGGCTCTTGTCACCGTAGAAGACGATGAGCAGGGCTGGCAGCAGCAGCAGATCGAACAGCAAAGCGGACACCAGGCCGACGGTGGTCAGCAAACCGAAGTTCCTGGTTGGCACGAAATCCGACCATACGAGTATCAGGAACTGCGCGCTGAGGATGATGGTTGTCACAACCACCGCGCGCCCCGCTTCGCGGTATGACCTGGCGAGCGCGACAACAGGCCTCACCCCACGGGCGAGCCGCTGCCTGAATCCATGGAAGACGTGAATGGTGTCGTCAACGGCAATACCGACTGCGACGCTGGCTATCATGGCAGTGGCCATATCAAGCCAGATTCCAAAAACACCCATTGCGACGAAGATCAGGAGGATGGGGGAGAGGTTGGGTATCATGCATAGCAAGGCTCCCCACGGTGAGCGCCACAGGATCAGCATAAAAAGGAAAATAAGAAACAAGGCTCCCCATAGGCTGTAGACTTGGCCCGCGACCAGCAACTCTTCCATGTCGGCGAACAGTCGGCCTGCACCTGCGATCTCCCAGTGCATTTCATTACCCACATGCAGTGCGAGATACTCTCGCATCTGATCCATCAGGGCCGCAATTTGATTGGCGCTGTGGATGTTGAGATTGAGTACTACATGAGAGTGCTGGAAATCACGATCAACAAAGTCGTACAAGTCATCCCCGTCGTAAACTAGGAGATACTGGCTGATAAGGTCATTATCAGTTGGCAGTTTGCGAAAGTCGGATTTCTCGGCATTGAATGCCCAATGCATTTCTTCGATGAAATCGACCATGGAAAAGGTTCTATCGACCTGCGGCAGTGACTCGACCCAATGCTGAAACTCGCGAATTTGTCCCAACAGCTTATAGTCGATCAATCCGTCCCTTTTCTCGGAGTCAAAGATCACTTCGAGTGGCATTGTGCCTACGAAATTCTCGTCAACGAATCGTGTGTCCCGACGAACTGGATGGTCGTAAGAGAAGTACTTCTGAAAGTTGGTTTCGACTCGGACCTGCCATAGCGCGGGAATTCCTGCAGCCAGAAACGCAGATAGAATCAACAACACCGTCAATGGTTGGCGCATGCCGAAATGTGACAACTTTCGAACAAGGGCATCCATGGCGGAAAGGCCACTCGTAACCCGAGGCCATGGTTTCCGGTCCCACCGTATAAAAACATTCGGCAGAACTCGATAGACCACCAGATAAATAAATCCCACTCCACAGGCAGAAATAAGGCCGAAAGCCTTAATCGGCACTATCGGGCTGGTCCCGAGAGATGCCAATCCCGCCGCTGTCGTCAGCGCCGCAAAGAGTGCGGGCTTGCTCACCTCGTGGATGGCACGCTCAACGCGCTCTCGCCCTTTGTACCCCCTTTGCGATGCCTGGTAGAGCGCATTGAATAAGTGGACCAGGGCTGCGATGGTGAGTGCAGAGAGCATCGGGGAGATGATGCTAGAAATAAGCGTAAAAGGTTGGTCGAGCAGCACATAAATGGCAACCGTCGTATCGACCACCACGCTGACCGCAACCCCAGTCAATACAACTGCCAACCAGCGTCTGAACAGCCACCATATCAATAGCAGTCCGGTAATTACAGTCGCCGGTATGAATAACGAATTGTCGCTCAACATCGATTGCAACTCGGCCACATCGAGTGGAACCCATCCTGCGACCGCGGTCAGATAACCGCGGAGCTTGGCTTGATCGACCGCTGCTAAAATATCCTCCTGCAGCTGAAGTCGCTCCAGGCTGTTTCCGCTTTTGCTGGGAATGGCAATCATTGCCAGCGCCGAGCCATCCTTTGACACCAGCGCGCCTTTGCTAAAACGGTCGCTAGAGACTCTCTCGCGCCTGTCCTTAACTTGGCTCTCGGCAAGTTTGCGCACATCGATCAATCGTTCAACGATGAATGCGTCCTGACTGCCGCGAATGTGATCTTGGGCGGTAACAGATACCACGTCGCGGATTAATGGTAGCTTGTGGATTTCTTTGCCGAGGCCGTCATAGGCTTCCAGAAATCCGTCTGAGAATAGCGCGACACCTTGAAAAACCAGCACGAATACCTGATCACTAGGGAAGTGCGACCTGAGTTGTTTGTCGAGAATTACCGCCGGCTCATCATCGGGGAAATAGACATGCGGCGAGTTGTCGATATTCAGATTCAGCAGTAGTGCAGAAGGTAGAACAGAGAACAGCACCAAGAAAGCAAGGCTGAGATACAGTCGCCAAGGGAGTCGGCGAACGAACTCATCAATACTGTCATCTGCGCGTGTTCTCAGGTTGATTTGGATACAATCTTCGCCACCATAGCGCGTGCGAAACGAGATGCAGTCCGCTAGCAACGGAAGACCGTCCGCGCGCCGGAGGGTAAGTCTGGATTCCGGATGATGCTTGTCTGTTCCCGCGGCCTTCTTGGCAGCGTCCAAGTGCTCACGCAGGCGCTCGTGGTCCCGATCTTCAACAAGATCCAGAAGTGGGATGGCTTGAAGGTCTTCGAGTGATTTGTAACCTAAGCGATCGACCAGTGCCGGGTTGGCATAGACAAAGAATCCCTCATGAACGATCGCCGTCGCGTGTCGTGAGTTCTCCAGTCGAGTCGGACGCGTGCTTGTCTCTTCAGTCACACATATTTCTCGAGAGGATTAGAACTTTGCGCGCCAGCCGAGGTTGATCGAGGAATGGTCCTCGTGGAATCCGCCTAGTGTCTGTTCGGCACCGTCAAAGTAGTGCAGCGCCAAATAAACCTCATGTGGTTCCCAACCCAGGAAGGCAATCTCCGGGTTCACATAGATGTCCTTGTCGTTTAGCCCAGCATAGAAATCTAGCTTCGCACGCCAACGTTCGCGGTCAAATGGAATTTCGATTTCACCATTTATGTTGTAAATCTCTCTGCGGTCAATGACCCCAGCCGAATCGAGAAGTTTCATCCCCATGAGCTGAAGATTGACTCTCGTGTTGCCGTCTCCGGGGTTAAACTCCACACCTCCACCCCAAGCGATTGATGGCGTTGTAGTATAAGTCAGGTCTTCGCGGGTGACCGGATTGTCGCTGCTGTAGATGGCCTCCACCCGCCATGTCGCCCCTGCTGCATCCATCGCGGCATCGGCACCGTACGCCCAAGATCGGGGGTACTCAGCCTCAATCACCCCAGGTCCGGCCGATCGGAAATAGGGGATCGATTGTCGGGTCCGAGCGATCGTTACTCCAATATCGGCGTAAGAATGGTTGAGTGTGTATCGGGCCCCAAACCCACCATCACCTCCAGGTGCATGTTCAGAAATCTGCGAATTCTTCACCGCATCGGGCGGTACATCTTGTGGGTCGAAACCAAGTACGCGGCCTGTGTGGCGATTTATTGGATACCAGATGCTGTCTTTATCGGGCATTTCCGCGGGCCGAAAGTCGATAAGCCAGACTAAGTCAAGTTTTCCAGATCCAACATAGGTCTCGGCGCGTACCATAGGATTTGCGCGTCGCCGATCTTCCAGGTCATCCAGGACCATTCGTGAAAGATCTGCAGTGCTAACGCGGTCGGAGAGCGGTATCTCGTCGAGCCGCCCCCAGATGACGGTCTGTGTCCCTACAGTTAGGCGAAGATTGTCGCCGCGGTAGCGGACAAAGCTATCGCCGTAGTCGGCCTTAACCGTGGAGAAATCGCTGAATCCGTCTTGCTCATTGCCATCGAGTCGGCCTGAGATTTGGAATTCCCAGGCCGGAACCGGCTGCCAGTTGGCGACCGCTGAAACCTTACCGTAAACGGTACGATCAGCTTCCGAGTCCGAAGAGAAGAAGTGCGAATATTCCGCCCAGATGTCGTCAATCCGAACCTCGAGTTTCCCTAGACCGCCACCTTCTGCCGATGCTGCGTCAACACGTGGCTCAGGTTCCTCAACTTCGTCAGCAATACCCGGATTCGTTTCTTCGATAATAATGTCCCCGGGCGAGGGAATTGCTTCAGCGGAGCTGTCCTTAATTAAAATCTCTTCGCCGGTTTCTGGTGCGGCGTCACCAATGTCAATGATCACCTCGTCCTGGGCTTTTAGGTCAAGGTCAGAAGCGGAGGCGCCGACCGTATGCGCGCAGCAGATAGCTAAAGAAATCAGGGGCAGATATCGGGGGCAGTGGTGAGACATGTCCAATGGTCCTCGTGTGAGGCGTTTTATGGTCCGCTTACGGCCTGTATCGGGTTTCCGCACTTTCGTCGGACAGTGCTTGGCTAGTAAACAGTTGGTCAGGAATTTTCTGATTATACTTGACTGCGGAAATCGCTATGCGGGTGACGTGGCCGGTATCGAGATCCTCCATCATGCTCTCGAGTACAGTCCAGAATCCCTGAATTCGTTTGATTTTCTTGACGGTTAAGCGCTTTGTCGGCTTGTCCGCGTTGCCCTGATATAGGTCGATTCGCAGTGGAGTCAAAGTGCCTGGATGGATCCAGCTGATTCTTTTCGAGTACACCGAGTTACCCGGATCAATGGGTTCGCTGATCAAAACCTTGCAGTTGAGCCCCCCCACTTTGTCTTCGCCAGAAAGCCGATGTCGGTCCATGCCGACCTTTCGGTCGAGCAAGTCTTCGAAAAACAGATCGGAACCGACGAACCGGCCACCCTTTCGCGATGATGACACTCTACGCACACGATCAAGCGCGGGGAGATACAACCATTGATCGCTTTCACCGCTAGGGTGATCCCTTGTGAGGAGCCCTACGCCTGAGATATCAGAGGGGCTCGTAAAGCGGGTAAATGACCACTGCTCACCGCCACCCTTGTCGACCCGCATTGTGTACATCTCCCGCTTCCTGGTCGAACGCCCCTTCTCGATCAGGGTCATCACGGCACGGGAGGCGAAGTCGTCTCCGTTGGGTGCGTCGTACACGGCCTGGGCGAGTTTGCGTCCGGCATCTTCGGCATCGTCCGCCACCGCGGAAGCAACGGGGACAAGTCCGATCAGGAGAGCAGAAAGCAGGTTTAGCAGCAATTGCATATCTGGCTCCGGAAGACATTGCCATGCGGTTGGAGCGGCGCGCCTTTTTCCGCGTGGCGGCAGCGTAGCACAGGGCTGATTCGGCGGTTCGCGGGATGTTTTCGTCCCGTGTGGCACGTCTGGGGGATTAAATCGGCCCGCGACGCGGCGACTTTAGCGCACGGGGCGGTGCGCCGGTCCGTATTGATCACCGTTGTTTCATCCAAAGGCAAGGAGCGGACCAGGTCCCCATCGACCCGCCTGGTGGATCGGATCTCTCCGGACTGCGGCCTCGCAGTCGGGTAGCGGACCTCGGACCGGATACGGACATCGGCAGAAAAGGCGCCGATCGCCGTTCACACGGGCCAGCCCCTGCGCGCCTTGCGAAAGAACTCCGGTTCCGCGAATGCCGCACGATGAATCTGGGCGTTGTAGTAGAGGGTTTCGAACGCTTTGGTCGCGACGTCGGACTCGCGAAAATCCCCGAGGCGCGTGTTCTTGGCGCCGATCGTAGCCGACCACCACCCGGTTGGGTAGATCGGCTGAGGAAAGAACAGGGTGCGTGCATCCGCAAACCGTGCCGCTTGGAGGCTGCGATACATGCGCTCCAGGATTGCCATGTGGATCAGCGGTGATTCACTTTGCTGGACGATCAGGCCGCCTTCGTCCAAGGCCCGATGGCATGCGCTGTAGAACTCGGGGCTGAACAGCACCTCACCCGGGCCCTTCGGGTCCGTCGAATCCACGATGATTACGTCCAGCAAGCCCGGGCTGACATCCTTCATCCATTGGATGCCATCGATAAACATCAGTTCAGCCCTGGGGTCACCATTTGATTCGCACAGCTCCGGGAAATGCAGCTCGGCCGCTCGTGTCACCACTTCGTCGATATCGATCTGGATCGCCTTTTCGACCTCGGGGTGTTTGAGCACCTCGCGGAGGGTGCCGCAATCGCCGCCGCCGATTATCGCGACCCGCCTGGGCGCGCGATGGCTGAACAGCACCGGATGACTCATCATCTCGTGATAGAGAAAGTTGTCGCGCGTGCTGACCATGGTGCAGCCATCGATCAGCATCAGCCTGCCGTAGGTCTCGGTTTCGAAGACCTCCACCTTCTGAAAAGCGGACTGCTGCTCAAATAGCTTACCTTGCCCTTTCAGCGCGAAGGCGGATCCGCCGTCTTCACAGATCTCGGTTATCCATTCGTCGTCCAGGCTCATGCTCGGCTCCCGCGATAGGCTGGCTTATGATGCGGCGCACCTTAGCGGTCCGCATGAACACCGGCAACCCTCTGCACGACGCCGGGAGGCCGGTATGCGCCGCCGCCGAAAAATCCGGATAATCCACGCCCAGTGCACAGTGAGGTCGTTATGCCCGCGAAGGTTTCGCCTGTTCCCCAGACCTACGGTGTCCAGCGCTGGGGCGACGGCTATTTCGGCATCAATGCCGAGGGCCATGCCACGGTATGTCCCCGCCCGGAGCGCGATGACGAGCTGGACCTTTACGAACTGGCTCGCGATCTCGCCGCAAGCGGTCTGCGCCTGCCGGTCCTGGTGCGCTTCAACGACATCCTGCGCCACCGCGTGCAGAGCCTGTGTGAGGCATTCAGCAAGGCCGCCTCGGCCCTCGACTATGCCGGCGGTTATCGCGCCGTCTACCCGATCAAGGTGAATCAGCAGCGCAGTGTGGTGGAGCAGATCGTCAACGGGGGCGGGGACTGCGTGGGCCTGGAAGCGGGCAGCAAGCCGGAGTTGATGGCCGTGCTCGCCACGGCGCCGGCCGGCGGAGAGATCGTATGCAACGGTTACAAGGACCGCGAATACATCCGGCTGGCGCTTATCGGCCGGCGACTGGGCTATCAGGTCTATATCGTGATCGAGAAGCCGAGCGAGCTGGACCTGGTATTCGCTGAATCGGCCGACTTGGGTATCGAGCCGTTGCTCGGCGTACGCGTCCGCCTGGCCGCGGTAGCGTCGGGCAAATGGCAGAACTCGGGCGGTGCCAAATCGAAATTCGGCCTGTCCGCGTCGCAAGTGCTCGCCCTGATCGACCGTCTGCAGGGACGTGCCTGTCTGCATTGGCTGGTCCTGCTGCATTCGCACATCGGTTCGCAGATCCCGGACCTGCGGGATATCCATCGCGGCATCAGCGAGGCGACACGCTATTTCGTGGAACTGCACCGGCTTGGTGCGGCGATCCGGGTCATCGATGTCGGTGGTGGCCTGGGCATCGACTATGAGGGTAGTCGTTCGCAGCACTATTGTTCGACCAACTACGACATGACCGCCTATGCCGAAGAAGTCCTGCGCCCGATCGCGCGCGTCTGCGCGGAGCAGGGGCTGCCTCAGCCGATGGTGTTCAGCGAGTCCGGGCGTGCGATGACGGCACACCACGCCGTACTGATTACCGATGTTATCGAGCGCGAGCCACCTTTCGTCGAACCGGCCGCCGGCAATGCCGATGGCGACGAACTCGTGCAGCGGCTGGATGATCTGTTGGCCGGCGTGAGCAGTGGCGGAGCGCCGCAGAGCTTGCAGAATGCACGCCACCTGTTGGCCGAGGCCAACGAGCGTTTTGCTCAGGGCGGGATGGACCTGCAACACCGCGCCCTGGCCGAGACGCATTTCTACGCCATCGCGCGCGCTGTGAAGGGCGTGCTGCGCCTGGAGTCGCGGCGTCACCGCGAGCTGCTCGAAGAGCTGAACGAGATGCTCGCCGATCGGGTGTTCTGCAATTTCTCCTTGTTCCAGTCGCTGCCCGACATCTGGGCGATCGACCAGATCTTCCCGGTAATGCCGCTGCAGCGACTCGATGAGGTCCCTGATCAGGCAGCCCTGATGCACGACCTGACCTGCGACTCGGATGGCTGCATCGACAGTTATGTCGACCAGGATGGGGTGGAAAATACCCTGATGCTGCATGCCGCGCACCGCGGAGAGCCGTATCTGCTCGGTATCTTCCTGGTCGGGGCCTACCAGGAAATCCTCGGCGATATGCACAACCTGTTCGGCGATACCGACACGGTCAACGTGATCCTGGAGGCGGGCGGAAGGTTCCGGCTGGCCGAGCCCGAGCGCGGCGATTCGGTCGACGAACTGCTGAAATATGTCCACTTCGACCCGGAACAGATGCTGGAATCCTACCTGCGCCGATTGCGGGAACAGGGCGTAAGCGAGGCCTTTGTCGACAGCTACTACCGTGAACTCAAGGCCGGGCTGCACGGTTACACCTACCTCAAGACCTAGTCCCGTTCGCGGGGGAGAAGTGGGCTTTTTCTATAATTAGAAACGAATTTATCCCGGTAGTTAGCGCTTGCTAACGATGGGCTGCGGTGCATACCCTGCAAATGTCCCGTTTAAAGGCCCGGATGCCCACTGGACAATTATCACCCGGGAGGGCTCCGCTGATGACGATGATCGAAAATCTGTACGGCATGCTCGAGCGCGGCCTCGACAGTGCTCTGGTGCGTTATTCCCTCGGCAGCGAGTTCTTGAAAATCGGTAATGCCGATATCGCGATTGCCCATCTGCGCGAGGCCCTGAAGCTCGATGGCGACTATTCGGCAGCCTGGAAGATGCTCGGCAAGGCCTTGGCTACCGCCGGAAATCACGCCGAGGCGGTGGCTGTACTTGGGCAGGGGATCGCGGTCGCCGAGCGGCGTGGCGATGTGCAGGCTGCGAAGGAGATGGGCGTCTTTCGCAGACGCTCGCAGCGGGCCCTGGAAACGGACATCCCGGACGTCCCCTAAGCCCCCGGAAAGCGTTCGCTGAAACTGGCCGGCCCGCGACTGATGCGATCAGGCCCGGCCCCACCCGGGCCAGCTAGCCGTTGCGGATGGGGCTGGCCTGGCATCGCCTGCGTTCGTACAAGCACCCGCCCCGGCGGCCCGCGGGGTTGGGCGATGACGCCGTTCGATATGACCTCGTTGGCACGGAAAGCCTAATGAGCTTGGGGCGCATGCCGAACCAGCAACGGTCGTGAACAGCGGTGCGAATCCACCATCGCCAGCATCGTGAATACCCTGTCAGCTATTCAGGCCGAAGTGCAATCCGCGTGCGCAGATCATACAAGGCGCGTGCTGCTGGTCGAAGACAGCCGTGCGATTGCGTCGATGCTCACCGCCAGTATCGATTCGCTGCAGGGTATCGTCTGCGGCCGGGCCTCCAGCCTGGGCGAGGCAAGGCGGTTGCTTGCGCGAGCCGGAGCCGACAGCGATTTCGTTACCGTACTCGACCTCAGCCTGCCCGACCCGCCGAACGCTGAGGTCATCGACCTGGTTCAGCAGGCCGGGGTCCCGATCATCGTCCTTACCGCCAATGTCGACCTGTAGCACAATGGTCAGCGCGTACCCCTCAGTGCCGGCATCGGGGCGCCCCGTGACCTTGGGGCGGGTATCGACCGGATGCTGGCGTCAGGCTATGCGGCCAAGAAGGCCGGGCGAAACCGCGTCGCCATACGCCGACGCGGGACTGGCTGGGGCCGGGTTTGCCGATCACGCTGCCCGGGGTGGGGGCATGCGGGTCGATACCATCCGGCACAGCTCCGCTGTCGGTCTCCATGCCGCAGCCGGCGCAAACCGGGGCCGCGCGATTCGGCGTAAAGCGCTGCGATGCGTCAACTGGAATCAGCCGCACCGCAACACCCAGCAGCGGTGCGGTGTATGACGCTTGAAGTCGATCGGGATGGTCTGCTGACTGATCTCCTCGACGGCCGCCAGTTCGGCGATCTTTGGCTCAAGTCTGAAGGCCTGGCGGTTGTTCGAGAAGAACAGCTCGCCGCCAGGTGCCAGCAGGTCGAGCGTCGCCTTCAGCAGGATCTCCTGGTCGCGTTGGACATCGAAGGTCTCCTGCATGCGCTTCGAGTTAGAGAAGCTCGGTGGGTCGAGCATGATCAGGTCGAAGCGCGCGCGCGCCTGGCGCATGCGCTCGAGAAACGCGAACACATCGGACTGCACGAAGGTGTGTCGCTGGTCGTCTTGCAGCCCATTGTGCACCATGTTGCGTCTGCTCCATGCCTGATAAGTATGAGACATGTCGACTGTCACGGTGCGTTGCGCCCCGCCTGCCGCGGCATATACGGTGAAGCTGCCGGTGTAGGCGAACAGGTTTAGAAATGTCTCTCCCCGCGCGCGTTCGCGAATCAGCTGACGCGTATCGCGATGGTCCAGAAACAGGCCGGTATCGAGGTACCTGGCCAGGTTGACCTCGAAGCGCAGGTCGCGCTCGCTGACGGTGAAGGACGGCGCCCTTTGGGCCAGCTTCTCGTATTGCTCGGCGCCGCGCTGGCGGCGACGATGTTTGATCACGACCTGAGCCAGCGGGACCTCGAGGGTGTCTGCCAGGCCGTTGCGGATCGGCTCCAGCTCAGCGGCGCCCAGCGGGCGCTTTTTTTCGAACACCTGGACGTGCAGCCAGTCCGCGTAGCGATCGATCGCCAGCGGGAATTCCGGCATGTCGCGGTCGTACAGGCGATAGGCCTCGATCCCCTCGCGTCTGGCCCACTTGGCCAGATGTCGCTGGTTCTTGAGGACGCGGTTGGCAAGCGCGCTGGGCTGCATGGTTGCGCGGCAGTAGCCTAGGAAAGGTGGCGCTGCGCATGCCAGGCGAGTGCTCCCCAGCCAAGCAGGAATGCGGTGCCGCCGAACGGGGTGACCGCGCCCAGCCAGCGGATATCGGTAAGTGCAAGCAGATAGAGGCTGCCTGAAAACAACAGGATGCCAATCGCAAAAGCCCAACCGGCAAGGCTCAGGGCTCTACTGATGCGGCCGCGGCCCAGCAGGCCGACGACGAGCAGTGCCAGCGCATGGGTCGTCTGGTACGCGACCCCGGTCTGGAAGGCCTCGAGCAGCCCGGTGCTTAACAGATCCTTCAGCGCGTGCGCGCCGAACGCGCCGAACGCGACCGCGAGTAGGCCACAGATGGCGCCGATGGAGATGAAATGTCGCAGCGGGTTCATCAATGCAGGTCCATTTTGCCGAGTTCTTCGAGTATCTGCAGAACCAACTGTTGGCCGCGAACGTCCAGGCGCGCACACAGTTTGTCCGGGTCGCGCTCGCCGTTGATCAGCGGTCGGATCACCGCGGCCACGCGACTCATGTCGCCGCCTACCCGGCTCATCTGTTCGGCCATCTGGCTGACCAGCGACAGCGCCTGCGAGTTGCCGCGTGCCGCAGCGTGAATCATATGGGCGAGCCCCGGCGCGGCCAAGGTCGGATCGGCCTTTTGCTGCGGGTCGGGCAGGGTGAGCGGGTCCTGCAGGCCGCGCAGGATGGCCTCGGCGATCACCCGGTCTTCCTCGTCGAGGCCGGCAATCCCGGCCAGGTCGCGCCGGCCGTTCGCGAACTGCCTGACCGCATCCGCCAGCACCTGCCAGCCACTCTCCACGGCCGCGCTCAACAGGCCCTCGAGCTGCCTGCCCGCTGTCGGCTGGCGGATCAGTTCCACGACCTGGCAAATGAAGGCCGAGTGGGCCTGGATGATCTGTTGTTCGCGATCGGGTATCCGCATCACACGCTCGGTTTCGTGGAACTGGTCCGGGGCAGTCTAACCGAGCCCTGCCCGCCCGCTAAGCTTCCCGCTGGGGCGTTGCAAGCTGGCCAAGCGACTCGCTGGCGATCTCGCGTACCTCACGGTCGTCATCGTCGCTCATCCTCGTGAGCAGGGCCTGTGCATCCGCGCCGCCGGTCAGGCCGAGGAAGTGCGCGGCGTCGGCGCGCACCTGGGCGTGCGGACTGGCGGCAAGCGGCGCGATATCATCCACCAGTCCTGCCGGCAGGCCGCCGGTGGCCAGGTCCTCGAGTACCGCACCGACCCCGATGCGCGCGGCAAACGGGGTGTCCAGGTCGCCTGCCAGTGCAATCAGCGGCGGCAGCAACTCCGGGCTGCGCCGGCACGCCGCGATCACCGCGTCGAGCTGGCCCGTCTGCAGGCTTTCACTCAGATACGCGCGCATTCCCGCCGCGCTGCCGGCCCGCTCAGCCCAACTGGCCAGCT
Organism: Chromatiaceae bacterium; assembly: GCA_022340805.1. GTDB lineage: Bacteria > Pseudomonadota > Gammaproteobacteria > Chromatiales > Chromatiaceae > Thiosocius. The sequence goes on from JAJDNF010000030.1 coordinate 115,076, forward strand.
CGCTGTGTGTGTGCGCGCCGCTGAGCTCAAACGGGCCGATCCGAAACCACGGCACCGCGCGCGCGCCGCGCGTCTGAGCCGCCTCCGGGTGTACCGAGATGTTGTACACGTCCAGACGACCGATCCGGCCCTGCTTGACCAACTCCGCGAGGCTGGACAGCACGACGGGGCAGTGCACGCAGCCCGGGGCAATCAGCAGTTCGGCGTCCGGAATATCGGTCTTGGTCATCGGCAGGGTCCACATGTCGTCGCCGGATTGTCGCACAGCCGCGGCCGGTAGATACCCTCGATGGCCCACAAAATCGCCGCCGCGGCTTGAAGAAAAGCGTTTGTAAACAATAGGTTGACTACCTGTATTAGAAAAAGAAATAAGGCTAATTTATGCCTGCCGACCGTAAAACTGTTTGGCGTTTTTCGTGCACTCTCTCTATGTTTACCCACCCCGAGGCCCTGCCGGGCGCCTGCGCGTGATGACGAGTACGTGCCTGACCTGGCAAATGGTCGGCTATCCGGAGGCCGGGTTGCCAGACAGGTGGGCCAACTGAATTGAAGCTGCTGGACGGTCCTGACTGAACCCCCGGGTCGCTTCGAAGAGAACTGTCGCCTTCGGGTGACATCAACACTGCAGTGTAACCTCAGGAGAAATCATCGATGCCTACATTCGTACGTACCGATAAGTGCGATGGCTGTAAGGGCCAGGACAAGACGGCGTGCATGTATATCTGCCCGCACGACTTGATGAAACTGGATATGGACGGTTCGGAAACCGGCCACGCCATGAAGTCGTACAACCAGGAGCCGGAGCAGTGCTGGGAGTGTTACTCCTGCATCAAGATCTGCCCGCAGAACGCAATCGAAGCGCGTCCTTATGCCGACATCGTGCCGCTGGGGGCCTCTGTACAGCCGCTGCGTGGCACGGATTCGATCATGTGGACCATCAAGTTCCGCAACGGCACCATGAAGCGTTTCAAGTTCCCGATCCGCACCACCCCGGAAGGCTCGATCGATCCTTATGGTGGCAAGCCTGCTGCTGACATCAACAAGATCGCCGACAACGGTTTCTTCGTTGAAGCGAATGGCTACCGCGCCGGTAACCCGAGCGAGCTGATCGCGAAGTAATCGCGACCCGCACGGACTGGTAAAGATTGAGAGTAAAGAGGTATTAACAATGGCTGAATTTGGTAAACCAGACGTCGTCGAAGAAGAGGTAGACATCCTCATCATCGGCGGTGGCATGGCCGCTTGCGGCGCGGGCTATGAGATTGGCCCGTGGCTCGACGCTGCCAAGGCGCAGGGCGTCGACATCAAGGTCAAATTGGTCGACAAGGCTGCAATGGATCGTTCCGGTGCGGTCGCACAGGGTCTGTCCGCTATCAACACCTACATCGGTTCGGAGCAGGACCCGGCGGACTACGCCCGTATGGTCTCCAACGACCTGATGGGTATCACCCGCGACGACCTGGCCTACGACCTCGGCCGTCACGTCGACGAGTCGGTGCACCTGTTCGAAGAATGGGGCCTGCCGATCTGGAAGATGGACGAGAACGGTGAGCGTCACGACGGTTCCAAGGGCATGACCCCGCTGAAGGATGGCGGCAAGCCCGTGCGTTCCGGTAAGTGGCAGATCATGATCAACGGCGAATCCTACAAGTGGATCGTCGCCGAGGCCGCGAAGAAGGCGCTGGGTACCGACCGTATCCAGGAGCGCGTGTTCATCGTCAAGCTGGTCAACGACAAGAACGACAAGAACCGCGTTGCCGGTGCTGTCGGTTTCTCGGTCCGCGATCACCAGCTGTATGTGTACAAGGCCAAGGCCATCCTGCTGGTTGCCGGCGGCTGCGTAAACATCTTCCGCCCGCGTTCGGTCGGTGAGGGTCAGGGTCGTGCCTGGTACCCGGTGTGGAACTCCGGTTCGACCTACGCCATGGCCGCCGAGGCTGGCGCCGAGCTGACCATGATGGAAAACCGCTTCGTACCTACCCGTTTCAAAGACGGCTACGGTCCGGTTGGCGCGTGGTTCCTGCTCTTCAAATCGAAGGCCACCAATGCCTTCGGGGAAGTGTACATGGACCGCAACAAGGAAATGCTGAACGACTACCCGCCGTACGGCCAGGCCGCCGTTCCTGCTTCCTGCCTGCGTAACCACCTGATGCTGAAGGAAATGAAGGAAGGCCGCGGTCCGATCTGGATGGACACCGTCACCGCGCTCGCCAACCTGCGTGAAACCCTGTCGCCACGTGAGGTAAAGCACCTCGAGGCAGAGGCGTGGGAAGACTTCCTCGACATGTGTATCGGCCAGTGCGGAATCTGGGCTGGTGAGAACATCGAGCCGGAGAAGAAAAATTCCGAACTGATGCCGACCGAGCCCTACCTGCTCGGCTCTCACTCCGGCTGCTGCGGCATCTGGGTTTCGGGCCCGACCGACGTCGGCGCTCCGACCGACGAGGCACTTGGCGACGGCATCCCGGATCACCTGCCTTCTGGCTGGAACTGGGGCTACCGCGGTATGACCACCATCAAGGGTCTGTTCACTGCCGGTGACGGCGTGGGCGCATCCGGCCACAAGTTCTCCTCCGGCTCGCACGCCGAAGGCCGCATGTGCGCCAAGTCGATGGTCAAGTACGTCATGGACAACAAGGATCTCAAGCCGGAACTCGACACCTCTGTCGACGATCTGATCGAAGAGATCTACCGTCCGGTACGTAACTACCTTGAGCACAAGGACTACACCACTGCGATCGACGTGAACCCGAACTACATCACGCCGAAAATGCTGCAGTTCCGTCTGCAGAAGATCATGGACGAATACGTCGCGGGGGTTGCCACCTACTACACCACCAACGAGCACATGCTCGCTCTGGCGGAGCAGAAGCTGGAAATGCTGAAGGAAGACGCGCTGAAGATGCGTGCCAAGGACCTCCACGAGCTGCTGCGCGCGTGGGAGAACTACCACCGCATCCTGACCGCAGAAGCCCACATGAAACACATCCAGTTCCGTGAAGAATCCCGCTACCCGGGCTTCTACTACCGCATGGACAAGAACTTCGTCGACGAAGAAAACTGGAAGTGCTTCGTGAACTCGGTCTACGACCGGACCACCAAGACCTGGACCTGCTTCAAGCGCGCCCACAAGGACCTGGTGGACAAGTCCAAGCTGTTTAAGTAATCACTGCTTGACAGTCTGAAGACTGATTGACCGGGCGCCGTAAGGCGCCCGGTTTTTTTTGTGCCGGGCCGACATCTTCAGACGCGCGCAGTAAAGGGTGTGCCGAACCTATTCCGGACTGGCCGCCTTGTGGAGCCGCATAGCCCCTGCCAACCCATTGCAAGGGGTCGGGGCAGCGCGCACGGCCCGGGCCGGCCGTTTTCTCGGCAAGAAGATCAGAAAAACCTTATAATCCGCAACCTTTGTGTGATTCGGCCATGGTTTAGGGTTACTCCATGGTCTGCAGAACGCGGCGTATCGCCACCTGAGGAATGAGCCCATGAGCGACGAAAAACTCGATATCCCGGATCAGTTCGCCAGCCCGGCAGTGCCGGCATTGTTGTCCGACGACAGCCTCATTCAGTTTAAATGCTACAAGGGTATCTCCTGTTTCAATGCCTGCTGCCGGCATGCCGACGTGACCCTGGCACCGTATGACGTGCTGCGCCTGCAGCAGCGTCTGGGCATGAATTCCGCCGAGTTCCTGAAGGCGCACACGGTACCTTTCCAGCTGGATGCCGACGGCGTACCTGGGATCAAGCTGCGTACCGACAATGACGGCGCCTGCCTGCTGCTCGATGGGGACAACGGTTGCAGCGTTTACGAGGATCGGCCCACGGTCTGTCGCTATTACCCGGTCGCGTTGCTGAATATGCGCGAGAAAGATACCTACCAGTCGAAGCAACAGTACTCCTTGGTGCGCGAAGAGCACTGCAAGGGTCATGAAGAGGCGCGCGAGATCAGCCTGCGTGACTACCGCAAGGAGCAGGGCGTCGAGCAGTACGACGAGTTCAATCGCAGTTGGTATGAACTGATCCTCAAGAAGAAATCCGGTGGGCCTGGTGTCGGCAAGCCGAACGAGATGAGCCTGCAGCTGTTCTTCATGGCGTCGTTCAATTTTGACATGCTGCGCAAGTTCGTGATGAGCGACAACTTCAAGGCCTCCTACAACCTGCCGGATGAGACCTATGCCGAGGTCGCAGAAGACGACATTGCGCTGATGAAGCTCGGCAACCGGCTGATGCGCCAGGCGCTGTTTGGTGAGAAGACCATCCCGGAGAACAGCGGTGCCTGGGAGCGGCGGGTCGATGTGCGCAAGGAGATCTGGGAGACCCGTGCCAAGGCCGAGGTCGAGGCGCGCAATGCCAAGGTCGAGGAACAGATGCGCGACGAGACCTGAACGCAGCATGCTGTGACCCGAAATGACCGCGGCCTGGCCCGCGGTTTTTTTGTGCGGCGGCAGGCTCAGGGCCGAGCAGGTTCAGGCCTTGTCCGGTCGGTTCTTCTCGGCGCGGCCTGCACGCTCGTCGGTGCGCAAAAACGACGCAATATCGAAGCTCACGCCGGAAAACACCGAGAAGCGCGTAAAACGGAAGACGACACGGCGCGGTGAGGCGCGCCGTACCGTTCGCACCTCACGCAATACCGGCAGGAAGATCAGCGCCACGGCGAGGCGCGCCGCGAACGACAGCAGGAACACCCCGAGCAATGGGTATTCGAACGAAATCGCCAGATCGCTGTGTTCCCAGTCGGGCATCCATAGAATCGCTGCCGCGCCAAGCTGGGCCCCGATGAATGCCGCCAGGGCGTTGGTGATGTTGGCCGTGGTGATCGGCGCGGACATGTCGGTATCGTCGGAAAGGTCGTAGAAGAAACTGCCGGTGCTCAGCGAAAACCCACCCCAGGCCAGGCCCGAGAATGCCTGCACCAGCAACAGATAGTAGACGTTGTCGGACAACACCCAGAGCAGCGGGACGAACGGGATCAGCCAGCCGGTGATTGCGAGGATCAGGCGGTTGCCAAACGCGTCCGATACCCGGCCCCACCCGTTCAGGGTGAGAAACTGCGCGAACACCGAGGCGGCCGTCACGGTCATGAACTCCAGATAGCTGAACCGCAGGTCGCGCAGCATGTGCACGGCAAAAAATGGGGCCGATACCGCCGTCGCGAAACTCATCCCGGCGTAGTAGTAGAGGAACAGCGCGAACGGTGTCTTGCGCTGTCCGGCACGCCACACCGGTATCAATGGCAGCCAGCCGTGCGCCTGGGTCTCGCCGCGCGGGCTGCGATCTGGCAACAGGTTCAGGTAGTGGCTCGAAACCAGGCGGGCAATGCCGGCCAGGGAAAACAGGAACAGGAAGCCGTACAAGACCTGATCATGGGTGCGCGCCCACTCGAGCACCCCACCGGCGACGATCAGTGTGCCGAAACTGACCAGTGTCGTGATCTGCGTGCGGCGCGAAAAATAGCGGCCACGTTCTCTCTGCGGAACCAGTGGCCGCATCAGCGAGGGCCAGTGCGGCGAGATGATGTTGCCGAAAACGTAGTAGCCGACCACGCAGGCAATTAGGCCGGTGGCCGCATCGTGCGGCAGCAGCAGCGCGACCAGCATGATCGGCAGCCACATCATCGCCTGGCCGACGGCGCCGGCGACCACGAGGCGTCCGCGCCCGATTCGCCAGCGACGATGCAGCCAGGTCGAAAACAACTGGGCGACTGCTCCGAGCAGCGGCGGTATCGACGCCAGCATGGCCATCTGCGGCTCGGTGAAGCGCAGGTGGATCGCGTAGGCCGACAGGTAGCTCTCGCCGGCCCCGGTCATCACCGAATAGGCGGAACCGTCCTTGATCGAACGGCTCAGCGCAAGGGCGCGCTCAGAGTCGTTGGCGGTTTCGTTAGACATCCGGATTACTTCGCGATCCGCCTTACGTCGGTGCAGGTCGGGTTTATGTAACCAGACGTGCGCATCCGCGCAGGTCCTGCCTGTTTTCTGGCAGGCTTCGGCAAAGGTGCCTGACCTCCAGTCGCTGATCCGGCGTGCCCTCGGGTCAGCGCCCTCAGCTCTCGCCGATCTCGCGTCGGTGGCGCCAGATGCGGACAAAGGGTACGCCTATCGACAGCATCAGGAGCAGCATCGCGATCGATATCCGGTCATGTTGTGCCAGATAGATAACGACCGCGAAGGCCGCCACCATCGACAGTGTCGAGTCGATCAGCGCACGCCGGATCAGCTGTCTGCGTACCGCTTCCGTCTCGCTGCCGGTGATGAACAGGACCAGCACCGGCAGCAGATAGTGCAGCGGGGCATAGAACGCGATGATGATCGTCCAGACGATGACGTCGTCCATGTTCCGGTCCGGTACGGATGGTCGCTGCAAGGGTACTGATACGGCCGGCAAAGAAAAACCCCGTACCTCGCTGAGGTACGGGGCAGTACTGCGGTTATCCCGCTATTCGCTCTTGGCCTTTGCCTTCGCAGGGGCCCGCGCCGGGGCTGCGACGACGGGGGCGTAGCGATAGCCGCCGTAGTACGGGTAGCCGTAGCCGCCCCACGGGCCAGCATAGCGATAGCCGCCGTAATACGGATAGCCATAGCCGCCCCACGGGCCGCCGTAACCGCCGTAGTACGGGTAGCCGTAGCCACCCCACGGGCCGCCGTAGCCCCACGGGCCACCACCATAGCCCCAGGGGCCGCCGCCATAGCCGCCCCAGCCGCCGCCAAAGAACTCTTCCATCCAGTAACGGGGATCCCAGGGATCGTACGGGTTCCAACCGCCGCCCCACCACGCAGATACATTGGTCGCTGAGGCAAGGAGCAATCCAGCCAGCAGCGAGAGTGCGGTACGTTTGTTCATTGTCCTCTCCTTACTGCCCTTTAGAATATTCTGGTTCTCTAATGCTTTTTTAACGCTAAGCGGCGATCCGTATTTTGAGTTTGATCAAATACTTTCGATGCAGTCGGAGAGCGGCGGGTGCTTGGGTGCCTGCGGATGGCAGAGGAGCGGCTTGCGCAGTGCCGCGGGGAAGCAACGCCTGTGCCACGGCGCCGTATACCTGCAAGAAAAAAACCCCGCTTCGATGAGCGGGGTTTTTAGCGTCCGAGGGCGTTCGGCCTACTTGCCCGCCAGCGCCTCCAGTTGTTTGGCCGGGATCACCTGGCCGTTCAGGGCCGCATCCTTGGCCGAGCGACCGTAGGCGACCGCCATCAGGGTCGAGTAGTAAACCACCGGCATCTTGAACTTGGTGCCGTGGGTGGCGTTGATCTGGTCCTGGTAGACCTCGACGTTCATCTGGCACACCGGACAGGGGGTGACGATCATGTCGGCCCCGTGGTCGTAGGCGGCCTCGATGATGCCCTTGATCATCACCTGCGACTTCTCCGGCTCGGAGAACGCCAATGCGCCGCCGCAGCATTGCACCTTCTTCTCGTAATCCGGGATCGAATCCGCGCCCAGGGTCTCGACCAGCTTGTCCAGGTACTTCGGGTTCTCGTAGCTCTCGCCGGCGATCCCGAAAGGACGGTTGGTCTGGCAGCCGACGTAGCCGGCGATCTTGATGCCCTCGAGCGGCTTCTTGACCTTGGCGCCGATCGCGTCATAGCCGATATCCTGGATCAGGACCTCGGCCATGTGCTTGATCGGGGCATCGTTCTTCAGCGTCAGGCCGGCCTCGGCCAGCGCGGTGTTGGTCTCGGCCAGCAGGCCCTGGTCGTGTTGCAGGCGCTCCTGGGTCTCGCGTGTGGCGAGCCAGCAGGCCGCACAGGTGGCGACGATCTCCTGGCCGGGGTTGTGTTCCTCGGACAGCGCGATGTTGCGTGCCGACAGGGCCAGGCGCGGCAGCTCGCCGCCGCCGGCATAGCCGATCGACGCCGAGCAGCAGTTCCAGTCCGGGATCTCGTTCAGCTGGATATCCAGCTCTTCGCACATGGTCTGCACCGAGACCAGATAGTTCGACGAGGATGCCCCTTTCTGAGAAGAGCATCCGGGGTAAAAAGAATATTCACGTTTTGCCATGGATACTTACTCCTCTTAAGCGCCGTGCTTGGCGAGGCGGGCCTCTTCAAGCTCCTGGGCCTTCTTGATGACCTTCTGGAAGCCGGACAGGTCCTTGACGGCATGACCACCGAGCATTTCCATCGGGTTCATGCGCTTGGTCTTGACCATGCCCAGACCGATGTCCTTCATCTTCAACGAGGTCTTGATGCCCTCGCCGAAGCCATTCATGAAGTACAGGCTCAGGCCCAGTTTCAGTTCGTTGACGCGGCCCTTTTTGATCAGATTGTCCCAGAAAAGCTGGGCAAATTTCGCGGTCGGCTGTCCCTGCGGCACGATACCCAGGCGTTTCGCGTAGTGCGCCAGGCCATGCATGATATGGGTGATCGGCAGCTCGCGCGGGCAGCGCACGATGCAGTTGTAGCAGGAGGTGCACATCCACATCGAGTCCGAGGCCAGGACCTCGTCACGCTTGCCGGCACGGATCATCATGAAGATCTTCTGCGGGGTGTGCTCCCAGGCGTCGCCCAGCGGGCACGAGCCGGCGCACACGCCGCACTGCATGCACATCTTGACCCATTCGCCTTCCTCGACGTTCGCCTCAACCTCCGACAGGAAGCTGTTGCGATACTTTTCGACCATTGCTTTGTTCATATCGCTCATAACGAACCTCGCTTAGAACTTGAACGGGCTCATGCCCACTCTTTCGACAACCTCTTCCATGTCCTTGATCAGGCGCGGTGCGCGCTCGATGTCGGTGATTGCGACCTCGTGCACGATCACGCGCTCGGGTTCGAGGTTGAGGGTGGACAGGGTGTCGCCGACCTTGGCCATGCGCTCGGCGGCCATGGTCGAGCCACGCACGAAGTGGCACTGGTAGTCGTCACCGCGCTGACAGCCCATCATGATGATGCCGTCGTAGCCGCTGTTCATCGCATCGGTGACCCACGACAGCGAGACCGAACCCAGGCAGCGCACCGGGATGATGCGTGCCCAGGGGCTGATCTCCTGGCCGCTCATCGCGGCCTGGTCGAGTGCCGGGTACGCATCGTTCTCGCACGCCATGACCAGGATGCGTGGCTTTTCCGAGAACTCGTCGGGTATGTCCACGGCCTTGATCTGCTGGCCGACGGAGTCGATCGAGTAGTTCTCGAACGAGATCACGCGCACCGGACAGGCACCCATACAGGTGCCGCAACGGCGGCAGCGCGACTCGTTGAACATCGGGTAGCGCTTCTCATCCTCGTTGATCGCGCCGAACGGGCATTCCACTGTGCAACGTTTGCACTGCGTGCAGCCTTCCTTGCGGAACGACGGGTAGGACAGGTCGCCGACCCGCGGGTGGGCTGCCGAGCCCTGGCCGGCGTTGACCGCCGCCTGGATCGCCTTCATCGCCGCGCCGGTGGCGTCGTCCTGGGCCTGCTTGATGTCCATCGGACGACGCACCGGGCCGGCCGCATAGATGCCGGTGCGCCGGGTCTCGTACGGGAAGCAGATGAAGTGCGAATCGGTGAAACCCCACTTCAGCTGCGGCAGGTCGCTGCCCTGGCGGTAGTCGAGGTTGAGGATCGAGTCGATCGGCACCGCGATCTCGGCGGCCGCCTTGGCATCGCCCTTCTCCTCGTCGGTCATGCCTTCCTGGGACTCGTTGGCCGCATACGGATCGGGGCCGGAGTTCGGCACCATGCCCAGGTCCAGCACCACCAGGTCGGCCTCCAGCTTCACCTCTTCATCCAGGATCAGGTCCTTGAAGCTGACGGTCGCGCCGTTGCCGCCGCTGGTCACCTCGCCGACCTGGCCCTTGGAGAAGATCACCATCTGCTGCTGACCCGAGCGATAGAAGTCTTCGCCGGCCGCACCCGGGGTGCGCAGGTTGTCAAACAGGATCGTGGTGTCGCAGTCCTTGCCGTTCTGCGCCTTGAAATAAATCGCCTGCTTGATCGCGATCAGGTCGCCGATGCCGGAGTGGTAGGGCAGATGGCCCTCGGCGGTCGAGGCCTGGCCGGCGTTCTGCACGAACACCACCGACTTGACCTCTTTACCGTCCGACGGACGCTTGATCGGGCCGTCGCCGGCCGCCTTGGCCAGCGCCTCCAGTTCGACGTTGCTGACCACGTCGGCGTTGCTCGAGCCGAGTGACGGGATCGCCGATGCGTCGAATTCCTTCCAGCCGGAGGCCTGGACTATGGCCCCGATGTTCTCGGTGGCGGTGCTGCCGGACTCGGTGGTGATGTCGACCGAGAAGCGGCCCGGCGCGCCCGAGGTCTTGGTCACGGTGCTGTTCAGATGCACGGTGATCAGCTCGCTGGCCTCGACCGCGGCGACCATCTGCTCGACATCGTTGTCCATCGGCATCGGCAGGTCGACGTTGGTGCCGTTGCCGACACCGTCGGCCGCTGCACGACCAGGGATGCGCTTGTGCCACTTGGCGGCCCAGCCGCCGAGCGCGCCAGTCTTCTCGACCAGGTGGACCGGGAAGCCGGCCGCCGCCGTCTCCAGCGCCGCGGTCATGCCGGTCACGCCGCCGCCGACCACCAGGATGTTCTTGTTCAGCGCCTGCTCGCCCGACATCTTGGGCTTGTTCATGTACTTGACTTCGGCGCAGGCCATGCGGATGTAGTCGTCCGCCATCTCCTGGGTTGTCTCCTGATTGTCGTCGTTCTCCGGGCGGGCCCAGATTACGCCCTCGCGCAGGTTGGCGCGCGACATGGCCACGTCGGTGAAGCTGAAGGCCTCGACCTTGGCGCGGCGCGAACAGGCGGCAATCATCACGTGCGTGGCGCCGTCTTTGTCGATCGCGTCACGGATCAGCTGCACGCCCTCCTTGCTACACAGCATCTCGTGCTGCTGGCAGGTTGCCATCTTGCCGTCGCGCTTCGCGGTCGTCTCGAGTTGGCCGGCATCCAGGCGCTCGCCGATGCCGCAGCCGGTGCAGATGAAGCCTGCAAATTTCTTGTCGTCTGCCATGATTTACGCCTCCGCTCGGGCAACGCGGTTGACCACCTGAATGGCCTTCAGGGCGGCACCGGTTGCGTGCTGAACTGCGCGGTTCACATCCAGTGCGTCGGATGCCGAACCCGCGGCGAACACACCGCCGTTGGCGGCGTCGGGCTCGATGAAGCCCTCGCGGTTGATCACGATGTCGACCGGGAAGTCACCCTTGGCGACCGACGGTTCCATGCCGGTGGCGAGCACCACCAGGTCGTGGGTGTTCTCGTAACGGTGATAACCCTCGGTGTCGACGCCGCGACAGATCGGGTTGCCTTCCTTGTCGGTGATCACATTGGCCACCTTCGACTTGACGAAGGTCACGTTGTCCATCGCCTTGACCGTCTGGTAGAAGTCCTCGAAACGGTCGATAGCGCGGATGTCGATGTAATAGATGGTCACCTTGGCGTCTTCGTAGGCATCGACCACATAGTGGGTCTGCTTCAGTGACGCCATGCAGCAGATGCGCGAGCAGTGATACAGGTGGTTGCGGTCACGCGAACCGGCACACTGGATGAAGGCCACGTTTTTGGCCTCCTTGCCGTCCTTGCGCACGATCTTGCCGCCGGTCGGGCCCTTCGGGTCGGCCATGCGCTCGAATTCGACGTTGGTGATGACGTTGTCGAAGCGGTCGTAGCCGTACGGCTGGATCTTGGCCGCATCGTATGGCTGCCAGCCGGTCGCCCAGATTACCGCCCCGGCCGGGAACTTGATCTCGCGTTCCTGCATGTCGAGATCGACCGCGTCGTACTTGCACGCGGCCTTGGCCTTCTGGCCGTCGTCGCTGCCGACGATCCGCGGGTCGATCACGTACTGCATCGGATGCGCCATCACGTGCGGCAGATAGGCGCCCTTGCGCTTGCTCATGCCGTAGTTGTACTCGTCGTCGAACTCGGCCTCGACGGCCCTGGCGCAGTCGCCGCAGCCGGTGCAGTTGTCGTTGACATAGCGCGGGGACAGCTTGACGGTCGCCGTGTAAGCCCCGGCCTCACCCTCGATGTTGGTCACCTCGGCCATCGTGACGATGGTCAGGTTTGGGTTCATCTTGGCCCGGCGCTGGTTGATCTCCAGCCCGCAGGTCGGGTGGCACAGCTTGGGGAAGTACTTGTACAACTGGCTTACTCGGCCGCCCAGATAGGGGCGCTTTTCAACCAGCACGACCTTTTTCCCGGTCTCGGCGGCCTCGAGCGCGGCAGTCATGCCACTGATGCCGCCACCGACGACGAGAATGGTCTCGTTGGTGGCTACGACTTCCGTCATGGATAGTCCTCCGTCGCGGATAGTGATGAATCTCATTCGTCCGGCCGTGGCATTTGGCTGCGGCCGGCAAAAGCCCTCGGGGGCCTGGAATTCGTCTTGACGACCCGCGCGCTAAGCGCCGCGCCGGGGCCGATTTCAGGGACCGACAACGATACTCCCGTTGGCAGCCTATCGCTATGCACAAACAATCGAATTTTCCGATGCGCTAATAGATGCGGCGTATATATCTAAGGTTTGCGCGGTGCCCGGCCCCCCGGTCAGGCCGTTCGAGGGGGGCGCCGGATGCGCGGTCAGCGCAGGTCGGGTCGCTGGCCTGATTCCACCCCGGGGCATCTCCTGGCCCTTGGCCCTGTCACCCCCGTGGTTGCCTGATCCGCGCCCGATGGTTAGCCTGCGACGGTTGACTCATGCCACTGCGCACAACGGGAGCGCCGCCTTGACCGAAACCGCCAAGACCCTCAGGCCGGAACAGAACTTCATCACCGAAGAGCCCTATTACGAGCCGGTCGGCGACGAAATCTCGGTATTCGAGGCGGCCTATGCGAACAACCTGCCGGTCCTGCTCAAGGGTCCGACCGGCTGCGGCAAGACGCGTTTCATGGAACACATGGCGTGGCGCCTGAAGCGGCCGTTGATCACGGTGTCCTGTCACGATGACCTGACGGCGTCCGACCTGGTCGGGCGATTCCTGGTCAAGGGCGGCGAGACGACCTGGGTCGACGGCCCGCTGGCGCGGGCCGTGCGCGCCGGGGCGATCTGCTACCTCGACGAGGTGGTCGAGGCGCGCAAGGACACCACCGTCGTGATCCATCCGCTGGCCGACGACCGTCGGGTCCTGCCGATGGAGAAGGTCGGCGAGCTGGTCGAGGCCGCCCCCGGCTTCTGCCTGGCGATGTCCTACAATCCGGGATACCAGTCGGTCCTCAAGGACCTGAAACAGTCCACCCGGCAGCGCTTTGTCGCGCTGGAATTCGACTACCCGGACGCACGTTTGGAGCAGCAGATCATCCGGCGCGAATCCGGGGTGGACGAGGAATTGGCCGCGCGCCTGGTCAGGTTTGCGCACATGACCCGCAACCTGAAGGGCCAGGGGCTGGACGAGGGCGCCTCAACCCGACTGCTGGTGCATGCCGCAAAGCTGATTCACTCCGGGGTGGACCCGGTGGTCGCATGCCGCGCCTCGGTCGCGCAGGCCCTGACCGACGACCGCGACATGCTGGTCGCGGTCAACGAGCTGTCGTCCTCGTTGTTCTGACCCCGCCTGGGCCCGGGCCGACGCCGCAGGTCGCCCCGCAAAGGTCCGCGGCCCCGGCTTCAAGTCGTCCCGCGGCCGGCCGCTAGCCGTCAATATTGGCAGCCGGTTTCGAGCGCGTTCGCGCGAACGGTCCTCTGGTCGCGTTCGTCCTGCGATCTAATCGACAGTCGCGGTGGCACGCAATCGGCTACAGTGCCTGGCAGTACGCAGCCCGCCTGCAGAACGGCCAGCGCAAGATATCGGCAGTGATTGGCACCGCGAATGGGATCGGAGATATGACAACGAGTCGACAAACCGGATTCACCCTGATCGAGATCATGATCGTGGTCGCAATCCTCGCGATCATCTCGGCCATCGCGATCCCGCTATACCTGGGGCACATCAGGGAGGCGCGCTTTAGTGCGGCGTTGGACGACATCCGTCAGATGCAGCTGATCCTGGACGATCTGGCCGGTGACAACAATCTCGCCGCGCTGGATGCCGACAGTGAGGAGGAGCGGGGTGTCTATCGGGTTACCGCAAACGGTGCCATCGTCCTCGACGCGGTGGGCGCCGCGCCTGCCGGCAGCGAGCCCTGGCTGGATCCCTGGGGACGCATCTACCGCTACCGTCGGGCAGACGATACCAGCCAGGATTACGTGCTGTTCAGCCAGGGGGCTGACGGCGGCGATCCCGCCGACGACGTGTCGAAATAGCGTGGCGGCGCGGCCGCCGCGCCCGCCACCCGCCAGCCCATCCTTCCCTCCGATATACCCATGTGCACTCGCGCCCTGCCGGCTGCGCAGCGGTGCACGGCTGCGTCACCCCGTAAATCCCTTTGAGGCTGCGCGGTCTGCGTCCGGCGCCGCCGGTAGCGGCTGCCGCCGAAACCGGGTCGATGCAAAAAAATGCTGCCCGTGAAGAGGAAATAGACTATCTTTGAATCGCTTACAGGCGATTCTTGATTAATTAGGGGAGCTGGTGGCGGTAAATGGGCTGATTCTTGGGCTGGTCGGTGCGTTGCTGTCTGCCGCCGCGCATGCGGGGAGCGCCCGCATGGAACTCGACCTGGCCCCGGGGGTTGTCGGCCAGGCGGAGTATTGGCCGGGCGGGGCGAATATGCCGGCGGTGCTGATCATGCACGGCTTTCTGCAGACCAGGGATTTCCCAACCGTGAGTCGGCTTGCCGAGGCGCTGGCCGACGAGGGCTTCAGCGTTCTGCTTCCGACCCTGAGCCTCGGCCTCAACCGTCGTCAACAAAGCCTGGCCTGCGAGGCGGTCCACACCCATTCCATGCCCCAGGACGTCGCCGAACTGCGTGCCTGGAGTGAGTGGCTTATCGAGCGCACCGGCAAGGCCCCGGTTCTCATCGGCCATAGTGTCGGCGGCGTGCAGTTGGCGGCCTTGCTGGACGGCAACCCGGATCTGCGCATCGGCCGCGTCGCACTGATCAGTCTTTCCTACTTTGGCGACGAACAGGGCCCCGAGCAGCTCGCGGACCTGCGTGCGCGGGCCAGGGCCGACCTGCAGCGCGACCCACAGGCGATGCATAGCTACGCGCTGTCTTACTGCAGGCAATACACGACCACCGCGGCTGACCTGCTGTCTTACCTGGACTGGGACAAGGAGCGCTTGCGCCACGCGCTGCTCAGCGCGTCGCGCCCGGTCAGCGTGATCTACGGCGACAAGGACGAACGCATCGACAAGGCCTGGCTGGATGCCCTCGGTAGCCGCGGGGTGGATGTGCGCCCGGTCGCCGGGGCCAACCATTTTTTTGATTTGGCACACGAGTTCGACCTGCTCGACGAGATATTGCGGGTGACTGCGGGGGGAAAGCATGGCTGAGGTCAGGCGCGGTTTGTCGATCGGCGTCTACGCATCGATCATGGTGGTGCTGGTGCTGTCGGCGCTGATCAGTTACGCAGCCTTCACCTACAGTGAGTTTCAGCGTGTGCGGTCCGATATGCTGGCCAGCAGTTACGCCGCCGCGCGCGACGAAATCGGCCTGGTGATGGATCACCTGCTGCAGGATGCCGAGGCGGCGGCAGGGCGCTTTGCCGATTGGGAGGAGGTGGGTCAGCAATTGCAGATGCCGCGTTATTACGCCTACTGGCGCAATCACCGCATGATGAGTTCCAACCTGCTGAACCGCCACGTGGTTGCTGCCGAGATCTACGATCGGGACGGGCACGCGCTGGCCAAGCTCGATGAGAGCGAACTGCCGTCCCAGGTCGCGACGCCCCCGCCACCCAGCTATGTCCACTATGCCGATCCGGAACCGACGCTGCTGGTGTTTCGCGCCGTACCCGCGCGCGATACTGACCCGCAGCGCCAGCCCGCCGGCTACGTTGGCTTGCGCATCCGGTTTCTCGACCAATTGCGCGAGACCCATGCCTACCGATACGCGGACCCGCAAACGATAGGGTTCGCACACGGCACAGGCGCGACCATGACCTGGAACGAGCTGCAGTCAGCGGTGAATTTCTCGCTGCGCGAGAATCCGATGGCTGAGGCGGTTTCGGACCTGCTGTCCGGGGCGATTCTCAATCTGAGCATCATCCTGGGCATCTTCTCGCTGACCCTGTTCCCGGCACTGGTGTTCCTGATCGTGCGGCCGCTGCGCGCCATCTCGACCCACATCGATCGTCTCAAGGACAGCCCGGGCGGGCTGGTGCTGGAAAACCTGGCCGGTGTCCTGCCGATCGCGGAGACCGAGAAGATCCGCGAATCGCTGAACGCGTATCAGGACCAGCTGTCGGACGTGCACTCGAGCCTGGAGGAAAAGAGCCAGGAGCTGTGGTTGATGGCGCATCACGATGCGCTGACCGGGGCCAGGAACCGGCGCGCGTTCGACGAATTCATGCAGAACCTGCCGGAGCTGCTCGGCGACCGCGACGTGTGTTTTGCGCTGTTCGACGTCAATCACTTCAAGGCGATCAACGACACCTATGGACACAGCATCGGCGACCAGGTGCTGAAGGCCATTGCCAGCCGGATAAGTTCGGTGTTGCGCAAAGGCGAAGAGCTGTTCCGTATCGGTGGAGACGAATTTGCGGTGGTCCTGCTCGACTGCGACGAGGCATCTGCGCTGCGCATCGCCGAGCGCTGCCACGAAAAGATCGTCGGCTACGATTTCAGTAAACTCGGCATCCGCGAGCCACTGCGCATCAGTGCGGGCCTCGCGAACGCCAGGATCGATGACCTCGATGACCTGCAGGCGCTGCAATGGAAGGCCGACGTGGCCATGTACCGGGCGAAACGCCCGGGCCACGCCAATGTAGTGATGTTCACCGAGGCGCTGGCGCGCGACTCGGAGGGGCTGTTCTCCAGTTGGGTCAATACCGCCGTGTACGATGCGGTGATCTACGGCAAGGGGCTGGAGATGCACTATCAGCCGATCGTGGATCTTAACGACGGTTCGATCTGCCATTACGAGGCGCTGGTGCGCATCTCGCAGGACGACGAGCTGATCCAGCCGTCCAACATCTTCGCGGTGGTCGAGGCGCGGCGCCTCGAGGTGGAACTTGACCGCGCGGTGATCCGCCAGGTGCTTGCCGATCTGGCGGGCGGCAAGGTGCGTCCCGGGACCGGGGTGTCGATCAATCTGTCCGGCCCGACCGTGATCCACGATCAGGTGTGCAGCTGGCTGGGCGAGTTCCAGCCGTTCCTCAAAGACTACCGGGTGATGATCGAGGTCACCGAGACCGCGTTGATCACCCAGATCGGTCTGGCCAACGAAAACCTGTCGCGCCTGCGGCGGCACGGCTTCGAGATCGCACTCGATGATTTCGGTAGTGGCTATTCCTCGGTCAGGTACCTGGCCAGCATGCCGGTGGATGTCGTCAAGTTCGACATTACCCTGGTGCAGGGCCTGCAGGACAAGATCCAGGGAAACATGGTCACCCACCTGGCGCAGATGATCCTCGAATCGGGCCACCAGCTGGTCGCCGAGGGTATCGAAGACAACGCCACACTCGAGGCGGCCAGGGCGGCCGGGTTCATGCGCGGTCAGGGCTACCTGATGGGCCGGCCGGCGGCGAAGGCGGCCTGGGCCAAGATCCCGTTCGACAACGTTGCGCCCTTTCCAAGCGACCGGCGTGCCTGAGCCGGGCGTCGGGCGGCCGGCTTTTTCGCTGTAATGCGTGCGGTTGACCGGACCGGTGGTGGCGATTAGCGTGCGGCTTACACTTTGATCGCATGCCCCCGGATTGCTCCGGGCGTGCCCGGAACAGCCCTCATACCTTGAGCCGACCGCCTCTCGATGCTGCCGCCATCACCTCGCGCCTGGACGAGTGTCTCGAGGTCGAGTTCACCTTTATCCATACCGAGGGACTCTCGGCGGTGCTCGCCGGCATGCCGCGCGAACGCCAGGACTTCATCCTCGAGTGGACGCGTCGCGCCGCGGCCACCAACACCGAACTGGCGTTTCAGTTCGCCAACCGCGCCAAGGAGGCGCTGAGCGAGGTCGAGCCTGAGGTGGTATCGGCCTGGTGCCTGCACGCGATGGACAGCTACGATCGGGCCGGCCTGCAGGCCGCGATGGCGGTTATCCGCGACCTCGACGGTTTCCTCGCGGTCGGTCACCAGCGGGCCGCGGGCTCGGTGTTCGAAGAGGCGGTACCGGTGCTGTTGCCCTTCGTGCAGGGGCTCGAAGGCAGGCGACTGAAAATCGAGCCGGGCGAGTTTGCGTGGACCGATGGCGAGGTGCTGTACCTGCCGGCGATCGTCGCACGGCTCGACACGCGTGCCGACAACTTCCAGCTGTTCAAGTCGATCGTCGCGCACCTGTGGGCACAGACGCGCTACGGTACGCTGAATGTGAATCTGCCGGACTTTTTTCAGCGTTTTACCAGCACTGAGCGGGCGCAGACGGTGTTTCATGCATTGGAGACATTGCGCCTGGATGCGCGGATCGGCGCCGAGTTGCCCGGGCTGCACCGCCGCATGCGTGCACTCAGTGCAGCGCTGGACGACCCGCCGCTGGTCGGCCGTTGGCGGGTGGCGGCCCGCGCACTGGAGCGACCCGATGCGGGCGTCGAGGACAGCCTGCATTGGCTCGGAGAGTTGTACGGTGAGCAGCCGCCGCCGCGCTGTTACCAGGGGCAGCTCAACCCCGAGGCTGCTTGGGCGGCCAGGCTGCGTCGTATCGAGCGCGACAAGGCGCGCCTGCGCGAGAGTCTGCGTGTGATCGCCAACGAGATCGCCGAGGGTCGCAGCGACCAGCTGCCTCCGGATCGCTTCGATGTGCAGCCGCCGCAAGAGCAGCAGACCGGTGCGCTGCAGGTCGAGGTCACGCTGGCTGAGATGCCGCTGCCAATCCCGGACCGCGTACGCGAGCAGCTTACCTCGATCCTGCTCGACCTGGGCGAGATCCCCCCCGAATATCTGACTCCGGCGGGCGAGGGCGAATACGACCCCGGACTGATCCAGGAACAGGGCCTGAAGCCCGAGGACGTATGGGCTGGCACCTACCACGAGGAGGGTGCCTATCTGTACAACGAGTGGGACGTGGCACGCCAGGCGCACAAGAAAAACTGGTGCGTCCTGCGCGAGATGGATGTAACGCCGGGCGATCCGGCCTTCTATCGTACGACGATGGCCAAATACGCCGGCTTCATCCGCTCGCTGCGCCGCACGTTCGAGATCCTGCGCGGTGAGGATCGGCTGCTCAGGCGCCAGAGCGATGGTGAGGACATCGACATCGACGCGTTGGTCGAGGCCTGGGGAGACGTGCACATGGGCCTGGAGATGACCGACCGCCTGTTCACCCGGATGCACAAGGAGGAACGCAACATCGCGGTGATGTTCATGGTCGACATGTCGGGCTCGACGCGAGGCTGGATCAACGATGCCGAGCGCGAGGCCCTGATCCTGCTCGCCGAGGCGCTCAACACGCTCGGTGACCGCTACGCGATCTACGGCTTCTCCGGTTGGACGCGCAAGCGCTGCGAGGCGTTTCGGGTCAAGGATTTCGACGACCCCTGGGGCGAGCAGGTCATCGGCCGCGTGTGCGGCATCGAGCCCAAGGACTACACGCGCATGGGCGCGCCGATCCGCCACCTGGTGCAGAAGCTCAAGCAGGTCGAGGCGCGCACCAAGCTGCTGGTGACGCTGTCGGACGGCAAACCGGACGACTACGATCTGGAGTACCGTGGCGAGTACGGCATCGAGGACACGCGCCAGGCATTGTTCGAGGCCCGGCGCGAGGGGGTCCACGCCTACTGCATCACGATCGATCGCGAGGGGCAGGACTATCTGCCACACATGTACGGTGCCGCCAATTACACGGTCCTGGACGATGTGGCCAAGTTGCCGACCAAGATCTCCGACATCTATCGGCGGATCACCAGCTGAGCCGATCGAAGGAGACGGGCGCCCCTTTTCCGCGCCGGTTTGCGGGTCGTTACGCAGAACTCGGTGTGCGCGGGAATCTCCGCATTGCAATCCCCGGCGCAGCTTGGCAACCTCAGCGCAGCCGTGGCCTGCGCGCCGCGCACCCAGTCTCTGTCGCAATGACCGGGACAGGTTTAAATCTACAGAGGGGAGATCGATGAAATCACGTTATTGGCTGCTTGCCGGTGTCCTGCTGGCGGGCGGAGTGCAAGCGATACCGCAGTACGGCCAGGGGCCAGGTCCGCAGGTCGGTCCGGGTCCCTACATGGGTGCGCCGATGCGCGGGCCGCAGATGACCAACCCGGCACTCGCACTGCGGGCAGGTATGGATAAACTGCTGGCCTTCCTCGGTGCCGAGGAGAAACCCTCGGCGGAGGCGCTGGCCAGTTTCCTCGACCGCGAGATCGCACCGTTTTTCGACTTCAAGTACATGACCGAGTCGGCCGGTGGCCGCCTGTACGAAGAGCTGGGAGCCGATGAGCAACAGGCGATGGTAGAGGATATCAAGGCCAGTTTTCTGACCAAGATGGCCGAAAAACTCGGCGGCTACGACAACCAGCAGGTGCGTTTTCTGCCGCCGCGCAGCAGTGACGGACGCACGGCGCAGGTCAGTGTCGCGGTCCTGAACCCGGGTAGTTACCCGTCGCGTCTCGACTTCCGTATGTACCGGTCGGATGACCAGTGGCTGGTCTACGACGTCTCGGCCAACGGCCACAGCGCGATCGTTCACTATCGCAACCAGCTGATGCGCGAGTTGCAGGAACGGCGGATGGCGCAGATGCGCCAGATGGTCCCGCCGATGCGATCCATGGGCCCGATGGGTCCCATGGGGCCGCGCATGCCACCCAGGGGCTTCACTCCGCTGCCGCTACGCTGATCTGGGACAGGCCAGGCAACCGGGCTCAGGCCCGGTTTTTTGCATCTGCGTGCAGCAACGCCCGGTTTAGCCTGCAAATTGCATGAAGGCGGACGGGCGCATGGTGTTTCACGGCATCCGGAAGGCGTTCAATGCGTTCTACGGCCCCTGTATTCGACGTGACAGTCTGTGCTGTTCGGGCCCAGGCCGCGCCGGACTTTGCATTTGTGCCGATCCCCCTCAAACCATAGCTTCGGCTATGCCTTTTCGGCCGTTCAGCCCAACTGCTTTGCCCATCACACCCTGATTCCCAAACCCTTCATGCAATTTGCAGGTCTAGGTCTCGAGCAGTGCCAGGATCGTCTCGAGCATCGCCTGCGTCTCGGTATAGTCCACCGGCACCGGCCAATGCTGGCCGCCGATTCTCAGGCGCAGGCTGGGGAAGCTGTTTGCGCCCATGGTGCGCGCCTGGGCGATCTCGTCGGTCAGTGTCGCAAGGGTTTGCGCGGCATTGAGCAACGCCGCAAAAGCGCTGCCGTCGAGGCCCAGCTGCTCCGCCAGCGCGGTCAGCGTATCCGCATCCGAGGGGTTGCGTGCCTCGAGGTAATAGGCGCGCTGGATCGCATCGATCATCGCGGGTTCTGCCGAAGGCTCCAGCGTGCGTGCCGCGATCACCGCGCGGCACGCCGGCCA
>JAJDNF010000041.1 GCA_022340805.1 Chromatiaceae bacterium
GCCAGGATCACCAGCATGGTGAAGATCTCGAGCCGGCCCAGCAGCATGGCCAGGATGCCGATGACCTTGGCCGAGTCGCTGACCCCGGCGAACGTGACGGCAACCTCGCCGAGGCCCGGACCGAGGTTGTTCATGCAGGTCGCTATCGCGGAAAAGGCGCTCACCTGGTCGAGGCCGGCGGCCATCATCATCAATGTCAGCAGCACGAAAACCACCACGTACACCGAGAAGAACCCCCAGATCGCCTGGCTGATGCGCGGCGCCAGCACCTGCGCGCCGATGCGCAACGGCCGGGTCGCGTAGGGGTGGATGAGGTAGTTGATCTCCTGGCCACCCTGCTTGAGCAGCAGCATCACGCGCGAGACCTTCATCCCACCCGCGGTCGAACCGCCACAGCCGCCGATAAAGCTCATGAAGATCAGCATGACCGGCAGAAAGCTCGGCCAGGTCGAGAAATCGGCCGTGCCGAAACCGGTACTGGTGATCACCGAGACCACCTCGAACAGCGAATTGATCAGTGCCTCGTGCAATGTCCCGTACTGCTTCATCAGCCACAGCACGGCGGCGATCACGGCAATGGCGGCGACGATCAGCACGAGGAAGGTCCGTACCTCGACGTCGCGCCAATAGGGGCGCAGCGACATGCCGACCACCACGCGGTAATGCACCGCGAAGTTGATCCCGCCGGAGAGCATGAACACCACCGCGATGATATCGATGAGCGGACTGTTGAAATAGCCGAGGCTGGCATCGTGGGTCGAGAAGCCGCCGGTCGAGACCGTGGCATAGGCATGGGTGATCGCATCGAAGGCGGACATGCCGGCCGCCCAGAAACCGAGCATGCAGGCGACGGTCAACCCGACGTAAAGCAGCCACAGCGCGCGCGCGGTCTCCGCGAGGCGCGGCGTCAGTTTGTCTTCCTTCATTGGCCCAGGGGCCTCGGCCTTGTACAGCTGCATGCCACCGATGCCGAGCATCGGCATGATGGCGACCGCCAGCACGATCAGGCCCATGCCGCCCAGCCATTGCAGTTGCCCACGGTAATACAGGATCGAGGGCGCCATGGAATCCAGTCCGACGATGACCGTTGCGCCGGTGGTGGTGAATCCGGACACGGCCTCGAAAAATGCGTCCACGAAACTCAGGTGTGGACCGATCGCGAACGGGATGGCCGACAACAGGCTCAACACCACCCAGAACAGTGTGACGATGATGAACCCGTCGCGACGGCGGAAATTCTGCATGGCGCCGCGGGCCGGCAGCCACAGGAACAGGCCGGTGATATGGATCATCAGGAACGACAGCATGAAATGGATGGCCTCGCCATCGTCATACCAGACGGCCACCAGGATCGGCGGAATCACCGAGAGGCTGAAGATCATGCAGAGAAACCCGACGATGCCGAGTATGTGAAGCTTTTTCAACGTCCAGCTCGCATTGCGGTGTTGTCGGCTCAGCCGATTATAAGCGCCTGGATGCCCAGATACATCATCGTCCCCCAAACCGGGGCGCCTGGCATGCTGGCAGGATCTGACGCTGATATCGGCTACCGGGAAGACCGCCAGTCACCAAGCTGCCGACCTGCTTGTCCGCGGGTGGTGCGCAGATCCATCGAGGGCGCGCGCCCGGCAGAGGCGGGAACCAACCCGGCCGATTGGCGTCTGATCGACCGCGATGCCGGTTCGCCGTTCCTATGTCATGATGGCCGCCGTTCCGAATGGCCCGGAGCGCCCCCGCTGCAGTCAGGTCGACCGTCCGCAGCTAGAGCGACTTACCACAGTGTTCGAGTCGCCCGGGGTGCCCCATGACGGCGGCCGGGCAGCGGTAGAGAGCAGCCGGCTGCTGTCAGGACGTGGCGGTTGACTGCAGCGTGCCGATGTCGGCCCGCCGGCGCTGATCCACACCGGGCATGCGCGAGTCCGTGCACGGCTACTACGTCAACGTTGAAGGAGAGCTCGGTTGTTCCGTTCGTTTTTCCCGCGCCCACAGTGGTTCTTCCTGTCGGTTTTGCTGTGGACCGCAGTCACTGCCGGTGTCTGGTACGCCTTGGGCGACGCGCTGGGGCTGCTGATCGGCTTCCCGCCGGCAGCGCCCGATGCCGATCCGGTGATCGGGCCGGCCTTTTTCGTGACGCCGCAATTCGTGTGGTTCTACCTGTACTATGCGGCCGCCACCGGCCTGTTCTCCGCGTTCTGGTTCCGCTTTTCGCCGCACGCCTGGCAGCGTTGGTCGGTGCTGGGGTCATCTCTGATCCTGTTCTCGACCTATTTCTCGGTGCAGGTCTCGGTGGCGATCAACGAGTGGCGCCGGCCATTCTTCGATGCGGTGCAGGACGCACTGTCGGGCAAGTCGAATGTTTCGGTCGGGCAGCTGAATGATCTGCTGATGGATTTTGCCGGGATCGCGTTTATCGCGATCCTGGTCGTCGTGGTCACCAGCTTTTTCGTCAGCCACTATGTGTTCCGATGGCGCACCGCGATGAACGACTACTATGTATCGCGCTGGGACGAAGTGCGGCGTATCGAGGGTGCCTCGCAGCGTATCCAGGAGGACACGATGCGCTTTGCCGACATCGTCGAGACGCTTGGGGTGAAGATCGTCGATGCGGTGATGACGCTGTTCGCCTTCCTGCCGGTGCTGTTCTCGCTGTCGTCCTATGTCACCGAGATGCCGCTGGTCGGCACGATCGCCGCGCCACTGTTCACCGCGGCGCTGGTCTGGTCGATATTCGGCACCCTGTTGCTGGCCTTCGCGGGCATCAAGTTGCCCGGTCTGTATTTCCGCAACCAGCGTGTAGAGGCCGCCTACCGCAAGGAGCTGGTGTACGGAGAGGACGATGTCGGCAGGGCCCAGCCACCGACGCTGGGCGAGTTGTTCGGCAACGTGCGGCGCAATTATTTCCGCCTGTACTTTCACTACTTCTATTTCAACATCGTGCGTTACAGCTACCTGCAGGCCGACAACATCTTCGTGTACCTGATCCTGGTGCCGACCATCGCCGCCGGCAAGATCACCTTCGGGATCCTGCAGCAGATACTTACGGCCTTCGGACAGGTGTCCTCGTCGTTTCAATACCTGGTCAACTCGTGGACCACGATCGTGGAGCTGCAGTCCATCCACAAGCGCCTGGCCGCGTTCGAGGCGGCATTCGAACATCGCCCGCTGCCGGATCTCGACCAGGCCTACCTGGCCGGTGAACAGGGTGCCGGAGAATAGGCAGTCAGCACCTTCGGCCGCAGATGGATCACACCGGCGATGCAGCGGAATCGTGTCGACCCGTCACTGCTGTGGCGTTTCGCTGCCTGCGTGCTGCATCTCGACGATCAGCGCATCGATCTCATCTGACAGTTCGCGAAACGATTGCTGCATCTGCTTGGTGTCGGCCTTGGCAAGCCAGTCCGGGTCGGCGAGTGCATGAAGGCGGACGCGCAGATCCTCGATCCGTTGCTGGTTGCCGGGGGCCTTGCGCGCGGCCTTTTGCAACTCGTTGATTGCTGCATCGAGGTCGCGATGGCTGATCTGCAATTGCTCGATCAACGCGGTCTCATGCTGGTAAGAATCGGCCAGGCGCTTCTGCGCGGCGACCAGCGCGGCGCGCGCCGGTTGATAATAATCGGGTTCAGACTGACGGATCAGCGAAGCAAAATACACGACACCGGCGAGCACCACGACCGCCAGCAGCAGGCCCGCGGACGGCAGCAAGCGGATCCTGCTTCGATCGGCATCGCCCTCGGTTCCGGAATTTGTCATGCGCGTTCTCCTCGCGGCAGGCAGTCGTGACAGAAACGGCCCGGTACGCGGAAAGGCAGGGTAGGGTTGTTCCTGGCGGTACTGCAAGCCGGGAGCCGACGGTGCATGATGTTTCCTCGTGATCGCTTGTGCAAGCGTATCGCGAGCGTGATTCGTCTGCCGTATGGCGTCGCCCCGGGGCGCTCTGGCCGGCGGACCGCGCCTGGCGGATGCTTAGGGCCGGGTGCTGAACACGTCCATATGCGGAGCTCGAGACCGTGCTCGTGACCGGCGGCAGCCACGTTCCGGTGTTAATGCGGGAACAATCGCTGCAATATGGCGGTCAGAACAGGCGCTAGATGCTAAGCGCTAAGCGGACAATTTGACGGAGACGGATTCATGAGTACCCCGGAAAGCCGGATTCAAGATGCGGGGCTTCCCGCGGGGCGCGCCGGCAGCGACAGGCTGCACAGCGAATTCGATCGTCTGCGGCAAGGCATCGGGCAACAGATCCTGGGTCAGTCCGAATTGGTGGAGCGGTTGCTGATCGCGTTGCTCGCGGACGGACACCTGCTGGTCGAGGGGGCGCCCGGCCTGGCCAAGACCAAGGCGGTAAAGGCACTGGCCTCCGGACTGGAGGGTGATTTCCATCGCATCCAGTTCACCCCGGACCTGTTGCCGGCCGACCTAACCGGTACCGAGATCTATCGCCCGCAGGACGGCACCTTTCGCTTCGACAAGGGCCCCGTGTTCCACAATTTCATACTCGCCGACGAGGTCAACCGGGCCCCGGCCAAGGTGCAGTCGGCCTTGCTCGAGGCGATGGGCGAGCGCCAGGTGACGGTCGGTCGCGAGACCTTCCGCCTGCCCGCGCTGTTCCTGGTGATGGCCACGCAGAACCCGATCGAGCAGGAAGGCACCTATCCGCTGCCCGAGGCGCAGCTGGATCGCTTCCTGATGCACGTGCGGGTCGACTACCCGGACCTGGCTACCGAGAAGGCCATCCTCGGTCTCAACCGCGAGGAGGTGCGCGCCGGGGATGCGGCGGAGCCCGCGCAGCGCCTGAGCCAGGCCGACGTGTTCGCTGCCCGCACGGCAATTCTCGACCTGTTCATGTCGCCGGATGTCGAGGACTACCTGCTGCACCTGGTGATGGCGACGCGCGACCCGGCCCCGTATGGGCGTGAGTTGGGCGACTGGTTGCGCTATGGTGCCAGCCCGCGCGCGACGCTCGGCCTGGATCGCTGTGCCCGGGCACGTGCCTGGCTGGCCGGCCGCGACTATGTCTCGCCGGAGGATATCCAGGCGGTGGCACCAGACGTGCTGCGTCACCGTGTGCTGCTGTCCTACCAGGCCGAGGCTGAGGGACGCACCGCGCAGGGCTTTGTCGAACAACTGCTGGGCCGGGTGCCGGTACCATAACGGGTGCCCAGGCAGCATGCCGCTGTTCGGACGTGGAGATGCGCACACCTTGAACGGGCCGGTGTGTTAGATCGCAACGCCGGTCCCGCCCGGGGCCTTCAGTGCCGTTGGCCGGCGCGGACAGGGGAATGACGACGAGCTTCTATATTTGGCGGCGGTGCCCGCAGTCATGGTGACCGCCAGGTTGAATCGATGAGCAGTTTGCTGGTCCGGCATTTTGGCCTTCATGCGAGGGATGTCGCTATGCATCCATTCGAGCGGACCGCAGCGGTCGCGCATCGCACATCGCTGGCCGCGTTTTCGGCAGGTTCGTCGTGAGCGAGTCAGTGCGGGTGTCCGTCAACGACGGCACACGTATCGACCTCAAGGCGCTGATCGCGCTGCGCCTCGAGGCCGGGCGCCTGCAGCTCGCGCCACGCGGCAAGGTGCTGGCCACGCGCAGCGGCGGGCACCTGTCGCGTTTTCGCGGGCGCGGTATGGAGTTCGACGAATCGCGCGTCTATCAACCCGGCGACGATCCACGCAACATGGACTGGCGGGTCACCGCACGCTCGGCCCAGCCGCACGTGAAGCTGTTTCGCGAAGAGCGCGAGCGGCCGGTATGGCTGCTGGTCGACAACGGGCCCGGCATGCGTTTCGGCACGCGCGTCGCGTTCAAGTCGGTGGTGGCCGCGCAGGCGGCGGCGCTGCTCGCCTGGGCGGCCGCGGACAAGGGCGATCGGGTGGGAGGCCTGGTATTCGACGAGCACCGCCACGTCGAGCATCGTCCGGCGGCGCGTACCCGCGGCCTGCTGCCATTCCTGAACACACTGGCGGACTTCTCGAGCGCCACAGCGAGTAACTGGCAGCACCGCGATGCCAAGGTGCCGCCGTTGCCGGGTCTCGTCTCGTTGTCCGGCGCCGCGGGGCACCTGGTGCACCTGGTGCGTCCCGGCAGCCTGGTGTTTCTGATCAGCGATTTTGCCGGTCTCGATGAACGCGATGCTGCCTGGCTGGCGCGCCTGGCGGCCGGCAGTGAGGTTGTGTTCGTACACATCTACGATGCACTGGAGGCCGTGGCACCGCCATCCGGGCGCTACCCGGTGATCGATGGCGAGCGACGCGCCGTTCTGGATACCGGCAATGTGGCGTTGCGCAGCGCATGGTCGCAGCGTTTTGCAGACCACGTCGGGCTGTTGCAGGACAGTTGCCGGCGCTACCAGACACACCTGGTCAGCCTGCGCACCGACCAGCCGGTCGGCGAGACCCTCAGCGAAGGGCTGCGGCCGCGCATCGCACGCGCGGGAGGTATCCGTTGAACCCATTACCCGCTGCTGCCGAGCCGCTGGCCGAACTGCGCGGCTACCACTTGCCCGAGGCGGTCTCCTGGTGGCCGCCGGCGCCGGGCTGGTGGGTGCTGCTGGGCGTCGTGCTGTTGTCCGGCGCACTCGCGCTTTGGTGGGGTCTGCGGCGCCGGCGCTGTCATGCAGCGGCGCGTCAGGCGGTCCGCGAGTTGCAGATCCTGCGCACCGCGCTGGCCGCGCGGCGCGACCATGCCGAGTTCGTGCGTGGCCTGTCGCGCCTGTTGCGGCGCTACGTGCTGGCGGCCTTTCCGCGCCATCGGGTTGCGGCGCTGACCGGCGACGACTGGCTGGCGTTTCTCGATACGCACGGTGGTGACGGGCGCTTTCGTGATGGCCCCGGCAGACAGCTGGTCGAGGCACCCTATCGGCCGGCCGCCGAGGTCGCGGCAGAGGACCTCGCTGCGCTGGTCGCCGACTGGATCCGGCGCAATCGCGAGGTGTGCCGATGATCAGCCTGGCCTTTCCCTGGATACTCGCCGCGCTGCCGCTGCCGCTCCTGGTGCGGCGCTTTGCACCGCCCGCGCCGCCGCGCGCCGGTCGGGCCCTGCGCCTGCCGTTTCTGCACGAGATCCGCGGTCTGCACATCGGCGCCGCCATGGGCCTGGCCAGGTGGCATCAGGGTGCGGGCTGGCTGGCCTGGGCGCTGCTGGTACTGGCCGCGGCACAGCCGCAGTGGCTCGGCGAGCCGGTGCGTCTGCCGCTGGCCGGTCGCGACCTGATGCTCGCGGTCGACGTGTCCGGGTCGATGGAGCAGGACGACTACCGTCTGGAGGGTCGCCCGGTGACCCGCCTGGCGGTGGTCAAGGCGGTGGCCGGGCGTTTCATTGAACGCCGCACGGGTGACCGCCTCGGCCTGATCCTGTTTGGCAGCCGCGCCTACCTGCAGACACCGCTCACCTACGACCGCACCACGGTGCGCGCGATGCTCGACGAGGCGGTCATCGGCCTGGCCGGACGCGAGACGGCGATCGGTGATGCGATCGCGGTCGCGATCAAGCGCCTCAAGGAACAGCCACAGGACAACCGTGTTTTGATCCTGCTCACCGACGGCGCCAACACCGCCGGGAACATTGCGCCGGTGGACGCGGCCCGGGTCGCGGCGCAAGCCAATGTGCGCATCTACACCATTGGGATCGGCGGCGGCCCGGTCGGCGTGCGTACACCGTTCGGCATGCTGAAGCAGCAGGGCATAGATCTCGATCCGGCCACCCTGCAGGCGATCGCCGACGCGACCGGCGGCCGCTATTTCCAGGCCACCGATACCGCACAGCTGGCCCAGGTCTACGCGGAACTCGATCGCCTGGAACCGAGCGTGCGTGACACGCGCAGCTTCCGCCCGATGCATGCGTTGTTCATGTGGCCGACCACGCTGGCGCTGTTGATCAGCGTCGGCCTGGTGCTGTCCACGCTGCTGACGCGGCGCGGGCGCGTTGCCGGCAGCGCGGGGGTTCGCCGTGATGCTGTCTGATTTTCACTTCCTGCGACCGCTGTGGCTGCTGGCGCTGATCCCGCTGGCCGGGCTGCTGTGGCGTCTGCTGCGCGCCGACGGCGAGGGTGAGGCCTGGCGCGGCGTGGTCGATCGCCATCTGCTGCCGAGCCTGCTCAGTGAGGCCGGTGATGCGGCGCGCCGTTCACCGCTGCTGCTGCTCGGCCTGGCCTGGCTGCTGATCGTGCTGGCGTTGGCCGGGCCGACCTGGGAACGGCTGCCCGAACCCCTCTACCAGGCGCGCCAGTTCCGGGTCATCGCGCTCGACCTGTCGCCGACCATGAACGCCACCGACCTGGCGCCGTCGCGGCTGGCGCGTGCGCGTTACGAGGTGCTCGATCTGTTGCACCACTCCGAGGGGCAGACCGCGCTGCTGGCCTACGGCGCAGAGCCCTATGTCGTCTCGCCGCTGACCGGAGACGTACAGACGATCGCTGCGCAGGTGCCGCTGCTGGAGACCGGCCTGCTGCCGGTGGCGGGTGACAGGCGCGCCGACCTGGTCCTCGAGCGTGCCGGCGAACTGCTGCGCCAGGCCGAGGCGCCCGACGGGCAGGTGATCCTGGTCACCGACACGCTGGATCACCCGGCCGCCGCGATCGAGGCGGCACGGCGCCTGCGCAGCGCCGGCTATCGGGTATCGGTGCTGGGCATGGGGACCGACAAGGGCGGGCCTGTGGCCGGCCCCGACGGCGGCTTTGTGAAGGATTCCCAGGGTGCGATCCGCATCGCGAAGCTGGACCTGGCCGCACTGCGTGAGCTGGCCGATGCCGGCGGTGGGCGCTATGTCACCAGCGGCCCGGATGATCGCGACATCGAGGCGCTGACGCCACGGCGACTGGGTGCACCGGATGCGCAGTCCGAGGCGTCGCCCGCCCAGGCGGACCGCTGGCGCGAGGAGGGTCCCTGGCTGTTGCTGGTCCTGCTGCCGCTCGCCGCGCTCGCCTTCCGGCGCGGTTGGCTGGCTCCGCTATTGCTGCTGATCTGCCTGGTGCCGCCGCCGGACGCCTATGCGCTGGGCTGGGGCGATCTGTGGCTGAGTCCCGATCAGCGTGCCACGCGCATGCTGCAGAATGGCCAGCCCGAGCAGGCGGCGCAGCTGTTCGAACGCCCGGATTGGCGCGCGGCCGCGCATTACCAGGCGAACGACTATGCACAGACGCTGCAGTCGCTCGAGGCGCTGGAGGGCCCGTCCGCCGACTATAACCGCGGCAATGCCCTGGCGCGCATGGACCGGCTGGAAGAGGCGCTCAAGGCCTACGATCGGGCCCTGGGCGCCGATCCCGGGGACGCGGACGCCCGCCACAACCGCGACCTGGTGCAGCGCGTACTCGATCAGCGCCGCCAGCAGCAGCAAGCGGCCCAGCGGGCGCAGCAGCAGAAAGACAACCCGGACCAGCAGGATCAGCAGCAGAGCGGCGAGTCGCAGCAGGCGCAACAACAACAGGGCGAGGAGCAGAAGGACCAGCAGCAAAGCGGTGACTCGCAGCAGGCGCAGCAGTCCGAACAGGCGCAACAGGATCAGTCGGGCGGGCAGGGCGAGCAGACCGAGCAGACGTCGCAGCAGGCGAACGCTGAAGACAGTGCCCAGGGACAACCGTCGCAACAACAGGCGGGTCAGGATGCGGCGGGTGGGCAGCAGCAGGCACAGGACGGCAAGGGTCAGGATTCGACCACCCGAGCATCGGCCGGACAGG
>JAJDNF010000054.1 GCA_022340805.1 Chromatiaceae bacterium
GCAGTGATAGGCGGGAACCAGCACCTCGTCGGCGTCGCCGATTCTTGCGTGTTGCAACGCCAGGGTGATCGCGGCCCGGCCCGCGGAAACACAGATATGCGGCAAGTCGAGCAGTGATGGTGGGTAGCGTGCCGGCTTGCCGATACTCGACGAGGTAATCGGCGGAGTCAGCGGAATACTGGGCGGGGGAAAGCCCGCTGGGTTGCTGGGAATCGGGCAGCTGGTCACGGTGGGCCCTGGCGTCTGGCTGGTATCCCGGGAGCCCACGAGCGGGCATCCCGTTGGGGTACTATTCGACCGGCTGGCTCGAATCTGTAGGGAGCTCCGCCAATTTGCGTTTCAATCCGTCCAGCGGGTATCCCAATTCATATGCCTTATCTGCATACTTTCGAGCGTTTTCGTAATCCTTGAGTTCGAAGTACAGCAGTCCGGTGTTGTATGCCAGCTCGGCGTGATTCGGCATGCCCTCGCCGGCCCGGAGGTACTCTCTGAGTGCCGCATCCGATAAGCCTCGCTTGTGCAAGTAGAGGCCATAGATCATCGATACCATCGGGTCCTCTGGGGCAAAGAGCATAGCGCGCTGGAAGAAACACTCTGGAGGTGGGGTCCCGCGCAGCCCACGTGCGAGAATCCAATTTCTGTCGGGGTCGGTCGTCGGGATTTGGAGGAAGTAGCGCGAGACCGCCCATAGGGCGCGCGGGTGGTTAGGGAAGGCGCGCAGTGTATAGTCGATATCGGCGAGGGGGTCCTTTCCTGTCTTTCCCTTGATGAGCTTTTCGACGTAATCCTTGAAGTGGGCGAGTTCCACCATGCGCAGCGGGTTGCTCAACGGGTTACCCGTAATATTAGAGAATCCTCCCGGCGCGGAGGATCTCGGGTCGTTATAATCGAACGGCCCAAACCCCTGGGGTTTCCCTCTGCATTCCTGGTCGGCCAGCGTCACTCCAGGCCAACCAAGATTTTTGTCCAAAATCCTGGCGGCGAGTGCGACGTTTGTTGCCAAGACGATGGCGATTGCGATTGAAATTCTGACCATGTACCAAGCAACCCCTGCAAAATTCCCGCTAGAGCAAAGAGCCTGCCAGTATTGGCCCGGTCAGGCAAGAACTGGCGGGGTGGTGAG
Source organism: Chromatiaceae bacterium (assembly GCA_022340805.1). Lineage (GTDB taxonomy): Bacteria > Pseudomonadota > Gammaproteobacteria > Chromatiales > Chromatiaceae > Thiosocius. The sequence continues at coordinate 1,124 of JAJDNF010000054.1, forward strand.
TCTGGCCCCGTCAATTCCGATTCCGGAGAGGTGAGCGTTATGGCCGGTTCAGACCAACTCCACCGCTTCACCTTCGAGAACTTTGGGATCCGCGGCGAGATCGTCGCGCTGGGTGCGAGCTGGCAGGCGGTGGTGCAGCGCCATGACTACGCGCCGCCGGTGCGCGATTATCTGGGCCAGGCGCTGGTCGCCGCGACATTGCTGTCCGGAACGATAAAGTTCAACGGATCCCTGATCCTGCAGATCCAGGGCGATGGCCCGCTGCGTACCCTGGTCGCGCAGGCCACCAACCAGCGCATGATACGCGGGATGGCGCTCGCAAAAGGCGAGGTGCCGGACGGCGATCTGGGCGCTGCATGCGGCAGCGGGCGCATGGTGCTGACCGCCGAGTCACCACGCGGTGAGCGCTATCAGGGTATTGTCGCGGTTGATGGAGACTCTCTGGCCAGGGTGATCGAGGCCTATTTCAACCAGTCCGAGCAGTTGTCCAGCCGTGTCTGGCTGGCGGCCAATGGGCAGGTGGCGGCCGGGCTGTTCCTGCAACGCCTGCCCGGCGAGCATGTCGACGACGAGGATTGGCGGCGGGTGTGCCTGCTCGCGGATACCCTCGAGCGCGGAGAATTACTCGCTGTCGAGCCCGAGACCCTGTTGCGCCGCCTGTTCCACGAAGAGGACCTGCGCCTGTACGAGCCGGAACCGGTCGCGTTTCGCTGTGGCTGTTCCCGCGAGCGTATCGAGAGCACCCTGAAGGCGATGGGCCGCGAGGAGGTCGAGGGGATCGTCCAGGAACGCGGCTCTGTCGAGGCCGACTGCGAGTTCTGCAACGCCCACTACCATTTTGACGCGGTCGACGTCGCGGCGCTGTTCGCCGAACAGCCGCTGGCGACAACGCCACCGTCGCAACACTGAGCGCGGCGAGAAGAATAGGCTGCCCGGGCGCGTGCCTTGATCAGCCCACCGGCAGGCAGACCCCGGTCCCGCCGAGCCCACAGTAGCCGCTCGGGTTCTTCGCCAGGTACTGCTGGTGGTAGGCCTCGGCGTAGTAGAACGGCGGGGCGTCGAGGATCTCGGTGGTTATCGCTGGCAGTCCCTTGGCACTGAGCGCTGCCTGGTAACGTTCCAGGCTCTGCTCGGCCGCCCGGCGTTGTGCGTCCGAGTAGACATAGATCCCGGAGCGATACTGGGTGCCGGTGTCGTTGCCCTGGCGCATACCCTGGGTAGGGTCGTGCGACTCCCAGAACACACGCAGCAGCTGCTCGTAGCTGATCTTCGCCGGATCGAAGACCACCAGGACCACCTCGTTGTGACCGGTCATCCCGGTGCACACCTCGTCGTAGGTCGGGTTCGGGGTGTGGCCGGCCGCATAGCCGACCGCGGTGGCATACACGCCGTCGAGCCTCCAGAAGCCCCGTTCGGCGCCCCAGAAGCAGCCCAGGCCGAACATGGCCTGCTGCATCCCCTGCGGAAAGGGCGGCTTGATCCGGTTGCCGTTGACGAAGTGCTCGCCGACGACCGGCATCGGGTCGGGTCGGCCGGGCAGGGCATGCTCGGCACTGGGAATCTCGGTCGGTTTATTACGCATCCACATTATCGCGGCTACCCCAGCTGGACTATGGCCGGTGGTTTCGCGTGGCAGACGGCGATCGAACCGGCCGAGTATCTATATCCGGCAGATTTTGCGCGCGCGCGACTTGCCCAAGGCAGTACAGAAATTGGGGTTTAGCGGATCCCCTGTGCACGCAGTGCCCTGAATACCAGAAAGGCATACAGCGCGATGCCGGCCGCGTTGGCGGCCAGGTCCGCGAGGCTGAAGAACCGGGTCGGGATCTGAGACTGGATCAGCTCGATCAATAGCCCGTAGCCGAGCAGGAGGGTCCACTTGCCCAGATCGAACTCGCGCTCGGGCCAGCTCGCGTCGGCCAGGAACGCCAGCAGCAGGTAGGTCGCGATGTGCGCCCATTTGTCGGCGAACGGGACCTGTGGCAGGCCGACCGGCTGTGGGGTCAGCGCGAGCCAGGTGGCGATCATCAGGGCCAGGCCGAGCAGCAGGCGGAATCCGGCCGTGTCACAACGCGAGATGGCCATCTCAGGCCTGCTCGCGCGCGATCGCCCGGAAGCCGATGTCGTGGCGATAGAACATGCCGTTCCAGGATATCTGCGCGGCCAGCCGATAGGCCGCGGCCTGTGCCTCGGCGACCGTGTCGCCCAGCGCGGTCGCGCACAGTACCCGGCCGCCGGCGGTGACCACCGCGCCATCCTGCTCGGCGGTGCCGGCATGGAACACCTTGCTGCCCGTCGTCTCCTGCTCGGGCAGGCCGTGGATCACGTCGCCCTTCGGGTAGCTGCCGGGATAACCCGCAGCGGCGAGCACTACGCCGACTGAGCGACGCGGGTCCCAGTCGGCAGTCTCGCGGTCGAGACGACCATCGATTGCGGCCAGGCAGTGGGCCACCAGGTCGGAACGCAGCCGCAGCATGATCGGCTGGGTCTCGGGGTCGCCGAAGCGGCAGTTGTACTCGATCACCCTGGGGGTACCGTCGGGCATGACCATCAGTCCGGCATAGAGAAAGCCGGTATAGGGCAGACCCTCGGCCGCCATCCCGGCCACGGTCGGCATGATGACCTCGTCCATGATCCGCCGGTATACGGCATCGGTGACCACCGGGGCGGGTGAATAGGCGCCCATACCGCCGGTATTGGGACCGGTGTCGCCGTCGCCGACCCGTTTGTGGTCCTGGCTGGTCGCCATCGGCAGCACGTGGCGACCATCGGCCATCACGATGAAGCTGGCCTCCTCGCCGTCGAGGTATTCCTCTACCACCACCCGGTGGCCGGCCTCGCCGAACGCGTTTCCGGCAAGCATGTCGCGCACCGCGGCCTCCGCGGTGGCCAGGTCCATCGCGACGATCACACCCTTGCCGGCGGCCAGGCCGTCGGCCTTGACCACGATCGGAGCACCGCACTGGCGCAGGTAGGCCAGTGCGGGTTCGACCTCGGTGAAGGTCTGATAGTCGGCCGTCGGGATCCCGTGGCGGGCCAGAAAGTCCTTGGTGAACGACTTGGAGCCCTCGAGCTGCGCTGCGCCCCTGCCTGGACCGAAGCACTTCAGGCCGGCCGCGGCGAACGCATCGACGACGCCGATCACCAGCGGCGCCTCGGGACCGACGATGGTCAGGTCGATAGCGTTGTCACGCGCGAACGACAGCAGCCCGTCGACGTCGTCGGCAGCGATCGCGACATTCTTCAGTCCGGGTTCGCGGGCCGTGCCGGCGTTGCCCGGGGCGACGAACACCTGCTCGGCCAGGGGGGACTGTGCGGCCTTCCAGGCCAGCGCGTGTTCGCGGCCGCCGCCGCCGATAACCAGTATCTTCATTCGTGTTGTCTGGAGTCCCATGGAAAATGCAGGTGCTTATTCTACCCCGCGTCAGTGATGGATGCGCCCTCATGGTGGCGCTGGCGGCCGGATCCTACTGGTCCGAGCCAGCGCGGCCCGCCGCAGTTAACGCAGTCTTGCATCACATGCCTGCGACATTGGTGGAAGTGTGCAATAGCGCGGCATATATGTAGCGAATGTGCGGCTATCGGCTGCATTCCGACCTGCGGGCTATGCACCCGACGCGCGTTGTCGATGTGCCGACCGATGCGAGCCCCGCATGGCTGACCGTAGGGCGCAATGAGCCGCGCGAATTGCACCGTATCCACCTCAATTGGATGCGCTACGGTCTGGGTGGAGCATGCGGCGCGTGGCAGCATCGCCCGCCGGTACGGGCCCAGACATCAGGTGCCAAACAGGGTCGCCGCCTACAGCCAGGTCGAACGCCTTGTGTGAAATCAGGCTGTCGCGATGGGCGCGTGTTGCTTGTGTAGCCACCGGACATGCCGTTGAATGGCCGGATCGGCACGCCGTGAAGCGAGGGCATTTAGCTGCCCGGCCAGGGTCATCTCGTCGAACAGAGGGTGCGGGCCCTTGTGGCAAGGCCTGCGGATCTCGCCCCGTTCCTGCAGGGCCGCGCAGCCGATATGCCTGCGGATGAGGTTGCGCCGACGGCCCTCGCGCGGTATCAGGTGGTGCAGAGTGGGCTGGGTGCGGCGGCCACACAGGCTGCAGCGGCCGATGTCGGTGGGGCGGAGCATGCCGGGATCTTGGGTCCGGACCGGGGACGGATCAAGCGGATGGACGAATCGGAACGCCAGCTGTACGCATGGCTGGCACAAATACCGCCGGGCCGGGTGGTCACCTACGGCCAGCTGGCGCAACTGATCGGGCGGCCGAACGGTGCGCGCTGGGTGGGGTACCGGCTGGCTCACCTGCCGGCCGAGTCGAAACTGCCCTGGCACCGGGTGCTGAACGCGCGCGGTGCCTCCAGCCTGCCGCTGGACAAGGGTGGTTCGAACCGCCAGCTGCGGCGGCTGCAGCGCGAGGGTGTGCTGGTGGTCGGGGGGCGGGTAGCCCTCGGTCGCTTTCAATGGAACCCGTTCCGCCTGTAGGCGCGACACGCAATCTTCCAGGCACCAAGCGCGCATGGTGCCGCCGGTGCGATACGGCCTCCTACCGCACCCTACACCGCCGGAATCCAGCGAACCGGTCGGCTGCGCGCACAGGGGCGGGGCACTGACCCCGTAGGGTGCGATGGACGGCATGGATTGCATTGAAGCCCTGCTGTGCCGCGCATCGGTCTTTGCCTCACGGCCGTCGCGATGTCACTGCCCTGCGCCGGCGCACATTGCCCGCGCGGGCTGCACGCCCTCAGTGCCGGAAATGCCGCATCCCGGTGAATACCATCGCCATGCCATGTTCGTTGGCGGCGGCGATGACCTCTTCGTCGCGCATCGATCCGCCCGGCTGGATCACCGCGGCGATGCCGGCCGTGGCGGCATTGTCGATGCCGTCGCGGAACGGGAAGAAGGCGTCCGAGGCCATCACTGAGCCCTGGACCTCGAGCCCGGCGTGCTCGGCCTTGATCGCGGCGATGCGCGCCGAGTTGACCCGGCTCATCTGGCCGGCGCCGACGCCGATGGTCATGCCGCCCCTGCCGTATACGATCGCATTCGACTTGACGAACTTGGCCACCCGCCAGCTGAACAGCAGGTCACGCATCTCTTCCTCGCTCGGCACACGTTCGCTGACCACCCGGGTCTCGTTGAGCAGCTGCAGGTCGGCATCCTGCACCAGCAGGCCGCCGTTGACACGCTTGAAATCGAGCCGGTGGATGACCTCGGCGGCCCAGTCTCCGCACGCCAGCAGGCGGACGTTCTTCTTCGCCTTGACCGCCTCGATTGCCTCCGCGGATACGGTCGGTGCAATGATCACCTCGACGAACTGGCGGTCGACGATGGTCTGCGCGGTGGTGCCGTCGAGTTCGCCGTTGAACGCGATGATGCCGCCAAAGGCCGACTCCGGGTCGGTGCTGTAGGCGCGCTCATAGGCCTCTAGCATGTTCGCGCCGATGGCCACACCGCAGGGGTTGGCGTGCTTGACGATCACGCAGGCCGGGCCCTCGTCGAACTGCTTTACGCATTCCAGTGCGGCATCGGTATCGGCGATGTTGTTGTATGACAGTTCCTTGCCCTGCAGCTGGTGTGCGGTGGCCACGCTCGATTCCTCGAGATGGTCCTCGACATAGAACGCCGCCTTCTGGTGCGGGTTCTCGCCGTAGCGCATGGTCTGCGTCTGGCGAAACTGCAGATTGATGGTGTGCGGGAACTCATCCCGGCCGCCATCAGCGTTGATGGTGCCGAGGAAGTTGGCGATTGCCCCGTCGTATTGCGCGGCGTGCTCGAAGGTTTTCACCGCCAGCTCGAAGCATGTCCGGGCACTGACCTTGCCCTGATTGGCGCGCATCTCGTGAATCACCCGGCCGTAATCGTGCGGGTCGACCAGCACGGCGACGTCACGGTGGTTCTTGGCGGCCGCACGGATCATCGTCGGGCCGCCGATATCGATGTTCTCGATCGCATTTTCCAGGCTGCACTCGGGATCAGCCACGGTCTGCTGGAAGGGATAGAGGTTGACCGCCACCAGGTCGATGCGGCCGATGCCGTGGCGTTCCATGACCTCGTCGTCGGTGCCGCGCCGACCGAGGATCCCGCCGTGTATCTTCGGGTGCAGGGTCTTGAGGCGGCCGTCCATCATCTCGGGAAAGCCGGTGTAATCACTCACCTCCATGACCGCTATGCCATTGTCGCGCAACAGCTTTGCGGTGCCGCCGGTGGAAAGGATCTCGACGCCCGCCTCGGCGAGGTCACGGGCGAACTCGACGACGCCGGTCTTGTCGGAGACGCTGATCAGTGCTCGGGTGATGGTCGGCATGCTTGTATTCCTGCAAAGGCGACCGCGGACCCTGCCGTCAGCGGGCCGCGTCGCGGACTCAAAGAAAAGGTCGCGAGAGTTTACTCGATTTCGTATTGGGCGAGCTTCTTTCGCAGCGTGCTGCGGCTGATGCCAAGCAGCGCAGCGGCCCTGCTCTGATTGCCGCCGGTGTAGGCCAGCAGCGTCTCGAACAACGGCTGCTCGACCTGCTGCATTACCAGCTGGTAAAGATCGTTGGGCGGCGTGCCGTTGAGTTGGTCGAAATAGTGCACCAGGGCGTTGTGCACGGCCTCGCGCAGGGGTTCGGTTTTCTTGGGTTTGGCCACTGCTGCAAGACTTCCTGACGCACGGGGCGAAACTTGTGGGCTTACCAGACTCACGCTGCTTTTTCCTCTCTTCGGGACACTGGACCGAGGCCGGGTGTCTTCTTGTAATAGAGGCTGTCGAAATATTCCCTTATCAACCTGCCTTGTTCTTGTGTCGTTTCGGCCGCATTGATCGCCTGTCGGAATGCGCCGCCGCCTGGCTGTGTCTTGCTGTACCAGGCGATGTGCTTGCGAGCGACCTTGACCCCATGGGTCGTCCCATACAGCTCGTACAGGGAATGCAAGTGCTCGAGCAACAGATCCCTAATCCATTCGGGATCCGGTTCGGGGAGTCGTTCACCGGTGCGCATGAAGTGAGCGATCTCGCGAAAAATCCACGGGCGGCCCTGTGCGGCGCGCCCGATCATCAGGCCGTCGGCACCGGTTTGTTCGAGCACCGCGCGGGCCTTCTCCGGCGAGTCTATGTCGCCATTCGCAATCACCGGTATCGCCACGCTTTGCTTGACCTGGCGAATCGTGTCGTACTCGGCCGCGCGCTGATATGCGCACGCGCGGCTGCGTCCGTGTACCGCCACTGCCGCGACCCCCGCCTGTTCGGCCAGCTGCGCGATGCGCGGGGCGTTACGGTCCTGCAGGTCCCAGCCGCTGCGCATCTTTAACGTCACCGGGACATCAACCGCCGCGACCACGCTGCACAGGATACGTTCGACCAGCTCCTCGTTGCGCATCAATGCCGAACCAGCTGCGACGCGGCACACCTTTTTCGCCGGGCAGCCCATGTTGATGTCGATGATCTGCGCGCCATGCGCGACGTTCGCCCGGGCGGCCTGGGCCATGCGTTGCGGATCGGTGCCGACAATCTGCACAGACACCGGCCCAGCCTCTCCCTGGTGATCCAGGCGTCGCACCGTCTTGCGCGTGCCATACAGGCTCGCGTCCGCGGTCACCATCTCAGACACCGCGAGCCCCGCCCCGTGCCGTCGGCACAGTGTCCTGAACGCGCGGTCGGTGACTCCCGCCATGGGTGCAACGATCAAATTGTTGTCGAGTCGATGATGCCCGATGCGCACTATTTTGAAGGCCTCTTTAAAACCTGCTGCGTAGTGAGTCGGCAACTGCACACCTGCCTGCACGGCCGTATGGCTCGTATCACTCGTCCATGCCGGATTCGTGTCCGGTCTCGGGCGTGCAGGGGGAGGCAATGTTACGCGTAAATGCCGTCGGTGCAAGTGCCCAAACGGCTCAATTTGGCATCACAGAAAATCTATCACGAAGCCGGTGGCCAAGTAGCCAGGGTCTTCGAAATCCAGCTCGATAGTAAGCACTTCGCCCGCAGCCACCACGCGCTCGTTTGACGGTGGTGGGTACATGTACTCCTGGGGTGACAGGCGGCGACGAATCAGCACGCGGCCGTTGTTATCAAGAAGCGACAGTTGTATGTCGGGCAGGTGTTGCGCGATGTCGGCATCGTTGCGGATTCGCGCGGTCAGCGTCAGGGAGCCGGGTTCGTTGCTTGCTGGTGCGATGTCGCGCTGCAGAACGCGGAACCTTTCCGGTGCGCGGATCACTTCCGGCCGACAGCTAACGTAGCGGCACACCGGCGCGAGCTGCGGGTAGCGTTGCAGCAGCTCGCCGCGATGCTGCCATGCAAGCTGCAGCCCTAGCGCAACGATCAGCAGTGTTGCGACCAGGCCGTACCAGAAGCCGCGGCTGGATTTTTTTTCATACAGCGTGTCCGCCACATCGAGCGCCCCGTCGACCGAGGGCTGCAGCGGTTCGAGATCCGGCGGCAGGTCAAACGGCAGTTCGCGCGGTTCGTCAGGCGCGGCCGCTACCTCGGCCTGTGCATCGAGTCGCAATGCGGATCGACCGTCGCGCGCTGCTGCCGGGTGGTCCGCCACTGCATCGAACGTCGCGCCACAACGGAAACAGCGGGCCATGCCGTCGGCGGCCAGCAGGGCATCCGGGTCCACCGCGTATCGGGTGGCGCATTTGGGACAGCGTATCTTCACCGGCTCAATGGCGTCGTCCGTGCAACAGGACCCAGTCTTCGCGGGCCTGTGCTGATGCTGATGCAAAGTCTATCTGCTGAGCATAGGCCCGGAGCACGTCGTCTGCCTGGGCGCTCAGGATCCCGGACATCACCAACTCTCCACCGGGCCTGACCAGCGCCGCGATCTGTTTCGACAGCCCGATCAGCACATTGGCCAGGATGTTGGCGATCACCAGATCGACGGGCCGCGACGCAAACTCGCTGCTGTGCAGTACGCTGATGCGATCACCGACCCGGTTGCGTGCCGCGTTGTCGCGCGTGGCCAGGACTGCCTGCGGGTCGTGGTCGACCGCGATCGCGTGGCGTGCACCGAGCTTCAGCGCGGCGATGGCCAGGACGCCCGAGCCGCAGCCGAAGTCGATCAGCGTCTTATCGACCAAGTCATGCGCATCCAGCCAGTCGAGGCACAGCGCGGTAGTGGGGTGGGTGCCGGTACCGAAGGCCAGACCGGGGTCGAGGTCCACGATCACGGCGTCGGGCTGCCCGATCTCGCTGCCGCTCGGGCGGATCCACAGGCGCCTGCCGAAACGCATCGGTTTGAACTGGTCCATCCAGGCCCGCTCCCAGTCCTGGTCCTGCAGCCGATCCACGCTCAGGCTGCGGCTCACGTCGGCAGACAATGCCTGGTTGATGGCGCTGCGCAGCATGTCCGCGTCCGTGGCGCCGTCGAACAGTCCGCTGACCCGCGTCGCCTGCCACAATGGCGTCTCACCAGGGCCCGGTTCGAGCATCGGCTCGTCGCCCGCGTCGTCGAGCGAGACCGCGACCGCGCCGAGGTCCTCGAGCAGCAGCTCGATCAGCGCGGCGCGCGATTTGTCGACAGTGAGGTGCAGTTGGAGCCAGGGCATCGAAGTCGCGATCCAGGGTTCATGTGCGCGCGCACGGACAGGGACAGCCGCACCCGGCCTGGTTGGCAGGCACTGCGTGCGCTACGCGCTAAACCGGCCATACCCGCGTCAGAGTCCCAGCTTCTTCTCGAGATAGTGGATGTTCATCCCGCCAGCCGCGAAATTCGGATCGGCCATGATCTCGGCCTGCAACGGTATGTTGGTCTTGATCCCGTCGATCACCATCTCCGAGAGGGCGGTGCGCATACGCGCAATAGCGACCGAACGCGTTTCACCATGCGTGATCAGTTTGCCGATCATCGAGTCGTAGTACGGCGGCACGCGGTAACCGTTGTACAGATGCGTGTCGACCCGCACCCCCGGGCCGCCCGGCAGGTGCAGCTGGGTGATGTCGCCGGGGCTGGGCATGAAGTTTTTCGGGTCTTCGGCGTTGATCCGGCACTCGATCGCGTGGCCGCGGATGTGGATGTCGTCCTGCGTGTAGCCGAGTGGTTCACCGCTGGCGATCAGCAGCTGCTCCCTGACGATATCGACCCCGGTAATCATCTCGGTGACCGGGTGCTCGACCTGCACACGGGTGTTCATCTCGATGAAATAGAACTCGCCGTTCTCGTACAGGAACTCGAAGGTGCCGGCGCCGCGGTAGCCGATCTGTCTGCAGGCCTCTGCGCAGCGGCTACCGACACGATGGCGCTGCTCCTCGCTGATCCCGGGCCCGGGCGCCTCTTCGACGACCTTCTGGTGGCGGCGCTGCATGGAGCAGTCGCGCTCGGCGAGGTGGATGGCGTGGCCATGCGTGTCCGCCAGCACCTGGAATTCAACGTGGCGCGGATTCTCGAGGAACTTCTCCATGTACACGGTTTCGTTGCCGAACGCGGCGCCGGCCTCGGCCTTGGTCAGCGAGATCGCGTTGAGCAGCGATGCCTCGGCGCGCACCACCCGCATGCCACGACCACCACCGCCACCGGCCGCCTTGACAATGACCGGGTAGCCGATCTCGCGCGCCAGCCTGAGCGTGCGTTCGTCGTTGTCGTCGATCGGGCCGTCCGAACCCGGGACGGTTGGCACCCCGGCCTGTTTCATCGCCTCGATCGCGGTGATCTTGTCGCCCATCAGGCGGATGGTCTCCGGGCGTGGGCCGATGAAGATAAAGCCCGATTGCTCGACGCGCTCGGCGAAGTCGGCGTTCTCCGACAGGAAACCGTAACCCGGGTGGATCGCCTGCGCGTCACACACCTCGGCCGCGCTGATGATCGCCGGGACGTTCAGATAACTGGCCGCGGACGCGGCCGGGCCGATGCATACCGACTCGTCGGCCAGGCGTACGTGCTTCAGGTCGCGGTCGGCCTCGGAATGGACCGCGACGGTCTTTATGCCGAGTTCGCGGCAGGCACGCAGGATGCGCAGCGCGATCTCCCCGCGGTTGGCAATGACAATCTTCTCCAACATGGGATCAGCCGATCACGAACAGCGGTTCGTTGTACTCGACCGGCTGGCCGTTTTCGACCAGGACCTCGATCACCTTGCCCGACTTGTCGGATTCGATCTGGTTGAGGATCTTCATTGCCTCGATGATGCACAGGGTTTCACCGTCGGACACCGATTGACCCTCGACCACGAACGGTTTTGCGCCCGGTGACGGCGCGCGGTAGAAGGTGCCGACCATCGGCGAGCGGATGATGTGGCCTTCGGGCTCTTTCGGCGCCGCAGGTGCGCTCGGCGCTAGGGGTGCAGCAGCGGCTGCCGGTGCGGCCATCGGTGCGGCCATCGGTGCGGCGAACATCGTCGGGGCCATGCCGCTGGTGCGGCTGATCCGCACCGACTCCTCGCCTTCGTGGATCTCGATCTCGGCGACGTCCGACTCCTCGAGCAGTTCGATAAGTTTCTTGACCTTGCGGATATCCATCAGGATCTTTCCTTGCGTTCAGATATTCTCGTTTCGTTCATGCGGCCAGCCTGCGCAGTGCGGCGGCCAGTGCCAACTCGTAGCCGTGCGCGCCCAGACCGCTGATCACGCCGACCGCCACGTCCGAGAGATAGGAGTGGTGGCGGAAGGGTTCACGGGCAAACACGTTCGACAGGTGCACCTCGATGAATGGGATCTTTACCCCCAGCAGCGCATCACGCAGCGCGACGCTGGTGTGGGTCAGCGCGGCGGGGTTGATCAGGATGAAGTGCACCCGATCGGACCCGGCGCGGTGAATTCGGTCGATCAGTGCGGATTCGGCATTGCTCTGGAAGAACGCGATCTCGTGGTCCGCGGCGAGCGCCGCGAGGCGCGCCTCGATGCTGGCCAGCGTATCTTGTCCGTACAGTCCGGGTTCGCGCGATCCCAGCAGGTTCAGGTTCGGGCCGTTGAGGACAAGGATGCGCGCCATCTCGTGTCGTTTCCTCGAGCACCATGCAGCTGGCGCCCCGTTTGTCTTGCCGGGATTTGTGCCGAAATGGCCAAAACTTGCGCGCAATTGTCGGACAGCCGGCAGGTTTTGTCTAGGGCGGGAATTCCCCCCGGATGGCCAGCCGGGGCGCTTATCCCGGCGCTGTCAGCTTGCGTAACAGCGGTTCGAGCTGGCTGCGCTCGAGCCCGCCCGCGTGGCGCAATACCACGCTGCCGCCAGGCTTGGTCACGACCGTGAATGGCAGGCCCTCGTAACGGTTGCCGAGCCTGCGCGACAGGGATATCGCCTCGATGTCGCCCATCAGGATCGGATAGTTGACGCCGTAGCTGTCGGCGAAATCGCGTACCGGGTCCTCGTCGTCAATCGCTATGCCGATGAACTGCACGTTGCCTGCGAAGGCCTCCTGCAGGGCGACGAACTCGGGCGTCTCCTTGCGACAGGGGGGGCACCAGGTTGCCCAGAAATTCAGCACCACGATCTTATCGGTAAATTCGTTGCTGCTGCGTCGGCGGCCGTCCAGGTCGGTGTAGGCGAAGCTCGGTAGCACGTCGACCTGCTGCACGGATTCGACCGGCGTCGTGATATCGGGCCGGCTGGCATGGTCAAACGCCCGCCAGGCGAAGCCACTGGCGCCGCCGATCACTACGCCACCGATGGCGAGCAGGAAATAGTTGGAAATCTTCAATTCTTGAGTACCTCACTCACATGCGGGGCGAATTTCTCAGGTCCCTTGAACCCAAGCAGGCGCAGATTCTTACGCTCGGCGCCGTCTGCTCCCCAGAAGATCATCGCCGGCGGTGCCGGGATCCCGATGCGCTCCTGGAGTGCCTTGTCATGATCGTCCTGGCGGGTCACGTCGGCCTGCAACAGCACCATCTGTGCCATCAAATCGCGAACCTGTGGATCGGGGAAGGTCTGCTTCTCCATCTGTTTGCAGTACACACACCAGTCGGCATAGAAGTCGAGCATCACCGGTTGCCCCTGCGCCTTGGCGGCCGCCAGTTCGCGGTCCAGGTCGGCCAGCGTCTTGATCCGCCTGAACGTCGCGTGCTCGGCCTGGCCGGCCACTGCGCCGCCGCCGGCAAACAATCCGCGCAACGGTTGCAGGGTATCTTTGCCGCCGAAGGCCGCACCCACCATGAAGGTCGCGCCATAGATCACGGCCGCCAGACCGAGCCCCTTCCATAACTTGGCCCAGCCGCCGGCCTCGGCGCCCAGCGGCTCGATCGCCCCCATGTAGATGCCCGAGCCGATCAGCAGCAGCCCCCAGGCCAGCATGATGAGCGTCGGCGAAAGGTAGGTCGGTACGAGTCGTTCGAGCATGGTCAGGGCTATGCCCAGCATCAATACGCCGAACACCGCCTTGACCGCGTCCATCCAGGCGCCGGCCCGCGGCAGCAGCTTGCCGGCCGACGCGCCTATCAGCAACAGTGGTATGCCCATGCCGATCCCCATCGCGAACAGGGCCGCGCCGCCCAGCACGCCGTCGCCAGTCTGGCTGATGAAGATCAATGCGCCGGCCAGCGGCGGTGCCAGGCAGGGGCCGACGATCAGTGCAGACAGCAACCCCATGATGGCGACGCCTGCGTAGCTGCCGCCCTGCTGGCGGTTGCTGATCTCGGTGAGCTTGCTCTGCAGGCCCGAGGGCAGCTGCAGTTCATAGAATCCAAACATCGAGAACGCCAGCGCGACGAAGATGGCGGCGAAGCCGATCAGCCAGGCCGGCTGTTGCAACGTGGCCGACAGGTTGACGCTGAACAGCCCCACCAGGATGCCGGCGATCGTATAGGTGACGGCCATTGCCAGCACGTACACCAGCGACAGCATGAATCCCTTGCGTGCGGTGATGTGTCTGCCGTGTCCGGCAATGATGCCGGACAGGATCGGGATCATCGGGAATACGCAGGGTGTGAGCGACAGCAGCACGCCGATGCCGAAGAAGCTCGCGACGATCACCAGAAAGTCGCCGCCGGCGAGCAGGCCTGCTATCTGATCTTGCTCGGACTGCTGCGGTGCCGTCGCAGCTACGGTCGCGGCCGGCTGGCCGGCGCTGGTGCTCGTCGGAGTCGCGGCGGCCGCGACTCCGGCGCCGCTGCCGGGGGGCAGGTCGAGCTTCAGCTCGGTGTTCTGCGGTGGGTAACAGATGCCACGATCGGCGCAACCCTGGTAACGGGCAATCAGCGTGGCCGTGGTCGCCGCGGTATTGCTGCGCAGCAGCGGTATGTCCAGATCGATCATGTGATGGTAGACGGCGACATCGCCGATGCTGCCGTCGGGTTTGATCGAGTCCTTCTTGATATCCGGGTCGGGCAGGCTGAATGCGCCGAGCTGAACGCCGTCGCCGACCAGTTCCAGCTTGACCTTGTCCTGGTAGAGGTAGGTGCCGTCGGCGATTGTCCACTGCACCTGCAGACGCTGGCCGTCGCCGCTGCTGGCGCTGACCTGGAAGGCCTTCTCGGGCGGCAGGATGTCGTCTTCCTCGACGCCCAGGCCGAGGTCCGCGCCGAGTTGCGAGAGCTCCCTCAGCGGATCCCCGTCGCTCGCGGCCACGGCCGGTTCGGGCTGCGCCTCCGGCAGCGGTGGAGCGCTGCCCTCCGGTGCGAAGCTGTCGACCGCATTCGGGTCGACCGGTGGCGGACTGTCTGCGGCCTGGCTCAATGCGACCAGCACGGTCTGGGTATGCGGCGGATAGCAGATCCCCGCATCGGCGCAGCCCTGGGAGCGTGCCTTGAGCGTGAGTATCTCGGCATTGCCCGGGACCGCAGTGAGTGGCACGTCGATGGTCACCCGGTCGCGGTAGATCTCTACCTCGCCGAAGATAGGGTCGTTCTTGGTCTCGGCCGGAGGCAGGTCCGGGTCGCCGAGCTCGACACCTGCCGCGTCGCCCTGGAAGCGGAATTTGCTCTGGTAGAGGTAATAACCCTTGGCAATCTGCCAGTTGAAGCGCAGCGTGTTCGGGTCGCGCGCCTCGGCGGAGATCACAAAGGCCTGGTCGGGCTTGAGGAATTCCTCTTCAGCCTGGGCAATTGGCAGAATTGTCAGGAGCGCCAGGGCGGCCGCGGTCAGTTTTCTGTACATGCTTCGATCCACGCCAGGTAGTCAGTTAGACCCTCGGTGATGGGGACTGCAATCACCTCCGGAAGTTCATAGGGATGGGCGGCCACGATCGCCTCCTGCAGCGAGGCATAACGCGCCCGCGATGTCTTAATCGTCAGTATGACCTCGCTGCCGCGCTCGATGCGGCCCCGCCACCGATAGATGGAGGTCACCGGCAGACCGACATTCACGCACGCGGCGAGACCCGCCCCAACCAGCGCTGACGCGAGTTTCTCGCCGGCCTGTTGATCTGGCAAGGTCGTCATTACGAGCAGGGCATCTGGCATCGGCACGACCTCCGGGTGCAGCGCGGTTAAGAATTGCGCATACTCGACCCAATCTGATCAGGGGCGCAAGTTTATGCCGGATCAGTGCCTCGGTCACAGTCCGTTGCAGCGTCGGCTGCCCCGGGCTGTTCGGGCCGGCGGCGCCGATCTTTGTGTCATTCGGGTTAAGCTGCATCCCGGCGTCGCGCTGGCGCCTGTTGTCTTCTGTCCTCGATCGGGGTGGCGGTCGGGTACGGGGTTCCCTTCACCTGTCCGCCCGTTGGTTTCAGATGCCCGGTCCGATCCTTGTCTTCCTGGTCGTTTTCGTCGGTGCGCCGCTGGTCGAACTGTATCTGATGATCCAGGTCGGGGCTGAGATCGGTGCCATTCCGACCATCGGCCTGTCGATCTTTACCGCGGTGCTGGGCGGCGTGCTGGTGCGCAGGCAGGGTTTGGGGGTGCTGTTCCGTGTACAGGCTGCACTGCAACGGCATGAGGTCCCGGCGCTCGAAATGCTGGACGGGGCCGTGTTGCTGGTGGTCGGCCTGGCGTTGCTGCTACCCGGGTTCATCACCGACGCGATCGGTTTCTTGCTGCTGATTCCGCCGCTGCGTCGCTGGCTGATCGTGCGCTGGCTGAAGGCCCGCGGCACGCTGCGGCCGGCGCCGGGTGGCGCCACTCAACCGGAAAACCGGCCTGATCGGATCATCGAGGGCGATTTCAGGCGCGACGACTGAGCGGCGGGCCGGGCCGCCGATTCAGGCGTCGAATCGGACCGGGGGGCGGCCTGTCACAACGGCCACCAGGTCGACGAAGCGGTCGAATCCGTCGGCCAGTTCGCCAAACACCTCGGCCTGCGCCTGCTCGTTCGGGCGCGTTGCGGTCTGCTGCAGATAGCCGTAAGCGTTGCCGCCCATCGCGACGCAGTAGTCGAGGTCCTGGAAGTGGCGGCTCAGGCGCCCGGCGAACAGACCGCCGACGAACAGCGCGATGTCGCCTAGTCGCTGCAGCCACAGCCGGCGTTCACGTTGACTGCGTGCCTCCAGCGCCTCGCCGTACAGCAGCGCCAGCGAGCGCAGTTGGGTGCGATCGTTGTCGAAGTCGAAGACCTGTTCGCTGCGCGCGAATTGGCACAGCAGCGACGCCAGGTAGTGCAGGGTTGCCTGGTCGGCGCCAAGGTGACGTTGGGTGGCCGCCGTATGCACCGCGTGATGGAAATACTCGCTCAATCGCGTGGCCTGAATCACAAGGCCGTGGTCTGGTCCCGGCATCACTCACCTCCTGCGCGCTGCCCGCTTCTCTCCGGGGGGAAGCGCGGACTAAGTCCATCCTGGAATTCTCAGGGCGCACCACGGCGCATACGTGCTTTGCGCCTTGTCGCGACATCAACCGCTTGGCGCGGTGGAGCTTGGCGGCCCACTACCGCGTCGCGGCAGCGCCGATTAAACCAGGGCTTGCCTAGTGTTTTTTACGACATATTTACAAAAATGTTTAGTTATCAGCACTTTGTTGTTGCGAGTGCCAGAAATCCTGGCGCCCGAAATTTTTGCGCTGCGCCCTTGACTTGAACGTGATCGGCCCTATTATTAGCACTCGCCCGTAGCGAGTGCTAATAAGGCGTTCGCGAAAAATCAATCAAGTTCAAACACTTCTCGTATTAGAAATCAGGAGATTCCGCGAAATGAACATCCGTCCCCTGCATGACCGCGTGGTCGTTCGCCGCAAGGAAGAAGAGACCACCACGCCGGGTGGCATCGTGCTGCCCGGTTCGGCGGCCGAGAAGCCCGTTCAGGGTGAGATCGTAGCCACCGGCAAGGGCAAGATCATGGAAAACGGCGACATCCGCCCGCTCGACGTGAAGGTCGGTGACACCGTGCTGTTCGGCAAGTATTCCGGCACCGAGGTCAAGATCAACGGCGAAGAAGTGCTGGTGATGCGCGAAGAAGACATCATGGGTGTGATCGAAGGCTGACGCCCGGCGCCCGCCATCCCTCAGGTTCAAACGAATTCAGGTACAGACAAATGAGTGCAAAAGAAGTCCGTTTTTCCGATGATGCCCGCCAGCGCATGCTCAAGGGTGTGAATGTTCTTGCCAACGCCGTAAAGGTCACCCTCGGTCCCAAGGGCCGCAACGTGGTCCTCGAGAAGTCGTTCGGCGCGCCGACCATCACCAAGGACGGCGTGTCTGTCGCCAAGGAGATCGAGCTTGCCGACAAGTTCGAGAACATGGGCGCGCAGATGGTCAAGGAGGTCGCTTCGCAGACCTCCGATATCGCCGGAGACGGTACCACGACCGCGACCGTGCTGGCCCAGGCCATGCTGCGCGAAGGCCACAAGGCCGTCGCCGCGGGCATGAACCCGATGGACCTGAAGCGCGGCATCGACAAGGCGGTGGTCGCTGCGGTCGAGTTCCTCAAGAACATGTCCAAGCCGTGCGCCGACACCAAGGCAATCGCCCAGGTTGGCACCATCTCCGCCAACTCCGACGAGAACATCGGCAACATCATCGCCGATGCGATGCAGAAGGTCGGCAAGGAAGGCGTCATCACCGTCGAGGAGGGCTCCGGTTTCGACAACGAGCTGGACGTGGTCGAGGGTATGCAGTTCGACCGCGGTTACCTGTCGCCGTACTTCGTCAACAACCAGCAGAACATGACCGCCGAGTTGGAAGATCCGTACGTGCTGCTGCACGACAAGAAGATCTCCAACATCCGCGACATGCTGCCGGCACTCGAGGCCGTCGCCAAGGCCGGTCGTCCGCTGCTGATCATCGCCGAGGACGTCGAGGGCGAGGCCCTGGCCACCCTGGTGGTCAACACCATTCGTGGCATCGTCAAGGTCGCTGCCGTCAAGGCACCGGGCTTCGGTGACCGTCGTAAGGCCATGCTGCAGGACATCGCCATTCTGACCGGCGCTACCGTGATCTCGGAAGAGGTAGGACTGGCGCTGGACAAGGCGACCCTGAACGAGCTGGGTACCGCCAAGCGCATCGTGATCTCGAAGGAAGAGACCACCATCATCGATGGCGCCGGCACCGAGCAGGACATCAAGGCCCGCGTCGAGCAGATCCGTGCCCAGATGGAGGACACCACCTCCGACTACGACAAGGAGAAGCTGCAGGAGCGCCTGGCCAAGCTGGCCGGCGGTGTTGCGGTGATCAAGGTCGGCGCCGCGACCGAGGTCGAGATGAAAGAGAAGAAGGCCCGCGTCGAAGATGCGCTGCACGCGACCCGTGCGGCGGTCGAAGAGGGCATAGTGCCCGGCGGCGGCGTCGCCCTGGTGCGTGCCCAGGTGACCATGATCGACCTGAAGGGCGACAACCACGACCAGGACGTCGGTATCAACATTGCGCGCCGCGCGATGGAAGAGCCGCTGCGCCAGATCGTTGCCAACGCCGGTGACGAGCAGTCGGTGGTGCTGAACAAGGTCGCCGAGGGTCAGGGCAACTTCGGCTACAACGCCGCCAACGGCGAATATGGTGACATGGTCGAGATGGGTATCCTCGACCCGACCAAGGTAACCCGCACCGCACTGCAGAACGCTGCGTCCGTGGCCGGCCTGATGATCACCACCGAGTGCATGGTCGCCGAAGAGCCGAAGGAAGAGCCGGCGATGCCGGGTGGCGGCATGGGTGACATGGGCGGCATGGGTGGCATGATGTAATCGCCCTCCGGGAAGGTCGGGCCCTGCCGGACATCGCTGGACAGCTGCGGCCTGCCTGGTGATCCCGAGCCAACAAACCCCGCCTGGAGCAATCCGGGCGGGGTTTGTTTTTTTACCTATGGATCGTGTCGGTCGGCCGCTGCTTCGGCGTTGCCCGCGATCGGCCCCGGCGGGTCGGGACGCCGCTTGCGTTGCAGCTCAGGCGGCGTCGGCTGCGCTGTTCGCTGCGGGCGTCGCCTCGATCTCTACCACTGAGATGTCGTCCGACGGCGGCGCCAGGTTCACGTGCTCCATTACCGCCTCGATCAATGCCGGCAACTTGGGCGCGGCCAGGCCCCGGTCCATCAGGAGTCCCTGGAGGCGCGCAATCCCCCACATCTGGCCCTCGATATTCTCGGCCTCGGTGAGGCCGTCGGTGTAGGCGTACAGCAGATCGCCCTGATGCAGGGAGAGCCTGTATGCGTGGGCCTCGAATTCCTGTTCGTCGAGTACGCCCAGCGGGACGCTGTTGGAGGCAACCTCCTCGTAAGCCGCAGCGCCCCGGCGCTGCACCAGGATTGGTGGCAGACCACCGTTCCAGAGGTGCACGGTGCGCCGGTCCGCGGACAGCTCCACGAGCACGGCGCAACAAAAGTAGCCGACTGGCAGCAGTTGGCGCAGCTTCTTGTTGAGCTCGGCAGCGATGCACTGCACCGGCAGGCCTTTCGCGGCCATGGCCAGAAACACGGACGAGGCCGGCAGCGCGCCGAGTGCGGCGGGCAGCCCGTGTCCGGTGAAATCGCCGAGAAAGACATAGGCCTGACCCGACGGCCCGCGTGCGGTCTGGGTGAGATCGCCGGATAGACTGCCCATCGACTGGTTCCAGCAGTGGATCCCGGCCAGCTTGTGGTCTCCGCCCAGGATCAGCTGGCGGAACACGTGCTTGGCCAATGCCTCCTCCTGCTCGATCAGGTCCTGTTGCCGCGCCAGCGTGGCGTTGTGCCGGTGCAGCTCGTCGTTGGTCGCGGTGAGTTGCTGCACCAGCTGTTCCGAGCGGTACTTGGCTGCGGTGCTGGCGACCAGGGAATCGGCGTAGCGCTTCGCGGTCAGGGCGAGTGCCGGCAGGAACAGCGCGAACAGCAGTGCCTCGGGCGAGCCCTCCAACCCGCTGGTATAGAGCCGGGCGCTGATCGTGGTGAAGCCGGTCGAGGCCCACAGCACGAGGTATTGGGAGAAATACACACCGTAGGAGGTGATTGCCGCCATCAGCACGAAACCCGGGATCAGGGTCTGCAGCTGCAGCACATAACTGTCCGCCCCCTGCAGCGAAATCAGTGGGATACTGCCCCAGGCGATACCTGCCAGGGCCGCGGTCCAACCATGCCGGCGCAGCCAGTGCTGCTCCGGGTGGCGTCGGATGTCGGCGCGGAAGAATCGCCTGAACAGTTGGAAGCGCAGCGCCGTGACCAGCAACACTGCGCCCAGCCAGACCAGGGATGCCGGGCCCGGCGCCGCGCCCAGGAATACCGCGGTGCAGGCGACTGCGCTGAGGGATGCCACGATCGAAGCCGCGTGGGCCTGCCTGAACAGCAGCCTGAGGCGCTGATGCTCGATCGGCTCAAGGGCGTTGTTGTTCGGCATGCGCGAAATAGCGGCGGTGCCGGACCGGTCTTTAACCCGCATGGGTGCGCGAGGCGGGCGCCCGGACGGCCAGATGAACACACCATAGAGGATCGCAAGATGAAACAAATCACTCGGCTGACGGCCATGCTGCTGGCATTCTCGGGCGCCGTGGCGCATGCCGCGGACGGGCTCGTCACGCTGCCCAGCGCGCACTCCGTCGGCGAGACCACGGACCGTCTGGAGAAGGGGCTGAATGCAGCTGGCTTCCGCGTCTTCGCGCGCATCGATCATGCGGCCGGCGCCAAGTCGGTCGGTATACCGCTGGCCCCGACTGAGCTGCTGATCTTCGGCAAGCCGGACGCGGGTACCTTGTTGATGCAGAGCCAGCGCACGGTGGGCATAGATCTGCCGTTGAAGTATCTTGTCTGGGAAGATGCCGACGGCAAGGTGACGGTGGGTTGGAACGATCCGGCCTGGATAAGCGCGCGCCACGGTATCGCGGACAAGGCGGCGGTCGTGCAGAAGATGCAGGGGGCGCTGAAGAAATTTGCGATTGAGGCCTCCCAGCCCTGATGAATGAAGAGTCGGCCGCCGCACGGCTGGAACGTTACCGCAGCAGCTGGCAGGCAACGCCCGCTGTTGCCGAGCTGGCGCCAGACCTGCCCGACAGCGGACAGTTGGAGCAGGTCTGGCGTTTCAGTGACTATGTCGCCCAGGTCTGCCTGCGCAGACCGCAACTGCTAGCAGACCTGTACAGGCGTGGCCTGCTCGACCGCCCGTACCTGGCCGGCGAAATGGCCGGGGGGCTGGCCGCGGCCTTGCAGGATGTCGCTGACGAGGCGGCCCTCGAGGCCGTCGTGCGGCGCTTCCGGCAGCGCGAAATGGTGCGCATCATCTGGCGCGATCTGCTCGGTGCGGCGCCGCTCGATGAGACCCTCGAGGACCTCTCGGAGCTGGCCGATGTGTGCATCCAACAGGCGCTGGCGCTGCTGCACGGTTGGGCAGTGGCCCGATCGGGCGTGCCGCGCAGCGCCGACGGGGCCGCCCAGCAATTGATTGTGCTGGGCATGGGCAAGCTGGGTGCGCGCGAGCTGAACCTGTCCTCGGACATCGACCTGATCTTCTGTTTTCCTGAACACGGTGCGACGGACGGCGAGCGTCCGGTCGAGAACGAGCAGTTTTTCGTCCGGCTCGGCCGCCAGCTGATCAACGTGCTCAGCAGGCAGACCCCGGACGGCTTCGCGTTCCGGGTCGACATGCGCCTGCGGCCGTTCGGCGAATCCGGGCCGCTGGTCGCCACCTTCGACGCGATGGAGAACTACTACCATTCGCAGGCGCGCGACTGGGAGCGCTATGCGATGGTCAAGGCACGCGCGATCAGCGGTGACGCGGCCGACGTCGATGCACTGATGGCCATGCTGCGCGCGTTCGTCTACCGGCGTTACATCGACTTCGGCGTGATCGAGTCGATCCGTGACATGAAACGCATGATCGAGCGCGAGCTGCACAAGAAGGGCATGGACGCCAACGTCAAGCTGGGCGAGGGCGGCATCCGCGAGATCGAGTTCATCGGCCAGGCATTCCAGCTGGTGCGCGGCGGACGTGAATCTGACCTGCAGTTGCGGCCGATCCAGCCGGTTCTCGTGCGCTTGGGCGAGAAGGACATCCTGCCGGGGTTCGCGGTGCGCGAGCTGCTCGATGCCTATCGCTTCCTGCGCCTGACTGAGAACCGGATCCAGGCCTGGAAGGACGAGCAGAACCACCGGCTGCCGGCCGATGCCGTCGGCCAGGCCCGGCTCGCGGCCAGCATGGGGTTTGCCAGCTGGGAGGCGTTCAGCGCGGTGCTCGCGCGGCACCGCCGCCGGGTGCACGAGCAGTTCGGGCACGTGTTCGTCGCCCCACAGGCCGAGCAATCCGAGCACGAGAGTGCGTTGGCGGCCAGCTGGCGGGCCAAGGCCGAAGATCCTGCGGTGATCGCCGTGTTGCAGCTGGCCGGTTTCGTTGATGCCCCCGGCACCCTTGGCAAGCTCGTGGATTTCCGCCAGACGCTGGCGGTGAAGGCCTTGCCGGCCCGGGGGCGCGCCAAGCTGGACCAGCTGATGCCGTCGGTGATCGAGGCCGCCGCACAGGTCCAGGACCCCGACGTCACCCTCGACCGGCTGCTGCGGCTGATCGCTGCGGTCGTGCGCCGCACGGCCTATCTCGATCTGCTGGTGGAAAACCCGCTGGCCCTGTCCCAGCTGGTGCGACTGCTCGGTGAGAGCAGCTGGGTAGTGTCACAGCTGATCCGCCAGCCTTTGCTGCTCGACGAACTGCTCGACCCCCGACGTCTGTATTCCCCGCTGCATGGCAGCGACCTGCAGGTTGAGTTGCGCACGCTGCTGTCGGCGGTGGCGGAGGACGACCTCGAGCAGGAGATGGAGCGCCTGCGCCAGTTCTCCCAGGGCAACCGCCTGCGGGTCGCGGCCGCGGACATTGTTGGCGCGATACCGCTGATGGTGGTCAGCGACTTCCTGACCGAGATCGCCGAGGTCACGCTGCAGCAGGTGCAGCGCAGTGCCTGGCGCGACCTGGTCCGCAAGCACGGCCGGCCCGGCGGCCTGGGCGACATGGACAGCGGTTTCGCGGTGATCGGCTACGGCAAGCTGGGTGGGATCGAGCTCGGATACGGTTCCGACCTCGACCTGGTCTTCCTGCACGGCAGCACGGACGTCAACGCGATGACCGAGGGACCGCGCAGTGTGGCCAACGACGTGTTCTATGCGCGCATGGGGCAGCGTCTGGTCCACATGCTGACCACGCGCACGCCGTCCGGCCTGCTGTACGAGGCGGACATGCGTCTGCGTCCAAACGGCAACTCGGGGCAGTTGGTGAGCTCGTTGAATGCGTTCGAGAAATACCAGATCAGCGATGCCTGGACCTGGGAGCACCAGGCCCTGGTACGCGCGCGCGCGGTAGCCGGTGACCCGCTGGTGCAGGCGCGCTTCAAGGCGATCCGCCACCAGGTGTTGTGCCTGCCGCGCGACCCGGACAAGCTGCTCGATGAGGTGCGCGACATGCGCCAGAAGATGCGCGACAGCCTGGATCGCAGCGACGGCGAGAGCTTTCATATCAAACAGGGTGCGGGTGGCCTGGTCGACATCGAATTCCTGGTCCAGTACGCGGTGCTGCGCTGGGCGAACGAACACCCCGATCTGACCGAGTGGACCGATAATGCGCGCCTGCTGCAGCGCCTGGCCGCGCACCGGCTGCTGCCCGAAGGTGCCGCCGACCAGCTGTGGAACGCCTATCAGTTGTACCGCGGCGTGGTGCATCGCCGTGCCCTGCAGGAGGTCGGCTCGCTGGTGCCGGCTGTTCAGCTGGTCGAGGAACGGGCCATGGTGCGCGACATCTGGGATGGGGTGATGGGGCGTTAGTCCGCAGCCGGGGCTGGTTCGAGCCGATCCGTGGATGATGGCCGGTCGGCGGCTTACGGCCTGCGGCCCGATCCACCCTGCCACGCTGCTGCGCAGGGTGGATTGGCACAGCGCTGATCGAGCACGCCCCTTATCCCGGGGACCTCGCCCCCCGCTCCCGGTTTGTGTTTCAATAGCGGGCTATGCGGCACGGGCGCGGGGCGCCTGCAGCCCCGCACCGTCCCGACTTTTCTGGAGTTTCTTAAGATGCAAACGATGGCAGATCGCGATGGCCTGATCTGGCTCGACGGCGAGATGGTCCCCTGGCGCGAGGCCAAGACCCACGTGCTGACCCACACCCTGCACTACGGTATGGGAGTGTTCGAAGGGGTACGCGCCTACCACGCCGAACAGGGAACGGCGATCTTCCGTCTCGAGGAACACACTGATCGGCTGTACCGCTCCGCGCACATTCTCGGGATGCCGATGCCGTTCGAACGCGAGGAACTCAATCAGGCGCAACGCCGCGCGGTGCGCGAGAACAAGCTCGATTCCGCCTACATCCGTCCGATGTGTTTCTACGGTTCCGAGGGGATGGGCCTGCGTGCAGACAATCTCAAGGTGCACTGCATGGTCGCTGCCTGGGCCTGGGGCGCCTACCTGGGTGAGGAGGGCATGACCAAGGGCATTCGCATTCGCGTGTCCTCGTTTACCCGGCACCACGTGAACATCACCATGTGTCGGGCCAAGGCCAACGGCAATTACATGAACTCGATGCTGGCACTGCGCGAGGCGCTGGACACGGGCTACGACGAGGCGCTGTTGCTGGATGCGAACGGTTTCGTCATGGAAGGGTCCGGCGAGAACATCTTCATCGTGCGCGACGGTGTGCTGTACACCCCGGACCTGACCTCGTGCCTGGACGGCATAACGCGCCGCACCGTGATAAAGCTCGCCGAAGAAGAGGGGCTCAAGGTGGTCGAGCGGCGCATCACGCGTGACGAGGTGTATATAGCCGACGAGGCCTTCTTTACCGGTACGGCCGCCGAGGTGACCCCGATCCGCGAGGTCGATGGACGCAAGATCGGCGGCGGCAGCCGTGGGCCGATCACCGAGCGCCTGCAGAGCAAATACTTCGATGTGGTGCATGGGCGCAGCCCGGCGCACACCGACTGGCTCAGCCCGGTCTGAATCGCCCCTCGCGCCTGAAGCATTGGAGACAAGCATGAGCACCACAACTGCCAAGCCGAGCAAGGCTGCGGTCATCAAGGTCAACCGCGCCGATCTGCCATTGTCCTGCCCGCGTCCCGAGGACGAGGTGTGGAACATGCACCCAAGGGTATATCTGCCGATCGACAAGACCGGCGAGGCGACCTGTCCCTACTGCGGTGCGCGCTACGCGCTCAGCGACTGAGCGGGTGGCACGCTTCTTCTGGGTAGCCGGTGTCGGGTGCCACATCGCGAATGCCGCTTACCGGCGGTGAACCAGCTCTACCCGGTCCCGCGGGCGCGCCCGCAGTGCGTCGTATTGGGCCGCCGGGCGGGCTTCGCTGACTGACGCCATGGACTGGAACCTGATTCGTCCACGCACCTGGCCACTGTGGTTGGCGTTTGGCGTGTTGCGCGTCGTCATCGTGCTGCCCTTTCCGCTACTCGTCAGTTTGGGGCGCGCTATGGGCCGGCTGTTGCTGCCCCTGGCGCGCGGCCGGGCGGCCATTGCGCGACGCAACATCGAGTTGTGTTTTCCGGAGCTGGACGGCGTGGCGCGTGAGCAGCTGTTGCGCGATCATTTCGCCGCGCTGGGTATCTCATTGATGGAGTTCGGGCTGGCCTGGTGGGCCAGCGATCGCCGGCTCGCCGGCCTCGGTGAAGTCGTAGGGCTGGAAAATCTCGAGTCGGCGGCGCGTGCCGGGAAGGGTGTCCTGATGCTGTCGGCCCATTTCACCTGCCTGGAACTGTGCGGCAGGCTGCTGACGCGGCATTTCGCCTTTGTCGCGATGTACCGGCCGAGCGACAATCCGGTGGTCGAATACCTGATGGCCAGGGCCCGTGCCCGCGCCACCACCGGTATCATTCCGCGCGACGACGTGAAAGCGGTGATCCGGAGCCTGCGTCGGGGCAATACCGTCTGGTACGCGCCAGACCAGAATACCGGGCGCAGAAAGGCCGTATTCGTCGACTTCTTCGGCCATAAGGTCGCCACTACACCGGCCACATCGCGCCTCGCGGGCATGACCGGCGCCCGGGTCGTGCCATTCAAGGTCGCGCGCAAGCGGGATGGCAGTGGTTATCTGCTCACCCTCGAGGCGCCGCTGGAGGATTTCCCGAGTGGTGACCAGCTGGCAGACACGCAGCGCACCAACGATGTCATCGAGCGATGGGTGCGCGAGTATCCGGAACAGTACCTGTGGATCCACCGGCGCTTTCGCACGCGCCCCGATCGGTCCGATCCGAAGATCTATTGAGTGCCGGCTTGCCGGCCCGGTGCGGCAGTCTCGCGCTGTTGACCCCGGCTCAGAAGGCGCCTTCCAGACTCTGCATCCGCGAGCGAAAGTCCGCAGTCACCCTCGCCACGTCGTCGGTATTGACGATCACCCGCGGGGTCAGGATCACGACCAGCTCGTTACGCGTGCTTGCGCCGTTTTGCTGCCCGAACAGCCAGCCTACGCCGCGGACATCCTTGAGCCCGGGCAGGCCGCCCGAGCCGTTTTCCCTGCGATCCCTGATTAAGCCGCCCAGGACCACAGCCTGGCCGTCCTGCACCGCCACGGAGCTGGATATCTTGCGCGTCGTGATGGTCGGTGAATCCAGCGTCGAGGTCCTGGTCGCGGACACATCGCTGACCTCCTGGTCGACCTCCATGGTCACCAGGCCGCCCGGCGTCACCCGTGGGGTGACCTCGAGCACTATGCCGGTATCGCGGTATTGGATGGTGTTGATGACATTGGCGTTCTCTATGGTGCTTTGCTGCTGCTGGGTCGCGATCGGAACCTGGTCGCCGACCTGGATGCGCGCGGTGCCGTTGTCCAGCACCATGACCGAGGGCGAGGACAGGACGTTGATCAGCGAGTCCTCGGCAAGGGCGCTGAACACGAGACGTACCGTGTCCACCGGGTTGATGACCGCAAAGTTGAAGCCCGGGAAAATGCCCCCCAGGCCGGCGGAGCTGGCCGAATCGAGGGTCCCGTCCAGGCTGTAGGTGGCCTTGTTGCCGTTGTAGTTGGTATTGAAGAACCATTGCAGGCCGAATTTCAGGTCGCCTTCCAGTTTGACCTCGATGATGGTGGCCTCGATCATCACCTGCAGCGGTGGAATATCCAGCTGCGTGAGGGCCTTTTCGATCTTGCGGTACTCCTTGCTCGTGGCAGTGATCAGCAGGGAGTTACGCGATTCGTCGGCCACGATACGTATGCCTTCGTCCACCAGTTCACTGTCCTGGCCGGCGCGCTGGCGGATTGGGGCCGCCGTCGGCAAGGCGGCCGGAGCGCCGGCGGTAGTGTCGGTGGCCGCTGGAGCGCTGAGGGTGACCGGCCGCTCATTGGGTGCCAGGTTGGCGGAGGTCTTCCCGGCAACCGTGGCGCGCGCCCCGCCGACGACCTGACTCAGCAGCTCAGCCAGCGTCGCCGCTTCGCCGCTCTTTACCCGATAGACATACAGCTCGCGTTCTTCGCCGCCACCGACCGCGTCGATCCGGTCGAGGCGCTCGATCCATTGTCCGATGGTCCTGAGATAGTCCGCCTGTGGTGTGACCACCAACAGGCCGTTGGCCGAATCCACCACCGCGATGCGAAACATCCCCTGCAACGCGCTGGTCCCGGTGGCGCCCAGGATGGCCTGCAGCTTGGTCTCGACATCGCCGGGCCTGGCGTTGTGCAGCGGAAAGAAACCGACCGACACACCCTTGACCCAGTCCACGTCGAACACCTCGATGGCATCGAGGATGTTGCCCATTTCCATGCCGGTTCCGGCAATTATCAGCAGATTGCGCATCGTGTCGACGCGAATGATGCTGTTTACCGGCGCGATCGGCTGCAGGATCTCGGCCATCTCTGCCGCGGAGATATAGGCCAACGGCACCACGCGCAGCGAATAGCCCGACGGCAGCGGCACATTGTTGCCACCCAGCTGCGGCGAGAGCTGGCCCCGGACCGCCTTGTCCAACGGCACGACGCGGTAGGTGTCGCCGCTCTTCACCGCGGCAAAACCGTGGATCCGCAGCAGGGTTTCCAGGGTCGGCAGCAGGTCTTGCTGCCTCAGCGGCCGGGTGGTCTGTATCGTGACCGAGCCCTGGACCGCCGGATCCAGTACATAGTTGACCTTCAGCAGGTCACCGAGCACCACCGAGACCACTTCATTCAGGTCGGCGTTCTGGAAGTTGAGCGTGATGTCGCCGGGCTCGCCCGACGGCGGCGCCGCACCCGCAGCGGGCGCAGCGACGAATTTCCCTGTGCCGCGATAGACCAGGGGACGGCTTGCTGCGGCCTCATCCTGCCCCGGTGTGGCGGTCGACGCTGCTGAACCGGCTGATGACCCTTGTGCCGTTGCGGCATCGTATTTTCCCCAGGCCGTCGAGTGGCCTCCCTCGGCCGCCAGCTCCGGCCAGAGGGCTTTCGGCTTGTCTGCCTTCCAGCTGGCGCAGCCGCCGAGCAGCAGGGTCAGGCCCAGTGACAGCAGCAATGTGCGGCCCGGGAACGGGGACACTCCAGTCGTCTTGATCGAATCCTTCATCGCGTGTTGCTGCTCTTCAATCATGGGTCAGCGCCCTTGGCGCATGCTACCGGAAACGCCTCGGTAGGGATAATCCCCTAGCCTTCCTGCGCCTGGTTGTCGGTGCAGGCTCTTCGACACCGAACGGGCGCAACTCGAACGCCTCGCTGCGTCCATCCAACGTCAGGATCAGTTGATCGGGCAGGATCTCGGACACCTGCCAGCCCTGGTAGGCGTCGCCCAGCGCGAGCTTCACCACATCGCCCTTGGGCGGCCGCACATGCGCCTGGTAGGTTCCCTTCACAGCGACGATGCCGGATAGCTGCAGGTCCGGTCTGCCCTCTGCGGTCGGCGTCTCGTCCTGCTTGAGCGCTGCCTCCCGGGGCCTGCGGTCGGAGTTGAACAAGGGTCGCTCGACGACGGCCATGAAATCGTCGAGCGGGCCCAGCGCCTCTATCGAAGGCAGTGTGCTGGTCGCCACTGCCGCATCCGGTTGCTGCTGCTCGCCCGGTGGGGGCTGCAGGTACGCGGCCACCCCGGCCTCCGCCGACCAGCCGTGCCATTGGTAGCCGAGCAGGGCCGCGAGGCCTAATACGAGGGCCCAGGCCAGGACACGCATCATTGCGTCTCCTCCGCGAGCCGCATGTAGCCGGCCAGATCGAACTGGATATCGAGTTCGTCGACCGGGCGCCGTTGACGGCGCGCACTGCGCACCAGCAGGTTGTCCAGGAACAGCGCCGGCTCACCGCTCTCGACGCGGTGCGCCAGCTTGAGCAGGTTCTCGGTAGTGCCGCGCATCCGTACTTTGTTGACCAGCATCTGCAGTGGGGGCTCCGCCTGAGGCGTCACGATCTGCGAACTGATCAGGGTGCCGCCGGCGTCTTCGATCAGGCCCTTGGTCAGTTGCTGCAGGTTGGCGCCGGCAAGCCCAAGGGTCTGTCCCTGAATGTACGAGCGCTGCACGCCGGTGCGTGCCTGCAGGCCGGCGAGTGCGCGCTCGACGTCAGGCCGCTTGGCCAAGCGCGCCTCGAAGCTCGCCAGCTGCGCCGCATAGTCCGTCGCGGTCTGCTGGTACTCGTTGAGCTTGGCGCGCCACGGCAGCGCCACGATCAGAAACGCCAGCGCCGCCAACCCGAGGGTCAGCGCCAGGGGGCCGACACAGCTGCTGCGCCTGTCGTCAGAAGGGCTCAATGGTCTGCCTTGCCGGTCAGGTTCATGGTAATCGAAAAGCGCTCGGCGTCCGAGCCGCGCGCCTGTGTCAACGGTGCGCGGAAGCTCACGGACTCGAAGCGCGGTGAATTCTCGAGCAACTCGATCAGCAGGGTGGCCTTGGTCGACTCGCCCTGGATCTCGATGTTCGAACCGCGAATCGACAACTGCTGCAGCCAGGTATCGTCCGGCAGACGCTCGGTGAGTTCGCGCAACAGCTCCACGGTCGGTACCCGCGCCTGCTGGCGCAGTAGCACGAAATTGGCGACCGCCGCCGCGTCGTCCAGCTGGCGCTGCAGGCGCGCGACGACCGTCGCCTGTTCGCGCGCCCGCTGCAGGCGCGCGTCGAGTTCGACGACGACCTGGCGCTCGTGCAACAGCGGGGTGAGTACGACCGCCGCTACCAGCGCCATGACCAGGCCGGCGGCCAGCAAGGTGCCGATGCTCGCCGAACCGCGGCGGCGGGCCATCCCCGACCTCAGCAGGTTGGCGCCCGGCCACAACGCGGGCGCATCGACGACGTGGGGGGGCTGGCCGCCCGCCTCGAGGTCGGCGAGCGGCGCCTCGATCAGCTCCTTGCGCAACACCGCCAGCTCGACCAGCACCTGGCCCTTGTCCGGCTGTCTGGCCAGCACGCGGTAGTCGAACAGGATCTCCTTATCGGCGAATGGGGTAAGCCGATCCATCTCGAATTGCAGGACCCTTCCAAGGTTGCCGGCTGCGGCCAGCGGCAGTTCGACGGTGCGCGTGAAAACGCTTTCCCGCGGCACGCGCAGCGACAGGGGCGCCTTGCGCTGCCACCCGGCGCCGAGCCACTGGTCCAGCGACAGGTCACGCAGCGTGTGGAACTCGGCGAGGTTCTGCACCGCGTCTGCACCGTGCGACTGCAGCACGAAGCCGTCACCCTGCATCAACAGGATGAACTGGCGGGCTTGGCCGAGACTGTCGCGCAGCCGCTGTGGCAGGCAGCGTTTCATCCCGCCAAGCCACCAGCCAAGGAAGTCCTTCCAGCTCGGCACAGCGAAGCGCCCGGAGATATGCGTCTGGTCGGCCATGTCGCTAGTCCGCCGACCGGCTATCGGATGCCTGCGTTGGGAAGATCACCCCTGCCTCATGCCATTTTTCGATGCGAAAGCCATTCGAGAGTCGATTATCCAGCACCAGCGTCGCTTCTGTCACATAACGCCGGCCCTGCGCCATCGGGACCTCGACGTGAACCCGCAGGCCGCCACCCGTCCCGCCCCCGGCGCCGATTACGAATCCGCCCGCGCGCGGAAGCGGCAGACGCGGCTGGGCAGCCGCGGGCTCGGATTCGTCCGCACCCGGGTCATTCAGGTCGCCGGCCAGCAGGTCGCGCACCGCCTGCGGTGACGCCATCAGATCGACATCGGCCCGGCCGGAATCCACCGTGAGCAGGCCGCGCAGTCTGATATAGAGATCCGCGGTCATCCCATAGACGAGGCGCAGTTCCGAGATGTCGCGAAACGGCGCGTTGACCGGGCCGTAGCGGTACCCGGCTGCCTGGTACTGTGGCGCTTCGGCGCCCTCCAGGCGATGGTCGTCATCCGCGTCCTTCCAGTCCTCGATCGCATCGCGCATTGCACTGGCCGCCGCCGGCTCCAGCCCGGCGGACGCGAGCACCTTTTCCATCAGCAGGGTATCGGCACGATTGAGGTCAACTAAACCCCGCTCCAGGTACACCGCCACCAGCAGCACCCGTCCGTCGAACTGGAATGGGCGCAGCTCGCCATCGGTCTGCCAGGCGTATTCCGTGTCTTGCAGCTGCAGCATGTACACCGCGTAGGCCACCCCGGCCTGCGCCAGCTGTCGGGCCTGCACCTGCTCGACCTGGCTGCGGTTCAGGTTGATCTCCGTGCGTTGGGTAAAGGTGATCGATGCGGCCACCGTCGTCAGCAGCGCCAACGCCCACAGCACCACGATCAGCGCGATCCCCGACTGGGTCCGTAGCGCGGCGTTCGTCATGGTCTGGCCTCGGGCCTTCCGAGCGTGATGACCGGATCGGGGAGTTCAACGACCAGGTCGGGCCAATCCTCGGCGGTCTGCCGCAGGCGAATCATCACCAGGCGTGGCAGGGCCGGGACGCCCGCCCATTCGCCGTACCATTGCGGCTCCTCGCGAGCCACGGTGCCGAAGTAGGCCAGCTGGAAGTCCTGCAATTGCTCGATCAGGATATGCCTGCCGTAGGCACCCGGGTCGTACTGGGTCCCGGTCACCGGGACCGCGGTCAGCGGGACCCATGGCGGCGCCGCATCGGAACCATCCGCCAGTATCTGCGGGTGAAAAAGCCACCGCTCGAACACCAGCTGCCGATGATCCGCCTCACCGGCCGCGCTCAGCCGCATGACGCTCAGGCCGCCGTAGCCGACATAGGAAGGCAGCGGCGCAACCCATTCCAGCATCTGCTGGTTGCCCCAGAATACCGGCGCCTCGCCCTCCGGCAGTTGATAGGTCACGGCGCGCGCCGCCATCAGCTCACGCCGTATGAACTCGAGCGCCAGGCGGGTCTCGTTGACCCGCTCGGTCTTGCCGTCAACCGCCTCCCAACTGCGTATGCCGAGATACAGGCCGGCGGTAAGCAACACCATGATCAATGCGACCAGGGTCATCGCAACGACGAATTCGATCAGGGTATAACCCGCGCAGCCCCCGCGCGAGCCCTGCGGTCCGTGCCACCGTCCAGGCCTCTTGCGCGCGCGCCGGGTCACTGCTGCCTCTCGAGTTTGACGGTCTCCAGGCTCAGGCTGCGGCGCTGTCCCGCGGACCCCCACTCCACCGTGACAGTGACCCGATAGGGCGCCACGGCGGACGGGCCGAAATACTCGGACTCGATCGGAACGCTGTTCAGGCGCCAGTCGAACCTGCCGTCGAGTTCCTGCCCGGCGGCCGCGTCTGTAAGGGCGATCAGCTCGCCGACCTCGGCGAGCCTGGATTCGGCAATGGTAAGTGCCTTGGCATAGTCCGCGCTGACCCCGGCGTTTCTGCTGCTGAGCGAAAAGATCTGCATCAGCACGCCCAGTGAGAGTGCCAGGATCGAGAACGAGACCAGCACCTCCAGCAGTGAGAAGCCGTGCTGCCGTCGGGGCCGCGCCATCGGACTATTCAACCAGGGAAACCCTGCCGGTCAACCAGTCCACATCGACGCGGTAAAGGATGCCGGCCCGGGCCAGCCGGATACTGCCGCCGCTGGAGCTGCCGTCCGGGAAGAAGCTGACCGTCGCCTGATCGACATCAATGCGTTGCGATTCCGGCACTGTCAGCTGCAGGTCCACCTGCGCCGGAATGCTGATCGCCTGCACACGCCCCGGAACCCGCACCTCGCGCGCCTGCATGTCGACCAACAGGCGTTGCGGGCTTGCCTCGCTGATCGCCAGGCCGCGGGTCTGGCGCAAGGCCGACATCAGGGTGCGGGTGGCACCCTTGAGCTGCACGCCCGGAACGGCGCTGCTGATCAGCGGCGGCGCTATGGCCAATAGCAGTCCGGCCAGCATCAGCACCGCCAACAGTTCAATCAGGGTGAAGCCGGCCGCGGCTGCGCGGCCGCTATTGCCAGCTGACCACGTCCTGAGCTTCACCCTCGCCGCCTTCCGTATTGTCCGCACCGAGCGAGTAGATGTCGTAGGCCCCGTGCTCGCCGGGGTAGCGGTAGTGGTATTCGTTGCCCCAGGGATCCTGTGGAATGAGCGACTTCTTGAGATAGGGACCGTTCCACTTCTTGATGCCGCCGGTGTCGGCTACCAGTGCCTGCAATCCCTCCTCGGTGGATGGGTAGCGGCCTACATCGAGCGCAAAAAGGTCGAGTCCGGCACCGAAGTCTTCGATCTGCAGCTTGCTCGTCTTGGTTTTCGAGTCGCGCAGGGAGTTCATCACCTGCGGGCCGACCAGGCCTGCCAGCAGTGCCAGGATTGCCAGAACCACCAGCAGTTCGATAAGGGTAAAGCCACGTTGTGGTTTCAGGGTGTGTTGCATGTGAATTGACCTACAGTGAAATCCCGGGTGGCGGGGCGCGCGCGCCCGCGCGGTTCAGGTGGTGGACCGATACGGCGCAGTCAGCGCCATGTCTGAGATCGAACCGACATCCGCGGCCTGCCGGGCGGCTTTCGCCGATCCGCCTGCCCACCCCGCCGTTGCGCGCATTCCCAGATGCAGTGCCTGGGGCGCACCCCGCAAGGCGATGAAGGATGGGGACTTCGGCATCAGAATGCAAGCTGATTGGCCTGCATGATCGCGACCAGAATCGATATGATGATGCCGGCCACCAGCACGCCCAGGCCAACGATCAGCGCCGGCTCGAGCAGGGTCAGCAGGCGCTGCACGGTGGACGCGACCTCGCGGTCGTAGACGTCGGCGACCTTGCCGAGCATGGTGTCGAGTTGCCCGGACTCCTCGCCCACCTTGATCATCTGCAGGGCCAGGTCAGGCAGTATGCCGTCGCGAATCAGGGGCTCGGCGAATCCCTTGCCGCGCTTGAGGTGTTGCGCGGCCACGTCGATTGTCTCGGCGACGCGGCGATTCTCGACCACGTCCTTGACCAGGGTGAGGGCGCCGAGCAGCGGCAGGCCGTTCTCCAGCAGCGTGGACAGTGTGCGGGCAAAACGTGCCGCCTCTACCTTGACCAGCAGATCCCCAAACAGTGGCAGCCTGAGCGCGCGCCGGTCCCACCAGTCGCGGACTTTGGGGCGCTGCATCCCCGAGTGGACCAGGGCCACCAGCAGGGTCACCGCGGCCACCAATGCCCACCAGTAGCTGCGGAACAGCTCGCCCGCCGCAATCACGATGCGTGTCGGCAGCGGCAGGGTCTCGCCCATATCGGCGAACATCTGACTGAACTGAGGCACCACGAACGCGAGCAACAGCACGATCGACAGTCCCGCGACGGTCAGCAGGATCAGTGGGTAGGTCAAGGCCGAGCGCACCTTTTCGCGCAACTGCGCGCTGCGCTCGAGGTAATCGGCAAGGCGCTCCAGCACCGCTTCGAGTACCCCTCCGCTCTCGCCAGCCCGTACCATGTTGATGTACAGACGCGAGAAGGTGTTGCCCTCGGCTTCGAGCGCGGCGGCAAACGCATTGCCGGCCTGGATGTTCTCACGCAGGCTGTTCAGCAGCCGCCGGGCGGCGTCGTCGCGGGTGAGGTCGTGCAGCACCTGCAGGGAGCGATCGAGCGTCAGGCCGGCGCTGAGCAGCGTGGCAAGCTCGCGGGTGAGTACCGCGACGTGCTCGGCGGCAAAGCGCTTGGTCTTTGGCCGCCCAAGGCCGCCCAGCAAGGCGCGCAGACCCCCGGCCGGCCTAATCTGAATCGGGATGGCCCCTTCGGCCTGCAGCTGGCGTACCAGTGCCTGCTCGTCCGGCGCATCGCGTTCCCCCTCGAGGCTTTCGCCGTTGGGCCGCACCGCTTTGTAGGAGAACAACACTGGCGAGACCTCAGGGCTGGGGGGGGATTGGGCCCCGGCCGGCGTACCCGGTCCGGGCCGGCGCCAGACCGGCCGATGGCAGGTCCGGTGTTACCCGGCACGCGATGCTGGCCGGCCATTTATCCACGGGCGTCTATCCGTGCACGCAGACGCGCAGCACATCGTCCAGGGTGGTCAGGCCGGCGACGCATTTGCGCAGACCCTCCTGGTACATGGTCTGCATGCCCTGCGCCTCTGCCTGCTGCTGCAGCTCGGTGGCATCGGCATGGCGCATCACCAGAGCGCGCATTTCGTTGCTCATCAGCAACACCTCGGCCAGCGCCAGGCGCCCCCGGTATCCCGTATCCGCACAGCGTTCGCAGCCGCGCGCTTCGTAGAGGCGCGGTTCGGTGCCGGGGGGTAGGTAACGCGCCAGGCCCAGTTCGTCCGCCAACTCGGGCAGCACCGCCTTGGGTGCCTTGCAGTGCTCGCACAGCCGGCGCACCAGTCGCTGGCCGACGATGCCGTTGATCGTCGAGGTCAACAGGTAGTCCTCAACCCCCATGTCGAGCAGGCGGGTAACGGCGCCGGCGGCATCGTTGGTGTGCAGCGTCGAGAGCACCAGGTGACCGGTCAGCGCCGACTGCACCGCGATGCGCACCGTTTCGGCGTCACGCATCTCGCCGACCATGATCACGTCCGGGTCCTGCCTGACGATCGCGCGCAGCGCGTTGGCGAAGTTCAGCCCGATCTGCGGCTTGACCTGGATCTGGTTGATCCCGTCGAGCTGATACTCGACCGGATCCTCGACGGTCATGATCTTGCGTTCGGCGGTATTGAGCCGGTGCAGCGCGGTGTACAGCGTGGTGCTCTTGCCGCTGCCGGTGGGGCCAGTCACGATCACTATGCCATGCGGCATATCCAGGATGTGCCTGAGCCGTTCGATGGTCACCCCGTCATAGCCCAGCGCGGCAAAATCGAATTTTATGCTCTCCTTGTCCAACAGGCGGATGACCACGCTTTCGCCGTACAGGGTGGGCACACTGGATACGCGCAGGTCCAGCTCGCGGCCCTGGATGCGCACCCCGATGCGCCCGTCCTGCGGCAGGCGGCGCTCGGCGATATTGAGCTTGGCCATGATCTTGATACGCGAGATGAGGGCCGCCGAGGAGCGTGCCGGCGGCGCCTCCACCTCGCGCAGCACACCGTCGATGCGGTAACGAACCTTCAACCGGTTCTCGAACGGCTCCACATGGATGTCAGAGGCCCGGGACTCGACCGCGCGCTGGATGATCAGGTTGACCATCCGGATAACCGGCGCCTCGCTGGCCAGGTCCTTCAGATGTTCGACGTCATCTTCGTCACCGCTCTCGACCTCCTCGAGCCCGCCCGCGATCTCACCCATGGCGCTGCGTCCCTCGCCATACAGGTGTTCGATAGCATCGTCGATCTCCGCGGCCACGCCCACGCGCAGTGCAACCGGATAGCCGGCGGCGGCCTGCAGCGCGGCACCCAGATAGGGCCGCTGTGGATCGGCCACCGCAGCGACCAGAATGCCATCCTGCAGGTTGAGCGGCAGGACGCGATTCTCCTTCATGAAGCGGAAGGCGATGCGGTCTTCGAGGATCGGGACATCGGGAAAGTCGGCC
This sequence comes from Chromatiaceae bacterium, assembly GCA_022340805.1. Taxonomy (GTDB): domain Bacteria; phylum Pseudomonadota; class Gammaproteobacteria; order Chromatiales; family Chromatiaceae; genus Thiosocius. The sequence goes on from JAJDNF010000054.1 coordinate 38,055, forward strand.
GCCTGCACGAGGGGCAGGCCGGTCAGCTCGGAAAGCGCCGCCGCCAGGTCGCGTTCGGAAACCAGTCCGAGGCGACTCAGCAGGACGTGAAGCGGATCCCCGGCGTCTTCGGCGAGGCGGCGCGCGCGCGCGAGATCGGCGCTGTCGATCTTGCCCTGCTCGAGCAGCAGGTCACCGATATCGGCGCCGGCCACGGGACCCTGCAGGCCGGTTTCGGTAGGGCTAAGCGCCATCAGCGACGCGCGGCAGCAGCGGAGATCACTCGCCCTGCACCAGTGCCACGACTGCGCCGGCCTTGTCGTGCGTGGCGCCGAAACGCCGGCGTTCGGGTACGAACCAGTTCAGGAGTTCGCCGAGCCGGGTCGTATCGTAGGCCGCACAGGCCTTGTCGACCTCGTCCAGGCGATTGGTCAGCAGATCCCAGCCGACCTCCCGATAGCGCGCGAGGCGGATCTGCTCATGGCTGGTATCCATCAGCTTCTCGCGCTCGTGGAACAATTCCTCGTGCAGTTTCTCGCCGGGTCGCAGGCCCGAATAGACGATCTTGATATCGCGCCCCGGCACCTTGCCCGAGAGGCGGATCATCTCCTCGGCCAGGCGGCTGATGTTGACCGGCTTGCCCATGTTGAGGACGAAGATCTCGCCCCCTTCGCCAAGCACGCTGGCCTGCATGATGAGCTGGCAGGCCTCGCGCACCGTCATGAAGTAGCGCTCCATCTGGGGGTGCGTAACGGTGACCGCCTCGCCGGCCCGGATCTGCTTTTCGAACAGCGGCACCACGCTGCCGGCGGACCCGAGTACGTTGCCGAAGCGCACGGTGATGAAGCGGGTCTCGGACTCGGCGTTCAGGTTCTGCACGTAGATCTCCGCGACCCGCTTGGTCACGCCCATGACATTGGCGGGGTTCACCGCCTTGTCGGTGGAGATCAGCACGAACTCCGAACAGCCGTAGCGGTCGGCGGCCTGCGCCACCACCTTGGTGCCGAGGATATTGTTCTTGACCGCCTCGCGCACCTGGGTCTCCAGCATCGGCACGTGCTTGTAGGCAGCGGCGTGGAAAACGACCTGGGGGTGATACCTGGCAAACAGCCGGTCACAGGCGACCGCGTCGGTGATGTCCGCGAGGTGGGCATGCAGCGACAGTTCGGAGAAATGTTCGCGCAGCTCGAGCTCGATGCTGTACAGGTTGTATTCGCTGTTCTCCAGCAGGATCAGTGCGGCCGGGCCCAGGCTGGCAATCTGCCGGCACAGCTCTGCGCCGATGGAGCCGCCGGCCCCGGTGATCATGATCACCTTGCCGGTCAGGCCCTCGCGGATCCGTGGCCAGTCCAGGTTGACCGGCTCGCGCCCGAGCAGGTCCTCGATGCGCACCTTGCGAAGCTCATTCACCCCGATCTGTCCACTCATCAGGTCTTCGAGGTGCGGTATCGTGCGAAACGGCACGCCACATCTTTCGGCCAGCGCCACCAGGCGACGCATCTGCTTCGCATCGGCCGAGGGCACCGCCAGCATGATCAGGTCGATCGCCAGCTTCTGCACTACGCGTGGCATCGCGGCAACCGGACCGACAACCCTGACACCCTGGATCTCTTTACCGTGTTTGGTGCGATCGTCGTCAACGAAAGCCACCGGGCGGTAGGCCTGGCGCGGGTCACGCAGCATGTCGCGGACCAGCATGTCGCCGGCCTTGCCGGCATTGACGATCAGGACCCGCTGGGCCGAGCGGAAGTGCAGGCGGTGGTCCTTGGACCAGCGATAGAAAAACCGTGGCAGGGTCAGGCAGCCGAGCAGCACCAGACTGTACAGCACCATCAGCGAGCGCGGCATGTCGAACAGCAAGCCGGTCGCATAGAGGACCAGTGTGCTGCCCAGCACGCCGGCCCCGACCGCCTTGCCGATACGGACCAGGTCGGGCAGGGAGGCAAATCGCCACACGCCGCGGTACAGGCCGAAATGCCAATTGGCGAGTGCCTGCAGCGGCAATACCAGGACCAGGGCCAGCAGCGCCTCGCGCATCGCGGCCGCCGGGAAGACGCCGAGATCGAAGTGCAGCCAATAGGCGCCGAGCCAGGCCACCGGGATCATCAGGAGGTCGTGCAAAAAGGCAGCGATTCGGCTGCGCAAACGCTCCAGTGTCATCGTCTTCATCTCACTCCAGGTGACTTGCTTCGTTCGTCCGCAACGGCTTGGATGTCCGGATCCCTGCCAGACCCGTGCTGGAGAATCGTTGGCGGTATCCTGGGACGGCGACCGGCGCAGATAAGTATCTTCGCATAAATACGGTGATTATCCCAGGCTGGGCGAGGGAAAACCCGGACATGAACCCTTCAGCTGTCACTGCTCGAATAATGTCTGTGGGCCGATTTTCGGCGCAAGAGTCAACAGGTTGTGCGATAGAAATCACATTCCTTGCGAATCTTGCGGATGTTACCCCCTGGCCGTCGAAAGGTGCAATGAGGTGCCCTGTGCTGATGCCGGCGATCGCGGCGGACCGCGCTCGCGCCAGCCACGCAGTGGACCTGCGTCGGACACCGCTGTCGCCGGGCATGCCCTTGTGGTCTTGCCGCCGGGCATGATGGTCGGCCCAGCACCCTGGATCTGCATCCGGCAACAGGCCATGTCCAGGCGGCGAGAATAGGCTTGCGGGTTGCCTGTGGGGGTCTTACCCTTCCCGGGTCATCTTGTCGTGGTTTTCACTTAATGCTGGCTCGCACGGCTGCTTGCCCCGCTGTCCCCGTGCCGGCCAGGGCCGGGGGGCTGCCCTGGGTGCCTGATTGAACCGCAACGCCCCCCAGCCCGGTCGCATACGTCGGCTGGGCCTGATAACCAGTCAGGCCTTCTCGCTGCACAATTTCCGCGGCCCGTTGATCCGCGAGTGGGTGGCGCGTGGCATCCATGTGCTTGCGTTGGCGCCGGACTACGACGATGCCAGCCGCCAGGGGGTGGCCGCGCTGGGCGCCGAGCCAGTGGAGTTCCGGCTCGAACGTGCCTCGATACGGCCACTGCGCGATACGCTCGACCTGATCGCGCTGACCCGCCTGCTGCGCAGCCTGGATCTTGATGCGACGTTGACCTATTTCATCAAGCCGGTGGTTTACGGCACGCTGGCGGCCAGGCTGGCGGGCATCGGGCATCGTTTTGCGATGGTCGAGGGGGCCGGGTACGTGTTTTCGGAGGCCAAGGGTGGCGCCTCGCCATCCCAGCGGCTGCTCAGGCAGGCGGTGACCCTGATGTACAGGGCCGCGCTGCGCGGCGCGGACGCGGTGTTTTTCCTCAATGCCGATGACGTCGAGCTGTTCCGGGGGCGACGCATGGTCGCGTCGGGGCAGGTGGTTCAGCTCGGTGGCATCGGCGTGGAACTCGACCGGTTCGCGATGGCGCCACCGGTGCTGGCCCCGGTGACTTTCATCCTGGCGGCGCGCTTGCTGGCCCACAAGGGTGTCTACGATTTCGTCGAGGCGGCAAGACGCATGCGCTCGCAGCACCCCGAGGTGCGTTTCCTGCTGCTCGGCAGCCCGGACGTCAATCCCGCCAGTGTCAGTGAACGGCAGTTGCGCGACTGGATGGCGGAAGGCGTGGTCGAGTGGCAGGCGCATGTCCCGGATGTAAGGCCCTGGCTCGCCCGGGCCAGCGTTTACGTGCTGCCATCCTGGTATCGCGAGGGCGTGCCGCGTGGCATACAGGAGGCGATGGCGATGGGCCGGCCGATCGTGACCACCGACATGCCGGGTTGTCGCGATACGGTCGAGCACGGCGTCAACGGTCTGCTCGTGCCGCCGCACGATCCCGACGCGCTGGTGGCCGCGCTGAGCCGGTTCATCGCCACGCCGCAGCTGATCGCGGACATGGGGCGCGCAAGCCGGGCGCGGGCCGAGGCGCTGTTCGACGTCCGCCGGGTCAACGCGCTGGTGCTGCGCAGCATGGGGCTGGAGACGGACATTGAGCAGTGAGCCGCCGGTGTACATCCTGCTGGCGACCTACAACGGCGAGCGCTTTCTCGCCGCGCAGCTCGACAGCCTGGTCGCGCAGGATCACGGCAACTGGATCCTGCTGGTGCGCGACGATGGCAGCAGTGACCGCACGCCGCAGCTTGTCGAGCGGTTCGCGCGCAGCGACCCGCGGGTACGCATCGTTGCGTCGCATGCCGGGCGGCTGGGGAGTGCCGCCAGTTTCTTCGTGCTCATGCAACAGGCGCTGGACGACGGCGCCCGGTATTTCGCGCTGTGTGATCAGGACGATGTGTGGCAGCCAGACAAGCTGTCGCGCCAGCACGCCGCGCTGCGTGGACTCGAGCGCGCCAGCCCGCCAGGCACGGCCGCGTTGTGCTGGTCCGATCTGAGCTGGATAGATGCCGGCGACAGGGTCCTGGCGGGCTCGCATTTTCACGCAGCAGGGCTGGCCACGGCGCTGTCGGGTGCCGGGCCATGGCTGCTGGCGATGAACGCGGTTCCCGGCTGCGCGATGTTCGGCAATCGCGCGCTATTGGAAAGGGCGTTGCCGCAGCCGGCGGGTGTCGAGCATCACGACTGGTGGCTGGTGCTGCTGGCCGCCGCCTCGGGTCGCATACGGGTGATCGAGGCGCCGCTGGTCGGGTATCGGCAGCATGCCGCGAACGCAGTCGGTGCGGCCTCGCTACGCGACAAACTGCTGAACACGCTGCGTTCGCCGGCGCGGATGCTGGCGCAGGGCCGGACCACCTACTGGCAGGCAGTGGTGAACGCGACTTGCCTGCGCCAGCGCCTCGGCCGCGCGGGTCTGGCCCCGGGTTGGGACAGTGCGGTCGAGCATGCCGTCGAGCAGCTGGGGGCAGCCTCGGCCTGGCGGCGGCTGCGGGCGGTTATGCGTGGGCCGGTGCGCCGGCTCGGCTGGGCGCGCAACCTGCTGATGCTTGCCTCGGCCGTCGGATCCGCCGCAGGTGCGCCTGCGGATCGGTCTGGCAGGACCTAGCAAGGTCACTGGTGGGTGTCTTGCGCGGCCTGGTTCTGGTCGGCGGCGGGCCAGGCGGTTCGGCGCGGCGTCGAAAACCGCCCGCGGCCGGTCAGGGCGAGAGACCGCCAGGACCATCCTCCTTATCGGCTTGCGAGGGCGGGTGGTGTGCGGGTATGTGCACCTCCTGCACGAGGCGGCCGTGGACGGCCGCTGTGTCAGTGGGGCGCCGGTATACCGAGCCTTGACTGCACCCTTGTGCGGGGGTAGGGTGTCGCGCCCTCGAAACTGGCCAACTACTGCGAAGCGCGTCAATGCCGGAACACCCAATTGCTTCATTTATCGAGCAGCATAATGAACGCGAGGTGAGGCGTGATGAGGGTGCCTTTTCTCACTGGATGGGGGTCAACTGCGAGATCCATCCGAACGACGAGATATTCCGGTTTTTTTACCATCATCCGAGTTCGGTGAACCCGGTCAGGGACTACCTTGCGGATGGCTGGCGGACGCTGTGCGAGTTGATGGTGTTGCTGGAGAGGGTGGATCGGCCGCTGCTGAAAACCGCCTCCCTGCTCGAATTCGCCAGTGGCTACGGACGTTTTACGCGTCACCTGGCCAGGTTCATGGACGCACAGGCGCTGTATGCCGCAGACGTCATGCCGGGTTCCGCGGAGTTTGTTCGAGAACGCTTCGGCGTGCAGGGCTTCTACTCCAGCACCGACCCCAAGTCGCTCAACCTGCCGCGCGCATTCGACACGGTCTTCGTACTCTCGCTCTTCACCCACCTGCCAGCCGCCACGTGGCGGTCGTGGCTGGAACGACTCTTCGCGGCGCTACAGCCTGGCGGTGCGCTGATCTTTTCCACGCACGGGACCGGATTCGCCGTCCGTCACGGGATCAAGCTGAACGAGCGGGGTTACCATTTCATCCGCTCGAGCGAATCATCCACCCTGGGTGCCGGTGAGTACGGCACCACGTTCACGTCCGAGCGTTTTGTCCGCGATGCCGTCGCCGCGCTGCCTGGGGCCCGCATCGAACAATATTCCGCGGACTACTTCTGGTCAGGGCAGGATGCCTGGGTCGTCAGCAACGGGGCCAAATCGTGAAAATCAGCATAGGGGCTGGACAGCGCAGGTTGCCAGGCTGGGTCCATCTCGACATCGACCCGGCCACCCGGCCTGACATCCTGGCCGATATCAGCGCGCCGCTGCCATTGCCCGATCGCTCGGTCGAATGCCTGCTGTGCGAAGAGGTGATCACGCAGATACCGCTGGATGCGGCGCAGCGTTTCATGCACGACTGTCGCCGTGTGCTTCGCCCGGACGGCGTCATGCGTGTGCTGATGCCCGATCTGAGGCGCCTGGTCACGGCGTACTTGGATAACCCGCAGTGGTTGATCGAGATCTGGCGCGAGCAGGTAGGCCTGCCGCTCGTGACGGGCACCGCCGCAGAGGTGGTCAATGTGGGAATGCGTGCGGTGGGCCCCTTCGTCTACGATCTGGAGACGTTTGTCGTTCTGACGTCCAGGGCCGGCCTCGATGTTCGGCAGGTTGCCTACAATGAGTCCAGCCACCCGGCCATGCGTAATATCGACCTGCGTCGTCCCGATCGGAGCGTCAGCATCTACCTCGAGTTGCGGCCGTCCGAGGCGGTGGCCGGGTAACCGCGGCTGCACCGGGCCATGCCGCGCACCATCCTCACCTATCACCCGGCACGCATGGAAAGCCTTACGCGCGCCGGTTGTGACCTGCTTGCGCTGGAGGCGGACCTGGCGCTGCTTGCCGCGCGCGGGATCCCGGTGGTTTCGCTTGGCGATATCCTTTCGCCCGACTGTGAACACGGTGTTGCGATTACCTTCGATGATGGCGCCCGCATGGACGCGGAGAGTTATGTGCATCCAAGGCATGGGGCGCTTCCCTCTGCGCTGGATATTCTGCGCCGCTTCGGCCAGCGGCTGCCGCGCCTCAAGGTTGCCAGTTTTGTGATCGCCTCGCCGGCGGCGCGCATGGGGATACAGGCGACCCTGACGGCAGAGTATGGTCCCGAGCTACTCCACCAGCGCTGGTGGGGCGACGCCCAGCACAGTGGCCTGATGCAGATAGAAAACCACTCCTGGGATCACAATCACCCGGTCCTCGCGCGCAGCGTTCAGCGCGACAATGTCCGCGGCCGGTTTGATGTGATTGAAACCGAGGCCGAGGCTGAGGCCGAAATCGCTCGGGCCAGCGATTACATCGCTGCACAGACCGGAATGCGCCCGGTCTATTTTGCCTACCCCTTTGGTCAGACCAACGATTTCCTGGCGACCGATTATCTGCCCCGGCGGGGGGCGGCGATCGGCCTCCGCGCGGCATTTACCACCGATCCGAGGCCGTTGAATGACGACGACAGCCGCTGGCTGTTGCCGCGCTACGTGTGTGGCCGCGACTGGTGTGACGACCTGGGCTTGGAGCGATTGATCACGGCGCCGTGATGTGCGCCGGTGGCCCGCGGGAAAGGCACTCGTGTCGCGTGGCCGTGTGTCTGGCGGCTTGACGAGGGTTAGCCTGTATCTTGGACAGGCGCTCATGGGCCAAACAGCGAAGCCCGATGTGGTTGCTGGAAGTCCCATTTTTACAAAGATTTGCTGGAGGCTACAGTTTGTAACCGGCCCACGATCTATCCGGGCCCTCGCTTGTCCATGCCCGCCTGCACTTGCTGTTCACTCAACTCATAGAAACGGCTGTGCCTTTCGCTCCACAGCGGCGTCCGGCCACGCCTGTCCGGCGCGATCATTCCGGGTACTGGTACAACATGCAGTTCAGGTGGTCAGCAGTACGCCGGATGGGCGCCGAGCCGGGTCCGCGCGAGGTCAATTGCGTGGTCTGTGACCGGATGCACGGTCTGCGCCGAGCGCCCGATCGGTTTTCGCGTGATACTTATTGCGAATGCTGCGGGCGGCTATGTGCCGGCGGCGGAGGCGTCCCGGCATGGCGGTCCTGGCGGCAATCCCGCTGAATCCATCCCAACCCGTTGGGAATGGTTAACGCTCGCCGGGGGTTCGTTTATCGTGCGCGGCTCGGGACGCGCGTTAATGGTGGCTCAGCAGTGCGTTTGCGCTGCTGTGGCGCGGTGGCCGAGGCGAGAATTGCCACATGCCCTTGCTTAGTGCGCATATTGTCTTAAAATAACCGCAAATCCTGCGAATGGGCATGAATTAATGGTCACAGGTCGGTGTAAAGCAGAGGGTTTTTGCTGGTGGCCCAGTTCTTGCTGCGTTTTGGCCCGGGTCGGGGTGTTGGTGTTGCTGGCCGTGGCCCTGACCGGATGTGCAGGCCTGCTGGGTGAGCCAATGACGCCCGAGCAGGTTGTTGCGAAGCGTGCCCAGGCACGCTGGGATGCGCTTGTTGCGGGCGAATGGGAAACCGCCTATAGTTTCGCGACCCCGGCCTATCGGGCGGTCGTTGATGCGCAGCGGTTTCAGCGCAGCCACGGTGGCCAGCCGAGCTGGCTCGGGGCAAAAGTGCGTGATGTGCAGTGTCGCGAGGACGTTTGCGATGCAACGGTCAGGCTAAAGTACAGTTCGCCGCTGCCGCCACGTTCGCATGCCATTGAAACCGACTACATCGAACGCTGGATCTTGGATGGCGGAAACTGGTGGATCTATCTGAAGCCTTAGGCAGCAATTTGTAGCGTCGATGGAACTGCTGCGTATGGCTTTAAGACACAACTTGCGGAGTGCGCGACCGTATGTTGTACAGGTTGGGACTTATGTTACTATTTATGGCAGCGTAAGGTCCCGAAAAACGTTGCGCAAAAATCAAGCTTGACTTTAGTTCTAAGGAGTTCTCAATGAAAAAACGGCTTCTCGCCCTCGGCGTGGCTACGGCACTTGGCATGAGTGCTGGTGTCGCAAGTGCGATGCAGACGGAACCTAGCGGCATCGGGATGTACAACATCCTGCCTTACTATAGCGTTCAGTCTGGCAACAACACCCTGATCCAGATCACCAACACCGACGAAGTTAACGGTAAGGCCGTCAAGGTCCGTTTCCGTGGTGCCGAATGGTCTGACGACGTGTTCGACTTCACCTTGTTCCTGTCCCCGGGCGACGTCTGGACCGGGGCCGTGACCGTGAACGGCCTTGTTGCGCACATGGATACGGTCGACAACAGCTGTACCCTGCCGGCCAACATCAACCAGGACTTTGTGACCTTCCGTGCTGCGTTGTCCGAGGATTCCAACGCGGCTACCCGCGAGGGCTATGTCGAGGTCATCACGATGGCCGACATCCCGCCGACCGTTGGCGGCGACCCTGAAGAGGACCTGTACGACACGATCCTGCACCACAACGGCGAGGCGGCGTGCGATTCGGGGGTGCTGACGGCGCTGACCGAAGACAGTGCAAACGTTGCGGCTGATCAGGGCATGGAGAATCCAACCCCAGCGCTGACGTCTTATGCCATCGTGATCAACGTGCCGAAGTCGAAGGCCTTCGCCCAAGCGGCCATCGCGGTAAATCCGGACTCGGTCAACAACAAGATCTACTACATGCAGAAAAACGTAGAGATCAATCCGGCCGACCTGGCGGAGCTGCAGGCTCTGACCGCGGATCGTATCTTCGCTGCCCAGGGGGCACCCGACAATGGTGTCGGGCTGCAGATGTACCAGTTCGACCTGCCTGACTTGACCACCCCGGTCGAGGGTGGCACTGCCATCGCCCAGCGTGATTCGCTGACCGACGCGCTGGCGCAGAACGGCGATGCCGTGGTCGAGTACGTGACCGACAGTGCGATCGACGCCACCACCGACGTGGTGTTCACGCAGCCGACCCGCCGCTTCTTCTACAATTACATTGAGAACGCAGACGGCGCATACGAACTCAATGGTTGGACGTTTGATATCGAGGGCGACGCTGGCAGCGTCTATGACTCGCTCGACGGTGTGAGCAACCGCATCGCGGTCGGCAATCCGACCTTCTACGACCGTGAGGAAGGCAAGCTTGTCGGTGAGGACGATATCGTGATCTCTCCGACCCCGCCGAACGTGGCTCTGACCTTCTCGCTGAAGGGTGAGGCCTCGGTGATCTCGATCAACAACGGTGCGATCCCGACAGGCTCGCTGGCTGCCTCGTTGACCGCGAACAACTACGAGACCAACCTGGAGGCCCCGGACGGCTGGGCGATCCTGAGCACGACCACCACTTCGGGTACGGTGGGTCCTTTGCCGATCGTTGGCTTCACCGCCATCAACATCCTCAACAACGCTGTCGGTGCTGCCGGTACCAACTACGGTATGGTCCTGCCGCTGCGTCAGCGTGAGTATGTTGCACCGTAATCACTAGCCCCGGCTAGTTGGATTAAAAGGCGGGCGCAAGCCCGCCTTTTTTATTGCGCCGTTGCGACCCGACCCGCCTGGTGCCGCTTTGCGTGACCCCACTGCCGTGCGTGCAAAAGGCAACGCTGGTTGCCGATACCGCATGGTTGCTAAAATACCGGCCGTGCGTGCGTCGACGGCCGCCCCGCCGGGCCGGCGCTCTTTCTGTCCTCGATAATGACGTTGGTGAATCGATGAAATATCTCTCCGCAGCCAGCCTGTGCGCGCTGACCCTGTTTGCCGCCACGGTCGCCGTGGCGGATCAATCAAGCGTGATTGCCGCTTACGGCGACACGGTGTTGCGCACCGACGAACTCGCCGCCGAGGTGCACGCGCTGCCGGCGGCCAGCCGCGAGCGCTTCGCCAAATCCGCGCGCTCACGTGACAATCTGGTCGTCGATCTGCTGGTTCGCCGCCAGGTCGCCGCGCGTGCGCGCCAGGAGGGCATCGCCGACGACCCGGCCGTCCGGTACCGCCTGCAACTGCTCGAGGAACGCCTGCTGTACGAGGTCTACATGCAGCGTGCCGAGGCGGCCATGCCCGACGAGGCCGTCATCGAACGCATGGCGCGTGATGAATATCGCGCGCATCGCGAACGCTACGTCACCCCCGAGGCGGTGCGCGCCAGCCATATCCTGCTGCGGGTCAATGCCAAGCCGGGGGAGGGGCGCGATCACGAACAGGCCATGGCCCTGGCGCGCGAGTTGCTCGATCGCCTGAAGGCTGGTGCGGACTTCGCCCAACTGGCCAAAGAGTATTCGGAAGATCCGGGGAGCGCCCGCAAGGGCGGCGACCTGGGCTTCTTCGAGAAGGACCGGATGGTCAAGCCGTTCGCCGAGGCGGCGTTCGCGCTGCGTAAGCCGGGCGACCTGTCCGGTATCGTCGAGACCCAGTTCGGCCTGCACATCATCCGCCTTACCGAACGCCGACCGGCGGGACAGCGCTCGTTCGACGAGGTACGCGACGAGTTGGTCGCATCCAACCGCACCGCGGCGCGCAACAAGGTGCGCCTGGACGTCATCGAACCACTGCGTGATCCTGCACGGCTGAAGATCGACGAAGCGGCCCTGGAGGCGGTGTTCGCCCCGGAATGACGGTGTACGCCGGCGCCGGCGCGGCCGGCCTCAGCCCAGCAAGGTTCACTCGACGACGATGCTCAAATGCAGACCCTGCGCATGATCTGGGGGCGGCGCGCCCTGCTGGCGTCGTTCGTGCGCCGCGACATCACCAACCGCTATGCCGGGACGCTGATCGGCGCCCTGTGGGCGCTCGGACAGCCGGTGCTGATGCTGCTGATCTATGGCTTTGTGTTTCAGCGGGTGTTGCGGGTCGATATCCAGGATCTTGGTGGGCACGGCTTCGTCTCTTTCCTGGCCATCGGCCTGTGGCCATGGATGGGCTTCCAGGAGGGCCTGCAGCGGGCAACCCGCTCGATCGTGCAGAATGGCGCATTGGTCAAGAAGGTGGTCTTCCCGTTCGAACTGTTGGTGCTGGCGACCATAACTGCGACCTTTCTGGTGCAATTCTTCGGTTTTCTGGTTGTGCTCGCGGTACTTTGGTTGCTGGGGCCGCCGTTTCATGCGGTCGGACTGCCAGTGATGATGGTCGCGTGGCTGGTGATGGCCTTGTTCGCCTATGGCATAGGGCTTGTCACCGCGTCGATCCAGGTGGTGGTGCGCGACATCGAGCACCTGATAGGTCCGGTGCTGTTGCTGATATTCTACGTCACCCCGATCCTGTATCCTCGCAAACTTGTGCCGGAGTCTTTTAGCTTCGTGCTCGATCTCAACCCGGTGGCGCACCTGGTCGGCGTAATCCGCGCCGGCCTGCTGCAAGGGGACCTTTCGACAGCCTGGGTATTGGCGCCCTTGCTCGCGGCGGCACTGCTGATGGTCTGGTTGGGTCAGCTGGTGTTCCGGCGGCTGGCGGAAAGCTTCGAAGATTTCATGTAGCCGCTTGAAATGCACAACGTGGAAACCCTGATCACACTCTCCCATGTCGGCAAGTCGTACCCGACCGCGCGTTCGGCTATCGGGCGCCTGCACACGGTCGCGAACCTGCTGGTGCGCAAGCCGCTGCCGCACAGCTTTGCAGCCCTCAGTGACATCAACCTCGAGGTGCACCGCGGTGAGTCGCTGGGGTTGGTCGGGGTGAACGGGGCCGGAAAATCGACCCTGCTCAAGATCGTGGCCGGCGTGGTGCGGCCGAGTACCGGGCGTGTGGACATCAACGGCCGCATCAGCGCACTGCTCGAGCTCGGCGCTGGCTTCCATCCCGAGTACACCGGCCGTCAGAATGTCTTTCTCGCCACCGCCTTGATGGGGCTCAGTGAGCCGCAGACCCGCGAGCGCCTGGATGAAATCCTGGCCTTCGCCGATATCGGCGAGCACATCGATCAGCCGATCAAGCAATATTCCTCGGGTATGGTGGTCCGCCTCGGATTCGCGGTGTCGACCGTCGTCCGCCCCGATGTGCTGATCACCGACGAGGTGCTCGCGGTCGGCGACGAGTCCTTCCAGCGCAAATGCATCCGGTGGATGGAGGATTTTCTCGCTGGAGGCGGCACGCTGTTGTTGTGCTCGCACAGCATGTTCCACATCGAAAAGCTGTGCCAGAAGGCGGCCTGGATCCATGCTGGCAGGCTGCACGCCTACGGTGCTTCCAAGACGGTGACCCGGGACTACCTGGCCTGGCACGATGCGCGCTCGCGTCCGCGTCCGCAGGCGGCAGGGGTGCGCAAGCAGGGGGCCGGTGGCGAATGTGCGGTAAGCACCCTGACCGTAAACGGCGTTGCACCTGGCGAGGACGTGGTTGTCGCGGCGGGCCAAAGCCTGGTGGCGCAGGGTTCAATTTATTGCCCTGAAGATCGTGCACCGATTGTGCTTATCGGAATCGCGACGGTGGGTGACGCACCGATATACGGTTTGTCTTCGGATATGGACGGTTACCGACTCCCCCGGCTGCGGCCGCGCGAATTCGGGTTTCGCATCCAATTCCCCGAGCTCGCCTTACTGCCCGGACGCTACGAGGTGCGGGCCCATGCGATGGACCCGGAAGGCTACCGGGTGTTCGACGAGGTCCGTTGCGCCTTGATCATTGAGGGCGCTTCGCGCGAGATTGGTCACTGCAGGTTGGAACATAGCTGGGGAGATCCCGTACAGTCGAGCTGATTGTGCGTCCGGAGCGGTGAGACAGCCGAGGACATCTTTGTGCCCGGCAGCTCGCAATCCCGGGTGGACCACCAGGATTGAGATCCCGGCCAGCTTTGCCTTCGCGGCGGATTGAGAGCAAACGGAAATCGCAGAATGCACCAGAGTTCCTATGAAAAGATGCACGACTTCAGGGTCCGCTATCTGGCCGGCAGGGCGTCTGAGCCGCTGGCGATCTTGGATGTCGGGGCGATGGACCTGAACGGCAGCTATCGGCCTATCTTCGATGAACCCGCCTGGCATTATCGCGGCGCCGATCTCGAGCCGGGCCGCAACGTGGATCTTGTGCTGGCAGAGCCCTACCACTTCAAGGCCGTGGAGTCGAACAGTCTCGATGTCGTGGTATCGGGTCAGGCGCTGGAACACATGTCGCGTTTCTGGCTGTTTTTCCTCGAGGTGTTCAGGTGCCTCAAGCCGGGCGGTCTGTGCTGCGTGATAGCGCCCTCGGGCGGCTATGAGCACAGGTACCCGGTCGACTGCTGGCGGTTCTACCCGGACGGCATGCGTGCTGCGGCCGAGTATGCGCGGCTCGAGGTTCTCGAGGCCCGCACGGACTGGAAACCGGCGACACATTACATCGATGACAGCGCGGTTTGGCAGGACTCCGTCTTGGTCGCGCGTAAACCGCAGGTCTCAGTCTGGCGCGGGTTCAAACTGAATTTGCGCAGTAGTTTGCTGCGCGCGCTGCGATGAATGCGCTGGAGGGAGGCTGATGTCGGTGACCCTGCTGATCACCGAGGCCGGCTTGCCGGATGACGCCCCTAAAGAGCCCCCGGAGACATATCACATCGTGCTGGACTTCGCCGCGATTGGCGATGCGTGCAGCGCGGTCGGCGGCGACAAGCCGCCACGGCGCTTCCTGCTCGGCACCGACTGGCGGTGCATCCGCGCGCGGTTCGCACCGTTCGTGCTGGCGCGCAGCACGGTCGAATACCTGCTCGCCGAGCGGCCGCGGCGGGTGGTGGTGGATCCGTTGTCCGGGGCCTCGCTCGAACTGGCGCGCCTGGCCACGGCGCTCGGCTTCGACGTTACGGTCCGGCTCCCGGAGCAGTCGCGGATCGATCTCTCCGATCGTGCCGCGATGCGCTGGCTGCACGGTCTGCTGACGACGGTGCCGCGGCTGCTCGCGGCGCGCACGGTCGAAGACGAGGTGGCGTTGCGCCAGCACTTCCCGGACCTCGCGCCGGCGGTCGTGGATCTGCCGCCAGTCGATGACGCCCCGATACCGAGTCTGTTCGGATACGAGGCCTATGCTCTGGGGCGGCGCGACCATGCGCTGCTGGTCGACATGCAGGCTGGCTTTGCACGGCATTTCGACGGCTGCGCCCGGGTGCTCGACCTCGGCTGCGGCACCGGGGTGTTCCTGGAGATCCTGGCGCAGCGTGCAATCCCCGCCGTCGGGGTGGAGCGCAACGCGATGAGCGCGCGCTTCGCGCGCAGTCTCGGGCACGAAGTCGTCGGCGAGGACGCGTTGGACTTCCTCGAGTCCGGTACCGAGTCGTTCGATGGCGTGTATTGCTCGCATTTCATCGAACACCTGCCGGTGGATGCGGCCGAGCGCCTGCTCGGTGGTGTCGCACGGGTGTTGAAGGATGGTGGCATCGCGGTGTTCGTGTTTCCTGACCCGGAGTCGATTCGCAGCCAGCTGCTGGGCTTCTGGCGCGATCCCGAACATGTGCGCTTCTATCACCCGGAGCTGGTCGAGCTGATGGCCGGGATGGCGGGCCTGCAGCTGGTCGCCTCGAGCCTGAATGCGCCAGGGCGGCAGGTGGTGCCGTTTCGCATGCAGGCGCCATTGCCGCCGCCGACCCGGCCGGCGACGAATGGCTGGCGGGCGCGGGTCCTGCGCCGGCTGGGGATCGCCGACGCCGCTGAACTGGCGGCCGAACGTGCCAGGTCGGACGCGCTCGAGGCGGCGCTGCGCCAGCTGTGGGCGGTCAATCAGACCTGGGCATGGGACGACAATGCGGTGCTGTGTTTCCGAAAGCGTCCGGCTCGGTCACCCGTGTCGGGTTAAGCGGCGTTCATGTTCTGGGAGTCGTGATTGATTGACGTGATTGTGCCGGTGTATGCCGGCGAGGAAGAGACCAGGCGCTGTCTCGCGTCGCTGCTGGCGGCGCGTTGCGAGACCGCGTTCGAGGTCGTGGTCGTCGACGACTGTTCGCCCGAGCCGTCGCTGTCTGCGTGGCTGGACGAGCAGGCGGCTGCCCAGCGCATCACCCTGCTGCGCCATGCGCACAATCGCGGCTTCGTCGCCGCGGTGAATTCCGGCATGGCGCAGCACCCGGAGCGCGATGTCGTACTGCTGAACAGCGACACCGAGGTCGCCAACGACTGGCTCGACCGTATCGTGGCCTGTGCCGGCAGCTCGCCCGATATCGCAACGATCACACCGTTCTCGAACAACGCCACGGTGTGTTCATACCCCTACAACGGCTGGGGCGGTGAGGTGCCGGGCACGCTGGGTCTGGCCCGGCTCGACCGCCTGTTCGCGGAGACCCTGGCCGGCCGGATTGTCGATCTGCCCACCGCGGTCGGTTTCTGCATGTTCATCCGGCGCGCCTGCCTCGATGCCGTGGGCAGTTTCGACGAGGCCGCCTTTGGTCGTGGCTATGGCGAGGAAAACGACTTCAGTCTGCGCGCGGCAAAGGCCGGTTGGCGCAACGTGCTCGCGGCCGACGTGTTCGTGTACCACCGCGGTGCAGTGAGTTTCGGCGACGGACGGTTCGAACTCATGCGACAGGCCGAAGGCATCCTGCTGGGGCGCCATCCCGACTACAACCAGCGGGTCGGCGCGTTCATTGCCGCTGATCCGTTAAGGCCGCTGCGCGATGCGGTCGATCTGGCCCGCGCGGGCTGCGGCGCGGCCGAGGCCCGGGAGGTGCTGCGCGAGCGTTTCCGCGAGCGGGCCCAGCTGGGGACTGCGCTGCGTGCCGGTCCCGCGGTCGGGCGCCCCGCTGCCGTCGCTGCCGCGACATCTGCCGGCAAGGTCGGAACAATGGGCCGCTTCATCGGTGCGACGCCCGATCAGCTGCAGGATGCGGCGCATACCTGCAGCCGTCCGGCGCTGCTGCACGTCGGGCACAGCTGGGGCGGCGGCATCGACCGTTGGATCCATGACTACGCCGCGGCCGATCAGGACAGTTGGAACCTGCTGTTGCGATCGCGCACCTGGCGCAACGAGGCCGGCGTGCAGCTGGAACTGGTCGACCTCGCCGCCGGGGACGATGTCCTGCTGGCCTGGAAAATGGAAGATCCGATTCCGTGCACCGAGATCCGGCACCAGCAATACCGGCACATCCTCGACGAAATCGTTGCGAACTTCGGCGTCGAGGCGATCGTCGTCTCGTCGCTGATCGGGCATGCGCTCGACGTGCTCGACAGTGGGCTGCCGACGGTGGTCGTATTGCATGACTTCGTGCCGTTCTGCCCGGCCCTGTTCGCCTGGTTTGGCAAGCCCTGTGTCAGCTGCGACAGGGCCGCGTTGGAGCGCTGTCTGGCGAGCAACCCGCTGAACGCGTTCTGGCATCTCGACGATGCCGGGCAATGGCTGGCACTGCGCGATGCCTATGCCGAGCGGTTGGCTCAGGGCTGGGTGAGTGTCGCGGCGCCCGGGCGCATCGTGCACGAGCGCTACGCGACCCTGTTTCCGATTCTGCGCGACAAGCCCTGGCACGAAATACCGCATGGCCTGGGAAATCTGCCGCAGCCTGTGCCGGCAAATGCCCAGTCTGAACCAGACACAGATTTGCAACCACGGCGCCTGCGCCTGGTCTTGCCGGGCCGCTTGCTGCCGCACAAGGGGCTGCATCTGTTCTCGGCCATGCTCAGCGAACTGACCCGGTTCGCCGAGGTGCTGCTACTCGGCTGTGGTGACTACGGGTTGCCCTTCCGGGGCATCGAACACGTTGAGGTGGTGCCGAACTACGCCAACGAGGCGCTTGGTGATTACCTGCGCGATTTTGCGCCGGACTGCGCGCTGCTGCTCTCGGTGCTCCCGGAGAGCTTCAGCTACACGTTGAGCGAGATGTTCGCGCTGCAGGTGCCGGTGGTGGCGACCCGGCTCGGCGCGTTCGAGGAGCGCATCGAGGATGGCAGTAACGGCCTGCTGGTCGAGCCGGAGCCGCAGGCTGTATTGCAACGACTGCGTGACTTGGCGGACGACCGCGGCCCGCTCGCAGACGTGACGGCCGTCTTGCGGACCCTGCCGGTGCGCAGCGCGGCTGCGATGGTGCGCGACTACCGCGAACTGCTTGGCCTGGATGCCGATGCGCAGGACCGACCGCGGCCGATGCCGGGGTTGCTCGCCCAGGCGGTAGTGCGCGCAGCTGCGGCACGCCGCTTCCTCAGAGAGGAGGTCGCGCGCCGGCAGCGGGCGGCCGACTACCTGGCGACTCGGGCGCAGAACCAGGAGATGCGTGCAGATGCCCAGGAGGTAAGAGCAGATGCACAGGAAAGGCGCGCGGATGCCCAGGAAGCACGGGCCGATGCGCAGGAAAGGCGCGCGGATGCCCAGGAAGCACGGGCCGATGCGCAGGAAAGGCGTGCGGATGCCCAGGAGGCGCGAGCCGATGCGCAGGAGCAACGCGCGGATGCGCAGGAAAGGCGCGCAGATGCGCAGGAAAGGCGCGCAGATGCGCAACAGAAGCGGGCCACAGCGCTGGAGAGGGAATTGGCGAATCAGCGCGCGCGTGCGGAACGCCTGATAGCTCAGCTCGCCACGGCCGAGGCCCAACGTGACATGATTCTTTCCTCCACCTCCTGGCGGATGACGGGTCCATTGCGTGCAGTCACGGGTTTGCTACGGCGTGGCAACCCAATCGCGGATACCGAGGCTGGGGTGTCCGTCCCCGCTTCGACCCCGACGATAGAAGTGCCAGCCGCAACGGCAGCAGAACAGACGATAGGGAAGGCACCGGCAGACATGGCCGGCGCGGCGCCGGGTGCGAGTCCGCAGGCCGGGATTGCAGCGATCCCCGCATCGGTAGCTGCAACGACGCTAGGAGAGGCGACCAATGAGGCGTGGGTCGGGCCGGCTCCGGAGGCCGCCCCCGACGCGCCGCCGGTTAGACCCCGGTTGACGGCCGCGGAAACGGGACCCGAGACGGCGCTGTACGGCGGTGAATCCGTGGCGTCGGTACCGCCGCCTGCTCCGGGTAGGCCGGAACATCCCACCGCAGCGAAGGTTGTGGTGCCCAGGTCCGAGGCGGTGCCCCTCACGGTCGCGCCGACGCGCGTCGAGGTTGATCCGGGCGACGTGTTGGCATTGGCGCGAGCGCGTTGGCTTGAGCGGGCCCTCGGCATGCCGGTCGACCCGTGCCCGGATCACACTGCCGATCAGGTGCCGGAGGGATTTTCGGTCGTGCTGCGCTATGCGGGTCGCGCAGGTGCATTACAAGCAGTCGGCTGTTTCGAGGGGCTCGAAGACAATCCGCAACACGCAGCCACTGCCCTGGCCATGCAGCTCGACCGGGTCGTGGTGCCGGCGGAATCGATCGCGCAACGTTTCCGGTCCTTGTGGCCCGAGGCGCACGCGACTATCTCCCTGGTGCCTTTTCCTGCCGCCACCGCGTGGCCATCGTCCGCCGATCGGGAGTCGCAGCGGACCTCGCACAGGGAGACGCTCGGTCTGCCCGACCGGACACGCCTGGTAATGGGTATCGGGCGGGTCGGGTCACACAGCGGGCTGGCCCGGTTTGCCGCGCTGGCAACCCAGACATGCGAACGACGCAACGATGTCCGCTTCGTCTGGCTCGGCGCCAGGAACCCGGACTGGGAGCGTGCACACTGGATGGGGGTCGGCTTGCCGGTTGCGCAGCGCCGCCTGTTCCTGATCGAGGACGCCGATTTTTCGGATTGGTTGATCGCGGCCGATGCCTACGTCGGCTGCCGGACGGGGTACATCCATGATGCCGGCGTGATCGAGGCCCTGGCGGCCGGTCTTCCGGTGTGCGTCGCCAGCCGCGCCTCGCTGCCCGAGGCGCTGCGTGTCACGGCGTGCCTCGATCTGGTGGATGAGGCCGAAGGCGAGGCGGTGATCGGGTGGCTTTCCGAGCGGCTGGCCAACCCGGCGCCGGGTGAGCGCAACGACGGTGGTGACCGCGCCGGGCACGTCATCGAATGTGGCGGGAATCCGGATCTCATCGCGGGATTCATTGCCGCCTGCACGGATAGTGCTGACCCGGCCTGAAGCCACCTGCCTTGCCCGGTACCCGGCCGGGCGGCTACAATGGCGCGCTTTTCGGAGCACACCGGGGCGGATCGCAAGCGGGTTATCGCGACTCCAATGACAGGCTGCCCGCGATCGGGCGCGGTAACCTTGCTCGGGGTGCCTCGGCAAGAGCCGTTCGGTGCGGATATCCGCACGGGCGGCGGTAAGTCGAACGCTGGCCCTGACCGTTGTCGAATTCCCCGCTGCCGCCGATCGATCTCGCCCCGGCGTTTTGCGACGCGTTCATTTAGATTGGGTATCGACCCTCTGGCGCGTAACGGCATGGTGCTTCGCAGATCTCACCGGCGGCGCGTGACACGATAACGGCGCGGCGTGTCCGTGGAAGAACGAACCTGATCTTATGGCTACTATCCTGAATAGGTCCGCGCTGCGTCAGCACTTTCGCCGTATTGGACGGGCAATCTACTTCCGACTGCCCGCGCAGTGGCGCGATTCGCTCGTCGATTTTTCCTATCGGCATGCCGGATCCCTGTTCTCCGGTTTCCCTCACTACGAGATGTGGCGCGGGCGGCTGCGGGACAACCAGATCACCCAGGAGATACCGGGCGCGGCGCGTCTGACCGACCTCTCCAAGGTAACCCCGTTGGGTGTTGCGCCGGGCCGGATCGCGATCCACGCGCATGTCTACTACCACGAGCTGGCGAAAGAGTTTGCCGGGTATCTGCGGCATATGCCGTTTGAGTACGACCTGTTCGTCTCCGTGACCAGCGAAGAGGGACGCCGGGCCAGCGAGCGTGCCTTTCGCAACCTTCCCCAGCTTGGGGCGCTGCGTGTAGAGATAGTGCCGAATCGCGGTCGTGACCTGGCGCCGATGTTGTGTGCGTTCGGCGAGGCCCTGCGCGGCTATGACTACCTTGCGCACATCCATACCAAGAAATCACTTTACAACAAGGGCGCCACGGCCGGTTGGCGCGAGTATCTGCTCGGATCGCTGTTGGGCAGCAAGAACCGCATCGGCAGAATCTTTGCTCTGTTGCACCACGGCACGGGGCTTGTCTATCCGCAGGCCTTCCATCGTGTCCCCTATGCGGGCAGTTCATGGATGGCGAATCGTGCTGCGGGGCGTGCATTGTGCGCCAGAATCGGTGTGGGTTATATGCCGCAGGGTTACTTCGACTTTCCTGTCGGGTCGATGTTCTGGGCGCGTATGGATGTGCTACGTCCCCTGTTCGACGCAGGCATCACGCTGGATGACTTCGATGTCGAGTCGGGCCAGAACGATGGCACCTTTGCG
Source organism: Chromatiaceae bacterium (assembly GCA_022340805.1). Taxonomy (GTDB): domain Bacteria; phylum Pseudomonadota; class Gammaproteobacteria; order Chromatiales; family Chromatiaceae; genus Thiosocius. The sequence goes on from JAJDNF010000054.1 coordinate 59,011, forward strand.
CACGTAGTGGAGCGCATGTTGGGTATCGTGGCGCGTGATTCGGGCAAGGGCATCGCCATCCTGCGCGACACCGTCAGGCCGAGCTGGTCTGCGTGGCGGCTCGAGCAGTATGTGCACCGGCGCCTCGAGACAAGCGAGAACCTGCTGTCGGATCCACGGCTGAGCCTGGTCGTGTTCGATGTTTTCGACACCTTGCTGACCAGGCCATTGGTCGACCCGGAACAGATCAAGGCTGTCGTTGCGCGAAACGCGGGTGGTGAACTCGGCGCGGCCTACCTGCGCTGGCGTGTCGAGGCCGAGCAGGTGGCGCGTGGGCGTGCGGGTCGCGACGTGGGACTGGCGGCCATCATGGTTGAACTGGGGCGGCTCGCCGGGCTTGACGAGGACGCAGTCGCGAGATTGCAGGATCTCGAGATCCAGGCTGAGGTGGCTTCAGTGGCGGCACGTCCGGATGCAGCCGCGCTGTTCAAGCATGCGCTGGCCTATGGCAAGCGGGTCCTGCTGGCGAGTGACATGTTCCTGCCGTCCACCGTCATCGAGACGATGTTGAAGCGCCATGGCTTTGATGGCTGGCACGGGCTTTACGTCTCGTCGGAGATCGGCGTGCGCAAGGACGCCGGGGCGCTCTATGAGCGCATCCTGCAGGATGAGTCGGTGAAGCCGGGCCAGGCCATCATGGTGGGCGACAACGAGCACTCGGATCTGCAGATTCCGGGCGATCAGGGTTGGCGTTTCCTGCACGTAATGCGACCGGTGGAATTGGCACGCGCGCTGGCGCGGCTCACCCCGATGATTGAGGATGTTGAGCGCAGCGGCTCCCTGGACGCACACATTGGCCTGGGTCTGCTGGTGCGTGGCATGTTCGGCAAGCTGCATTATGCAGATGGCTTCGATGCCGCCTCGATGGCGCCGAAGCCGGATAGTCGCAGCATCGGTTATGCGATCTGCGGACCGCTGGTATTCGCTTTCTCGCAATGGTTGATCGATCAGGCGCGCGCGTCGGGTGTCGACCGACTGTATTTTCTGGCGCGCGAAGGGCAGTTTCTGAAGATCGTCTACGACCGGGTCGCGGCCAATCTGCCCGGCGCCCCGCCGTCTGCGTACCTCGTGGCGTCACGGCGGGCATTGAACGTGCCGGCAATCAGGACACTCGACGACGTGCTGGCGATTGCCAGGTCGCACTACGGCCCCGGCCCGCTGGAAGACTTCCTGCTGGAGCGCTACGGCCTGTTGTTGGACGCTGAGCTGGCCCAGCTGCTCAGCGACAAAGGTCTTTGGGAAAAGGGGCGACTGGTCGAGGTCTCCCCAGCCGGCATGGGCAATCTGCCCGAGGTGCTCGAGGCCCTGATGCCGGCGATTCTGGCGCAGGGAGAGCGCGAGCGCCCAGCCATTATGGCCTATCTCGATCGCATGGGACTGGGCGATGATGGCCACCACGCGGTCGTCGATGTGGGCTTCTCGGGTACCATTCAGCGCGGGCTGAATGCGTTGATGGGTGGCGGAATCGATGGCTACTACATGGCGACACTGGCGAATACCGTTGTAATGGAACAACAGTTCGGCGTGAGCGCGCTGGGCGCCTATCACAATCGTGCGCCGCTCGACGATGTGCCACTGTTTATCAACAAGAGCTTCGTCGCGGAGAAACTGTTGAGCGCCAACGATACCCAGCTGATGCGCTACGCGCTCGATGACCAGGGTGTGCCAATACCCGAGTTTCGGGAATTGACTGCTGCAGAGGAGGCCGTCTTTCCGCTGCGCGCGGCTATCCGTGCCGGGGCGCTGCAGTTCGTGGATGAGGCGATCGCGGTGCGCGATGAGCTGCTTCCGGATTTCCGTTTTCCTCTCGGCCTGGCCGCGAGATTGTTCGAAAGCTTCGTCGCCGACATGTCGCCGCGCGAGGCGAAAATCATTGGAGGCGTGATGCTGGATGATCATTACTGCGGCCGTGGGATTGTCAGCTGATGGGCGGTAAGGATGGCTCGAGTGCGCAGATGTTTCCTTCGGTGTGGCGCGGCGATTTTCGTTCCAAGGCCGAATTCGATGCGACCGCTGGCCACAGGGCCGCTGCATTCGAGGTGTTTGACTGGCTCGACGATCGCGTGTTGTTCTCACGTCACCCGTTCACGTACAAGGCGTATTGCGCTGCATGTGATGCGGTAAGCGCGATGCGAGTCGGCTGGGAGTTCGGCGGCGCTGGGGCGCGTGGATCGGTTCATCCCGCGTGGACGGAAACCGTTGCATGCGGGACCTGCCATCTGAACAGCCGCATGCGCGCCTTGATCGATTTCCTCAAGACGAGGACGGACCTGTCTGCCGTCTCGCGCGCCTACGCCGCTGAACAGACCACCCCTTCGTTCCGCGTACTGCAGCGACTGTTACCCTCTTTGGCTGGCAGCGAGTACCTCGGGCCGCAATTCAAGAGTGGTGAGACGCGCCTGCACGCCCGAAATGCACTGAACGTGCAGCGGGTGCGGCATGAGGACCTTACTGCGCTGTCTTACGCCGATGCAGCGTTTGAGCTCGCCATTACGCAGGATGTCTTCGAGCACGTGCCGGACTACCGCAAGGCATTTGCTGAACTGGCGAGGGTGCTGACACCAGACGGTCGCCTGGTCTTCACGATCCCGTTCTTCAGCGACCTGGCCGCTACCCGGGTGCGGGCAAAGGTGGGGCCGGAGGGGGTGACGCACCTGTTGCCCGCCGAGATCCACGGTAATCCGGTGTCCTCGGAAGGCTCACTGTGCTTTCAGAATTTCGGCTGGGATATCCTCGATGATTTGCGCTCTTCCGGGTTTGCCGATGCCTTTGGGTCGTTGTACTGGGGGCCGTGGCAGGGACATATGGGGTTTCCGTTTTTCGTCTTTTGCGCCTCGAAGGGCGCCTGCTGACGCCGTGTTGCCAGTTACCGGATGGGCTTTGCGTCAGCTTGAGAAGACACCGTCACTTCACGCGGAAAGACTTTTGTGAGAGTCAACGCCGTACTTCATATCGGAATGGAGAAGTGTGGCAGCAGTGCCCTACAGACGGCGCTGAGTCACAATCCGACCGTCGACTCGGCAATCTATGGGACGCTGCAGTACTGCCAGCTCAACAAAAAAGGCAGCATCGCGCCCGTCTACAAGTATGGGCATCTGCTGCCGAATATTTCCCACGGCTATTTCGTTTCCAGCCCGGCAGAGAATTTTTCCCTGGACGATCGCCGTTTACAGGAAAGCAGGGCGACCATCGAGCGCCTCTCGAGGCGAGGCGGTGTCATTCTCTCTCATGAAAACTGGGCCAGAACGCTGCCGTTTTTCGAACAGGCGGGCCTGTTGGAGACGCTGGGACTCAACGCGCACGTGGTCGCTTACGTCCGACCGCCGGTCGAATGGATCAACTCGGCCTGGTGGCAATGGGGGGCTTGGGCGGGACGGGAGTTCAATGACTGGCTTCATGAGATGATCGCCGCAACCCAGTGGAGTCGGATACTGTCGCCGTGGCAGCACACGCGCTGCGTGGCATCGCTGAGCGTTCGGCTGTCAGGCAGTGACGTGATCGCGGATTTCTGCGAGCTGGTTGCCGCACCGGCGTTGCAGCCGATGCGACGCAACATCGGCTTGCCCGGAGAAATTCTGCGTTTCATGCAGAACCACCCGCAGTTTCGTAACGGACCCCATGACGCAACGAATGATCATCTTTTTGCCAATCGGCTGAGGGCTTTCCAGGGGAGCCCCTCGCCGTGGGTACTGAATCGGGAACAGATGCAGGTCATCGTTGACGAAACCCGTGCAAGCAACCTCGCGCTGTTGAGTCTGTTGGATCAGGCGTCCAAAGCTGCGATGCACGACGACCCGCGATGGTGGAAGGTGGAGGCGTTCGACAACCGGCAGGTGGAAGACCCAAACCCGGTCCCTTTGAATGCTGGCGATCTGGACAAGCTGGCAGTGGCCGCACTGCAGGCAGTCGTCGAGATGCATAATGAAGCTCGTGAGCCGGCGGCTACGATGCAGGGCCAAGCCACGACGAGAGGCCAATGGTGGCGCAAACCCTGGCGGTTTTTGTCGAGACATTGAACGACTTCTGCAGGTTGCGGGCTTGAGCGTCTGCGGCTACCGCCCGCTGTCAGCGGAGCGCTTTACGCAGATCGGACCAACGGCGGCACGCGGTGGCAAAGACCGTGCCCAGCCGTGACTGACCGGGGCGCTGCCCGCGCCCGACCCGGATCGGTGCGCCGACAATCGGGTTGCGCGCGATTACCGGGTCGCCGGCATGGATCTCGTGTCCCGCCGAGAGCAACTTCGCATGGGCGCCGATCAATACCTCCTCGTTGATCTCGAGCCCTCCCTCGCCCGATAGGTAGCAGTTCACGTTGACAACAGTTCCACTGCCGATGACCAGTCGGGTATCGGCCTCGCCGAGGAGCAGGCGCACGCCATCGAACAGCATTACGCGGTCACCGATGAAGGTTCCGGCAGTGGCGTGGGCGTTGGACGTGCGGAACACGCTGACGCCTGGACCCGCGCGAAAGCCGACCCCGACCGCGTCAACGCCTTCCAGGCTCTGCCAGTGGGGTGGCCAGCCGGCAACCTCTTAGCTCATCTGATGCCCTCCCAAGCCATGTGCCTGTGCGGCTGTAATGCCGATCTCATCTGGATGAACCCGCTCGTCGCAACCTTGCCAGGAGGTCGCCGAGTCTCTGCAGTATTCCTCTGCTGGTGGACACCGGCTGATCGCCACGGCCAGCCGGCGGAGCAGGCCGCTGCAATTCGCCAGCGTAAAGCAGTGCCGATTCATCGTTCGAAGTGCGGGCGCTGACAATAATCCGGAGTCGCGCATCCCCGGGGGCTAGGATATGGCGGAACTCCCAGCCGGCGGTGTCCAGCCGCGGGTCCTCGAACACAGCTGCGACGTCCTGGCGCCGCTGTCCGGTGGGGCAGCGGTAGTGAGCGCCATTCACTTCGATATCGACCGTCTCCAGTGGGCCGTCGTCGATCGATGCCGCCCAGCCACGCAGGTACAGTTCACCGGGCTGGCGCAGTTCGCGCTCGTCCACCCACCCCCAAGGCCCCCGCCTGAATGACTGCAGGCCCGACAGGTCGCGGTCTGGTGCCGCTGGAACCATGTACAGGTCCTGCTCGTGTGCAAGCCCACGTGGAATTCGGAAGTGGCCATGCCCGGCCCCACAGACCTTTGCGATCACGCCGTCGACGAAGTCCTCACAGACATAAGTGGTGCCGTAGGTGGTCGTATCTAGGGCGGCGTTCTCGCTAAACGGTTTGAACAGGATGCCTTCGGCGGGCAACTCCGTGCCTTTTGGCAGCAGACAGGCATCATGGGCACTGAAGCAGAGTACGCCATCGGGCTCCAGGCAATCGACCAGGCGCCGCAGCCAGGCCTCGAACAGTCGCGCTGGCAGGTGCGAGAACAGCGAAGCCACCCATATCAGGTGGAAGCGGCGGTCCGGCTGGAAGGCCTGCGGGTCGACATGCGACGGGATGCCGGTCACGCGGAAGTTGTCGCAGACAAACGCGAGGGCGTCGGCCTGGATCTCGGAGGCCCAAATCTGCTGCGGCGGCAAGCTGAGGCTGAGAAAACGCAGCAATCTGCCGTAACCGCACGCGAAATCTAGCACCCGGATGCGCTCGAGCGGGCCGGGAAACAGGCTGCGCAGGATCTGGCTGGCGGCGTTGTATTGCTGCAGGGCGACGTTGTAGTACTGGCTGAACGCGGCGTTGGCATCGCGATGGTGTTTCAGCGAGTGCCACAGCATCTGATCGTTGGGATGAATGTGCAGGTTCAGGTCGGCAGCGGCGACATTGTCGGCGAGAAAGGAGCAATGGCCCCGGATTACCTTTTGAAAGAATGGGTCGCCACACATGGCGCGGACGCGTTCGAACAATTGCATGGATTCGTCGGTCATACTGATTTCTTGCCGATGGGAGATCGTGCGTCGTGAGTGGTGGGAACTTTCTCGCCCCGGTCGAGGTTCCGGGCTGTCCTAAGCTGTGCAAACACGCCTTACGGGCAGGCCAGCGGCACCCTGGTCGCGCGCCGATATGCCGACGTCACGCCAGACATATCCCCTGCATGCTGCCTGGAATACGGGCGGGTGATGTTGTCGGCAAAAAGGTTACACTCACCGCGCCCAAACGCAAAGCCGTGGGCGCGTGCATGCGCGACATTCGCCGGTGTTCGGCTGGAAGTTGCCGTGCCAGTATGTCCGATTGTAGGGATCCGGGCTTGGCGCGGGAGCCGCAAGCATTCATTGGGCGGCCCCGTATTCCTCGTGCCAGCGAGCGTCAGGTCGAGGATGGCAATCCGGACTGTTCTCGGGTAGATTCCGCGCGAGTACTCGTCGGGCTCGCTTTAACCGAATAAGGTTATCAGACTATTGACCTCTTGCTTGGCCCGTTCGCGCGATATCTTCGCCATGGGATCGAGAGGTTCGATAGCGGGATAAGCCGGTCTGGGTCGCGCCCAGCGCGCTGTGAACCTATCCTGGCGGTGCGAGTTGAGCCATATCCGCATTGGCCGGTGAGGCGAATGCAACGCGCTGAGTAATCAAGACCAGTTGAGCATTGCAGACACCCCCATGCGCGTATTGGTCACCGGTTGCAGCGGGTTCATCGGGCGCCACCTCGTCAACCGGCTGGTGGACGAGGGGTATTCGGTCGACTGCGTGGTACGGCGCGGATCCGGACCACCCCCGGCCCTGCCAGCGGGCGCCGTCTCGCTGGTCGAGATCGACGACCTGGCCACCGAGACCGATTGGCCGTCCCGGCTACAGGGCGTCGATGCCGTGGTACACCTCGCCGCCCGCGTGCACGTGATGGACGAGACGGCAGCCGACCCACTGGCCAGCTTCCGCCGCGTCAATGTGGATGCCTCGAGGCGGCTTGCAGAGGCCGCCGTGGCCGCCGGCGTCAAGCGGTTCGTCTACCTGAGTTCGATCAAGGTCAACGGCGAGCGAACCCTGGGCAGGCCGTTTCGTGCCGACGACCAGCCGGCGCCCGAAGATCCCTACGCGGTCTCCAAGCTCGAGGCAGAACAGCTGCTGTGGCAGCTGGCTGCCGGGTCGGCCACGGAGTTCGTCGTGATCCGGCCTCCGCTGGTCTACGGCCCGGGGGTCAAGGGGAATTTTGCCCGCCTGGTCAGATTGGCGATGCGCGGCCTGCCGCTGCCGCTTGGTGCACTGCGCAATCGCCGCAGCATGGTGTCGGTGGACAACCTGGTGGACTTCATCGGTGTCTGCCTGGTGCATCCCGGCGCGGCTGGCCAGGTGTTCCTGGTCTCGGATGGGCACGATTGGTCGAGCGCGGAACTGGTGAGGGCGATCGAGATCGAATTGCGTGGCAGATCGCGTCTGTTTCGAGTGCCCGCGGTGTTGTTGAGCATGCTTGCCCGGCTGCTTGGCAGGCATGCATTGATGACGCGCCTGAGCGAGTCTCTGCAGGTCGACATCGAAAAGAACCGCGAACTGCTGGGATGGCAACCGGTGCAGTCCTGGTCGGAGGCGCTGCGGCGCGCGGTCCGGGCCGTGGTGCAGGAGGGCAGTGGTGACTGATCTGCTGCTGCCCATGCTGTCTGCGTTCATTGTGGCACTCGTCATGACCGGGCTGGTGCGCCGATACGCCTTGGCCAGGCGGCTCGTGGACGTTCCCAACGCGCGGAGTTCCCACCAGCTGTCCACGCCGCGCGGTGGCGGCCTGGCGATCGTGGTCGGCTTTGCCTGCATCCTGGTCGTACAGGCAGTCGGCGGGCGAGCGGATACGCAGCTCTTGATCGCGGTTTTGCCTGCGGTGCTCGGCGTGGCCGCGGTAGGATTCATGGACGATCATCAGCATGTCGCGGCAAGGGTCCGCATCGCGGTGCACGTCGTTGCGATCGCCTGGGCGCTGTACTGGATTGGCGGACCGCTGGCGATACCCTGGCCAAGCGGGGTCCTGTCGATTGGCTGGCCGCTCAAGTTGTTCGCGATGCTGGCGATGGTCTGGTTCCTGAACCTGTTCAACTTCATGGATGGTATCGACGGCATCGCCGCCAGCGAGGCGATCTTTATCGCGTGCAGTGGTGCCTGGCTGGCGACGACGTCGGGACAGATTGGGGTGGCGTCTGCACTCCTGATCCTGGCCGCCGCAGTGCTCGGGTTCCTGGCGTGGAATTGGCCGCCGGCAAAGATCTTCATGGGCGACGTCGGGAGCGGGTTTCTCGGTGCTGCGCTGGGCATACTGGGCTATGCGGCGGCGTTCGCCGACAACCTGACGCTATGGTCCTGGGTGATCCTGGTGGCCGTGTTCGTGGCCGACGCGACCACTACGCTGATAAGGCGTTTCGTGCGCCGGGATCGCTGGTACGAGGCTCACCGCAGTCATGCCTATCAGCGGGCCGCGCGCCGTTGGGGCCACCTCAGGGTAACCGTAGCCGTGGTGCTGATAAACCTGCTCTGGCTGCTGCCGATGGCGCTGCTGGCGCTGGCGGCGCCTTCGTCGGGCGTCTTTATTGCGCTGCTGGCCTATATGCCGCTGCTCGGGCTGGCGGCCTGGCTCGGCGCAGGCACTGCAGAGAACCGTGAATAGCGGCATCGCCGCACGGCCTGTTCACCGCGATGTGCCACCCCGACTGAACATGCCGCCCCGCTGTCGCGCGCTGTGACGGACCTGGGCTCCGGCGTGCTGTGCGGGACGGGTCATGGTGAGTTGGCTCCCCATCCAGTAAACTTTGCGTTGTTTCTCATCGTCGACAGGGGGGTATCCGCCGGCACCTCCACCGTGATCGAAGGTAGCGGCACATCGCCTTCGGCGCCTGGTGCCGTCGCGGTCTCAAATGGCAGCGCAATCCCGGTTCCCGTATATGCTCACTGCGCACTACCGGTCCATCCGGTCCGCTCCCGGTCGGGTGCGGCAGCCACAGCTGTCGCGCCCGTGTGCCGGCGGGGCGCTGTGTTCAGTGACCGGCTGGCGGGAGCTGACGCGGCCTGGAGGCGCGTCGGATGAAGAGTCGTGAGCTTTATCTGCGCCTGCTGCAGCATGTGCGGCCGTACTGGAAGCAGTTTGCGTTCGGTATCGTGGCGACGATATTGGTGGCGCTAACCGAGCCGGCGATACCTTATTTCCTCAAGCCTCTGCTGGATGGGACCTTCGTCGAACGCGATCCAGAGTTTCTGTTCTGGTCGCCGATCCTGCTGATTGCGTTGTTCATCGTGCGCGGTGCCTTCAGCCTGGCCGGCGACGTGGGCTTCGCCTGGGTCTCTGGAAAGCTGGTCCTCGATCTTCGCCGACTGATGTTCGATCGCATCCTGGAACTGCCGACCAGCTACTATGATGCGCATGCCAGCGGCATGATCATGACCAAGGTCACGCACAACGTCACCCAGGTGACCACGGCGGCCACCAAGGTGCTGGTGATCCTGGTGCGCGACAGCGTGACCGTGGTCGGTCTGGTCGCCTACATGCTGTACCTGAACTGGCAATTCAGCCTGCTGAGCTTTGTCCTGTTCCCCGCTCTGATATTCGTCGTACGCCTGATTGCCAAGCGTCTGCGCGTCCTCAGCCGCAGCACCCAGTCCAGGATGGGTGAGATAACCCACATCCTCGGCGAGGCCGTACGTGGCCATAAGGTGATCAAAGTCTTCGGTGGCCGCGAATCCGAGCGCCGTCGCTTCGCGCATCACGCGAACTGGTTCAGACGCTATAACTTCAAGATCAAGGTGACCGATGGTGCGAGTGTGCCGCTGGTCGAGGCGGTCGGGGCACTGATGATGGCCCTGCTCATCTACGTCGGCACCGGGCAGATGGGTCAGGAACCAATGAGTGTCGGCTCCTTCGTGTCTTTTCTGGCCGCGCTGGGCTTGCTGTTTTCGCCGATCAAGCGCCTGGTTGGGGTCAATCAACCCCTGCAGAGTGGCCTGGCGGGTGCGGAGAGCGTGTTCGGCCTGATCGACCAGGCCCCCGAGCAGGACCGCGGGCAGCAGGTATTGGGGCAGGTCCGCGGCGAGCTGGTGTTTGCCGACGTCTCGTTTCGTTATCCCGGTGCCAAAGGCGACGCGCTGCGGCACGTCTCGTTCTCCGTTGCGCCGGGGACAACCACCGCCCTGGTCGGACCATCCGGCAGCGGCAAGACCACCATCGCCTCGCTGGTGCCGCGCTTCTACGAGATAAATGATGGCGCGATCCTGCTGGACGGCATCGATATTCGTGACGTGACGCTCAACAGCCTGCGCAGCCAGATCTCGTACGTAGGCCAGGAGTCGGTCCTGTTCAACGACAGCGTTTCGGGCAACATTGCCTACGGCAGCGAGGCGACGACATCCCAGCAGGATGTCGAGTCTGCCGCGCGTGCCGCCTATGCGCTGGATTTCATCAACGACCTGCCGCAGGGGTTCGACACACGCGTTGGCGAAGACGGCGTGCTGCTGTCCGGCGGCCAGCGGCAAAGGGTGGCGATAGCGCGTGCGCTGCTGAAAGACGCGCCGGTGCTGATCCTGGACGAGGCCACCTCGGCACTGGATACCGAGTCCGAACGCTACGTCCAGTCGGCGCTGCGGAACCTTACGCGCGATCGCACCACGCTGGTGATCGCGCATCGTCTGTCGACCATAGTGCATGCCGATCAGATCCTGGTCGTCAGCGACGGCAATATCGTCGAACGTGGTTCGCATGAGGAACTGATGGCGTTGGGCGGGCAATACAGCCTGCTTTACAAGACACAGTTCGCGCACGCATGAACGGCTTGCAGTCGGCGCCTGAACAGGCCGGCGTGTCACGCAGCTTCGCTGGTCTGTCGACGATCAACCCGGCATGCTGCGCAGAGCCCGTCTGCGCGGTGGTTGGCGACAGATGATCAGGCGCATCTACACCCTTGCCCTCTACCTGCTGTTGCCGCTGGTGCTGCTGCGCCTGCTGTGGCGCAGCATCAAGGCGCCCGCCTATCGGCGCCGCTGGTTGGAGCGACTGGGCATATTTGCGCCGCCGCCGGGCTGGGGCGGTTTGTGGATCCATGCCGTGTCGGTGGGCGAGGTGCAGGCCATATTGCCGCTGATCCGCCAGTTGCTGACCAGCAATCCCGACCTGTCGATCACCGTCACCACCACCACACCGACCGGCTCCGCGCGGGTCACGGAGCAACTCGGCGAGCAGGTGTTCCATGTGTATTTCCCGTATGACCTGCCGCTGTCGTTGACCGGCTTTCTGCGCCGCGTGCGGCCGCGTGCCCTGCTGATGGTCGAGACCGAGATCTGGCCCAATCTGCTGCACTATTGTCGTCGCCATGGTGTCTACACGCTGTTGGCCAACGCGCGTCTGTCCGCAAGGTCGGCACGCGGTTACGCGCGGCTCGGCCGTTTCGCCCGTGCGACCTTCGCGCAGATCGACTGTGTCGCGGCACAGTCCCGGGCGGATGCGGCGCGCTTCCGCGAACTGGGTGTGCCGGCAGAGCGGGTGTTCGTGACCGGCAGTATCAAGTTCGACATGCGCATTCCCGCCAGCCTCGAGGAGCAGGTCGAGGTGTTGCGCCGCGCGTGGGGCGGGCGCCCGGTATGGATTGCTGGCAGTACCCACGAGGGCGAGGATGAACTCGTGCTGGCCGCCCATCGTCGCGTCCTTGGCCAGTTTCCGAATGCGTTGTTGATCCTCGTGCCGCGTCATCCAGAGCGCTTCGACCGGGTTGCTTCGCTGTGCAGACGCGAGCGGCTGAGGCTGAGCAGGCGTTCGCGGCATGCCGATTATGATCACGAGTCCCAGGTCTACCTTGGCGATACCATGGGTGAGCTGCCCGTGCTGCTGGGCTCCGCGGACGTGGCCTTCATCGGTGGCAGCCTGGTCAATACCGGTGGCCACAACATGCTCGAGGCCGCGGCCCAGGGAGTCGCGGTGTGCTTCGGTCCGCATGTGTTCAACTTTGCCGTGATCAGCCAGATGCTGATCGAGGCCGGTGCCGCGCGCCAGGTCAACAACGAGGCCGAACTCGGAGACCAGGTGATCAGCTGGTTTGCCGATGTGAGCCAACGCGCCGAGGTCGGTGAAAAAGGCCGCCGCGTGGTGGCGAAAAATCGCGGCGCGCTCAAGCGCCTGCTCGACCTGATACCTCTCCCCTGAGTTGCGAAGCGGTGGCCGCTTGAGCGGCGGGCACAGCCCGATAAGCCGTCGCGGCCGCGCCGTTTCCGGCACCTGCCTGGCCATCGCGGTGCAGGTGCCGCCGACGGGGATGGCTGCCAACCCATCCCTGTTGCATCTGCGATGCGCGCCGCGGCCGCTGGCCAGGACCTGGTGGGCCGGCAGAAAACGGACCGCCCTGCCGGCGAGCCCCGCACTGCTGGCGGCTCTCGGCAGCAGCGGCGTCAAGCTCGACGAGCAGCAGGTCGGTGCGTGCCTGAGTGAATATTACGTACCGGCAGAATACAAGAACGAAGAGGTGCGCATTCTGAAGACCGAGGGTTACGAGAAGGTCGAGATCGAACCTGCCGCGTACGAGTGGGTTGAAGAAAAGGTCCTCGTGAAGGAGGCCAGCGAGAAGATTGCTGAGGTGCCGGCCGAATTCGAGACGGTCACCGAAAAGGTGCTGGTCGCCCCGGCAACGACCGCATGGAAGACCGGGCGTGGTCCGGTCCAGCGCATCGACAACTCGACCGGCGAGATCATGTGTCTGGTCGAGATTCCAGCCAAGTACGAAACCGTCACCCGCAAGCTGATCAAGACGCCGGCGACCACGAAAGAGGTGGAGATCCCCGCCGAATACGCAGTACAGCGCGTGCAGAGGCTGGTCAAGCCTGCCCAGGAGCGCCGTGTCAAGGTTGAACCCACCTATGAGACCCTGAGCAAGAGTGTCCCTGTCGCGGAGGCAAGGTTCTTCTGGCATCCGGACTGGGAAGACAAGCCGGCGGCCGGTCGTCCGACCGGCAATACCGTCTGTCTGCGCGAGACGCAGGTCAAGGCTGCCGGTTTCGATCCGGGCCCGATCGACGGCTTGATCGGTGCGCAGACGATGCGCGCCGTCGACGACTATCGGCGTGCCAAGGGCATGGAGCGCGGCGGACTGACCCTGAGCACGCTCGAAGCGCTGGGCGTGAACAACTGAGAAGGCGATGGCGGGCGCACCGGCCCGCCGGGTACCAGCCCCGCCCGGTGCGGGGCTTCTTCATTTTCCGCCTGCGCCCGCAGCTGCATGCCGGCGCGCCGACATGGTCCGGCCGAGCGCCCGCAACTGGGCGGCGCTGAGAAGGGACCCGGCGGCCGGTAGCAGTTGCTGGTTTTCCATCCTGATGTGCTCCCGGTGGACGCTGCAGAACGAATCGATCGCAGCGCGCAATGCGGTCAGGTCGGTCTGTCCCTGCAGCAGGGCGCGCAGCTGCCGGGCCAGTACCTGCCAATGCTGATCCAGTGTCTGATGTTCACGCTGCAGGCGCTCGATCAGCGGCCGCAGCGACTCTTCGCTGGCGAGCAGCGGAAACAGGTCCGCCTCTTCGTCGCGATGGTGAAGCTCGCCGGCGGTATCGAAATAGTGCATGACGCGACGTGCAGCCTCAGTGGCATCGTCATCGATGCCGTGTGACTCCACCCAGGGTTGGAGACGTTCCAGCAGGTCGCAGAACCCGAGCATGCGCTGATGGCAGGCTGCCAGCAGCCCGAGCGGGTCGGAGAAGTCGGGGGCGGGCTCGTCGAACAACGCGACCGGCATATATCAGTAGGTCGGCATCTGCCGGTCGACGTCGCGCGCCCAGGCGTCCAAGCCACCCGCCAGGTTGATCACCCTGCTGAAACCCTGATAGTCGAGATACATCGCTACCTGACGGCTGCGGACGCCGTGGTGACAGATGACGATCGTCTCGCGATCCCGGTCGAGTGCGTTCAGCGCGGCGGGCAGCTGGCCCATCGGCACCAGCTGCGAACCGTCGATGTGACAGATCCGGAACTCCCAGGGCTCGCGCACGTCGAGCAGCAGCGGGTCGCTCGCGTTGTCGGCGAGATGGTCGTGCAGTTCAGTGGCGCTCAGATCGCGCATCCGGCGCGTCGTTAAAACACGAAGTGATCGGGCTGCGGCGCGTTGTGCAGTGTCGGCAGCACGGTCTCGAACAGGTTTTCCTTCCAGATCTCGCCGGCCGCGTTGCGGCTGACCAACATCGCGGTCATCGCCGGTGCTGTGCCGACCACGACGAACATCCGTCCGCCCGGGGCGAGCAGGTCTTCGAGGTAGTCCGGATAGGTCGGCAGCGAGCCGGTCACCGCGATGACCTTGAAACTACCCGGGGCCAAACTTGCGTGCAGACCGTCGCCCGCCACCAGTTCGACATGCCGCACCTTGAGCGCGTCGAGGCGTCTGGCCGCAGCCTCGCTGAGTGCCGGGTGGGTCTCGTAACTGGTGACGATGCCGCCCAGGCGTGCGAGGCAGGCCGTGATGAAGCCGCTGCCGGTGCCGATCTCCAGCACGCTGTCGCCGGGCTGCACATCCAGCGCCTGCAGCATGCGCGCCTCTTGGACCGGCTGCATCATCCGCTCACCCTCGCCAATCGGCACCGCGATATCGGCGAAGGCGAGGCCGCGGTAGTCGTCGCCGACGAAGCGTTCGCGCGGCACCGAGCCCAGCACCTTGAGGACGCGCTCGTCGATTACCTCCCAGGGGCGGATCTGCTGCTCGATCATGTTGGAACGGGCGGTCTCGAGATCGTTGGCGAGCATCCGGGTCTCCGTGTTCTATGCTGCTGCTGCGGTTTGGATCGCTAGCCTAAGTGTTGCGGCGAGGTGGGGCAAGTGCCTGAACCCGGAGAGTTTTCTGCGCAGGCATGAGCCCTGTTAATGGTGCGGCGAGTTCGGTCGGGTGGGTGAATAGCCTTCACGGTATGGTGCCGCGACCGTGTGCGCCGCAGGCCGGGCGTGGGGCAGGGCGCACATCGGGCATGGGCCCGACGCGGGAGGCATCTGGGCTGTTTTGCAATTGCGCCCATCCGGTCGATAGCGCATCCCTATCTTCTTCCCCAGCTGGCCTGTGGGAATGCACGGTGGTATGGCGCATACCGCACTGGTAGAGTCGGGATTACCAAACAGCTGGGGGTGCCTGCGTAGCGGGCTGAGAGACACCCTTGGAACCTGATCCGGCCTATACCGGCGTAGGGAAGCTGAGCCAAGCGCCGTCTTGTCTCTGCTACCTGCCTTGGAGACACGAGCATGAGCGCGATACCCGAAGACTTCATCAAAAAGACCAGTGAGCTGTCGGCGGAGGTCACGCGACCATTCCCCGGCGCGCGCAAGATCTACGTTGCCGGATCGCGCCCGGACATCCGGGTGCCGATGCGCGAGATCGCGCAGGCCCCAACCCCGGCCAGCTTCGGCGCCGAGGAGAACCCGCCGGTCGTGGTCTACGACACCTCGGGGCCGTTCACCGACCCGGACGTGAAGATCGACCTGCTCAAGGGGATGCCGGACGTGCGCTCGGCCTGGATCGCCGAGCGCGGCGACACCGAACAGCTCGCCGGCCCCAGCTCCGAGTACGGTAGTCAGCGTCAGCACGCCGCGGACCTCGCGCACCTGCGCTTCGAGCATATTCGCGCACCGCGCCGCGCCAAGGCTGGTCGCAACGTGACCCAGATGCATTATGCGCGGCAGGGCATCATCACCCCCGAGATGGAGTTCGTCGCGATCCGCGAGAACCAGCGCCTCGACGAGATGCGCGCCGACCCGCGCTACGCCAGGCTGCTGCGCCAACACCCTGGGCAGGGCTTCGGCGCCAGGCTGCCGGAGCAGCTCACGCCCGAGTTCGTGCGCCAGGAAGTGGCGTCGGGCCGCGCGATCATCCCGGCCAACATCAACCACCCGGAGCTTGAGCCGATGATCATCGGTCGCAACTTCCGGGTGAAGATCAACACCAACATCGGTAACTCGGCGGTCAGCTCGTCGATCGAGGAAGAGGTCGAGAAGATGGCCTGGTCGGCGCGCTGGGGTGGCGACACGCTGATGGACCTGTCTACCGGCAAGAACATCCATGAGACGCGCGAGTGGATCCTGCGCAACGCGCCGATGCCGATCGGCACCGTGCCGATCTACCAGGCCCTGGAAAAGGTCAACGGCAAGGCCGAGGAGCTGACCTGGGAGATGTTCCGCGACACGCTGATCGAGCAGGCCGAGCAGGGCGTGGACTATTTCACCATCCATGCCGGCGTGCTGCTGCGCTATGTGCCGCTGACTGCGGACCGGGTCACCGGCATCGTGTCGCGGGGCGGCTCGATCATGGCCAAGTGGTGCCTCGCGCATCACCAGGAAAATTTCCTGTACACCCACTTCGAAGAGATCTGCGCGATCATGCAGGCCTACGACGTCTCGTTCAGCCTCGGCGATGGTCTGCGCCCCGGCTCGATCGCGGACGCCAACGATGCGGCGCAGTTCGGCGAGCTCGAGACGCTGGGTGAGCTGACTAAGATCGCCTGGGCGCACGATGTGCAGGTGATGATCGAGGGCCCCGGCCATGTGCCGATGCAGATGATCAAGGAGAACATGGACAAGGAGCTGGCCGACTGTTTCGAGGCGCCGTTCTATACGCTCGGGCCGCTGACCACCGACATCGCGCCCGGCTATGACCACATCACCTCCGGCATAGGCGCGGCCAACATCGGCTGGTACGGCACTGCGATGCTCTGCTATGTGACGCCCAAGGAGCACCTCGGCCTGCCCAACAAGGCCGATGTGCGCGAGGGCATCATCACCTACAAGCTGGCGGCACACGCGGCGGACCTGGCCAAAGGGCTGCCGGGGGCGCAGCTGCGCGACAATGCGCTGTCGAAGGCGCGTTTCGAGTTCCGCTGGGAGGACCAGTTCAACCTCGGTCTGGATCCGGACCGGGCGCGCGAGTACCACGACGAGACCCTGCCGAAAGACTCGGCCAAGGTTGCGCACTTCTGCTCGATGTGCGGGCCGCACTTCTGCTCGATGAAGATCACCCAGGACGTGCGCGAGTATGCCGCCAGCCACAAGTTCAGGGACATCGACGTGGCGGTCGAGGAGGGCATGAAGGAGAAGGCCGAGGAGTTCCGCAAACAGGGAGCGCAGATCTACAAGCCGGTCTGAGCCGCGTCGCCCGGCGCGCCCTCAGGCGGGCCCGGATGGCCGCCTTCACATCACGCCGGCAGTTCGCCCGCGCTGCGTGGTTGTCATGCGATCTGTGAATATTCGACCGGCTCGATCTCGACGATCGATGCGCCAATGTCGAAGCCACCGTCGATTGGCTCGCAGCGCAGCACCGCAACCGCCGCCTCCAGCGGCGGCGTGATGGGGTTTGCCGGGTGCACGGTGATCTGCAGGTGGGCGCCCGCGTGCAGTGCCCGCGGACTGATGAAGCGCACGCCGCTGGCGCTCAGATCGAGCAACTGTGCGGTCTCGCCGGCCTGGCTGGAGAATTCGCGCATCGAGACCGGGCAATGCATCGGCATGCGGATGAAGGCGCGTTTTTCCGAATAGTCGATCATCTCCACCTCACAAGATATTGGGCTTTGGGTAACAATAGACCACCACTGATAGTGGATCCTAGTCGATAGCGCGCCACATATGGGGAATCTAAGTCGCCAGTTAGCGAAACCCCCGGCGCCGGCGCCGCGCCTGGCGCGCTGCACACTTCCGCTGGCGTGGTGGTTTTTATTTGCCTGCGCGGTTCCCTACACTGCTCGGCAACACGACAGGCGCGACCCCGGTGGCGCCGCTTCGAACGCAGCGGTAACACGGCTATGTTGAACAGGATTCGGGCTCTATTCTCCGGCGATACCGACACGCTCGACGATGACGAGGCGGCCATGCATCTCGCCGCCGCGGCGCTGTTGATCGAGGTGGCCAAGTCGGATCACTCGCTCGACCGGGTCGAGATCGAGCGCCTGCAGGCCGTGCTGGCACGCGACTGGGGCCTTGGCGAACAGGATCTGACGGACCTGGTCGAGGTGGCCAAGGATGCGTCGGAGACCAGCGTGTCTCTGCATGAACACATCGATCTGATCAATCGCAATTTCTCGCCACAGCGCAAGTTCTCGCTGCTCCAGGGTCTTTGGCAGGTGGCCTGTGCCGATGACCAGATCCACCACCATGAAGAGGCACTGATCCGCCGTCTGGCGGACCTGCTGTACATGTCGCATACCGATTTCATCCGCAGCAAGCACCTGGCGCTGAATGCGCAATCAGGGCGCTAGCGGGTCCGGTTCGCCGGCGGGCTGGCGCCAGAGTCCGTCGCTGGTCGTGCTGGCGAGTGGCCTGATCGTGATGATCAGCATGGGTTTGCGCCAGTCCTATGGCGTGTTCATGCAACCGCTTGGCTGTGTGCTCGGCATAGACCGCGAGACCTTCGGCCTGGCGATTGCGCTGCAGAACCTGATGCTCGGCCTGCCGCTGGCCGGTTACCTGGCGGACCGATTCGCCGCACAACGTGTCGTGATCGCCGGCGCCCTGCTGTATGCGCTGGCCATGTGGCTGATGACCCGGGTCGACGGGGCATCCAGTCTGCTGCTGGTGCTGGGTCTGTTGACCGGTCTCGCCCAATCGGCGACCACCTATGTCGTGGTGCTGGGCGCGGTCGGGCGGGTGGTCGGGCCGCAGCGGCGGGCGAGCGCGTTTGGCGTGGTGACCGGGCTGGGTTCGTTCGGCCTGTTCCTGATGGTGCCACTGGCCAGCCATTGGCTGCTGAGCGGGGGCTGGAGCTGGGCGTTCGAGACGCTGGCCTGGACCGCGCTGGTCATGCTGTTTGCGGCTGTTTTTCTGCCCGGCGCGCTACCGGCTCAGGCGACCCGCGGGCTGGGCCTGATGCCGCTGCTGGGTGCCGCAGTCAGGCACCGCGGCTATCTGCTGCTGATCGCTGGATTCTTCGTGTGCGGATTCCATGTCGCGTTCATCGCCACCCACCTGCCTGCGTATGCGGTGGACATGGGCCTCGATAGTGCCAGCGCGGCGAATGCGTTGGCGCTGATCGGCCTGTTCAATATCCTCGGCTCCTTTCTGTTCGGCTGGCTGGGAGATCGCTACCGCAAGAAGTTCGTGTTGAGCTGGTTGTACGGCCTGCGCGCGATGGTGATCGGCGGTTTTGTACTGATCCCGCTGAGCGAGACCTCGGCGCTGTTGTTTGGTGCGCTGATCGGCGTGTTGTGGCTGGCCACCGTACCCGTCACCAGCGGCATGGTTGGACAGTTGTTCGGCGCGCGCTATCTCGGCACCCTGTACGGCCTGGTGTTCCTCGGTCACCAGCTTGGCGCTTTTCTGGGTGCCTGGTGGGGCGGCCGGGTGTTCGAGTCGACCGGCAGTTACGACACCGTGTGGTGGGTGGCGGTGCTGCTGAGTCTGCTCGCCGCGGTCATCCATGGGCTGATCGACGACCGCCCGGGTGCGTTGGCCCCCATCGCCGCCGGAGTGGCCTCACGACAATAATGGATTTTGCCTGTACCCGACGGCGTATGTTCAGACCGTGCCGGCACGCCACACGCCGAATGCGCGGCACTCGCGGGGCGTGGATTAGCGCCAGGGGTTAAACACGTCGAGGGGAACGGTATGCCGGAACGTTGGTTGCAGGTCAAAGGAGACCCGTCGGTGCGGGCGTTTCTGTTCGAACAACAGCGGGTGCAGAGCCAGTTCGACGAGCACCTTGATCACATCATGCACGTGATGCTCCAGCTGTTGACGCGCAAGGGCGCGTTCCATGTCAAGGCACATTTCTCGTCGTCGCAGTTGACCTGCTGGTTCTACGACGACCCGTTCAGCTACCGGGTCTATGTGCGCGAGCAGGCCACTGCTGCGGGATTTCTGCGATCGTTGCCGGACCTTTCCTACGAGGGGCGGCAGCCGCGCATAGCAGCGAATCGCATCGTCCCGATCCTCGCCGAGTTCAAACGCCTGCGCCTGACCGACGAACAGATCTATCTGCGCAATGCATCGATCAACCGGATCAACGGCATTATCGGCATGACCTTTTCCTGCGACGGCAGCCATTACATCGACTGCGAGGATTTCTTCCGGCGCCTCGATTGTTTCGGCAAGGATGTCTGACCCGAGGACGGTGTGCGCTGCGCACACCGGCGCCTAGCCGAGGATCAGCGTGATCAGCTCTTTGGGCCCGTGGATGCCATAGGCCAGCGTTTGTTCGATATCGGCGGTCTTCGAAGGACCGGAGATCAACAGGGCATTGGTCGGCATGCCGCCTGACCAGCCTTGCTTGTCGATCAGCTCGGCGAAGTTTTCAAACAATTGGTCCGCATCCAGCAGCGCAACGTGCAACGGCGGCACCAGCGACATCAGGCGTGGTTCCTGGGCGCTTGGCCAGAGCACCAGGCTGCCGCTCTCGGCCAGGGCGGCCCGGGCGCCGGTGATCGCGAAATCGACGTCGTGGAACAGCGCATTCTTCCAATCCTCGATCGGCCTGTCGTAACGGGTGATCTCGAACCCGTCGGCGGCGCCGGCGGCGAACGCATCCGCGATCGCACCATGCCCGAGCAGCGCGCGCCGCAGACCACGCGCCAGGAGCTCGCGGTTGATCCAGCCGACCCAGTCGCCGTCCCCGACCCGATGCACCTCGCCCCTGACCGCCTGCATTCGGGTGCTGAACTCGTCGATGCGCCGCGCTCGGTCCCAGCCCAGCGGTTTGGCATAGACCGGTGGCGTGGGTACGGTCTGCGGCCGGTTGGCCCGCAGCCGGGTCAGGATGTTCGCGCGCGCATCACTCATGCCGAAAACCCTCCTGGCGCGCGAGTTCGTGCAGGGTGCGGGCTGCGGGCCGTGGTGCGCTGCGGTAGCGCGTCCAGCCACCCAGGCTGACCGGAGTCAACCAGCGCATGCGCGTCGCGGCAAAGCTGAACAGCCGGTACAGGCCGGGGCTGCTGTACAGACGCTGCCAGATCTTCCAGATGCTTGCTTCGCCCGGTTTGCGCAGGCTGCCGCGCCCGGCCAGAGGGGTGCTGGTACGTTGCAGGTTGACCGCCTCGGCGCGCAGGCGGTTGATCAGCGTCGGCAGCGGGATCTTGACCGGACACACCTCGGCGCAGGCGCCGCACATCGTACAGGCAGAGGTCAGCGTACCGACCTGGTCCAGGCCCAGGCGCTGCGGCTCGAGCGCGATGCCGATCGGCCCCGGATAGACGGTGCCATAGGCGTGGCCGCCGAGCTGCACATACACCGGGCAGTAATTGATGCAGGTGCCGCAGCGGATGCAGCGCAGCGTGTCGAGCAGTTCCGCGTCGATGCGGATGCGTGAACGTCCGTTGTCGAGCAGCACCAGGTGCACGGCCTCGGGACCGTCCAGCTCACCGGGCTGGCGAGGCTTGCTGATCATGTTGAAGTAGGTCGTGATCGGCTGTCCGGTCGCCGACTTGGTCAGGATCTCGAGCAGCGGCGGTACGTCGCTGAGCTTTTCGACCACCTTCTCGACCCCGGTGATCGCGATATGCAGGCGCGGCGCGGTGGTGCTCAGGCGTCCGTTGCCCTCGTTCTCGACCAGGCACAGGGTGCCGGTCTCGGCGACCGCGAAATTGACTCCGGAGATGCCGGCGTCGGCGCCGGCAAATTTCTCGCGCAGGATCAGACGCGCGCTCTGGGTTAGCTGGTCGATGTCCTCGGTATAGGGGATGTCCGGGTAGAACCGGTGGAACAGTTCGGCGACCTCGCGGCGGTTCTTGTGGATCGCGGGTGCGACGATGTGTGACGGCGGTTCGTGCGCGAGCTGGATGATGAACTCGCCGAGGTCGGACTCGATGACCTCGATGTCCCGTTCCTCGAGGTATTGGTTGAGCCCGGTCTCTTCCGAGACCATCGACTTGCCCTTGACCACCGACCGGGCCTTGGCCGCCTCGAGGATCCCGTAGATGATCGCATTGGCCTGCTCCGGATCCTCTGCCCAGTGCACCTGGATGCCGTTTGCGGTCAGGTTGGCCTCCAGGCGTTCGAGCAGCTCGGGTTGATGGATCAGTGCACTGGCGCGCACTGCGCGCGCCTGCTCACGTAGCGCCTGCAGTTGCGTATCGTCAGGAAACTGGATCTCGCGTTTGGCCTGGATCCCACTCAGCGCCGAGCGGAAGTTGCGCCGCAGTTGATCGTCGTGCAGTGCCTTGTCGATGCGGTGGTGAAATGCCCGGGCCTGGTTCATGCGGTGCGCTCCCAGAGGAATTCGGCGACGTGCTGCGCGGTGGGCCCATCGCCCTGCCGTGCGTGCTGTTTTTCAAAGGCGCCGCCGATGTTCATCAGGCAGCCGCAGTCCTGGCTGATCACGCGCTGTGCCCCGGTCGCACGCAGGGCATCGGTTTTGTCCTTGACCATGGCGCCGGAGACGTCGGCCTGCTTGATCGCAAAGGTGCCGCCGAAACCGCAGCACTCGGCCTTGCGTTCCTGGGTCAACACCTCGACCTTGTCGAGTTGTCCGACCAGCGCCTCGATACGGTCGGCGACGCCCATCTCGCGGCGCGCCGAGCACGAGGTATGGATTGCGACCTTGAGCGGCTCGCCCAGATCGGTCAGCCGGATATGCAGCACGTCGACCAGGAATTCGGTCAGCTCATAGGTGCGGCCGGCGACGGCCAGGGCCTGCGCCTCGTCGGGCTGGCCGGCGAACAGCTCGGCCCAGTGCTGTCTGATCATTCCGCCGCAGGACCCTGACGGCACCACCACCGGGATCTCGCGTTTGAAGCAGGCCAGCTGTGCGCGCGCCACCGCGAGCGCCTCGTCGCGGTAGCCGGAGTTGAAAGCCGGCTGACCACAACAGGTCTGGTCGTGCGGAAAGATCACCTCGACCCCCTCGCGCCGCAACAGCTGCATGCCGGCCAGGCCGGCCTTGGGGTAGAGCAGGTCGACCAGGCAGGTTGCGAAATAGTAGATCTGCTTTGCTGTCGACATGTCGGGGTCTCTCCGCTTCGCCAAACCACGAGGATAGCGGAAGGTTCGCGATGTGGCGTGGCCCGGATCAAGCCGGGATCCGGGCAACGTCCGGGACAAGGCAGAAAACGCACGAAATTCGCCCATCCAGACGAGATTTATGCATCAATGCGGTGCAGAATTTGCTAATATTCGCCCCTTGCTGTGAGTTGGGTCACATTGCCCGCCCTGGGTAGGTGCTTTCCATCTCGGTGGGCCTTCAGAATGCGCGGTTGCTGCCGAACCGCACTTCAACAGGGCGTTATTCGGTATGCACGGTTCGATTTGGTGCGGTTTTCTGCACACGGTCGGCCCGGCTGGTCTACCCTTGTTTAACATGCACATTGAATTCAATGTGTTAGATCGTTTAGCTGCTTGCAAGCTCTAAGGAGAGCGTGATGTCGATTGAAAACGAAGGTCTTCCCGTAACGTGGGAGGATATCAAGGCCGCTTCCCGGAGGCTCGATTGGGGTGGCCACGAAGTCGAAGCCGAGAAACGGGTCGCTCGAGAGTATCTTGCTCACACCGAGTGCGACGATGCGCGGGTGCAGGAGCATGTCGCGATCCCCGGATACAATTGAACGTTAGGTAGCGCGAACTTCCCTGTCTCCGTCGGTCGCTGTGCAAGCGATTGGTGGAGAGGTTGCGGCGCGCCCATGTAGAATTGAATGGGGTTTTTCATTGAGGCCGCAGCGGGCAACGCTGCGGCCTTTGTTGTTGCTGGCCAACCAGCAGGCGTGCATGTCGGTATCGACTACCGTGCGTTTCGGCGGTGGCTGCGCACTTCGGGAGGCCCCAAATTGGTCGACCCTGGACTTCTCAGAACACGCTGCGGCGCCAACGTGATTGGCGGCATGCGCCGATTCTGCGGAAGCCCTGCGCAAGTCAGCGCCTCTTAGCGCGGCTGCATCTTGCGCTGAAGTTCCTGTATGCGATTTTGCATCTCGTCGTTGAACGCCTTGACCTCTGCCTGGTCGAGGGCGCCGTCCCCGTTCGTGTCCATGTGGTCAAACTGGGACTCGGTGGGTTTGAGGAACTCCGCCTTGCTGACCTTGCCGTCCTTATCGACGTCGAATTGCATGAAGAACATCTCCTGCAGGTCGGGCATCTGGGTCATCGGCGGCTGCTGTGCCAGCGCAGCGGCGCTGAGGAATGTGAGTGGAATAATGGCTTTTTTCACGAAATACGGTCTCCTGATGGGTGGTCCAGGCGTGGCCGGGGGTGCCGATGCTGTCGCTTCATGTGTCGGCAGCGAGCCGCACCACCAGGTCATGTCCGGCGGTCTGCAGCGCCTGCATCAGCTGTGCGCGTTGCGCATCAGTCAATGCGGGGTCGGTTCGGGTGGCGGCGTGTTCGCAGGCGGCCAGGAACAGGCCGAGCGCTGCCTCCAGCCGCGCGCCGGGGAGTGTATCAGGAAGTCTTTGCGCTATGACCTCGCCGCGTTCGTCGAGCGGGCTGACCTCGGCGGAACGCGGGATGAGCTTCTGTAGGTCGTCGACCTCCGCCGCGGCCTTGAGCGGCGAGATCTTGCGCAGCACCATGCCGCGGTAACGGAAACGGGCACCCAGTCGCAGTTGATGAAACTTCACCTCGGACCACCTGATATGACGTGCTGAACGCATTCTACGTTCAGCGCCGCCATCGGCGGAAGATGCTCAGCCCGCGCGCGCGAGATTGGCGAAATTGCCGGCTATGTCCGTGGTGTCGATGATCTCGCCGAGTTGACGGCTGATCTGCGTGGTCGACAAGAGGCCGCGGATGGTCTGTCTGTCGGTCGCGTCGCGGTCTACCACCAAGGCATGCTGGCGGCCCATGCGTTTCAGTGTGGCCACCACGTCGCCGACTCGCGATGTGGCCACGTCGCCCATCTCCAGGACCTCGACGGTATGCTGGGGCGTCATGATGTCGCGTACGATCAGGTCCTTGCGCGCGCTCTTCGAATCGTTGATAAAGCGCAGGATGCGCTCGCCGCTGAGGTCTCGCGATGTGATGATGCCGATGACCTGGTTGAGCTGGTTGGTTACGAACAGCAGGCGCACGCCACTGGCGATCATCTTCTCCTCGGCGTCGTCGACCGAGACGTTCGCCGACACGGTCTCGGCGCTGACCTTGGCAAGGTCGGTCATTATGTCCATCGCCGGGCTGTCGAGCGTGACGTGCTCGGGCAGACTCTGACGTGGTCGCTGAAATCCGACGCCGGCGTCCAGCGCGCCGGCACTGAGGATGCGAAATTGGCTCATGATCGGTCTCCTTTGGCCTGTGCGCGGCGCGCTGCGACCGTTCCTTGCAAAGGTAGGTCGATGTCCGGAAATTGCAATGTCAGAAGAATCGACAGTTGAGACTTGACCGTTTCGTCAGCCAGGCAGCGGGTATCTCGCGCAGCCAGGCGCGCGTGCTGGTAAGGCGTGGCCGCGTGAGCGTGTCCGGCGAGCGGGTCAGGGACGCGGCCTTTGCGGTCGCCGATGATGCCCGGGTGGAACTCGAGGGGCGTCCGCTGGCGTTGCCGCAGCCGCTGTATCTGATGCTCAACAAGCCGCTCGGTCTGCTCAGCGCCACGACAGACGCCGGACAGGCGACGGTTTTGTCGCTGCTCCCGCCGGAGATCGCGACGCGCCTGCACCTGGTAGGGCGCCTGGACAAGGATACCAGTGGGCTGTTGCTGCTGACCGATGACGGGGCGTGGTCGCACCGCATCAGCGCACCGAGCCAACACATCCCGAAGACCTATCTGGCCGGCCTCGCGGAGCCACTGGCAGCCGATGCCGAGCTGCGCCTGGCGGCCGGCCTGACGCTGCGCAACGAGGCGCAGCCGACCCGCCCGGCGACGCTGCGGCGGCTGAGCGAT
Source organism: Chromatiaceae bacterium (assembly GCA_022340805.1). Classification (GTDB taxonomy): domain Bacteria; phylum Pseudomonadota; class Gammaproteobacteria; order Chromatiales; family Chromatiaceae; genus Thiosocius. The sequence goes on from JAJDNF010000054.1 coordinate 84,682, forward strand.
ACCGAGGTGCGGATCACGATCGCCGAGGGGCGTTACCACCAGGTCCGGCGCATGTTTGCGGCACTCGGCAACCGCGTGACCAGCCTGCACCGCGAGTCGGTCGGAGGCCTCACCCTGGATCCCGGCCTGGCCCCCGGGCAGTGGCGCGCACTGCGCCCCGAGGAATGCCTGGCGGTGCTCGGTGATTGATACCTGGACAAGCCGGAAATACCGGCGAAACTCGAGCGACAGGCCGGGCAATCATGTCGCCGGTGTCGGGCGGATCGAAACATGAAAGCGGACAGTCCGAAATCGTCACGCGTCAAGCGGCGCTTTATCCGTCACCCGTCGCGGATGCCGATTCGCTTTGTGCTGCAGGGCGACGCGCCGCAGCGTGATGAGCGCCTGCGCAACGTTGGCGAGGGTGGCCTGTGCTTTGCCAGTGCGGCCGCGTTGGATCCCGGGTATGCGATCCGCCTGACGATACCGATGTTCGGTGAGCAGTACGAGGTCGATGCGTTGGTGGCCTGGTGCCGCCCGGCCACCTCCGGCCCGGGCTACGAGGTGGGGGTGCGCTTCCTGACCCAGCAGGACCGCTTTTGCGTGCGCATGGTCGAGCAGCTGTGCTACATCGAGGAATACCGTCTGCAGGTGGCGCGCGAGGAGGGTCGCCGGCTCAGCAGTGAGCAGGCCGCCGAGGAGTGGATCGAGCGCTTCGCCGACCAGTTCCCGGGGCTGCACTGACCTCTCCGCAGGGCCGCGCTGCCCGCCCGCGGCCGGCTCAGTGATATTTCTCGGTACTGATATGGCCCGGTTCGCGTCGCCGATGGCGGCGCAGGCCGCGTTGTTCGAGGATCTGCAGTGCATCGCTGATCATCTCGGCGTGTCCGCACAACATCACGTGGCAGCGCTCAGGGTCCAGCGCTACGCCAACATGCTGCTCCAGGCGGCCATCGGCAAGTGTGTCGGTAATCCGGCAGTCGAACGCGGTCGGTACCTTCTCGCCGGTCACAAAGGGGACGAAATGGAAACGCCCATGATGCTCCCGTTGCAGGCGTTCGATCAGTTCGCGATAGCCCAGGTTGTCATGGAACCGCACCCCGTAGCCGAGCACCACGTTGTCGAAGCGCCGCCAGGGTTCCTCGGTCTGCAGCATCGACAGGAACGGACCCACGCCGGTCCCGGTGGCCAGCATCCACAGGTCGCGGGTCTGTTCCGGGACCTCGGCCAGGGTCAGGAAGCCGTTTGCAGCGTCGTTCAGCCAGACCTGGTCACCCGCCTCGAGCTGGGCGAGCCGGCTGGTCAGCGGCCCTTCCGGGACGATGTTGAAGAAGATCTCGAGCAAGGGTTCGTGCGGTGGGTTGACCAGGGAATACGGCCGGCCGACACGTTCATTGCCGACATCCATGCCGATCCGGATAAATTGCCCGGCCAGAAACGGCGGCCCCTGTACCGCGATAGCCAGCGAGAAATGTGTGTCGTTCCAACACGTCTTGCGCGCCACGCGACCACTCAACCAATGCGTCATAGACTACCTCTGCAGGCCCAAAGCAGGCCCCGGACTGGATCAGAGCTTCCGCGGCACAGTGATGTGCCGCGAACAACGACCGCGTCAAGCGATTGATTTTGCACCGAGGTGCAAGTCACTTTTGCGCCGTAGCGTCCTCTGAGAAGTCCAGGACGGGCTTATTCAGGACATCCTAAATTAGTGGCGTGCGAGCTGAAAGCAACCCGGGCCCGTTCCGGGTATTGCCACGGCTGGGTGGCTTGCGCGGCGGTGGCGCGCCGCCTGTGGCAGACTGCGCCGGCGACGCCGATGGCGATGTCCTGCGGGAGGATGAGTGAAGGGCAAGGTACGTGGGATCATGATCCTGCTGGGTTTTGCGGCGCTGGGCGGCCTGGCTTACCTGGCGGCATACCACTGGCAGGCGCAGCAGACGCGGCAGTACAGCCGTGTGCCGGCGGTCGAGGACTGTGACCTGCGTGCCGGGGCCTGTCGACGGGCCGTGGCTGGAGGTTGGGTCAGCCTCTCAATCACTCCCCGGACGATTCCACTGATGAAGCCGTTGCACCTGTCGGTGGAGATCGACGGCCTGGGGGCACATGCGGTGCAGGTCGAGATCCGTGGTCTGAACATGGACATGGGGCTCAACCGCACCCTGTTGCAGGGTATTCAAGACGGGCGCTGGGAGGGTGAAACAATCTTGCCGATATGCAGTCAAAGACGGATGCAATGGGAGGCCGCGGTGCGATTGGATGGCGACGGGCGATTCGAGGTGCCGTTCGTCTTCGACACCAGGCGCGAGTGAACACATAGCGCGACGCCCGGCCCGTTTGCCTACTTAAGCAGCTTCTGATATAAACGCGTGCCAATTTGCGCAGTCCGCTCGGCCCCGTGGCCGGGGCGCCGGTCCGGGAGACTTGGTATGAAAATGACCCTCGTCGTCGCTTTCGCTACCGTGCTGGCGGTTGCCGCGGGCTCTGCAATTGCGGGCGATGCAGCGGCGGGCAAGGCCAAGTTTGGCATTTGTGCCGGCTGCCATGGCCCGACCGGGGCCGGCAACGAGGCGCTGAAGTACCCGAAGCTGGCCGGACGGGACGCAGCCTTCGTGGGCGCACAGTTGCGGGCTTTCAAATCCGGTGCACGTGACAATGCCACGATGAAGGCGATGGCCGCAGGCCTGACCGAAACTGACATGGACAATCTGGCAGCCTATATCGCGACGCTCCGGTGAGCCGGGCGGTGGCCGCCGCGGCAGTGCCCGCATCGGCCTGCTGCGTGTCCAGGTCGTAGCTATTTCCAAAAGTCGGACTTAATGAATATGAAAAAGTTGCTAATGATCGTCTCCATTGTCAGCCTCGCTACGCTGGGCAACGCCCAGGCAGCCGGGGATGTCGAAGCCGGCAAGACCAAGTCCGCTATGTGCGGTGCCTGCCATGGCCCGGACGGAAACAGTGCCGCCCCGAATTTCCCCAAGCTGGCCGGTCAGCACGCTGACTACATCGCCAAACAGCTCAAGGAGTTCAAGGCCGGCGAGCGCAAAGATGCCACGATGAACGGCATGGCGGCTGCGTTGAGCGAACAGGACATGGCCGACCTCGGCGCCTATTACGCGGCGCAGAAATCGACCGAGGGCAAGGCGGCCGAGGACAAGGTCGAACTCGGCCAGGGCATGTTTCGGGCCGGCAACGCCAGCAGCGGTGTAGCGGCCTGTGCGGCCTGTCACGGTCCCACCGGGGCAGGTAATCCGATGGCCAATTTCCCGCGCCTGAGCGGCCAGCATGCCGACTACACGGTTACCCAGCTGAAAAACTTCCGCGCCGGTGTGCGCGCCAACGATGCCGGATCGATGATGCGCGGTGTCGCCAAGAAGATGACCGATGCGGAGATCGATGCGGTTGCGCAGTACGTCCAGGGCCTGCATTGAGCGCGACCCCGGTACCAGAGCAAAAGGGCGGCCTTGGCCGCCCTTTTTCGTTTCCGCCGCGCGCCCCGGCCCCGCCATGGTGGCGCCGCGTGGCCGTCGCATAGCGTCATGCGTATGGATTTTCGAGGCCTGCATGCAAGGTTGCAGTTCGCCCGGGCAACGCGCAAGAATGCCCGAACCAATATCCACCTGCCGCTGAACTCGCGACCCGGCCTTAGGTCCGATGAGTGGTGAATGACCAAACGGAGCACCTAGCGTGAAGAGAGTTGTTGTGACCCTGCTGACCGGCCTCCTGCTGATCGCCGGAGCCGCCCTGGCCAAGCCCTTCGAGGAGGGCGTGCAGTATGTGCCGATTGAGCCCCAGCCACCGGTCGCGACTGGCGACGAGGTCGAGGTCGTGGAGTTCTTCTGGTACGGCTGCCCGCACTGCAGCGACTTTGAACCGACCGTGAACAAGTGGTCGGCCGGTCTGCCTGCGAACGTCAAGTTCAGTCGTATCCCGGTGATGTTCGGCGGTCCAGCCGACCTGCATGCGCAGGTCTATTATGCGTTGCAGGGCATGGGCGAACTCGACCGCCTGCACGAGAAGCTGTTCCACGCCATGCATCAAGAGAAGCGCAAGCTGCGCACCCGCGACGAGGTCGATGCGTTCCTCGAGGAGAATGGCGTCGATATGGCCAAGTACCGCGAGGCGATGAACTCGTTCGCGGTCGCTGCAAAGGTCAACCGGGCGAGGGCGCTGATGCGTCGGTACGGCATCCGCGGGGTGCCCGCCCTGGTCATCGACGGCCGCTACCGCAGCGGAACCGGCTTCGCCAGCTTTGACGAGATGACTGAAGTTGCCGACTTTGTGGTCGCTAAAGTCCTATCGGAGCGCAAGGCACAGGCAAATCCTTGATTGTGGAACTGATTCACACCGGCATGACCGCTCGAACACCGCACGACACCAAAGACCATCCGGCGCATGGGCGCGGTCTGCGCCTGTTGAGCTACAACATCCAGGCCGGCATCGACACCCGCCACTACCGCGAGTATGTGACCAAGGGCTGGAAGCATCTGCTACCCAACCGTGAGCGTCTGCGCAATCTGAACCTGATCGCCGAGATGATCCGCGGTTATGACCTGGTCGGCCTGCAGGAGGTCGATTCCGGTAGCCTGCGCAGCGGCTTTGTCGATATGACCGAGTACCTCGCGCACCGCAGCGGCTATCCGCATTGGTACCGCCAGGTCAATCGCAACATGGGCGTGCTGGCCCAGCACAGTAACGGCTTCCTGAGCCGCATCCGGCCGACCCGGGTCAGCAATCACAGGCTGCCGCCGGGCAACGGTCGCGGAGCGATGCTGCTCGAGTTCGGTGATGGCCCGGATGCGCTGGTGGTCTGCAGCATGCACCTGGCCCTCGGTCGCCGGGTGCGCGGCCGCCAACTCGATTTCATCAACGAACTGATCGGTGACCGACGCCACCTGGTGGTAATGGGCGACCTGAATGCGGGCTGTGAGAGCAGCGAGGTGCGCGCTTTCATCGACAAGACCGGACTGACGGAGCCGGCCTGCGATCAGGCCACCTTCCCGAGTTGGCGCCCGGTCCGCCGGATCGACCACATTCTCGTGTCGCACGCGCTCGAGGTGCAGCGCACGCGCGTGGTCGACTATGCCCTCTCCGACCATCTGCCGATCTGCGTCGAACTGTTGCTGCCGGAGGGCCTCCGCCTGGCCGCCTGAGGCCAGCCGGTCCCGGCATGATGGCTGATTGGCGCGAACGCTACCTGAAGCTCGCCGACCAACACGAGCGCGAGGGCAGTGCGCACACCGAGGCCGAGCGCGAACTCACCCGCCTGATCACGCGTATTTGTGTCGCCTGTTCCGGGCTCGACCCGGTCCTGGATCCGCACCTGCATCGCCTGCGCCAGGCCGCCAAGAGTGGCCATACGGAAACCCTGCTGCGGCGCGCCGACGAATTTGCCGATTCGGTGGTGCGGGCGTCCGAAAGCCGCACCCGCCCCGGAGCGCTGGCGACCCTGCTCGAACGCGGCGGCGCGAGCCAGCGCCAGGTCGATGAGGCCCTGAACCTCTGGGAGCTTGTCGCAGCCGACCCGGGCAATGCCAGCGACCGCGACCTGGACCGCCTGGCCGAGTTGCTGCGCAGCGGCCGTGCGCCGTCGCCGAAGAAGACCGAATCCCGTGGTGGATTGCTCAGCCGTCTGATCGGCAGAGACGATGCCGCGTTGGCCTCGCCCAACCAACTGCTGCTCGGCATGTTGGATGCCGTGCAATGGCCGGAACCCCTGCTCGAGCAGATCGGCGCGTTTCGCGCCGAGCTGGCGTCCGATGGCGCCGGCGACGCATGGGTACGCGTGGTGCGCCAGATCAGCGATCTGGCGGTGCGGGCATTCAAGCAGTCACAGCACGATGCGCAATCGGCCGAGCTGTTCCTGATCGAATTGAACCAGCGGCTCGAGGAACTCGATCGACATATGCTGGATGAGGTGCAGAGGCGCGATGACTCGCGGGAGAGCGGCGAGCGCCTGGGACAGAAGATGAATATCGAGGTCCTGACGCTGACCGCCAGTGTGCGCAAGAGTGCGAGCCTCCCTGAACTGCAGGCCGGCGTGATCAGCAGCGTCGAACGCATGCATTCCCATGTCCGCCATCACCTCGAGGAAGAGAGCGCCCGGCGCGAGGTGGCCGAGGCCGAGGCGGATCAGCTGCGCAGGCAGCTGCGACGGCTCGAGCAGGACACCTTTGATCTGCGCCGCCAGGTAGCCCAGACCTATCGCGAGGCGATGCGTGACCAGCTCACCGGATTGCCGAACCGACGCGCCTACGATGAGCGCATGGCCCAGGAATATGCGCGCTGGAAACGGTTTTCCGAGCCGATGGCACTGCTCGTGCTCGATGTCGACGATTTCAAGCGGGTCAACGACAAATTCGGCCACAAGTCCGGCGACAAGGCCCTGGTGATGATCGGCAGGATCCTCAGCGAACGCCTGCGTGAGACAGACCTCATCGCCCGCTACGGTGGTGAGGAATTCGTCGTGCTGTTGACCGGTGCAGAACGCGACGACGCGCTGCGCATCGCCGAGGCGATGCGCCAGGGCGTGCTGAACGGCGGGCTGCATGCCAACGGCCAGCCGGTGAAGATCACGATTTCGTGCGGCCTGGCCATATTCGCCGAAGGTGACTCGCCCGAGACCGTGTTCGAACGCGCCGACAAGGCGCTGTATCAGGCCAAGGGCCAGGGCAAGGACCGCGTAGTCGGCGATTGAATCCCGCCCGGTGCGTTGTCGGGGCGCTCAATCGACCAGGCACCCGGCCCAGGCGTAGCGCCATGCCTCGCCGGTCCGTTCGCTCAGCGTGTTGATCAGTTTATCGCTCGGCGTGGCTTCGCCGGGGAACACGTTGCGCAGTTCTACCAGCACCCGTCCGCTGACCGCATGGCCGCGCCAGTCGAGGCGATGCGGCGACCATTTCCGCTGGCAGGTGCCGCAGTGCACCTCGGCGCCGCCGGCCAGCCAATCCTGCAGCTGCGTCCGCCAGTCGGCGAGACTGGCGCGGCAGGCCGGGCAGCGCGGTTTGGGCGTATTCGGTCCGGTCACCAGGCGCGGTAGCGCAAAGGGTCCGTGCAAGGCCACGTGACAGAACTGCAGGCTGCCATCGCTGGGCGGCTGCATTACCAGGTAGGGAGAGCAGCCGGCGTAGACCACTTGGCGGCTGAAGCCCTCGCCGGCGGCGTAGGTCTGCGGGCCGAGTGGGCGGGCGATCACCTCGAGGTCGAGCAGCACCTGTTGGATGCTGGCCAACTCGGGTGCCGAACGCGGGTCGACAGGGGCGAGAAACAGACTGGTGAGCGGTGCCATTGCCACGATGGTGGCGCAGCGCGCTGGCAGCGGCAAGAGTGCGGGGCTGGCGGTGTGGTGTAATGCACGTCCCGGTACGGAAGACGCGATGTACAAGACCCTACTGATCAAACTGGTGCGCGGCTATCAGCTGCTGATCAGCCCGTTCCTTGGCAACAATTGCCGCTATGTGCCCAGTTGCTCGACCTACACCATCGAGGCGATGGAGAAATGGGGGCCGTGGCGTGGCCTGTGGATGGGTATCCGTCGCGTCGGCCGCTGTCATCCCTGGCACGAGGGCGGCTATGACCCAGTGCCCGATCCGCCCGATCAGCCGCACCGGCATGACCACTGAGAACTTGCCCCCGGTGTTCGCATCGCCGGCTGCGCTGCGTGCCGCTTTCGAGGAGGGGCTGAGCGGGCTGCTCGCGCAAGACGGGCTCGGGGGGTTCATCCTGGTGCTGGCCAATGCCAGCTGCGAACAGCCGCTGTTCGACCGACTGCGCGGGCCGCTGACCGATGCCTTTGTGCGCTGGTGCGGACGCTTCGACCGTCAGGACGACGCGGCCATTGCTGCGGCGCCCGACGACGTTGCGGTATTTCAACGCCTGCGTGAACTCGGTCTGGACCAGCTGGCCGTGACGCGCTGGACGCGTCGCGGTCCCTGGGAACTGCAGTTCAATCCGTTGCGCGCGCTGCGTCCGCCGCGCATCAGCGATGCGGCGGTCAGCTGCCTGCAGCGGCCGTTCGCGGCCGACGCCTTTCACTTCAACCGGCCGTTCCTGCGCAACGAGATCCTCTGGGAGGGGCGGCTGGCGGGGGCCCCGGTTCGGCTGCTGTACAACAAGTTTCCGTTCGCCGAGCTGCATGGCCTACTGGTACCCGATCCGCTGGCCTGCAGGCCACAGTTTCTCGATCAGGTGGGCCATGCGCTGGCCTGGGCGATCGTCGCCCGGCTGGGTCGGACGCTTGCGGGCGCCGGTCTGGCGTATAACGCCTACGGTGCCTACGCATCGGTCAACCACCTGCATTTCCAGCTGTTCGTGCGTTCGTCCGGGAGCTACCCGATCGAGGCGGCATGCTGGCGGCACAATGACGGCCCCCAGCCCTACCCGCTGACGGTGCACAGGCACGCCGACCGCGATACGGCCTGGGCGACGGTGAGGGATCTGCATGACCGTGGGCAGGCCTACAACCTGCTCTATCGACCGGGTCGCATCTACATCGTGGAGCGTGCGCAGCAGGGCAGCTATCGGCACAGCGACTGGACCTCTGGCTTTGCCTGGTCGGAGGTCGCAGGGGCCGTCACAACCTTCGACGCGGCGGCTTTCGCACGCGTGACCGCGGCGGACATTGAGTCCGAGTTTGCCCGCCTGTCGGTCCGGCCCTGAGAGCGATCTGCTGATCGGTCGGACTGACCCCGGAACCGGTCTCGTCTCAGCGGCCCTGTTCGAGGGCGGCGATGCGTGCCTCGAGCGGTGGGTGACTGGCGAACAGCTCCTTCAGGCCCGCGCCGGTGATGCCGAAGGCGGCCATCTCATCGGGCAAAGGCTGCGGGTCATGGGCCTGCTGCAGGCGGCGCAGCGCGGCGATCATCTTCTGCCGGCCGGCCAGATTCGCCCCGCCCGCGTCGGCGCGGTATTCGCGGTAACGCGAAAACCACATCACGATCATCGTGGCGAGGATGCCGAGCACGAACTGGGCGATCAGCGAGGTAATCCAGAACGCCGGCCCGTGGCCGCGCTCGACGCGGAACACCACGCGGTCGACCACATGGCCGATGACACGCGAGAAGAACACCACGAAGGTGTTCACGACCCCCTGGATCAGTGTCAGGGTGACCATGTCGCCGTTGGCTACGTGGCTGATCTCGTGTGCGAGCACGGCCTCGACCTCGTCGTGGTTCATCGACTGCAACAGCCCGGTGCTGACCGCGACCAGAGAATCATTCTTGTTCCAGCCGGTCGCAAACGCGTTCGGCGAGCCCTGGAAGACGCCGACCTCGGGCATCGCGATACCGGCGGCCTGGGCCTGACGCTGCACGGTATTCAGAAGCCACATCTCCTCCTGCGTGCGTGCCTGCTCGATGAGTTGCACGCCCATCGACTTCTTGGCCATGAACTTGGAGGTAAACAGCGAGATGATCGAACCGGAGAAACCGATGATCGCCGAGTAGATCAGCAGCGCGTTCATGTCCAGGTCGACATTGTTCTGCGCCAGCAGGTTATCAATCCCGAGCAGCCGGAAGGTGATGCTGATCAACGCGACGATCGCGATGTTGGTGCCGAGGAAGAGCAGGATGCGCAACATGGGTACAGTCTCCACAATTGTGGTCGAATGGTCCCGAATGTGCGGCTCCCGGCCGGCGAAATCAAGGGCCTACGGTTTGTTCGGCCGACTTCTCCAATACCGGCAGGTGCGCGATGTACAGCGCGACCCCGGCCATGCACAGGCCACCGATGATGGTCGTCCAGGACAGCGGGCCGAACACCAGCGCGGTGACGGCATACGAGGATGCCAGCGCGACAAAGGCCAGCCGCTTGGCGCGGCGCGGCATGGCGTGGTGTTCCTCCCAGGCGCGGATCGTATCGCCGAAGCGCGCGTGCTCGCGCAGCCAGCGGTGCCAGCGCTCCGAGGAGCGCGAAAAGGCCCATGCGGCGATCAGCAGGAATACCGTGGTCGGCATCAGCGGGACAAAGGCACCGACGACGCCGAGCGCAACGCACAGCCAGCCCAGCAGCAGGTACAGGTGCCTGGTAGGGTTGTTGTTTGCGTTTGATGTCATTGGATACAGTGTCTCGAACGGTAGCGGGCTGGGCCTGAGGTGTCGACGCCTTCGACCGGCCCGAGAGTTTGGCGGTGCGCCTTATCGGCAACTTTAGCCGGTTCGTGGCTGGGTGTTTGGCCTTGTCGCGCCGACATCGGGGTTGTGACAGCCGCTCCTCAGGTGGGGTGGCGCCAAGCGGGGCAATGCGGGTATAAATTAACCTCGATCAACTTTTGCGGGCACTGCACCGGCAAATTCCGCGGAAACTCGACGGCGCGACCCTTGAGCGCCTACATTATGCGGAGGGCGCTATAGCACCCCGTGTCGACTAATGACGCCTGCCGATGACTTCAACAGCGAGAGAAAGGACCGTACCTATGAAAATGACCCACCTGACCGTCGCCGCAGCCGCTGCACTGCTGGTTACCAGCACAGCCTTTGCGGCGCCACTCAAATTCGCCAAGGCCGACGCCAATGGCGACGGTTTCGTCGATGCGACCGAATTCGCCGCCAGTGGCGTGAAGAAGGATTTTGCCAAGCTCGACAAGGACGGCGATGGCAAGTTGAGCAAGAAGGAATACTCCGCGGCGCTCGACGAAGACTGCGAATGATCAGGCGCGGCGTCAGCGCGCCGCCCGATTAACGTTCAACGACCCTCGCGGAGATCTCCCGAGGGTCGTTGCTTTGAATGCCAGGGGCCATGCGGCCCGGCAAAAATCGCGTGACGGATCGGTGTTCCGGGTGCACGCTACTACCTTTATCCCGTCAACATCCGGAGGTTGATCCCGTGTCAAGGCTTCCCCTGATTGGCCTGCTGGCCGCCCTTGTCTTTGGCGTGAATGCCAGCGCGGCGGAAGAGCCCGTGCTGAATGTCTACAACTGGAGCGACTACATCGCGGATGAGGTTCTGGAGCAGTTCCAGTCCGAGACCGGGATCAAGGTCGTGTACGACGTGTATGACTCCAACGAGGTGCTGGAGGCCAAGCTGCTGGCCGGGCACAGCGGCTACGACGTGGTGTTCCCGACCGCGCGCCCGTTCGCGCAGCGCCACGTCAAGGCCGGCATCTACCAGAAACTGGACAAGGCCAAGCTGAGCAATTACGCGAACCTCGACCCGGTGATCATGAAGGGGCTGGTCGACCTCGACCCCGGCAATGCGTACCTGGTGCCATACATGTGGGGTACTACCAGCATCGGCTACAACGTCAAGAAGGTGGCCGAGCGTCTGGGCGCCGACACCCCGGTCGACACCTGGGCCCTGATCTTCGATCCGAAGAACGCCGAACGCCTGGCCGACTGCGGTATCAGCCTGCTGGACGATCCGACCGAGGTGTTCAGCATCGCGCTGACCTACCTGGGCAAGGACCCGAACAGCACCGCCAAGGCCGACCTGGATGCCGCCACCGCACTGCTGCAGAAGGTGCGTCCCTACATCCGCTATTTCCATTCCTCGCAGTACATCAACGACCTGGCGAACGGTGACCTGTGCGTGGCGCACGGCTACTCCGGTGACATCCTGCAGGCCCGCGACCGTGCGGTCGAGGCCAACAACGGCGTCGACGTCGCGCTGACGATCCCGCGCGAGGGTGCGATTGCGTTCGTCGACGTGATGGCGATCCCGGCCGATGCAAAGCATCCGGACAATGCGCACAAGCTGATCGATTTCCTGATGCGTCCCGAGGTGATCGCCAAGATCTCGAACTTCGTCGGCTATGCGAATGCGATACCGACGTCGATGCCGCTGCTCGACGAGGCGGTCCGTGACAACCAGGGCATCTTCCCGCCGCAGGAGGTGCGCGAGCGCCTGATCGCGCCGGCGGAGCTGGATCCGGCCGCACAGCGTGCGCGCACCCGGGCCTGGACCCGGGTCAAGGCCGGTCGCTAGCGTCGGATGGCTGGGCCGAAGCCGGCACTGGGGGCGTGGCAGGATCCATCTGCCGCGCCGCTGGTCGAGATCCGCAATGTCACCAAGACCTTCGGCAGCCACTACGCGGTCGATGATGTCTCGCTGACCATCTACCCGGGCGAATTCTTCTCGCTGCTCGGCGCGTCCGGCTGCGGAAAGACCACCCTGCTGCGTATGTTGGCCGGATTCGAGCGGCCGGACGCCGGCCGCCTGCTGATCGGCGGCGAGGATGTGACCGAGTTGCCGCCATACCGGCGTCCGGTCAACATGATGTTCCAGTCGTACGCGCTGTTCCCGCATCTCTCGGTGGCCGACAACATCGCCTTCGGCCTGCGCCAGGAGAAGTTGCCGCGCGCCGAGATCCGCGAGCGTGTGGCCGCGATGCTGGAGCTGGTGCGCATGGGCGACTTCGCCGGACGCAAGCCCGACCAGTTGTCCGGGGGCCAGCGCCAGCGGGTCGCGTTGGCGCGTTCGCTGGTCAAGCAACCCAAGCTGCTGCTGCTCGATGAGCCGCTCGGTGCGCTCGACCGCAAGCTGCGCGAGCACACCCAGTTCGAGCTGGTCAACATCCAGGAGCGCCTCGGCATCACCTTCGTGATGGTCACCCACGACCAGGAGGAGGCGATGACCATGTCGACGCGCATGGCGGTGATGAACGAGGGCCGGATCCGCCAGATCGGCACGCCATCGGAGATCTACGAATTCCCCAGCAATCGTTTCGTCGCCGGTTTCATCGGTGCGGTCAACCAGTTCGAGGGACGCGTGATGGAGCAGCGGGACGACCTCTTGCTGGTGCGCAGCGACGTTGCCGGCACAGAACTGCGCGTGCGCACCCAGCAGGCGGTCGCGCCGGGCACGCCGGTGGTGGTCGCGGTGCGCCCGGAGAAGGTGCTCCTTACCACCGAACAGCCGCCGCCGGGCGACAACAGTCTGTCTGGCAGCGTCGAGGAGATCGCCTATCTCGGCGATGTGTCGATCTACCATGTGCGGGTACCTGGCGGTGCGCTGGTCGAGGCGCAGTTGACCAACCGCGCGCGCCGCGCCGTCGCGCCCCTGACCTGGGGTGATCCTGCCTGGATAGCCTGGGGTGCCGACGATGCCGTCGCCCTCCTCGAGTGACCGTCCGCAGCGCGGGCGTCGCAGCCTGCGGCAGCGGCTGCATCTGGGCCGGGGTACGGTAGCCGGGATCCCGCTGCTTTGGCTGGGTCTGTTCTTCGGCCTGCCGTTCCTGATCATCGCGCGCATCAGCCTTTCCGAGGTCGTGATTGGCCTGCCGCCGTATTCCAGCCTGGTCGACTGGACCGCTGCGGGCCTGCTCGAGGTACGGATCAATTTCGGCAATTTCCTGCTGTTGGTGCAGGACAGTCTGTACCTGGATGCGTTCGAAAATTCGCTCAGGGTGGCGGCCGTGTCGACCCTGCTGTGTCTGCTGCTTGGCTATCCGATGGCGCTCGGCATCACGCGGGTGCGCGAGGGTCTGCGCGTGCCGCTGCTGATGTTGGTGATCCTGCCGTTCTGGACCAGCTTCCTGATCCGCGTGTATGCCTGGATCGGCATCCTCAAGGGCAACGGCCTGATCAACAATTTCCTGCTATGGCTCGGCGTGATTGACCAGCCGCTGCACCTGCTGCATAGCGACTTCGCGGTGTACCTCGGCATCGTCTACGCCTACCTGCCTTTCATGGTGCTGCCGCTGTACGCGACCCTGTCGAAGATGGACGAAAGCCTGCTCGAGGCCGCGGCAGATCTCGGCTGCCGGCCGCTGTGCGCGTTCTGGCGGGTAACGGTGCCGCTGTCGCTGCCTGGGATCATCGCCGGCTCGCTGCTGGTGTTCGTGCCGGCGGTGGGCGAGTTCGTGATCCCCGACCTGCTCGGCGGCCCCGATACGCTGATGATCGGCAAGGTGCTGTGGACCGAGTTCTTCAACAATCGCGACTGGCCGGTGGCCGCGTCGGTCGCCGTCGCGCTGCTGGCGCTGCTGGTGGTGCCGGTGCTGTTGTTCGAGCGCTTCCGCGAGAAGGAACAGACCTGATGCGCACGCGGCGCCCCATGCTGGTGTTCAGCCTGCTGGCCTTCGGTTACGCATTCCTGTACGCGCCGATCGTGTCGCTGATCGTGTTCTCGTTCAACGAGTCGCGCCTGGTCACCGTGTGGGCCGGTTTCTCGACCAAGTGGTACAGCGCTCTGATGCACAACGAGCAACTGCTCGGCGCCGCCTGGGTGAGTCTGCGTATCGCGGTGATGAACGCGACCCTCGCGGTGATTCTCGGTACGCTCGCCGGCACTGCATTGGTGCGCTTCGGGCGCTTCCGCGGGCGTTCGGCGCTGGCCCTGATGATAGGTGCCCCGCTGGTAATGCCGGACGTGATCCTCGGCCTGGCCTCGTTGCTGTTGTTCGTCGCGATGGAGCAGCTGATCGGCTGGCCGACGGGGCGCGGCATGACCACCATCACGATCGCGCATGTGACCTTCTCGATGGCCTATGTCGCGGTCATCGTGCAGTCGCGCCTGGTGCGCCTCGACCCGTCGCTGGAAGAGGCCGCGCTGGACCTGGGGGCGTGGCCGTGGAAGGTGTTCTTCGTGATCACCCTGCCGCTGATCGCCCCGGCGCTCGCGGCCGGCTGGCTGCTCGCGTTCACGCTGTCGCTGGACGACCTGGTTATCGCCAGCTTCACCTCGGGTCCGGGTGCATCGACCCTGCCGATGGTGGTGTATTCGAGCGTGCGGCTCGGTGTCAGCCCGGAGATCAATGCGCTGGCAACCGTGCTGGTGTTGCTGGTCACGATCGGCATCGTGATCGCGGGGATTTCGATGCAGCGGCGTGCGAAGCATTCGTGATCGCCGGCCCCGGGGCATGCAGGGCAGCCCCCGCCTGCTCAGGCTCGACGCGTCCGGTCCGGGGTTGCTTGCCGGGCCGGGCGCGTGCGACCCATCACCGCGACGCCGACTGCCCGCTCGATGCCACCTGCGTAGCTGAATCCCGCGTCTGAATCCCCCAGAGCCGGTGCGCCGACCGCGCCCAGGCCGCTGTTGGCCACACCGCAAGAATCGGGTGGGCAGCCGGTCCTGACTTGCTAAAGTGGGGCCATGTCGTCGCCTCCACCATCACCTGCTGCTCACGATCCTGCCGGTATCGCCGCCTACGCGCGCATCGAGAGCGCAATCGCCTATCTGTGCCAGCAGCGGTCCGGGCAGCCCGACCTCGGCACATTGGCGCGATACCTCGGGCTGAGCGCGTCGCACACCCAACGCCTGTTCAGCCGCTGGGCGGGGGTGAGCCCCAAGCGCTTCATGCAGTTTCTTACCGTCGAGCATGCCAAGCATCGGATGGCACAGACGGGCGGTGTGCTCCAGGCATCGCTGGCTGCCGGTCTGTCCGGCCCGGGACGGCTGCACGATCTGTTCGTGAACATGGAGGCAATGTCGCCAGGCGAATTTCAGCGTGCCGCCGCAGGTCTGCCGATCCGTTACGGAGCGGCAGACTCGCCGTTTGGACTGGCGCTGATCGCATTCACCGAACGTGGCATCTGCCACCTGTCGTTTGTCGACAGTGATGCGCTGCCCGGTGCGGTGGAGGCCCTGCGCAGACAATGGCCCGGGTCGATCCTGATGCCCGATGATGGGGCGGCGGCCGATCTGTTGAACCGGGTATTCTCGCGGCCGTTGGCTGCGGCAGGACAAGGCCTTTCGCTGTGGATCAGCGGCACCAACTTCCAGATCCAGGTGTGGCGCGCCTTGCTGCGCATCCCGTTTGCGGGGCTGCTGAGCTACGGCCAACTTGCCGTCCTGCTCGGCCGCCCGCGCGCCGCCCGGGCCGTTGGCGGTGCAGTTGCGCGCAATCCGGTGGCTTTTTTGATTCCGTGCCATCGCGTGCTGCGCGAGTCGGGCGAGTTCGGTGACTATCACTGGGGCGGCACGCGCAAGGCGGCCATCTGCACCTGGGAGGCCGCGTCTGCCGAGCACCCGCCTGACGACGAGGTGGGTGGATAAAGTGCTGCAACACACCGGCTAGGCACTGAAGCTTGGCGCCCTTCGCGGTCGCTGCGGTTGGTGGACCGGATCAGCGTCGTATGTTCAGCGTCCACGAGCCTCGAGTCGGCGCAGAAACTCGCGCATGATGCGCTGGTACAACTCGACGCCGATGACCTTGTCTTCGACCCCGGAGTCGATGTTCGGATTGTCGTTGACCTCGATGACCAGTACCTTGCGCCCGACCTGCTTGAGGTCGACACCGTACAGACCGTTGCCGATCGCGTTGGAGGCCTTCAGCGCGGTCTGGATCACTGCCTTCGGTACGTCTTCCGGCGCCAGCGTGTCGAACGCCCCCTCGCGCACCTTTCCCTTCGAGTGGTCGGCGATCTGCCAGTGCCCGCGGGCCATGTAGTAGCGGCAGGCGTATAGCAACTCGCCGTTGAGCACGCCGATGCGCCAGTCGAACTCGGTCGGGGTATACGCCTGGGCCAGGATCAGTTCTGAATCGTGGAACAGCTGCGCCGCCCTGTCCTCGAACTCGGCGCGGTCCTTGACCTTGAACACGCCGGTCGAGAAGGCCCCGTCGGGCATCTTCAGTACCATCGGGTAGCCGAGTTGCTCCTCGGCACGATCCAGTTCATCGCGGCTCAGGATGACGCTCGCCGGGGTTGCGATCTTGTGCCGGTTGAGTAGTTCGGCGAGATAGATCTTGTTGGTGCAGCGCAGGATCGAATCGGGGTCGTCGATCACCACCAGGCCTTCGGAGGCGGCGCGCCGCGCGAAGCGGTAGGTGTAGTGGTTGACGTTGGTGGTCTCGCGGATGAACAGTGCGTCGAACTCGGCGATGCGGCCGAAGTCGCGCGCGGTGACCAGCTCGGCATCTATGCCCTCGGTGCGTGCGGCGCGGATGAACTGAGCCAAGGCGCGCCGGTCGGATGGCGCGAGCTTCTCGACCGGGTCGTACAGGATCGCCAGATCGTAACGCATGTTGCGCCGGCCGCGCACGTTGCGCCATGGGCGGCGCAAGTAGCCGGCCATCGCTTCGAAGAACAGGTCCTCCTGGCTGCGCCGCAGCGTCTTGAGCCCTACGCTGCGGATGCCCGAGATGTGCCAGACCCTGCCACGGCGCAGCTCCACCTTGATCAGTGGTGCGCGGAATGCCTCGAACACCGCGCGCGCCAGGTGGCGCAGCTCGTGTGCCTCGCAGCGGCCGAAACACACCAGCACCTCGAAGCGCGTTATCTCCGTGGGGCTGTCGCGAAAGAGTTTGTCGACGTGCTTGTCGAGGTCGCCGAGCTCGGTGCTGTACAGGGCCTTGCGGCTCAGGTCCTGCAGCGTGCGCACTGAAGGGATGACCTTGTGGCCGCGCGCCTCGGCGAGCAGTGAGGCGTAATAGCCGGGGCTGTGGTAGTCGGTGTCGCGGCACAGGTTGAGAACGCGCAGGTCGCGGCGCGTTGACCAGGTCGGGTCAACCAGGTAGTCGCGTACCTCGACCACGTGGTAGTCGGGGAAGTTCTTCTTCCACTGCGCGATGTTGTCTACCAGAATCAGGTGTTCACTCATGGCTTTCTTCTCGCTCTGATCAGGACAACGGCCTGCAGGCCCTTGCGGCCGTACCGCGCCATCTGCTGAAACTGACTGCGGCCGATCGGCATGTTGATGGAGTCTACCGGGGTCTCGCCTTCCTCGTAATCGACGAACGGGTCATTGACATAGACGAAGTGTTCGTCGAAACCGCTGACCACGACCCAGTGAGGCGATTTCTCCTCGTAGATCTGCCACGAACTGATCAACACCACCGGTATCGCACCGCGGACGAATGCCGCCTCCAGTGCCGCATCGTCCAGCACGTCGAAATGGACAGGGATGCCGAGTTCCTTGATCTCCCGCTCCATGTCGGCCTGCACCAGGGTCATGACCTCCTTCTTTTCGGCGCTGCGCACCGAGTCGACCATCTGCACGCCCGGATCATTGACCCAGATCTCGGCATCGAAGCCACGCCGGAAGACCGCCAGCGCGAGGCCATAGGGGCCGCAACCGCCCAGGCCGGCGGTCATAAATATCGTCGTCGCCTCGCGCCACAGCTTCAGCTCGAGGCTGCGGCTGGCCTCGGTGGCCGGGTCGAGGGTCTGCATCGCCATGATCAGGCAGGCCGGTCCGCAAGTGAATTCCAGCGTCTGCTCGTACCAGGCGACGCGGTCCAGGTCGGGTTTGAGGCGGTTGTCCAGCGCCTTTTCGTAGCGCCAGGCGTCCATGTGGTCGGCGTAGTAGTCGACATGGATGCCGAAACGCTTGTAGCCCATGGCCTCGAACAGCCCGACCGATGCGCTGTTGTCCTTGCGGATCTCGAGCCGCATCCAGGTTCGTTCGTGCTCCCAGGCCTCCTGCTCCGCCCTCTCGACCAGCGCACGCGCGACGCCGCGACCGCGCGCCTCGGGGGCCACCGCGATCGAATACAGGCGCGCGGTCGCGGTGCCGCGGCTGAACAGCAGCACCAGGCTGCCGAGCAGAAGGCCGGCCTGTTCGATGACGAACAACGCGGCATGGCCCTTTTTCAGCAGGTGGCGGAATTGTCGTCGACTGATGCGGTCATCGTCGAAGCAGCGATTCTCCAAAGCGACCAACGCATCGATATCGGCGGTTGTTGCGGCACGGATTTCCACCGGTTGTCGGGGCCTGTGCAGATAAGCGGGATGATGCCAATGTAGGTGCAGACGCCGCGGCGGCGCAAGTGCATTCACCGCGGTTGCGTGCGACGATTGTTAGCGCCTGCGATTCCGCCTACAGTTTCACCCCTGTGATCCACTTGGCCCGGCAGTTTGCTCAGATGTCCCAGTCAGAACAGCTTCGATTTGCGCATGGCGTGCTGGTTGGCCGGCGGATCAATCTTCGTCCGCTGTTGCAGACACCTGCGCTTTCGGGCGCCCCGCTGACCATCGAGGTCAATGGTGGTGGCATGGTGGTGCTGTTTCGTTTCGGTGTTGTGGTGTTCCTCGACGTCGCGCCGATTCAGCAGGCGGCCTTTGTTGCAGGCCTGCGTGATCTGGTCACGGAACCGGTCGAACACGGCGAGTTCGAGACCCTCGAGTTCATTGTCGCGCCCGGCTCGAATGATCTGTTGCGCGAGGGTGTGCTGCTGCTCGAGACGGATGATCTGGCCACCCTGCAGGTGGTGGCCGATGTGCTGGCCAAGAGCGTCACGCTCGATCACCACGAGCGGATGATCTCGTCGACCTTCGATCAGGTCGAGCCGCTGGCCGAGCAGTTGAGCAGCGGCCGGCACCGGGTGCGTCATTCGCGCGGACTGGTCGCGCAGATCGGCGAGATGCTGCTGGTTCAGCATCGCATGGTGGGCAGGGCCGAGATCGGTGAAAAGCCGGATCTGATCTGGGAGCACCCAGAGCGCGAACGGCTGTTCGTGCGCCTCGAGCAGGAGTTCGAGCTCCGCGAGCGGCGCAGTGCACTTGAGCGCAAGCTGAAACTGATCAGCACCACGGCCGAGACCCTGCTCGACCTGGTCCAGGCGCAGCGTAGCCTGCGCGTGGAGTGGTATATCGTGATTCTGATCGTGGTTGAAATTGGTCTCACCCTGTACGAGCTTTTTCTTCACTAGAACGACCAGCCCGGGAGAAATCGATGTCCAGGCCTTACATCGCAGATACCAAGCCAACAGCGGTGGCTTTGAAGGCAGGGCAGACCGTCTGGTGGTGCCGCTGCGGACGCTCGAAGAGCCAGCCGTTGTGCGACGGCTCGCATGAGGGTAGCGGGTTCGAGCCGCTGGAGTTTACCGCCGACAGGGATGATCGCTATTTCTTCTGTCTGTGCAAGCAGACAGCCAAGCCACCATTGTGTGACGGCTCGCACAAGCGCATCACCCAGCAGGACCTGGATGCGCAGGACGGCCTCGCGACGACCTGGTACAAGGTTGCCGAACGTGGCGAGCTGCGCGATGGGGAGGTGCGCACGGTGCAGGCCGGCGCTCAGGTCATCGCGTTGACCTGCCATGCCGGGCAGCTGGGCGCACTCGACAATGCCTGTCCGCATCAGGGTGGGCCACTCGGCGAGGGCAGCATCGAATGCAGCGACGGTGGCCAGGACTGCTGGCTGCGCTGCCCCTGGCACGGCTGGGATTTCCATCCACTGACCGGCAAGTCGCCGGGTGCGCACGACGATGGCGTCGCGACCTTCCCGGTCGAGGAGCGTGACGACGGTGTCTACGTGGCGGTGCGGGAATCGACCATGCACCGGCGCACGGTCAGTGATCTGATGGCCGAGACGATGGTCAACTGGGGCATTACCCATGTGTTTGGCATGGTCGGGCATTCCAATCTGGGCCTGGCCGACGCGCTGCGCCTGCAGGAACAGGCCGGGCGGCTGCGCTACATCGGTGTTCGTCACGAAGGGGCGGCGGCTTTTGCGGCCTCGGGTTACGCCAAACTGACCGGCAAGCCGGCGGCCTGCATGAGCATTGCCGGACCGGGTGCAACCAATATGCTGACTGGCCTGTGGGATGCCAAGGTCGACCGCGCACCGATCCTGGCGCTGACCGGCCAGGTGAACACCCAGGTGCTGGGACCGGGCGCGTTCCAGGAGATCCCTCTGGCCAGCGCGTTTGCGCCTGTGGCGCGCTTCAGCCAGACCGTACTGCGCGATTCGCGCCACGTCGAGTTGATGAATCTTGCCTGCAAGAACGCGATAGTCGAGCGCGACGTCGCCCACCTGATCTTTCCCGACGAGGTGCAGACCTTGCCGGCCGCCGACGGCGTGCAGGCGGGAGGGCCGCAGGGGCGGCTCGGGGACCGTGACATGCTACCGGCGACCGCTACGCTGGCAGCCGCGCTGCAGCGTCTGAAGGATGCGCAACGTCCGGTGATCATTGTCGGGTACGGTGCGCTGGGGCGCATGGCCTACATACTCAAGCTCGCCGAGAAGCTGAAGGCGCCAGTGCTCACGACCTTCAAGGCAAAGGGCCAGATCGGCGACGATCATGTGCATGCGGCCGGCGTGTTGGGGCGCAGCGGCACCCCGGTGGCGAGCTGGTGCATGAACGAGAGCGACCTGCTGCTGGTATTCGGCGCGAGCTTTGCCAACCATACCGGCATCAGCGCGAACAAGCCGATTATCCAGGTCGATTTCGATGCGATGACCCTGGGCAAGTTCCATCCGGTGGAATTGCCGGTGCTCGGCGAGATCGGGCTGACCGCGGAGTGGCTGTGGCGTGCGCTGCCGGAGGACACCGGGGCGATCGACCAGCGCCCTGAACTGGCTGAGCGCTGGCGCATCTGGCGTGCGGAAAAGGCTGCGCGGCGCGCGCGCGACCGCGGCAAGGGTCTGAACTCCGCGAGCCTGTTCGATGCCTTGTCGGAGCTGGTGCCAGCCGATGCGGTGATCGCAGTCGATGTCGGCAACAACACCTATTCGTTTGGCCGTTATTTCGAATGCCGCGGGCAGCGCGTCCTGATGTCCGGCTATCTCGGCTCGATCGGGTTCGGCTTTCCGGCCGCGATGGGTGCCTGGGCAGCGACTCAGGTGCAGCCCGAATACCGTGGCCGCAAGGTCATCTCGGTGAGTGGCGACGGTGGCTTCGGGCAATACATGGCCGAGTTCACGACTGCCGTGCAGTGCGGCATGAACATCACCCACGTGCTGCTAAACAACCACGAGCTGGCCAAGATCAGCAAGGAACAGCGCGCCGGCCATTGGCCGGTCTGGCAGACCGCGCTGCGCAACCCGGATTTTTCCGCCTATGCGAAGGACTGTGGCGGACTTGGCATCCGGGTCGACGATTACGACGGGCTGTACGCTGCGCTCAAACGGGCACTGTCGTATGACGGCCCCTCGCTGGTCGAGGTTATCGCGGATGCGGAGCTGATCTGATGCGCTACGAGGCGGGTGAGGGTGTCCCGGTAAACGATTTGCCGATCTATTCGCAGAGCCATGGTCTGCATTTCATGCTCAATTTCACCGTCGCCCTCGCGCTGCTCATCGGCCTCGCGCTGTTATGGCTCGGACGCGGAGGGCGCGTGCTGTGGCTGCAGGTGTGGAGTGCCGGGCTGGTGATCTTCAGTGTCGCCTATCTGGGTGCAGCGATCCTCGGGCTGATTTGATCGCCGCTGTGCCAGCGTTCGAGGGTGGCGCTGATGCCCACCACGCGGCCGCGGCAGACCGGCGCATTCACGACAAGATGGCGGTCAATGTCGACGCCCCGCCGTCCGGTCGCGAGACCTCGATGCGGGACGTGACCGCGACTGCGATTGATCCGAACCGCTCCGTCGCCCGTTGTGGCCGGCCCCGGCTCAGCCTGGCGCACTGTAGCTTACCCGCAGTATCACCAGTTCGACGCGACCTCCGGGCGTCTGTACGCTGATCGCGTCATCGGTCCGGCGCTTCAGTAGCGCACGAGCCATCGGCGAGTCGACGCTGATCCAGTTGCGCTTGGGGTCGAATTCGTCGGCGCCGACGATCCGATAGACGTTCTTCTTGCCAGCGTCGTCCTGCAGCGTGATCCAGGCGCCGAAGAACACCTGGTCTGTGCCCTCCGGCTGCGCATCGACCACCTTGAGGGTCGGCAGACGCTTCTGCAGGTAGCGGATGCGCCGGTCGATCTCGCGCAGCTGCTTTTTGCGGTAGATGTATTCGGCATTCTCCGAGCGGTCGCCCTCGGCCGCCGCGGCACCCAGGTGTTTGACCACCTCGCGGCGCTTCTTCCACAACTCGTCCTGCTCGCGGTTCAGCGTCACCCAGCCGGCCCGTGTGATGTAGGGTGACCTTGCCGGTGCATGCTCCTGCATCATTGGCTGCGCACCCCGCTGGTGATCAGCCACAGATAGCCGACAAACACCACCAGGCCGACGATAGCCATCGTCCACGGGCCACGATAGCTCGGCGCACCGGGTCGCGGCCGGCGGCGTATGTCGCGCGCCCACAGCAGGGCGCCCAGGATCAGCGCCAGACCGAGGAACACGCTAGAACTGGCCGGTCCTGATCATCACCAGGGTGCAGGCCTCGAACCATTCGATGCCGGCACGATCCAGGCGAGTTTGCACCAGCCGGCTCTCGGTGCCGGGATTGAAGATCACCCGTCCGGGCTTGAGGCGCACGATGTCGTCCGCCTGCGGCTCGAGCAGTTGCGGACCTACGTACAGGGTGAGCGTGTCGACCGGATCGGGGATGGCGTCCAGGCTGTGCGCGACCGGCAGCGCCTCGACCTCTTCAAAGCGCGGGTGGATCGGTGTGATGTGATAGCCGTGCTGTTTCAGCAGCCGGATGCACTGGTTGGCGTAGCGCGCGGGTTTGGGGCTGGCGCCCAATACCGCGACGTGGTGATCACTGTTGCTCATGCTGGCGAACCCGAATCGGACGATGTGGGGATGATAAACCGCCCATCGGTGCGCTTCACACCTTAGAATAAGGGTCGATTAATCGAAGTCTGGAGTCTGACGATGATGGGTTTTGCCGTGCTGCTGCATGTGATGGCAGTTGTGATCTGGGTCGGTGGGATGTTTTTCGCGTACGTGGTGCTGCGGCCGGTCGCGGCCGGTCAGCTGGAGCCGCCGGCGCGCCTGACCCTGTGGGCGGGTGTGTTTGGCAGGTTTTTCCCCTGGGTGTGGGCCTGTGTGGGCGTGGTCCTCGCCACCGGTCTGTGGATGATATTTGCGGTATTCGGCGGCATGGGCGGGGTCGGCCTGTACGTACATGCGATGTTCGGACTCGGCCTGCTGATGATGCTGATCTTCTTCCACGTGTTTTTCGCCCCCTACGGGCGCCTCAAGCGGGCGGTTGCGGCACAGGACTGGCAGGCCGGCGGCAAGGCGCTTGCGCAGATCCGCATGCTGGTGGGTATCAATACCCTGATCGGTCTGCTGACGATCGCGGTAGGGGCCGCTGGCCGTTACCTGGTGCCTTGACTGGCGCAGTCGTCCGCCGACAATCCCGGGTTTCTGTCGTCGGCGCGCGATGTGGTTGTGCGGTAGCGTCTTAAGCGAATGGAATTTAACGGGTTTCGTCCGGTGCAGCATAAAGGTCTGGCAGGCCGCGGTACGCGGGTTTAATGTCGTGTGGTGATTTTCACGCGCGTGCAGTCTGCGCCGGCCTATGTTTGGGGTGAGTGTTTTCCGGAGGTAGAGAAATGACCGACATTCAGCGCCTGCTCGGCGACGAGAGCGAGTACCTGTTGGGCCACCGTTGCGCGACCATTGCGCGTGACATGCTGCATGTGCCGGGCCCGGATTTTGTCGATCGGGTCACCGCGCAGTCGGACCGCAAACCCGGCGTGCTGCGCGGCCTGCAGACCCTGCTCGATCATGGCCGCCTCGGCGGTACCGGTTACCTGTCCATCCTGCCGGTCGACCAGGGCGTCGAACACGCCGGTGGCGCGTCGTTTGCGCCCAACCCGATCTATTTCGACCCGGAGAACATCATCCAGCTGGCGATGGTCGGTGGCTGCAACGCAGTGGCCTCGACGCTCGGCGTGCTCGGCTCGGTCGGCCGACGCTACGCACACAAAATCCCGTTCCTGGTCAAACTCAACCACAACGAACTGCTGACCTATCCGAACATCTACGATCAGACGCTGTTCGCGAGTGTCGAGCAGGCCTTCGACATGGGCGCGGTCGCGGTCGGCGCGACCATCTACTTCGGAGCCCCCGAGTCGCGCCGCCAGATCCTCGAGATCAGCGAGGCATTCCAGCGTGCGCACGAACTCGGCATGGTGACGGTACTGTGGGCCTACCTGCGCAACAATGCCTTCAAGAAGGACGGGGTCGATTACCACGAGTCGGCCGATCTGACCGGGCAGGCGAACCACCTTGCCGTGACCATCGAGGCGGATATCGTAAAGCAGAAGCAGGCGACCTGTAACGGCGGCTACAAGGCGATCTCGTTCGGCAAGACCCACGCGAAAGTGTATGACGAGCTGACCAGCGAACACCCCATCGACCTGGTCCGCTACCAGGTGGCGAACTGCTACATGGGCCGCATCGGCATGATCAACTCTGGCGGCCCGTCGGGCCATGACGATCTGCACCAGGCGGTACGTACTGCGGTGATCAACAAGCGTGCCGGGGGCATGGGGCTGATCTCGGGGCGCAAGGCCTTCCAGAAGCCGATGGACGAGGGGGTGCGGCTGTTGAACGCAATCCAGGACGTGTACCTGTCCGAGCAGGTGACGATCGCGTGAAGCGCTGACCTCGTTCTTTACCTGACAGGGTCGGCCGCGGCATCGGCGCAGCCCAACGCGCACCGTAACCATGGGTCTGATACGCTCAGCCGCTCATGAGCGACGTTACACTGCACCATCACGATCTGGTCGCGTGCCACGAATGCGACCTGTTGCAGCATCTGCCCTCGGAGCGCCGCGGCGGGCGGGTGCGTTGCCGGCGCTGCGGGTGCGTATTGCACCACTCCGGGCATGACATCGTGGCCGTGCCGCTGGCACTGGGCATCACTGCGCTGATCCTGTTCGCGCTCAGCAATGCCTTTCCGCTACTCGAATTTGCGCTGCAGGGGCAGCGCGACGCCACCTACTTGTTGGCCGGTATTCGGGAGTTGTACGCCCAGCAAATGCCGATCCTGGCCAGCGTGGTGCTGTTTACCACCGTGATTGCGCCGTTGCTGCACATCGCTTTGTTGATCTACATCTATCTGCCGTTGTCGCTGGGGCACCGGCCGCCCGCGTTTGCGGCGGCAATGCGTGCCACCCGGGCGATACTGCCGTGGAGCATGTTGGAGATCTTCCTGCTCGGTGTGCTGGTCGCCGCGGTGAAGCTGGCCGAACAGGCGACCATCGTGCCTGGGCCCGCAGCCTGGGCGCTGGGCCTGCTGGTGGTCGTGCTGGCCGCAGCGGCCAGCCAGGTTCATCCGCATCGGCTATGGGATCGGGTCGCATGAATCAGCCGGGCGAGACCGCATTCGCGCGCGACCTGATCGCCTGCCACACCTGTGGCCTGGTGAACCGCCGCCTGGCTGCCGGTATCGGCGCGCGCTGTGCACGCTGCGGCGCGGTCCTGCATCGTCGCATCCCGCGCAGCCTGTCGCGCAGCTGGGCCTTCCTGGTCGCCGCGATCATGCTGTACCTGCCGGCCAATGTGCTGCCGATCATGCACGTGACGACCCTTGGCAGGTCGCGCTCGGATACCATATTGAGCGGTGCCGAGTACCTGCTGGCGCACGGCATGTGGCCGTTGGCGTTGATCGTGTTCGTGGCCAGCATCCTGGTGCCGCTGACCAAGATCGCGATCCTGATCTACCTGTTGCTGTCCGTGCACCTGCGCTCCGCGGCGCGGCCGATGGATCGCCTGCGCCTTTATCGTTTCACTGAGTTCGTCGGACGCTGGTCAATGGTCGATGTGTTCGTGGTCACGGTGCTGGTCGCGCTGGTGCACCTGGGCCGTGTCGCCGAGATCGAGGCGGGACTGGGTGCATTGTTTTTCGCCGGCGTCGTGGTGCTGACCATGCTCGCCGCCAAAACCTTCGATCCACGTCTGATATGGGATAACGTCAAGCCCGATGGCCGATCAACCGCACATTGATGAGCCGCTGCCCGAGGCCCTGCTCGACGAGCGCCGGCGTGTCTCGCTGGTCTGGCTGATACCCCTGGTTGCACTGGTCTCGGCGATCTGGCTGGGGTACCGCGCGTACGAGCAGCAGGGGCCCCTGGTGAGCATCAGCTTTCGCACCGCCGAGGGCCTGGAGGCAGGCAAGACGCGGGTGCGCTTCAAGGACGTCGATGTCGGTGTCGTCGAGGCGATCGAGCTTACGCCGGACCTTGGCAAGGTCCAGGTGCGGGTCCGTTTGGCTGCAAATGTCGGGCATTTTCTGAACGACCAGGCGCGCTTCTGGGTGGTGCGGCCGCGCCTGTCGGGCGGGCGGGTGTCCGGGCTCGAGACCCTGCTGGGCGGCACCTACATCGGCGCCGACTTTGCTCTCGACGGCGTCGAGCGGCGCGT
Source organism: Chromatiaceae bacterium (assembly GCA_022340805.1). Classification (GTDB taxonomy): domain Bacteria; phylum Pseudomonadota; class Gammaproteobacteria; order Chromatiales; family Chromatiaceae; genus Thiosocius. The sequence goes on from JAJDNF010000054.1 coordinate 111,516, forward strand.
GTTCGAGGGCCTGGAGACGCCGCCGATCGTGACCGCGACCCAACCTGGCAAGGTATTCACGCTGCATGCGGCCTCGCTGGGTTCCCTTTCCGAGGGATCGCCGGTGCGGTTTCGCGGGATCGAGGTAGGCAGGGTCGTGGGCTATGCGCTGCGCGAGCAGGGCGGGCTGGATGTCCAGGTGTTTGTCGACGCCCCGCACGATGCCCAGGTGGGTGTCAACACCCGGTTTTGGAACGTCTCCGGGGTGGGTCTGACGCTGGACGCCAGTGGCATCAGGTTGAACTCGGATTCGCTGGCCTCGATTCTTTTGGGGGGCATTGCGTTTGGCACGCCGGACGGGACGGGGCCCGGTGAGCCAGCCGTCGAGGGTGCCGGTTTCCAGCTGTTCGCCAGCGAAGATCTGGCGATGGAGCGCCGCTTCCTGCAACGTGAGATGTGGCAGTTGGCGTTTACCGGCTCGGTAAGGGGGCTGTTGCCGGGCGCGCCGGTGGAACTTCGCGGCATCCGCATCGGCGATGTGCGCGATGTGCAGCTGCGCCTGGATATGAACGATCTAGAGACCCAGATCCCGGTCACGATCGCGATCGAGCCGGGACGCCTGGGGATTGCGCCTGCGGTGGGTGCGCAGGACGGCGCGCAGTCGGCCAACCGGGCGCTCTGGGACCGACTGGTCGCCAACGGCCTGCGCGCCCAGATCAAGACCGCCAACCTGTTGACCGGCGCGCTGTACGTAGATCTCGATTTCTACCCGGATGATGCGCCACGCGAGATTGTCTGGGACGAGGGGTTGCCGCGGCTGCCTACGGTGCCGACAGCCCTCGACGAGCTTCGCGGCCTGTTGACGCGCCTGGCGCGTCTGCCACTGGATCGGATGGGCGACGATCTGGGCAAGAGCCTCGCGGCCCTGCACCAGACCATGGAGTCGACCAATGCGCTGCTCCAGCGCCTCGACCGCGAGACGGTATCGGAACTCAGCAAGACCCTGGAGCAGACCCGCGTGACGCTGGTAGGCCTGGAGAAGGTGCTGGCGCCGAATTCGCCGCTGCAGGCCGAGGCCAGCCGGGTCCTGCGGGAGCTGGGGGCTGCGGCGCGCTCGTTCCGTATCATGGCGGACTACCTGGAGCGTCATCCTGAGGCTCTGATCCGTGGCAAGGGGGCCAATGGCCAATGAGTAAGCGTGTTATCGGCCGAGTCGCCGGCATCCTGTTGAGTCTGGCCCTGGCGGCCTGCGCCAGCACGCCCGCGGCACGCTTCTACGCCCTGAGCGCGGTCACGCCAAGCGCATCGGCGCAACCTCGGGATGTCTCGGTGGCGCTGGGCCCGATCGACCTGCCCCAGTACCTGGAGCGGCCCCAGATCGTGACGCGCACCGGTGACAACCGGCTGAATGTTGACGAGTTCAATCGCTGGGGGGGGGCACTGGAGGAGGAGGTCAGCAAGGTGCTCGCACGCTATCTCGGCGGCAGGCTTGGGACGCAGCGCGTCTACGGTTACCCCAGCCGGATCGCGGTCGATACCGACTACCGCATCGCGATCGAGATTCGCACCTTCGATGGCGCCCTGGGCGGTGATGTCGATCTCGAGGTGGCCTGGTCGTTATTCAACGACCGTAACGGCGCCGTGCTGCAGACAGGACAGTCCAGTTACCATGGCAACGCGAACGGGGCGGATTATGCGGCCTATGCCGCCGCGCTCAGTGGCTTGCTGAGCCAGTTCGGGAACGATCTGGCTGCGGCGGTGGGCGCCGTGGAGCCGGCGCAGCCCTGACGGCCTCGCGGCTGCATCAGGCAAAGAAAAGGCCCGTCGCGGTGCGACGGGCCAACGAGATAGTCAGGAGGAGTGAGATCCTGCGCAACACGCTCAGTGATGAATGTGCTGCGTTGAGTTGAAGTGTGGTGCAAGCCTGCGCACGGCGCATTGACTTCGATCAATCCATCATCAATTTCTGATCTTCAGTGCTGCGACGGTCGTGTCGCCGGCGCCCCTTCGCTACTTCGAGGCCTCGGCCAGTTTCTGTGGCTCGCTGCGGAGGTCGGCGAGATCCCAGTGACATTGCCGCTCGATGATGTCGAACAGCTGGTCGTCGGTCTTGTGCAGCATGGTCAGCTTGGGGTCGCTGTCCCCGGGTTTTGGTCGCTGGTCCCACAAGAACTTCGGCGACAGTTTGCAGCGGCTCTTCGGGTACTTGGACGGGTAGGAGACCTCGGCAAACTTGGTCTGGCCCCAGACCTTCGCGCGTCGTGGCGCCTCGCCGCGCTGCGCTACGGTAATCGCCAGGTACTTGCCCTGGTAGCGGATCTCGGGATTGCGCCGCGCGTAGCGGCTCTTGTTGAAATCGATCGGGGCCTCGCTCAGTGCCCCGCCCGCCAGTTCCATAGTCTTCTCGTCGACCAGTACCTGCTCCCCGGTAGGCAGGGTGACCTCCAGAAGACCTTTGCTGTGATCGACATGTAGCGCCGGCAGCTGTCTGCGCGGGAAGAAATGCAACTCGCGGAACATGTTGTCCTGGCTGAAACGCCCGGAGATTCTTACGTCGTCATTGACGGCGAGGTAGATGTCCTCGCGCGCGCGGTCGGCGAACAGGAAGGCGTACTCGCGCCGGGCACCCTTTTTCTTCAGCCCTACCGGGTTGATCTTGGGTGAACCGTCATTCAGCAACGAGAAGCCGACCACCGAGCGTTCTCCGCCGGGCTGATAGAAGTAGTAGCGCAGGCCGTCGATCGAGGTCGCACCGATGCTCCGGTCGTAGCGGTGCTGGTCACGAATGCTGTCGCGTTCTGGGAGGGATTCCTGGGCCAGCACGGCGAGGCTGTCGAAACGCGGTGGCGGTGCCGGTTTTATCTCAGCGACCGGGGGTGGTGGCTCCTGTTTGACTGGCGCACAGGCCGCGAGGATGCCTGCGAGTCCGAGGGTGATGAGTCTACGCAATGTTGTCCCTCCCGTTTCCTGACTGAGTCTATAGAAATGAGGTCGATGCACCGGGCCTGCCGTATACTTCGGCACAAGCCGCAGGTGCCTTGCCTGGCCCGGGATACAGATTCTGCCCCGAAACCAGGCCTGTCGTCGCGTCCTGTACGCTGCGGCCGCAATGGGTGACAGCGGTTGCCGCGATGCGCGGGCACGGCGTAATCCGGTCGCCGGCCCCTCTCCGTCCAACGATCAGTTCGGCCGGAAACGCGGTCTCTTGAGTCGCCTGCCCACCATCATGGCCAATCTGTGACGCAGTCGGCGGTCGCGATGGATGCTACAACCCGGCCCGCCCGGCGCGCGTTACCGGGGACCGTGAATCCGCCCTCTCGGCGGGACCTGAATGCAGGTGAATGGCGCGCCCGACAGGATTCGAACCTGTGACCCCCGCCTTCGGAGGGCGGTACTCTATCCAACTGAGCTACGGGCGCATCGCCGCGCTATTCTCGCCTATTTGCGCCGCCGATCTCAATGAAATTTGGGGTTTTTTGTCCCGGCGATCGCGAATTTACGGCTCACACGGGAAGGACTCCCTACAACAGCTGGTCGATCGACTGCTGGCACAGCAGCCCGCCGAGCACGATGGTGACCATGCCGAGCATCGCGGTCAATCCGTTGTGCGCCCAGGTGAGGCCCTGTGCTGACCAGCGCAATGGCAGGCTGATTGCGATGGCGAGTATTGTCATGCCGGCGATAGAGCCGAACGCGAACACTGCCATGTAGGCGAGTCCGTACCATACCGACTGCACGCTGCCGAGCGCCAATACGATCAGCGCCGCCGACCCCGCCATGCCATGTACCATCCCCACGACGAGCGGGCGCCATGGCAGCGCGCTGAGGTGGCGATGGTGGTGCGGATTGCACGCATGATCCTGTCCGGGGAGATGGCTGTGGGCATGAAAGTGGGCCTTGCTCCCATGGCGGTGGGCATGAAAGTGTACCCGCTGGCGCCGCAGGCGCAGCAGCACATCGGCGCCGAGCAGCACCAGCATGATGCCGACGGCCGATTCGAGAAGCAGGGCCAGACGCGGGCCTACCGCGCCGCCGATCAGAAGTACCGTGCCGCCGAACAGCAACAGCGTCAGGCTGTGCCCCAGGCCCCAGGCCGCGCCTTGGCGCGCCGCATCACGCAGGCTGCCGCCGCGCGTGCTGAGGCTGGCCACTGCCGCGAGGTGGTCTGCCTCGACGGCATGTTGCAGGCCGAGCAGCAGGCCGAGGATCAGGACACTAAACATGGCGGACTCGGCTGGAGAGACAGCCGATTATTGCGGCAAAGGTTGGCGGCCACACTGCTGTCGGTCAATCCGGGGCGATTTTTCCCCGCGACTGGCCCCATTCGCCTCGGTCGATCAGAGATACACGATGCGCACTGAACTGAGAAACCGCTCGAAGCTGTCCAGCTGCAGGGTCGCCGCGGCGGGGTCGGAGCGACCGGCCGCCTCCTCGAGCCCCTGCGCGATGGCGCCGAGCCCGCCAAAACCGTAGCTGGCCGCGTTGCCCTGAATGCGGCGGGCCATGCGTGACAACAGATGAAAATCCCGTTTGCGGAGCAGTTGCCGGGCCAAGCCGAGGTCGGTCCAGAGGTTCTTCAGATAATGCGGCACCAGGTCGGCCAACTCGGCATCGACCTCGGCAATCGGAGGGCCGTCCATACGCGCCTTGACCATCCCGGTCATGGCCCCCACCCGATGTTCCAGCCAACCCTTAAACGAAGACATGCGTCTCATGTTCTGTATAGCCACCACCCCGTTGTCCGCAGATCTTCGGGTCAGCTGAAGGGGTGCGCGACGACTTCCTCACCGATCCCGTCTTTACCTTCCAAGCTCATCGTGCCGGTAGCGTCGACAACACGATTGATGGGCCCGATGTGCAACGCATCGCGCGCGGTGTCGCCGCGCCGGCCAGTCGCAGATGATTATGGTCTGTAATTGCGGTCAGGGGGGCAAATTCCGCAAAAAAATCCGCACCCCACTGATCCGCCCCTGCGCGCGTGGCGGGTATGGCAACTGCGATGCAGTGCAGTCGTCAGTTACCGCGGTTTGGGTCAACCTGGCGGCGTGGCGGCTGGGCAAACGGTGGCTGAGTCCGGCGTCAGAAATTCAGCAGGCGGCTTGCGCCGATCACTGCCTGCCCAAGCGCAATGCCACCGTCGTTGCAGGGTACCTGGTGCTGGCCCAGGACCCGCAAACCGCGCTCGACAAGGCCCTCGGCAACGCTGCTGAACAGGCGGCGGTTCTGGAACACGCCACCGGACAGCGCGACGCAGTCGAGCGCCCGCTGTTCGGCGAAATGCGCCGCTGTCGCAACGATCATCTCGGCAAGGCCGGCGTGGAATCGGGCCGAGATTCGTGCAGCCTCCACACCGTTGTCGAGATCGTCGAGCAACGACTGCCACATCGGCGCGGTATCGATGACCGCGTCCTGGCGTGCGAACGGGTAGGCAAATTGCTCCTCGCATGCCTGGCCTGCGAGGTGCTCGAGTTCGATCGCCGCCTGGCCCTCGTAGCTGATGTGCTCGCGGCGCACGCCCAGCGCCCCGGCGACCGCGTCGAACAGGCGACCACAGGAGCTGCTCAGCGGCGAATTGATACCGCGCGCCTGCATCTGCGTGAGTACCTGCAGCGGCTTGCCGCGCAGCCACTGCACGAGTTCGAGTCCAGCCCAATGCTGGTTCACCGAGTCCCAGCCGAGCTGCATGCAAAGCTGTGCCCAGGTATTGCGCCAGGGTTCGAGCAGTGCGCGTGTGCCGCCCGGCAGCGGCACCGCCGGCAGATGGGCGAGACGCTCGAATCGCTGATACTCGACATGCAGGAACTCGCCTCCCCACAGGGTGCCATCGGTACCCATCCCCAGACCGTCGAGCGCAATCCCTAGCACGGGCCCCGCATCCATCGGCCACGCATTGTCGGCCATGGTGCTGGCGATGTGCGCATGGTGGTGTTGCACCTCTATGACATCGAGCCCGCGCTCGAGCGCCCAGCGCGATCCGAACCGGGTGGAACGGTAGTCCGGATGCAGATCGACCACTACCGCCGCCGGCTGATGTTGAAACAGGCGCTGGTACAGGGCGAGGGTCTGCTCCCAGGCGTCGCTGGTGCGTGCGTCCTCGAGGTCGCCGAGATGCTGCGACACCACCGCCTGCGCATTGTGCAGCAGGCAGAAGGTGTTCTTCAGTTCGGCCCCCAGCGCGAGCAGTGGCGGCGCATCGGCAAACCCGGGTGGCAGCGGGATCGGGTGGGGTGCGTAGCCGCGGGCGCGGCGCAGCAGGTGCGGCTGCTTGAGATTCATCTGCAACACCGAGTCGTCGACCCGGTTGACGATCTCGCGGTCGTGCAGCAACCAGGCGTCGGCGATCTGCCCGAGACGCTCCCCGGCGTCCAGATTATCGGTGCACTGTGGCTCGTCCGAGAGGTTACCGCTGGTCATCACCAGCGGCGTGCCGGGACGGTGGTCGTGCCAGTCGGCCAGCAGGATGTGGTGCAGTGGGCTGTAAGGCAGCATGAAGCCGAGCATCGACTGACCTGGAGCCAGCGCCGCTGCGAGCGGCGGCGCATCGCTGCGCCGGTCGGCGAGGACGATCGGCGCGGCCGGACCGGCTAGTTGCGCGCGCGCGTCTGGATCCAACTCGATGAAACGTTCGACGGTTTCGATGTCTGCCGCCATCAGCGCAAACGGCTTGTCGTAGCGGCGCTTGCGGCGCCGCAGCTTGTCCACGGCCGCGTCGTTCGAGGCGTCGCAGGCGAGGTGGAAACCGCCGATACCCTTGATCGCGATGATATGTCCCTGCGCCATCAGCGCCGCGCCAAGCGCAATCGCGTCGCGTGCCGCGTACTGCTGCGGTTGTTGTTCGGCGCCGTCCGCGCCGACCAGCCATACTCTCGGCCCGCATTGCGGGCAGGCGTTCGGTTGGGCGTGGAAGCGGCGGTCGGTTGGGTCCTGGTACTCGGCCTGGCAGCGCGCGCACTGGGTGAAGGCAGCCATGCTGGTATTGGCGCGGTCGTACGGGATGCCGCGGACGATCGACAGGCGCGGCCCGCAATGCGTGCAGTTGGTGAACGGGTAGCGGTAGCGGCGGTCGCCCGGGTCGCGGATTTCCGCCAGGCAGGCCGGACAGGTTGCCGCGTCGGCGACGATCGCGGTGCGCGCGCCACCGGCAAGACTCGCGGCGATCACGAAGCCCCCGCCGGGCGGCGCTGCAGTGTCGAGCGGGGTCCGTTCCAGGGCCTCAATGCGGGCCAGCGGCGGACATTCGGCGCGGATCCCGTGGCACAGGCGGTCGAGTGCGTCGGCCGAACCCCAGGCCTCGATCAGTACGCCCTCGCCATCGTTGGTCACCTGGCCGAGCACGCCGGTCCGACTGGCGATGCGCCACACCGTGGGCCTAAAGCCGACCCCTTGTACCAGTCCTCTGATCCTGATGCGTTCGCCCTGCATTGCCCGAGTATGCCGCATCAAGTGCGGCTCGAGGTGGTCGCCAATACCGCTAATGAATGAAAGCAATACATAAAGCAAATGACCACATCAAAAAAATTGGTCTATGCTTTCGCTGTCGATGATGCGGCGCAACAAATGCGGCGACAGACCGTTTTGCATCAACCGACGATTTACACCACCTGATAGTTCAAGGAGATTGACCATGTCCCTCGCAGTAGCAACCCGAGCACGCCCTGCCGGAGTCACCGCCCTTCCGTTGGACGATGCCGGTTTCTTGCTGGAGCACAGGCTGTGGAACCGGGAGCTGGCCCAGCAGCTCGCGGACCGGAACGGCCTCGGCCAGTTGGGTTCCACCCAATGGCTGATCATCGATTTCGTCCGCGACAGATATTTCCGCTGCGGGGCGCTGCCGCCGATGCGCAATGTGTGTCGCAAGCTGGGGGTCGATCGCGAGGCGGTGAAGAAGTCATTCGGCGGCTGCCGCCCGTTGTGGCAGATCGCGGGCCTGCCAAACCCCGGTGAAGAGGCGCTCAGCTACATGGGCTGATTGTGCCGGCCGCTGCAGTATGGTGTCGCCACCGTTTGAGCCAAGCCGGGGGTGTGGTCGTTGAGCGATGGGCCTTTGTCTCGCCGAGAAAGGCCGATCGCGAATCATCTTCCATGAGCACGTGAACGCGCCGATGGGCGCAATACGCAGCCGTCCTATTCGACTACGCGGTCGATAACCAGCTGTACGCTGCCGGGCGGGTTCGCCGTCTCCACGAAGCTGTCACTGGCGATCATGTCGCCGGCCTGTGTGCCGGCCTGCCCGCTCTTCGAAATCTTGGCGCTGATCTTGACGCGCGGGAACGACGACAGCTTCATCGCCGGCATCATCGCCATGGCATCGGTCAGCGTGACCCGGAGCGGCAGTTCCGCGGCCTGGTGACGGGCAACGGCAAGTGGCATCGGCGGACCGCTCTCGGCGCGCGCCAGTACGAACACGGTGTCAGTAGGCGACACCTGCTCCATCAGCGAGGGGGCCAGAGCGACCTCGACCACGATGGATGCACCCGCTGCGGTATCTGCGCCGGCCTTCTGCGGCGCGTTGCTGGCAGTGCCGGCCGTAGTCATGATCGGCGGCAGGGTCGAGGCGACCTTGGGCAGGCTGCCGCCGGCCTGGGTGATCATCTGTCCCAATTCGGCCTGCATCGCCGGTTCGGCACCGAGCAGCGGGTAGGCGCGCTGCCAGTAGTCCAGGGCGGTCGCGTTGTCGCCCTTGTCGGCGGAGGCATTGCCCAGCAGCCACAGCGCGGTCACGCTCGCGGGATCGATGCTCAGGGCCTTTTGCAGCAGTTCCTGGGCACGTGCGCCGACCCGGCGGCCATCCCGCATGGTCATCGCGTCGGCCAGCGACAGCAGGCCGGCGGTCTCTTCGGGAAGCAGTTCGACCACGTGCTCGAAGGCAAACACCGCCTCCGGGTAGTTCTGCAGACGCATGTAGGTGCGACCGAGCAGGAACCAGCCATCCGCGTTTTCCGGGTTTGCCTCCATGCGTTGGCGCAATTGTTTGACCAGCTCTTCGACCGGCGGCATCTGGCCGTTTTTGCCGTGCCCGGACATCACGGGACCGCCCGACTGGCCACCGATGAGTTCGGGCGAACCGATCTGCAGATACGTCGGGATCGCGATCAGCGGGATCAGCAGCGCCGCCAACGGCAGCGCCCAGCGCCCACCCGCATTGATCAGCGGGGCCGGGCCCTTCGCGGTCCCTTCGAGATCCTCTGCGAGCGCCAGTTCGACATCCTGCTTGGCCTGGCTGAACTCTTCTTCGGAGAGATCGCCGGCCTCCTTCTGTTTGACCAGTTCGGCCAGGTGTTCGCGGGCAATTGCCACGTTGAACTGCTCGGTCGCATCCGACTTCGCCGCATGCTGGCGCAGCAACGTAGGGGCGAGTATTGCCAGGGCCACCAGCATCATGGTGGCAGAGATAATCCAGAAAAGGGTCATGCGTCTCTCTTGTCGGGGTCGCTGTCGAGGAGTGAGGCGGCGGCCTGCAGCTTGGCAGCGTCGACGTTGACGCCTTGCTGGGCGCGCCGGCGGCGGATGGTGCGTATCAACAGGCTGACACCAATCAGCAGGATCACGAATGGCCCGGTCCACAGCAGCAGTGTTTCTCTGTTCAGCGGTGGCCGATACAACACGAACTCGCCGTAGCGGTCGACCATATAGTCGGCGATCTCCTTTTCCGACATGTTCTGGTTAACCATCTCATAGGTCTTGCGGCGCAGGTCCACGGCGAGTTCCGCATTCGAATCGGCCAGGTTCTGGTTCTGACACACCAGGCAGCGCAGTTCGGCGATCAGCTTGTTGTAGCGTGCCTCGTGCTGTGGGGTGTCGAAGGTATGCACCTCGACCCGCGCGTGGGCGCCTACGGTCAGCAGCAGGCCAAGTATTACGGTCGCCAGGCGCCTCATGACTTGCCACCCGCCGCATCGAAGTAGGGCTTGAACTTTTCGTCCCAGGCCTGCGGGTTCACCGCACCGGTGTGCTTCTCGCGCACCATGCCCTGCGCGTCGATCAGGAACGTCTCTGGTGCCCCGTAGACCCCCCAGTCGATGGCCGCATTGCTGTTCGGGTCGAACGCGATTTTCAGGAACGGATTCCCGAGGCGCGTGATCATCGCCTTGGCCTCCTCTGCCTCGTCGCGCCAGTTGACGCCGATGATCGGGACCCCCTCGTTCCTGGCCAGGTGCAGCAGGTACTCGTGCTCCTTCCAGCACTCCGGGCACCAGGTGCCGAACACGTTCAGCAGCCATACCTTTCCGGCCATGTCGGATGGGCGCACGGTCTGCGTCGGATCGAACAGATCGGGCAGGGTGAACTCAGGGGCGCTGCGCCCGATGAACTGGGTCGGCACGTCACGCGGGTTGTACTCGCCCTCGTTCATCTTCCCCAACACGAACCAGAACAGGCCGGCCAGGGCGAGGAATAGCGCCAGTGGGACGATCGCACGGTTCATGCAGCGGCCCCCGCTGCCCGGCTGTCAGCCTGGCGCGACCGACGGGCCAAGGTGCGGTAGCGGCGGTCAGTGGCGGCGAGCGCGCCGCCAAACGCCATGATCAGACCGGCCAGCCACAACCAGCGCACGAACGGCTTGTGGTAGATGCGCAGACTCCATGCACCCTTGCCGAGGTCCTCGCCGAGCGCGACGAACAGGTCACGGGTCAGGCCCGGGTCGATGGCCGCCTCGGTCATCGGCATGGTTTGCACCAGGTAGATGCGCTTCTCCGGGTGCATCTCGGCAATCGGCTCGCCGTCTCGGCTGGCAAGGATGTCGCCGCGATAGGCGGTGTAGTTTGGCCCCTTGGTGGCATCGACACCGCGAAACTCGAAGGTATAGCCGCCCATCTCATACGACTCGCCCGGTGCCAGGCGTATATCTTTTTCGCTCGAGTACAGCGAGGTCAGGGTCACGCCGACGACGAACACCGCAATACCCAGGTGGCCAAGCACCATGCCCCAGAAGCCGCGCGGGATCTGTCGCCAGTTGTTGTGCGGGGCCAGCCGCTCACGCACTGCGACGACGGTCGATGCGGTGACCCAGATCGCCAGCACTACGCCGAACGCGGCCTGCCAGACGAAGTGTGGGGTGAGCAGCGCGGTCAGGGTGATGCCGGCGACCAGCGCGAGCATTGCCGGGATACGCAGCCTCGGCCACAGGTGGGCGAAGCTGTCGCGCTTCCAACGCGCCAGCGCGCCGATCCCGACCAACATCGCCAGCGGCGCGGTCAGTGGTATGAACACGCTGTTGAAGTAGGGAGGGCCGACCGAGATCTTGCCGATGCCGAGCGCATCCACCGCGAGCGGGTACAGGGTGCCGAGCAGGATGCTGGCCGCGGCCACCACCAGCAGCACGTTGTTGAGCAGTAGCCCGGTCTCGCGCGACAGCAGGTCGAAGCTGACCGAACTCTTGATCTGATTGGCGCGCAAGGCATACAGCGCCAGCGACGAGCCGACCACGGCCATCAGGAACAGCAGGATGAAAACGCCGCGCTCAGGGTCGGAGGCAAAGGCGTGCACCGAGGTCAGTACGCCAGAGCGGACCAGGAAGGTGCCCAGCAGGCTGAGCGAGAAGGCGAAGATCGCGAGCAGTACCGTCCAGGCCTTGAAGGCCCCGCGCTTCTCGGTGACTGCCAGCGAATGCATCAATGCGGTGCCGACCAGCCATGGCATGAACGAGGCGTTCTCGACCGGATCCCAGAACCACCAGCCGCCCCAGCCGAGTTCGTAGTAGGCCCACCAGCTGCCCAGCGTGATACCCACCGTCAGGCACATCCAGGCGAGGTTGGTCCATGGTCGCGACCAGCGAGCCCAGGCCGCGTCGAGACGGCCGCCGAGCATCGCCGCGATCGCGAACGCAAAGGGCACCGAGAAACCCACGTAGCCCATGTACAGCATCGGTGGATGGATGATCAGGCCGAAATCCTGCAGCAGCGGGTTAAGGTCGCGACCATCCGCGGGCGGCACCGGCAGGCGGTCGAACGGGTTCGAGGTGATCAGCATGAACAGCAGAAAGCCGACCGCGACCAGCCCCATCACGCCGACCACGCGCGCGATTACGACCAACGGAACACTGCGGCTGAAGATCGTGACGGCGGTGGTCCAGATCGACAGAACCAGCGCCCACAGCAGCAGCGAACCCTCGTGGCCACCCCACACTGCCGAGAACAGGTATTGCGTGGGCAGTTGGGTATTCGAGTTCTGCGCCACGTAGGCAACGCTGAAGTCATGCACCAGGAAGCTGTACGTCAGCAGGGCAAAGGCGGTGAATATGAACAGCGCCTGCAGGCGCGCCGCCGGTAACGCGAGCAGCATCCAGCGGGTGATGCCGCGCTGCGCACCGATCAGTGGAAACACCGCCTGGATCACTGAAAGCGAGAGCGCAATCAGCAATGCTATCTGGCCGAGTTCTGGAATCATAACGGCTTGCTCCCGGGGTGTCTTTCGCCCATCTTGCCGGATTCTTTGAGGGCTGCGGCGACCTCCGGCGGCATGTAGGTCTCATCGTGCTTGGCCAGCACCTCTTCGGCGACGAATACCTTGTCCGGGCCCATCCGTCCCTGCGCTATCACCCCCTGACCCTCGGCGAACAGGTCGGGCAGGATACCGCTGTACGCGACGGTGACTCGCTGCGCCAGATCGGTGACCACGAACCTGACCGTAAGATCACCCTCTTCACGGCTCAGGCTGCCGGCCTCGACCAGGCCGCCGAGACGGAACAGGTGGTTGGCCGGCGCCTTGCCTTCGACCACCTCGCTGGGTGAGAAGAAATACGACAGATTGCCCTTCAATGCGTTGAGCACCAGGAAGGTCGCCAGACCGAGCGCGGCCAGGCCGACGATGACGATGCCGAATCGCTTGTGTCTGGCCTTCATGGATTCACCTCTCGTTCTATTCGCGCAATGTGCGCGATGCGTTTTCTGATCTTACGGCCGCGGCTGCGCAGCAGCAGGGGTTCCGCAATCATGAACAGCGCAGTGACGCCGAACGACCCCCAGACGTACAGGCCATAGCCCCCCATATGGAAGAATTCCGCCATGTTCAGATCTCCCCGCCGCCCAGTTCGCGCACCCAGGTCGTGGAGCGCTCACGCTCCAGGATCACCGTGCGTACGCGCGCCATCGCCACCGCGATCGAATAGGCCCAGAAACCGAGCGTCATGATCAGCATCGTGAGTAGCATGGTCTCCTCCATCGTCGACTCCTGGTTCATGCGGATGGTCGAGCCCTGATGCAAGGTATTCCACCACTTGACCGAGTAGTAAATGATCGGCACGTTGACCACACCGACCAGCAGCAGGATTGCGCTCGCCCGGTCGCCGCGACGCGGGTCGTCGATCGCCGCGCGCAACGCCATATAACCCAGATACAAAAACAGCAGAATAAGTTCCGAGGTGATGCGCGCATCCCAGACCCACCAGGTTCCCCACATGGGTTTGCCCCAGAACGACCCGGTCCACAGCGACAGGAACGCGAACATCGCGCCGGTCGGAGCGAGCGCCTGGGCCATCATCGCCGACAGCCGCGTGTTGAAGACCAGTCCCAAGGCGGCCCAGCCGGCCATCACCACATAGATAAACATCGACATCCACGACGCAGGAACATGGACGAAGATGATGCGATAGCCCTCGCCCTGCTTGTAATCGGTGGGGGCGACGAAGAAGCTCATGTACAGCCCCACAGCGATCAGGACCACCGCGATCACGGTCGATACCAGCGATATCTTGCGTGCCAGCGGATAGAAGCTGGCTGGTGACGAGAACTTAAACCAGTTTATCAATCGGGAAGTCATCGTGCCTCGGCTATCGTCAATTCCCAGAACGCGGGACCGATCGGCCCGGCCGCGCCCCGCAAACTTCGTATTGTGCCTGGAATTCCGTTCGGTTCTTTGACCCGGGTTGAATTCTCATAATCCGGGCCTGCTGTGCGCAGAATGCCGGAGGCGCCGGGGCGTAGAGCCTACCGGACTCGCCAGACCGGCGCAAAAGCATCAAGTTCGGCCGTATTCGGTGGCGCGTGGCTCAATCCTCGGCGACCCGCAGCGCGGCCGCGGTAGCGAGCGGCGCCAGCACCAGGCTGGCCACCAGGATTGCCGCCAGCATCGACAGGTGCGACTGACCGCCGAGCCCCGAGACAGTCGCCTCGACCGCCCCCGCACCGAAAATCAGCACCGGAATGTACAGCGGCAGCACCAGCAGGGCTAGCAAGACACCGCCGGAGCGCAGTCCGAGTGTCAGCGCCGCGCCGATCGCGCCGATCAGACTCAGTGCCGGGGTGCCTAGCAGCAGCGAAACGACCAGTGTCCCGAGCGCCTCCCACGACAGATCGTACTGTACGCCGAGCAGCGGTGACATCAACACCAGCGGGATGCCGCTGACCAGCCAGTGGGCGATCACCTTGCCGGCCACCAGCAGGGACACCGGTTGCGGGGTGAGGAGCATCTGCTCCAGGGTGCCGTCGCGGTGGTCGGCGGAGAAGATCAGTTCCAGCGCGAGCATCGAGGCGAGTAATGCGCCGACCCATACGATCCCCGGTGCGATCAGGCGCAGGGTATCCGGCTCCGGCCCGATGCCGAGCGGAAACAGGCTGACCACGATCACGAAAAAAATCAGCGTGGTGAAGATGTCCGAGCGGCGCCGCATTGCGATCGTCAGGTCGCGCCGGATGATCCAGTACAGGGGCTCAAACATCTGCGCGGCCCAAGCTGATCGTGCGGGTGTGTTCACCGATCATGGCCACCTCCTGGTGGGTGGTGATGATCGCCACGCCGCCATTAGCCACGTGCTGGCGGATCACCTCCTGCAGCAGCTGTACCGCGTCGACATCGAGCGCGGTGAAGGGTTCGTCGAGGATCCAGACACGCGCCCTGTTGACCAGCAGGCGGGCGAGCGCGACGCGTCGTTTCTGGCCCTGCGAGAGATGTTTACTGGGCAGGTCCTCGTGTCCCTTCAGGCCGATCTCACCGAGGACTTCCCAGGCACGTTTCTCGCTGAGTTGGAGCCCATCCAGCACCGAGGATATGCGCAGATTCTCGACCGCCGTGAGGTCGCCCTTGATGCCGTTGAGGTGGCCAAGGTAGAGCAGGTGACGTGAATATTCTTCGCGCAGGCTGCGGATGTTCTGACCGGCCCAGCGGACCTCCCCCGACTCGGGCAGGAGCAGGCCGGCGAGCGCGCGCAGCAGGGTGGTCTTGCCGCTGCCGTTGTGCCCCTTGAGGTGCAGCAGTTCGCCACCCTGGACCGCGAAACTCAGGTCGCGGAACAGTACCCGGTCACCGCGGACGCAGCACAGCGCCTGTATCTGCAGGGACGGTTCGGTGTTGGCGTCGATCATCGCGTGCATGCTGCTGTTTAAACGCGCCAAGTCTACACTAATCCCTTCTCGGGCAGCTGCGCGCGATGGACGTAAACCCCTGATCGGGCATGGGAACCCGCGTGCAACTGCGCGCCGACCTGCTCTATCATGCCGCACACGGCTGTATGTTCACGACGCTGCGCCAGCAGCAGCTGCGCTGGTTACCGGTCCGGTCTGGCGGAGCGCCGGCCGGCAGCTATGACAGCGACAGGAGAAAAGGGACCCGTGCCGAAGAACAAGCTGACGGAGTTGGGCGCCGCGTCCACCCGATGCGCTGTATGCCCGATACGCGAAAAAGCGCTGTTCCAGGTGGTCGCGGAGGACTATCTGGCCGAGGCCGAGTCGCGCCGCACGGCCCAGTATCGGCTGCCCGCGCGCACTTCCCTTTACCAGGAGGCAGCGCAGGCAAGCATGGCCTACACCCTGTTCGAGGGCTGGATTCTGCTCTACCGCACGCATTTCGACGGCAGTCGGCAGGGCTTGCGGATCGCGCTGCCAGGCGATTTCGTCGGTTATGCGCCGGCCTCCGACGCCACCTACAGCCACGGCGCGATGGCGATCACCGATGTGACGGTATGCGGATTTCGCCAGGCGGATATGCACGCCATGATCGACAATCACACCGATATCGCCCGGCAGATCAGCAACATCCAGTCGGGCTATCTCGCAACCTGCGAGTCCAACGTTCTCGGTCTCGGGCGAAAATCGGCCGAGCAGCGTATCGCGCACGCGGTCGCAGACCTGTATCACCGCCTCGATCTGCGCGCCGAGGTGGACGGCGCAAGCTGCAGTATGCCGTTTCCGCTCACCCAGGAGATGCTCGGCGAACTGACCGGTCTCACGCCGGTACACACCAACCGCGTGCTGCGCAAGCTGCGTGCCGAGGGCATCCTGCGTTGCGAGCGCCAGCGGGCGGAGATCCAGGACCTGGCCCGCCTGGTCGAGCTCGGGGGATATCACTCGGTTGGATAGGCCGGATTGGATCGGCAGTACCCCCACCTGGCGCTAGCCGCTATAATCGCCCGGCATTTTTCCCGGGCCGAGCCCGGCAGACCGCTGAATATTCCGAGGAGCGACTATCGTGTCCGCACACAACGACACCGCCTTTCTGCGCATGTTTATGATGATTCTCGGGGCGCTCGTCGCCTTCACCGTGGTTATTTTCATCGTCGCCCACCTGATCATCGGTACGGTGGAAGAGGAGCGCGGCGAGGACCCGCGCCTGCGTGCCGTGATCGCGGAGCGCATCAAGCCAGTCGGCGCGGTGAATGTCGCGGCCGTCGGTGCG
Organism: Chromatiaceae bacterium; assembly: GCA_022340805.1. Taxonomy (GTDB): domain Bacteria; phylum Pseudomonadota; class Gammaproteobacteria; order Chromatiales; family Chromatiaceae; genus Thiosocius. Next base: position 128,100 of record JAJDNF010000054.1, read on the forward strand.
GCCCCTGAGGCGCCCAAGAGTGGCGCCGAAATCGTCGCCGCGGCCTGTAACGCGTGCCATGGCGCCGGCGTACTGGGTGCCCCAAAGATCGGCGACAAAGACGCCTGGTCGCAGCGGCTCGCGGCCCAGGGTGGGATCGACGGGCTGTTGAAGAGCGCGATTGCCGGCAAGGGTGGAATGCCGCCGAAAGGGGGCGCGATGGTCAGCGATGACGAGCTCCGCGCCGCCATCCAAGAAATGCTGGACAAGAGCGGCGTGGATGTCGCGGCGGCCGCCGCGCCGGAGGCCCAGTCCGGGCCAGTCGAGGCGGTCAAAGAGATGGCCGGCAGCGTGGTCGAGGGTGCCAAGTCGATGGTGGCAGCCGTGATGCCCGCCCCGGTGAGCGAGGCGCCTGCCGTCGACCTGGTCAAGGGCAAGTCGGTTTACGACAGCGCATGCTTCGTTTGCCACGGGACCGGTGCGGCCGGTGCACCGAAGATCGGCGACAAGGCCGCCTGGGCGCCGCGCATTGCACAGGGCATGGATGCGCTGGTGCACAGTGCGCTCAACGGCAAGAATGCGATGCCACCCAAGGGCGGGCGCATGGACATCGCCGATGACGATGTGAGGGCTGGCGTCGCCTATCTGGTCAACCAGAGCGAATAACGCGATCCGCGGGTCGGGCGGCTTGGGCGTGCTGCGCCGCCGCCCGCCCACTGCATGAAGAAAGCCCGGCCGAGTGCCGGGCTTGTCGTCTGCGCTAGCTGCCCAGCATGGCCTTCAGGCTGGCGAGGTGGGCCTTGCCACGGGTCTGTTTCTCCTCCACCGAGAGGGTTGCTCCGCGCCCCTCCCAGCGCAGGTCGTCGGCCGGGAGCTCCTGCAGGAAGCGGCTCGGCGTGCAGCGCACCAGCTCACCGGCGCGTCGGCGGCGCTCGGCGCAGGTCATCACCAGTGTACGCTGCGCGCGGGTCAGACCGACGTAGGCCAGGCGCCGTTCCTCGGCGATATTGTCCTCTTCTATGCTGCTGCGATGCGGCAACAGCTCTTCCTCCATGCCGACCAGGAATACGTGCGGAAACTCAAGTCCCTTGGCACCATGCAGCGTCATCAACATGATGCGGTCGCCGCTGGCCTCCTCGTCCTGGCGTTCCAGGATGTCCATCAGCGCGAGGTGGTTGACCATGTGGCCGAGGCTTTCGCCCTTGTGTTCGTCCTGTTGCAGCTTTTCCAACCAGCCGAGCAGTTCCTCGACATTCTCCCAACGTCGTTCAGCGGTCTTGTCGCTGTTGCTGGTCTGCCCCAGCCAGTCGCGGTAGTCGATGTCCTGAAGCAACTGCCGCACGGTGTCGACCGCTGTGGTCGATTCGCTTTGCCGCGCCAGCCCGTTCAGCCAGGTGGAGAATTCGCGCAGGCGCACCAAGGGACGGTGTTTGAGTCGCTCGCCGAGGGCCAGTTCGTCGGCCACGCCGAACAGTGAACTGCCGCGCTCGGCGGCGTAGCGCGAGAGTACCTCCAGCGTGCTCGTGCCGATCTCGCGGCGCGGCGTGTTGATCACGCGCAGAAAGGCGCTGTCATCATCGCGGTTGGCGATCAGGCGCAGGTAGGCCATCAGGTCCTTGATTTCGCTGCGCGAGAAGAACGAGGTTCCGCCGCTCAGGAAGTACGGCAGGTTCTGCGCGCGCAGCGCCTTCTCGAACGGCCGTGCCTGGTGATTGCCCCGGTACAGCACGGCGAAGCTGCTGTAAGGTGCGCCGGTGTTGAAGCGATGCTGGACGATCTCGCTGATCACCCGCTCGGCCTCGTCCTCTTCGTCCCTGCAGTTGATGATGCGCAGCTCGTCGCCCGGGCCGAGCTCGCTCCACAGACGTTTGTCGAAGACGTGCTCGTTGTTGGCGATCAGCGCGTTCGCGGCGCGCAGGATGCGACCGGTGGAGCGGTAGTTCTGCTCCAGCTTGATCACCTTCAGCCGCGGGAAGTCGTCACGCAGGCGGGCGAGGTTCTCGGGGCGTGCGCCGCGCCAGGCATAGATCGACTGGTCGTCGTCGCCGACCACGGTCAGCGCGCTGCGCACACCCACCAGCAGTTTGACCAACTCGTACTGGGCGCCGTTGGTGTCCTGGTATTCGTCTACCAGCAGGTAGCGGATGCGGTTCTGCCAACGCTCGCGCAGCTCCGGGTCACGCCGCAACAGGTCGACCGGCCGCAGGATCAGGTCATCGAAGTCGACCGCGTTGTACACCTGCAGTGCACGCTGGTAGGCGCGGTACAGTGCCGCATAAAAGGCATCAAAGTCGTCCGTGACGCGCGCCAGCGCGCTGTCCGGATCGACCAGGTCGTTTTTCCATGCCGAGATCTGCCAGCGCGCACGCTGCAGGGTGTCCTTGTCGGCCTCGTTCTTCTTGGCCAGTTCGCGCAGCAGCTGGTCCACGTCCTGCTCGTCGAAGATGCTGAAGCCCGGGCGCAGTCCGGCGGCTTTGAGCTCGCGGCGCAGGATGTTGAGCCCGAGCGTGTGGAAGGTCGAGATGCTCAGACCGCGGCTGGCGTCCGCGCCGAGCAGCCGGCCGACCCGTTCCTTCATCTCACGCGCGGCCTTGTTGGTGAAGGTCACGGCGGTGATATGACGCGCCGCAATGCCGGCCTGCTCGATCAGGTGCGCAATCTTTGCAGTGATGACGCGGGTCTTGCCGGATCCGGCGCCGGCGAGCACCAACAGCGGCCCGTCGAGGTAACGGACCGCCTCGCGCTGTCTCGGGTTCAGATCGGCCACTAAGGTCAGGCGTCCTCGCCGAACAAGGGACGCTTGACGCGGTACAGCGCCGAGATGTCCTCGTCGCCGTGACCCTCGGCCATCAGGCGCTCGTAGTGCACCAGGGTCATCTCGACCATCGGCAGCTGAACGTCGTCCGCGGCCAGCATCGTCTGGCAGATCTTCAGATCCTTGTGATGCAGGGCCACGCGGAATCCGGGCGCGAACACGCCGCGGGTCATGCTGCGTCCGCGGTGTTCGACAAACCAGTTGCCGGCCGCGCCGCTGCTGACCACGTCGACGACCTTGTCCATGTCCAGGCCCTGGTGCTGACCGAACGCCAGCGCCTCGGTGACTGCCTGGTTGATCCCGGCGCACATGATCTGGTTGACCGCCTTGGTGGCCTGGCCGCTGCCGACCGGGCCCATGTGCACGACCTTGCGGCTGATGCATTCGAGTACCGGCATGATCTGTTTCAGTACCGCCTGGTCACCGCCGATCATCATCACCATGGTCGCCTTTTCGGCGCCCTCCTTGCCGCCGGAAACAGGTGCATCGAGAAAATGGATGCCGTGCGCCTCGAGCCGTTCGAAGACCCGGCGCGCGGTCTCGATGCTGACCGTCGAGGTGTCGAGGACCACGCTGCCGGCACTCATCACCTTGGCCAGGCGGTCGGCCACCTGCTCCAGATCGGCGTCGGCCGAGACCGAGGTGATCACCAGGTCGGAGCGGCCCGCAGCGGCTTCCAGCGAGTCGGCGATCGCAAACCCGTGCTGCGTGGCGGCGGCTTGTGCGCGCTCCGGCGAGCGGTTCCATGCGTGGGTGAGATGGCCGGCGCGGAACAGGTTTCCGGCCATGCCTGCGCCCATGGCGCCTAGGCCGATGACGGTGGTCTTCATAGGTTCGTTCTCTTTGAGTTGTGCGTGTGGTGGCAACACCCGGGGGGGCTACAATCCTACCGACGCAGGCCGCGACCGCCAAGCCGCGATTGCCTGGAGCGCGGCATGGCCGCGCCTCGTGGGCAAATGTTGCCGGGTTATCGGTCGATAACCCTGGTGTGGCCGGCCAGCACGGCTCGCGGCATGCCATCTGCGAGGCAGTGTCTGGCGATGCTGAGAGCGGCAATCTACCTCCCCGTGCAGGAGGGGCAGGTGACGCTGCCGGCGTTGTAGGCAGGGGGCGGAGTGAACTGCACCTCGTCCCGGCGAGGCCCGGCGTGCGAAACTGTCGAACAGACGTCGATTTATACGGATTAGGAGAACGGCCTGTGTCGCAGGAATTGGGTTCGATGAGGAATCGGGTTGTGGGGTTGGCCCTGCTGACTGCCGCGGGTTGCGTGTGGGCGGCAGACGGCGAGCCTGTGGAGGCTCCACCGCCCCCGCCGCAATTGCAGTCTGGCGAGGCCCTCGAGCCCGAGGTCACGATACGCCGCACCGAGCAGGAAACGATCTACGAGTACCGGCGCAACGGTCAGCTTTTTCTGGTGCGCGTGCAGCCGAGATTCGGGCCACCGTACCACTTCGTCGACGTCAACGGTGATGGTCGGCTCGACTACCATCCCGGCGACCCGATGCGCGACAACGTCAACCAGTGGATACTCTGGCGCTGGCAGTAGGCGTCCGAACGGACAGGACCCTGGGCTCAGCGTTGGCGTAGCGCCGCCAGCAGGCAGCGCAGCGCCTGTCCACGGTGGCTGAGTTCGTTCTTGCGTTCCGCAGGCAGCTCGGCGGCGCTGCAGCCCGCGGTCGGGACGAAGAACAGCGGATCGTAACCAAAGCCGGCGTCACCCTGCTCGAGCGTCAGGATCGTGCCCTCCCAGGTGCCCTGGCAGATGATCGGCGTAGGGTCGTCGGCATGCCTCAGGAAGACCAGCAGGCATTGAAAGCGCGCGCTGCGCTGCGCCGTCGGCACCCCTTCAAGCGCCGCCAGCAGCTTGGCGTTGTTGGCCGCGCTGCTGCCGTCCCCGGCATAACGGGCCGAATAGATCCCCGGTGCACCGTTCAGGTAGTCGACCTCGATGCCCGAGTCGTCCGCGATGGCCGGCAGGCCAGTGTGCATTGCCGCGTTGCGCGCCTTGATGATCGCATTTTCGACAAAGGTCAGACCGGTTTCGTCCGCATCGGGCACACCGAAATCGGATTGCGGGGCGACGCTGATGTCCTGGTCCGCGAGCAGTTCACTGAATTCCTTTACTTTGCCTTTGTTGCCGGTGGCAAGGACGACCCGTTGTGACATGCGATAGGCTCCGTGGATGTGACTGGTCGGTGGGCGATGCGCGTGCTTCAATGGCCGCCGATCACGGCGTCCTGCGCGGCGATGATCTGTGCCACGCCGCTGCGGGCCAGATCGAGCATCGCGTTCATCTCGTCGGTCGAAAATGGCGTGCCCTCGGCCGTCCCCTGGATCTCGATGAAGCGTCCCCGGTTGTCCATGACGACGTTCATGTCGGTCTCGGCGCTGGAGTCTTCGGCGTAGTCCAGATCCAGTACCGGCGTGCCACCGTAGATCCCCACGGAGACCGAGGCGACGTTGCCGTTGATCGGGTCCTGCTCGAGGTCCCCGCTCAGGCGCAGCTTGTGCAGGGCATGGCTGAGAGCGACGAAGGCGCCGGAGATCGCCGCAGTGCGCGTTCCGCCGTCGGCCTGGATCACGTCACAGTCGAGTGTGATGGTGCGCGGCCCGAGCTTTTTCAGATCGAGCGAGGCACGCAGCGCACGGCCAATGAGGCGCTGGATTTCCATGGTCCGCCCCCCCTGGCCGCCACGCGCCGCCTCGCGACCCATGCGACTGTGAGTGGAACGCGGCAGCATGCCGTATTCAGCGGTCACCCAGCCCTGGGTCTCGTCGCGCAGCCAGCGCGGCTGGCGGTCTTCGACGCTTGCGGTGCAGATCACCTTGGTGTTGCCAAAGGCCACCAGCACCGAGCCCTCGGCATGCATCGTGAAGTTCGGAGTGAAGGAGATCGGCCGCATCTGGTTCGGCGCACGTCCGCTGGGTCGCATATCATTTACCTTGTTTGTGAGGTTCGCTGGTCTTTTTCAGCACGCTGTGCAAATGCTCTATGGCCTGGTCCAGCTGGGGATCGTCCGGCATCTCGACCAGGCCGGCGCGTTCGCCGGCCTGGTCCGCGCTGGCAAGCCAGTGCATCGCCACCGCGGTCACATTGTCGCTGTTCGGTGCGCCTGCTGCCCGTTCGACCAGACCCTTCAGTCGCGATTCGAACGGGCTGCCGGGCTCCCCAAGCCCTTCTACCAGGGCCTGTCTGGGCAGCTGACCCCAAAGCCCGTCGGAACATAGCACGAGCACGTCGTCGGTTTGCAACAGGGTCGGTGGCCCGCAGGTGGTAGTGGGCGGCACTGCCAGCCCCCCGAGGCAGCGCGTCAGGCTGGCACGTGGGCGCGATGCCTCGCTCTCGCTCTGGCGCACGAAGCGGATCTGCGAGTGGTCGCGCGTCTGGGCGCGTACATCGCCGTCGCGGATCAGGTACAGACGGCTGTCGCCGACATGCGCCCAATAGGCTATGCCCCCCTGCACCACGGCGAGCACCGCCGTGGTGCGTGGCGCGATAGGTGGCTCCTGTCGGCGGCCAAAGCGGAGGATCGCGGTGTGTGCCTTGCCGATGCATTGCAGCATGAAGTTCTCGGGATCGAACAGCGGCTTGGGCGTCTGCCGAAACATCGATTCGCACACGTCGACCAGCAGCTGGGCCGCCACTTCGCCGCGCGGATGCCCACCCAGCCCATCGGCCAGTCCGAGCAACATGGTCCCGTTGCCGCTCAGGAACAGGCTGCGGTCCTGGTTGCACTGGCGGTCGCCGAGGGCGGTCGCTTTGGCCGCCTCGAACAGCGTTTCGGGCGAATTCATCCTGCCGGCTCCGCGTCTGGCGGGTCCCTGGGTATCTGAATGCGGCCGAGCAGTGCGTCGCGCAGTGCGTCGGCGCTCTGCGGGCGCTGGGCGGCATCGATCCGCATCGCCCAATCGACCGATTCCAGGATCTCGCGCGGGTAACGGCGACCGAACGCGTCGATCGCCGGCACCAGCGCGTCGTGCGCGTGGCGTTCGACCGCGGACGGCGGTGGTTTGCCCTCGATGCAGGCGCGCATGGTCGCTCCGACCGCGTACACGTCGGTGTAAGGACCGACCCTGGCCGACGCGTAGTACTGCTCGATTGGCGAGAAGCCCGGGGTAACGACCTGGGCCTTCTTGCCGCCGATATCGTCGAGGTGATAGACGGCGCCAAAATCCAGCAGCAGGGGATTGCCGCCGGGTCGCAGGTGGATGTTGCTCGGTTTGATGTCCAGGTGGAGATGCTGGCGGCTGTGGATCAGCGCCAAGGCGTCCAGCAGCGGCGGGAACACCGTCATCAGGAAATTCGTGCTGAGTCCCCCCTGGCGCTTCTTGATATAGCGCCCGAGGTTCTTGCCCGGCTCGTAGTTCATCACCAGGTAGGCGGTGTTATTGGCAAGAAAACAGTTGCGCACATGCACGATATTCGGGTGGCGCAGCGTCGTCAGGACGCGCGCCTCCTGGTAGAACAGGCGGCGGCCGCGCTGAAAGCTCTCGTATTTGTCTTCCTGCAGGACCGCCACGGCCAGGCCGTTTTGTCGTGTGCCGAAGCGCTTCGGCAGGTATTCCTTGATCGCGACCTCGTCATGGTTGTCCTCGTCCTCGGCCAGATAGATCAGGCTGAACCCGCCACTGCCAATCAGTTTCGTGATCCGGTAACAGTCGAGCACGGTGCCGATCGGAAGACTGTCGCGGGGGCGGGCAGACATGCGGTCGCGTTGGTCTCGGTGCGTTAGAGGGAGATGGCTTATGATACACACAAAGCCCGAAATCGATGCCCATCGCGAATGGGATCCGGGTGCCTAAGCAGGGGACGAATATGATTCGTAGCATGACGGCGTTTGCGCGCCAGCAGGGACACGGCGAGTACGGTGAGCTCACCTGGGAGATTCGCTCGGTGAACCATCGCTTCCTCGAGACGACCGTGCGCCTGCCGGAGGAATTGCGCGCGATCGAACCCGTGGTGCGTGAGCGCGTTACGCAGCGCCTTGGGCGCGGCAAGGTGGAGTGCAACCTGCGTTTCAAGTCCGCGGCGGCAGGCTCGGTGGCGCTGCAGGTGAATGATTCCCTGGTCGATCAGATCCTCGCTGCCGCCGACAAGATGGCTCACCGGCTGCACAGCTCGCATCTGCCGAGCATCATGGACGTACTGCGATGGCCGGGTGTGCTGGAGAGTGGCGAGCAGGATTTCACCCCGGTCCAGGAAGCCGCGCTGGCACTGCTGGAACAGACCCTGGATGGGCTGATCGAGGGTCGCGAGCGCGAGGGAGGTCGCCTGGCCGAATTGATCCAGCAGCGGGTCGAGGCGATGCGCGCGCAGGTCGAGAAGGCGCGCACGCTCATGCCCCAGGTGATCGATGCGGTTCGAGAGCGGCTCAAGGCGCGTCTCGCCGAGGTCGCCGAAAATCTGGACAAGGATCGCCTGGAACAGGAGATGGCCCTGCTTGCGCAGCGGCTCGACGTCGACGAGGAGATGGACCGCCTGCGCACCCACCTCGACGAGGTTAGCCGGGTATTGCGGCACGACGAGCCGGTGGGGCGGCGACTCGACTTCCTGATGCAGGAACTCAACCGCGAGGCCAATACCCTTGGCTCGAAATCAGCTGACAGCGGGAGCACGGCGGTGTCGGTCGAGATGAAGGTCCTGATCGAGCAGATGCGCGAACAGGTGCAGAACATCGAATAACTGGCAGGGAAGATATGTCTGGATCGGCCATATTGTTCATCGTTTCCGCGCCTTCCGGGGCGGGCAAGACCAGCCTGCTGCGCGAGCTTGTGCCCAGCGATCCGCGGCTCGTGATGTCGGTGTCGCACGCCACCCGGCCCATACGCCCCGGCGAGCAGACCGGTGTGCACTATCATTTCGTCAGCGTAGAACGATTCGAGGAGCTGGTCGGCGAGGGCGCCTTCCTGGAGCACGCCCGGGTGTTCGACAACTATTACGGTACCGCCGAGGCGGCGGTGCGTGATCAGCTTGCGCAGGGCCTGGATGTGGTACTGGAGATCGACTGGCAGGGCGCCGAACAGGTGCGCCGGCGTTTCCCGGATGCGGTGTCGATTTTCATTGCCCCGCCGAGTATCGATGCCCTGCGTGAGCGCTTGTCCGGCCGCGGCCAGGACAGTCCCGGGGTCGTCGAGCGTCGGATGGCGGATGCGCGCAGCGAGCTCTCCCACTTTCCCGAATACGACTACCTGATCGTCAACGACGATTTCGCCGCGGCGCTGGCCGATCTGCGCGCCGTGGTGAGCGCCGAGCGCCTGCGCGAGCCGCGGCAGGCAGAGCGTCATGCCGCCGCGCTTGCGGCGATGCTTGGCTAGACCGCGCCGAAATCATATACTTATACGTTCGTACTCGATTTTTCGATCTCTGGAGTTGTTCACCCACCATGGCCCGCATTACCGTAGAAGACTGTCTCGCAAACGTCGACAACCGCTTCGACCTGGTTCTCTTGGCCAGCCGTCGTGCCCGTCAGCTGGTGAACGGGGTCGATCCGCTGGTGCCCTGGGAAAACGACAAGGCGACCGTCGTTGCGCTGCGCGAGATTGCTGAGGGACTGATCAGCGAAGAGACCGTGGCCGAGCCGGAAGGCACGACCGATTCGATCGACGAGGAACTGGCCGCGGCCCTCGCCGGCCAGCTCGGGATTGCCGACATCGGTAATGACGATGAGTAGATATTCAGGTGGATGCCTCGCGCTCTGAGATTGCTGCTGGGCCACCGCCTGCCGACGACTCTGAAACTACGGCAGCAGGCGATGACCGCTTTTTGATCAGCGATCTCTGTAGCTATCTCGAGCAGTACCTGACCGAGGAACAGGTTAGCGAAGTCTACCGGGCATACCTGTTCGGTGCCGAGGCCCACGAGGGCCAGAACCGCCTCTCCGGCGAACCCTACATCTATCATCCCGTTGCTGTCGCCCGGATCCTTGCCGGGATGCGCATGGACCACCAATGCCTGATGGCGGCCATTCTGCACGACGTCATCGAGGACACCGAGACTGCCAAGGAGCAGCTCGCGCGCGAGTTTGGGCCGCAGATCGCCGAGTTGGTCGATGGGGTCAGCAAGCTCACCCAGATCAAGTTCCGTTCCCGCGCCGAGGCCCAGGCCGAGAATTTCCGCAAGATGATGCTGGCGATGACCAAGGACATCCGGGTCATCATGGTCAAGCTTGCGGATCGGCTGCACAACATGCGCACTCTGGGTGTCATGGGGCCGAACAAGGCGCGTCGCATCGCGCGCGAGACGCTCGACATCTATGCCCCGATTGCCAATCGCCTCGGCATCAACAGCATCCGCCACGAGCTCGAGGAGCTCGGCATGGCGGCGCATTGGCCATGGCGTTACAACATTCTGCGTGCCGCGCTGCGCAAACAGCGCGGCAACCGCAAAGAGGTGGTGAGCAATATCGAGGAGGTATTGCGTGGGCGCCTGCAACAGGAGGGCTTCGACGGCGAGGTCTACGGCCGCGAGAAACACGTCTACAGCATCTATCGCAAGATGCTGGAGAAGAAGGTCTCGCTGAACGAACTGGCCGACGTCTATGCGTTTCGCATCATCGTCGATTCTGTGGATACCTGTTACCGGGCACTCGGTGCCGTGCACAATCTTTATCGACCGGTGCCTGGCCGGTTCAAGGACTACATCGCGATTCCGAAGGCCAACGGCTACCAATCGCTGCATACAGTACTGTTCGGCCCGCATGGGCTGCCCATCGAGATTCAGATCCGCACGCGCGAGATGCACCGTGTGGCTGAAGAGGGGATCGCCGCGCATTGGCATTACAAGGATGCCGGCGGTGCGCTTACGCCTGATGCGGCCGCCGACTGGCTGCGCAACCTGCTCGAGATGCAGAAGGACTCGGGCAACTCGATGGAGTTCCTCGAGCACGTCAAGGTCGACCTGTTCCCGGACGAGGTCTATGTGTTCACGCCGCGCGGCCAGATATTCGTCCTGCCCAAAGGGGCCAGCGTGATCGACTTCGCCTATGCAGTGCACTCCGACGTCGGCAATCAGTGCGTCGCGGCGCGCATCGACCGCAGGTTGGCGCCGCTGCGCTCGCAGCTGCGCAACGGCCAGACGGTGGAGATCATCACCAAGCCGAACAATCGCCCGAACCCGGCGTGGCTGGATTTCGTCGTCACCGGCAAGGCGCGTGCGACCATTCGTTCCTATCTCAAGCGTCTCGAGCAGACCGAGGCGATCGAGCTCGGGCGACGCCTGCTCGAGCGCGAGCTGGAGACCCTCGGGCGAGACATCAGCACGATCAGTGAGCAGGAGCGCGCCAAGCTGCTCCACGACGTGGGGCTGGCCGGCTTCGACCTGGTGCTCGAGCAGATCGGCCTTGGCAACCGTATGGCCAAGCTGGTCGCCCGCCTGCTGGTTTCAGGGGACGAGCAGCCCGGCGCCGAAGGCGGTTCGGCCGGTTCGCTGACCATCAAGGGCACCGAGGGTATGGTGGTGAGCTTTGCCAAGTGCTGTGGACCGATCCCGGGTGACCCGGTTGTCGCGATCTTCAGCCCGGGGCGCGGCCTGGTGGTGCATCACCAGGATTGCCCCAACCTCGGTGATTTCCGCCGCCAGGGACAGAGTTGGCTCGATGTGCAGTGGGCCGACGAGGTCAGGGGCGAGTTCTCCACCGCGATCCGCATCGATGCCGGCAACCAGCGCGGCATGCTGGCAACCATCGCCGCGCTGATCGCCGAGGAGGGTTCAAACATCGAGGATGTGCGCAGCGAGGAACGTGATGGTCTCAGCACAAGCCTGCGCTTCGTGGTCTCGGTGAAGGGCCGCAAACACCTCGCCAGCATCATCCGGCGACTGAAGAAGGTGCCGTTCGTGCTGCGCATCAACCGGGTGATCGGCTAGCCCCAACACCGCCCCGGTGGTGTGGTGGGCAAAGCGTTTACGTGTGTGTCGAACCGGTCTCGATCGGCGCCGATACCGGCCCGGCCGGATCGCCGGTGATCTGCAGTTCACCGTCAAGTGACATGACCTGGCGCTCCCCGCGCATGATAGCGCCGAGCGATTCGCCGGCGAGCAAATGCCGCCAACCCTCGAGCAGGATGCAGTCAGGCTCGCCGCGCACGAGCTTCTCCAATTCGCGGCGAGTGGCGATTGCCAGTGGCGACAACTGATGTTGGTCGGCGATCAGGCGCAGCGCGGCACTGAGGAGATCCACCATGGCCTCCTGCTGTGCGGTCAGCGGTATCGCGCGTTCCTTGTCTTGCGGCCATGACTCGCGCGGCGCCTCGGCGCCCTCGTTGATCAGTTCGATCAGCGTCGGCCCCTCGCGACGAATCTGCCCCGGCTCCAGGCCGCGAATCTTGGCCAGCCCCGCCGCGTCGCGCGGCATGCGCCGGCTGAGTTCGATCATGACTTCATCCTTCAGGACCCACTTGCGCGGCAGGTCGCGCTCGCGCGCCTGGTATTCGCGCCAGGCGGCGATTCTCTGCAGCACTGCGAGCTGCCTGCCGCGCAACAACTGCCTGCCCTTGGTGCGTTTCCACATGCTGTGCGGATTGGGGTAGTAGGTCTGCGGGTCGGCAAGTGTGGCGAAATCGGCTGCGAGCCATTGCAGGCGTTCGCGGTCGAACAGATGTCCGCGCATATGCAGGTAGAGTTGGCCCAGATAGACCACGTCGTCGAGGGCGTAGCGCAACTGTTGATCATCCAGGGGTCGCTGCGACCAGTCGGTACGCGACTGGTCCTTGGGTAGTTCGACGTCCAGCAGCAGTTTTACCAGGTTGGCATAGCCGACCTGGTCGCCATGCCCCAGCAGCGCGGCGGCCGGTTGCGTGTCGAATACCGGCATGGGTATCTGGCGATAGTCGTGCAGGAAGATCTCGAGGTCCTGACGGGCTGCATGCAGCACCTTCAGGATCCGGCCGTCGTACAGGATGTCGAGCAGTGGCTGCAGATCCTCCAGCTTCAGCGGGTCTATGCAGGCCGCGACCTCGCCGTTGCAGATCTGGATCAGGCAGAGCCTGGGGTAATAGGTCTTCTCACGGATGAACTCCGTGTCCAGAGCCAGCCACTCGCTGTCCTTGAGCATCTCGCAAAGGGCGAGCAGCCCATCCGCCGTATCTACGAATCTTTCTTGCATGTCATCCTTCCCGTTGGGACGGCAAGGATAGCATCGCCCGGCGCGCAGACAGCGCGGCGCAGGGTAAGATAGCCCGCGTCACGTGACATAGAATGAACATATGCCCGCACTGATCCGCTTTTTCGTCGAGCTCGCCATTCTGCGCCGCGGCCCGCAGGACCTGCCGGCCTCATCCACGTTGCTATCACTGGCGGCGGTGCTCAACGTGCTGATCGGCAGCGCGAACGGCAAGGCGCTGTTTGGCACCGTGGGCGCTGCGCTCGGCGCCAACCTGCTCGACCTCGTACTCACGCTGCTCATGCTCTACCTGCTGTTGCAGTTCAGGGGACATGCCGCGCGTCTGCAGCAGACGGCGACGGCGTTCTTCGGTTTGGGCGCCTTGGCCGGGCTGGTGATGCTGCTGATCAGGCCGGCCGCCGAACTGCTGGGCGCGCCGCAAGTTGCCATGCTGGTGGATCTGGTCCTGGCGATCTGGCTGCATGTCGCGTTGGGCAGTGTGCTGCGCCACGCGATCGGGGTCCCGCTGCTCGCCGGCGTGATAATCATGCTCAGCTACACGGTGATGGCGTTCAGCGTCATCGCAAGGGTCTTTCCACCAGTGGTCACATCGTAGATGCACATTCACATTCTTGGGATCTGTGGAACTTTCATGGGCGGCATCGCGCTGATTGCCCGTGCGCTTGGTCACGAGGTGTCCGGCTCCGATGCCAATGTCTATCCGCCGATGAGTACCCAGCTCGAAGCGGCCGGTATCCGCTTGATGGAGGGCTATGATCCCGCGCACCTCGATCCAGTGCCGGACCAGGTGGTGGTCGGCAATGCGATGTCACGCGGCAACCCGGCGGTCGAGCACATGCTGAGTCGTGGGTTGCGCTACATCTCCGGTCCGCAGTGGTTGGCCGAGAACGTGCTGCAGGACCGTTGGGTGCTGGCGGTGGCCGGTACCCACGGCAAGACCACGACATCGGGCATGCTGGCATGGATCCTCGAATATGCGGGGCTAAGGCCAGGTTTTCTGATCGGCGGTGTGCCGGAGAATTTCGGTATCTCGGCGCGTGCCGGTGACATGCCTTTTTTTGTCGTCGAGGCCGACGAATACGACACCGCGTTTTTCGACAAGCGTTCGAAGTTTGTCCACTACCGCCCGCGCACGCTGGTGATGAACAACCTCGAGTTCGATCATGCGGATATCTTCGAGGATCTCGATGCGATTCAGCGTCAGTTCCATCACCTTGTCCGCACAGTGCCCGGTAACGGTCTGATTATCTCGCCGCTGAACGACGGTAATCTGCACGACGTTCTGGATATGGGTTGCTGGACACCGCTGGAACATTTCGCCGCGGATTACGAGGCCAGCTGGCACGTTCGCAATGCGGCTGCTGACGGCAGCGCGTTCGATGTGGTCTGCGAGACGGAGCACGTCGGCAGGGTGGCCTGGGCACTGACCGGCCAGCACAACGTGGCCAACGCGCTGGCGGCGTTGGCCGCGGCGCGCCATGCCGGCGTGCCACCGGCGGTCGGTGTCGAGGCGCTGGCGAGGTTCCTCAACGTGAAGCGGCGCATGGAACTGCGCGGCGAGGCCCGCGGCGTGCGCGTGTATGACGACTTCGCCCATCACCCGACCGCGATCAGCATGACGCTGGATGGGTTACGCAAGCATGTCGGCGACCGACGTATCCTCGCGGTGCTCGAGCCGCGCTCCAATACCATGCGCATGGGCGTGCATGCCGCGCTGCTCGCCGATTCCCTGGCGCAGGCCGACCAGGTTTGGGTCTATGCGCCGGCCAGCCTTGCTTGGGACGCGGCCAGCGTGCTGCGAAAGCTGGGTGCGCGCCTGCACGTGAGCGACAGTACCCAGGTGATCGTCGAGCAGGTGGCAGCGGAGGCGTCGGTCGGCGACCAGGTGCTGGTCATGAGCAATGGTGGCTTCGACGGGATCCATCAGCGGTTGGTGGATGCGCTGGCCGGGGCGTGATTGCTTTGTTTGACCCGCGCAACAATATTCGGCCGTCGGCAAGGTCGCGCATGCTTAAATGGCCGGCATGAGCACGTCCCTGTCCCCAATCGCCGTGGCATTCACCGGGGCCTCCGGCATCCAGTACGGTCTGCGCCTGGTGGAATGCCTGCTTGCTGCCGATCGACGGGTGTACCTGATGGTGTCGCAGGCTGCGCAAGTGGTGGTCAACATGGAGACCGATCTGAGCCTGCCCGCTCGACCGGAGGAGATGCAACGCTACCTCGTCGAACATTTCGGCGCTAGACAGGGTCAGTTGCAGGTGTTCGGGCGGCAGCAGTGGATGGCGCCGGTGGCGAGCGGGTCGAATCCGCCCGAGGCGCTGGTGATCTGTCCCTGCACCACCGGCACCCTGGCCTCGGTGGCCAATGGAACCTGCGACGATCTGATCGACCGGGCTGCGGACGTGGCCATCAAGGAGAGGCGTAAGCTGATCCTGGTTGTCCGCGAGACGCCGTTTTCGACCATACATCTGCAGAATATGCTGCGCCTGGCGCAGGCGGGTGCGGTGATCATGCCGGCCAACCCGGGGTTTTATTTCGGTCCACGGTCGGTCGACGACCTGGTCGATTTCATGGTCGCGCGCGTGCTCGACCATCTGGCGGTGCCACACAATTTGAGTGCGCGTTGGGGCGATGCGGGCTGACGGTGCCGAGCAGAATCTAGAGCGGGTTGCGCTGTTCCCGCTGAATGTCGTGCTGTTTCCCGGCGGCCTGCTGCCGCTGCGGATTTTCGAGCCGCGTTATCTACGCATGGTCAGCGAGTGCCTGCGCGATGAACGGCCGTTTGCGGTTGCGGCAATTGTCGCCGGCTCCGAGGCCGGTGGCGTGGCGTCGACCGCAGCTAGCGGCACGCTGGCGAAGATCATCGATTGGGAACAGCGCGATGACGGCCTGCTCGGCCTGGTCTGCGAGGGTGAGCAGAGCTGCTCGCTGCGCGACGTGCACGTCGAGCGCGACCAACTGCTGCGTGCCGCGATCGAGCGTCACCCAATTGCGGCACCGCAGGCCATGCCAGACGAATGCGCCTGGATGGCCGAGTTGCTCGATGAGCTGCTGCACCGCGTCGGGCCGCCGTTCGACCGCCTTCTGGGCGCACAGTCGAGTGCCGACCATGTCGCCAACCGCCTGATCGAGCTGCTGCCGCTGCCGATCGGTGAGAAGCAGGCGCTGTTCGAGATGCAGGATGCCCTCGCCAGGCTCGGCTGCTTGGCCGGCCTGATCAACCCGAGCAGTGACGGCGGGGCATCCGCCTGATCAGCGCCGCTGGCGCCTGTGGATCAGGAGCCAGGCCAGCATGATCACGCCGACCGCGGCGGCTGGAAACAACAGCTGGCGCCAGTCACCCGACCCGCTGATCTCGCCGAACAGCATGCCGGGTGCGAGATAGGCCGGGGCCCAAACCAATGCCGACAACACGTTGGCGACGTAGAAGCGCCGGGGCGGCATGTGCAGCAGGCCGGCGACCAGCGGGACCACGGCGCGGATCGGTCCGAAGAACCGCCCCAGCGCGACACTCAGATCGCCGTATTTTTCAAAGAATGTGATGCCTCTCTGCAGGTGGTCGGGGTGCAGGCGGAACCAGCGCCAGCGCCCAGTCAGGTACTCGAAGTGATGGCCCAGCCAGTAACTCAGTCCGTCACCGATCACCGCGCCGGCGATCGCCCACAGGCACATAGTCCAGAAGTCCAGCACGCCAGCGCCGATTAGCGTGCCGGCACCGAACAGGATGACGACGCCAGGGATCAATACGCCGACGATTGCCAGTGATTCGGCCAGCGACATCGCGAACACAACCCAGCCCGCATAGGCCGGGTTGTGTTCAATCCAGGTCAGCAGCTCAGTAAACCATTCGAGCACTTGCGCACGGTCAGTCGAGGGTTGCGAACACGGCCTCGGCCGCACTCAGGGTGCTGGCGATGTCCTGCTCGGAATGCGCCGCGGAGACGAAGCCGGCCTCGAATGCCGAAGGCGCAAGGTACACGCCATGTTCGAGCATGGCGTGGAAGAAGACACGGAAGCGTTGCTGCTTGCATGCAGTAGCGCCGGCAAAATCGCTGACCCTAGCCTGTTCGGTGAAGAACAGGCCGAACATCCCGCCGATGTGGTTCTCGGTCAGCGGGACGCCGGCCTGGCGCGCCGTCCTGACCATGCCTTCGACCAGGCTTTCGACCTTGGCGCCGAGCTGCTCGAAGAACCCGGGCATCGCAATCAGTTCGAGCGTCTTGAGGCCCGCGGTCATGGCCACCGGATTTCCGGACAAGGTACCTGCCTGGTATACGGGGCCGAGTGGGGCGATCTTCTGCATGATGTCGCGACGCCCACCGAAGGCGCCCACTGGCATGCCGCCGCCAATCACCTTGCCGAGCGTGGTCAGGTCGGGGCGCACCTTGTAGACCGACTGCACGCCGCCGAGCGCGACCCGGAAACCGGTCATCACCTCGTCGAAGATCAGCACCGCGCCGTACTGGTCGCACACCTCGCGCAGGCCCTGAAGGAAGCCTGGCTCGGGCAGGATGCAGTTCATGTTGCCGGCCACCGGCTCGACGATTATGCAGGCGATCTGGTCTCCTGCTGCGGCGAATGCGTCGCGCACCTGGTCGAGGTCGTTGTAACTCAGCGTGATGGTGTGTTCGGCCAGTGCCGCAGGCACTCCCGGCGAGGAGGGCTCGCCGAGGGTCAGTGCACCGGAGCCGGCCTTGACCAGCAGCGAGTCCGAGTGGCCATGGTAGCAGCCCTCGAATTTGACGATCTTGTCGCGCCCGGTGAAGCCGCGTGCGAGGCGGATCGCCGACATCGTCGCCTCGGTACCGGATGAGACCATACGCACCATTTCGATCGACGGCATCAGCTCACAGACGCGATCCGCCATGCGGGTCTCTATCTCGGTCGGCGCCCCGAACGACAGGCCCTTGCGGATGACCCCGGAGACCGCCTCTATAACCTCCGGGTGGGCGTGACCCAGGATCATCGGTCCCCAGGAACCGACATAGTCGATATAGCGCTTGCCGTCCGGGTCGAACAGGTAGGCGCCGGCGGCGCTGTCGATGAACACCGGGTCACCGCCAACGCCCTTGAAGGCACGCACCGGGGAATTTACGCCGCCCGGGATGTGGCGTTGGGCGAGTTCGAAGCGTTCATGTGCGGTGCTCATGGCAAGGTCTCCTCGGCGGGGTCGAAACAGCGGGCGAAGGCCTGTGCGGCGGCAGTGACATCGGGGGCGGCGAATACCGCACTGATCACGGCCAGCATGTCGGCACCGGCCCGCACAAGGGCGGCGCCATTCTCGGGGCTAATCCCTCCGATCGCAACCGTTGGCAGCCTCAGCTCGCGGCGCGCGTGGCGCAGCAGCCCGGGATCGGCACGCACCGCCTGTGGTTTCGTCGGCGAGGGAAAGAAACTGCCGAAGGCGATGTAGTCGGCGCCCCGCGACGCGGCATCCCGAGCCAGTTCGAGGCGGTTGTAGCAGGAGACCCCGATCAGGCTGCCGGCCGGCAGGCGCGCGCGCGCGCTCGGCAGATCGGCATCGTCACGGCCGAGATGGACGCCATCGGCGCCGACCGAGATTGCAAGCTCGACGTCGTCGTTGATCAGCAGCGGTACCTGATGTGCTCTGCACAGACCGGCCAGGGCCTGCGCCTCGGCAAGGCGCCGTGCCGTATCCGTGCCCTTGTCGCGGTACTGAACGACACGCGCGCCGCCACGCAGTGCCGCAGCGACGGCTGCGAGGAGCGCGTCTGGACCTGACCGGCGGTCATCGGTGATCAGATAGAGTCCTCGCAGCGGCAGTGTCATTGAATTCTGCTCGGCAGCCATTGTCCGGCGCCAGGCCGGGTGGCGCGGTTGAGGGCCTGCCAGGTGAACCGCTGCGCGTTGGCGACGGCCTCGTTCATCCCCTGGCCGAGCGCAAGGTTTGCCGCGCAGGCACTGGCCAGGGTGCAGCCGGATCCGTGGTACTGGTGGGCAAGGCGCGGCCAGGCGAAGCGTCGCGGACCGGCCGCGCCGGTATACAGCTGATTTTCCACCTGCTCGCCGCTGGCCTCGTCGGCCGCCGTGATCAATACCGCACCGGTTCCGGCGGCAAGCAGCCGTCTGGCCGCCTGCTCGACATCCTGCAGCCCGGTCAGACGGCGTGCCTCGGCCCGGTTGGGCGTGAGCAGGGTGCAGGCCGGCGCCAGCTGTTCGCGGATCAGGCCAGCCAGGTCGTCCTCACCCAGATCGAACCCACCGCCTGCGGCGAGCACCGGGTCGAGGACCACCGGGCCGGCGAAGCCGTCCAGCAGGCCACGCACCACCGGGATCAGCCGCGCCGAGCCCAGCAGGCCGATTTTGATCGCGTCAGGGCGGATGTCTCTGAGCAGGATCTCCGCCTGGCGGGCGAAGAAGTCGACCGGGGTGGGCAGTACCGCGGCGATGTTGCGGGTGTCCTGCGCGGTTAGCGCGGTGACCAGGGTCAGGGCCTGGCCGCCGAGCGCGGCGACCGTCTCGATGTCGGCCTGGATCCCGGCGCCGCCGCTCGGGTCGTGGCCGCCGATACAGAGGATTCGGGGAACGGATTTCATGGCCGGGCGATTGTAGCAGTGCCAGCTTTCGCCGCCGGACAAAACCAAACCCTGCCGCTTACCGGTCAATACTGCCGCCACATCTGGCAGAATTTTGCGATCCGAATACATCTGTACGGCACGAGGATTCCGACCCGATGAAAACCTACATGTGCGTGATCTGCGGCTTCATCTACGACGAGGCCAAGGGGTTGCCCGACGAGGGAATCGCACCCGGAACGCGCTGGGAAGACATTCCGATCAATTGGAAGTGCCCCGAATGCGGGGCCGGCAAGGAGGACTTCGAAATGATCGAGGTCTGAGGCGGCGGGCAGTCCCTGAAACCTGCAGCAGGTAATTGTTTATCTTGCGGATCTGCTCTTTTCAGACGATTTGTCGGGCGCCGGACTAGGCCGGGCGGAAATCTGGACTACACTTTCCCTCAGCCCTTATTGTATAGCAAATGCTGCAAAAACAAATACTTGCGGCGGGGCGCTTTATTGTCCATACGCCGGAGCCCAAAGGAGGCACCATGCAAGCCGACGTGAGTGAGCTGCTATCCATCGCTCGTCGTTATTGCGCGCTGATCGAATCGCTCGAAGAGGGGGACAGGCAACCGCTGGCCCAGCTCAACGAGCTGCTGCCGCGCCTGCACGCGGCGATGACCGCGGCCGGGCCGTTGCCGGAAGAAAATGCCGACGATGCCAGTATCGATCTGGATCAGCGGTTCGAGTTGTTTAGTCGTCTGCACCGGTTGCTCGGCGATCTCGACGGCTACTGGATGGAATACGACGTCACCCCCGACCGCCAGGAGATGAGCGGGAGCCTGGCCGACGACCTGACCGACATCTACTGCGAGCTCAAAAACGGGCTGGTGCGACTGGAACGCAATCACGACGCCCGGCGGACACTGGTTGGCTGGCGCGCCGGGTTCTGCAGGCACTGGGGACAGCACGTGGTCGATGCCGAGCGACACCTTTACGCACTTTCTGCGCGGGATCGCCTGTACTGAAATTTCGCGCCGGCAGTGGTAAGCTTCGCGGAATTTCGTTTTGCGACCTGACTTAGGTGGACACCATGAACCATGTAGCCCTGACAGAATCCGATCTCACCCTTACCTCCCCGGCGCAGGGGAAGATGGCCGAGTTGCTCGGTCAGGTGGAAGAAACTATCCAGGGCGTCCGCGTGTTCGCGACCCCGGGCGGGTGCAGTGGCGTCAGCTTCGGCATGACCTTCACCGACCAGCTGGGCGAAGACGATCTCGTCCGTGAGGTCGAGGGTGTGCGCGTGATCGTCGACACCGGCACGCTGGAATACATCCGCGGGGTCGAGATCGACTTCGTCGAAAGCGGCGACGGCGATGCGCGCTTCGTGTTCAACAACCTGCAGCCGGTCTCCGGTGGTGGCGGCTGCGGCAGCTGTGGTTCGCAGGGCGGTTGCTCCTGACCCCTGCGCCCCGCTGCCTCAAAGGCCCGCGCTCGACGCGGGCTTTTTTATGGCCGCTATCGTGGCCGCGCAGCATCACCCGCGTCGGCGGGCGGAGAAGATCCAGGCTCGGTTCGCGCTAGCTGATCGCTTACCCAGCTGACGTACGCGCCGGTCTGTTCCTCGAATTGCAGCGCCATGTCCAGATCGCTGCGTGCCTTTTCGACACGGCCGAGGCGCCATGACACCCAGGCCAGTCGCGCCCGCTCGTCGGCATCCTCGCGGCCGGCCAGTGCCAATTCCAGATAACGGGCCGCCTCTTCAAGGCGGTTCGCCTCGATCATGGTCAGGGCCAGCGCCCGGTACAGCCTGGGGCTGCCAAGGGAACGATCGAGCGCAGCGGCGAGCAGTGGGTAGGCCTCGACGAAACGTTGTTGACCGACCAGCGCAACGCCGAGGTCACCCTCGGCCTCGGGGAGTGCGGGCCGCAGCCTGAGCGCCGACCTGAAGCTGCTTTCGGCAGCGATGAAGTCCCCAAGCGACAGCTGGGTGACGCCCAGCCAGTAGAGCGCGTGGGCGTCGTTGGGCTGCGCCTCGAGGATGCCCCGGATGCTCTCGGCGGCGTCGCTGTACATGCCCAGTTCCCATTGCGCGCGGCCCAGCAGAATGTAGGCCTCGCGCGATGACCAATAGCCGGTGAAGGTCTGGTCGCGAGATGACTCGATCGCGGCCAGCACATGGTTCATCGCCGCCGCCGCATCTTTTTCAGCCATTGCCGCCTTGGCAAGCTCGAGGCGTCCCTCCATGTAGTGCGGATCAATGGCGATCTCGCTCTCGAACAGGCCGACATGGTCCCACCAGCGGGCGTTGGAAAGGCCCGTGATGATCCCGAGGACGAGGATGATCGGCACATAGATGACCGCCTCGCTGCCGGGGATGAGCTGACGTCCCACCGGGCGCCACAGCAGGAAGATACCGTAGGTCGCTGCGAATGCCGCCCCCCACGCGGCAAGGTAGAGGGTCTGGCTGTCGTGATAGTGGCTGGTCGGGAACACGCCGACGCCGGGCACCAGGCAGAGCAGGAACCAGGCCACCCCGAACGCGCTGGGGTGCGGCATCCGCAGGCCGATCAGGGTGACCCCCAGGAGCAGCAGCAGGCCGAGCAACGCGGCCGTCTCGACCGCCCCCCAGGCCTGGGTCACCGGCCAGGCATCAGAAACGATCGGTTCGGCAGGCAGCAACACCTGGTCGATGTGGAACCACAAAAGGCGCAGCGCACTACCCAAATTGTTCACGGCGCTGGCACTCGGGTAATCGGCCGCAAACTGCAATCCACCGAGGACCAGCAGGCGGTAGCCGAGCACGCATAGCAGGACTGCACTCAGCAGCGCCAGGCCCTGCAGGCGCTGGGGGGCAATGCCCCGCAGCATTGGCCTGTCCCGCTCGCGGCTTTCGTAGACCGCAATCAGCAGCGCCAGCAATGGCAGCATGTATGCTATTTCATCGCTGAGCATCGCCGCGAGCCCGACCAAACCGAGGCGCAGCAGCCACGGCCGGCCCTCGACATGCCTGGCATTGGTGGTCGCCTGGAGTCGCGTGAAGATCACCAGGGTCCAGGCCGCGAAGGCTGCACCAAGCAGGCGAGGCTGGCCGCCGATTCCGGCGACCGTGCTCACGGTTGCCGGGTGCGCCGCGAACACAGCGGCCGACCAAAAGGCGATGCTATTGCCCTGCCTGCGTCGTGCCAGAACATGGCGGCCGAGTGCGTAAAGGCCGATCACGAGGAGGCCATGCAGGACAAGGTTTTCCAGGTGGAAGCAGAACGCGCATTCGCCCCACAGCGACCAGCCGAGAGTGTTCGAGAGCACCGCGAGCGGTTGCCAGCTTCCGGCGGACGGGTCCGCTGAGCCGCCGGTCACGCGCGCGCGATAGGCTTCGCGCGAGCTGCTCAGTGCGGACCCAAGGTCGGCGGTGCTGGTCAGCCGGTAGGCACCCTGCAGGAGATCATCGCGGTCGGTCCAGATGAAGCCGCCGACCAGGCTGCTGGCGTAGACCAGCAGTACCAGCAGGCCGAGCCACAGCATGTGGCTGCGCCGGGCCTTGGCGATCTGCCCCGGCGTCTGGCGTCTGCGGCCTGTGCGTGAAACCTCGGGCATCTGCTAGACGGGCTTTAGCACCGCCAGCAGCACAATCGCAATCAACAGCAGCACCGGCAGCTCGTTGAACCAGCGGTACCAGACGTGGCTATGTCGATTGCGGTCGTGTTTGAAATCGGCCAGCAGCTTGCCGCAGTAGATGTGGTAAGCGATCAGGACGCCGAGCAGTACCAGCTTGACCTGCAGCCACAGTTGATTTCCAAACGCCGCCCAAGCGTAGTCGTGCAGCATCCACAGACCGAACACCAGGGTGAAGATGCCACCCGGTGTGGTGATGCCGAAGAACAGTTTGCGCTCCATAACCTTGAAGCGCTCGATCGATGCCTGGTCGTCGCTCATCGCGTGATACACGAACAGGCGAGGCAGGTAGAACAAACCGGCGAACCAGGTCACCATGCCGATCAAATGCCAGGCCTTCAGCCACATGTTCGTTTACCCCCTGTATGTCAGTACGGTGGCCCGGACCCGTGTTTCGTCGAGCGGGCCATGCGCGGCAAAACTGATGTCGCCGCCGGGTGTGATCAGGTAGCTGGTCGGCGTGACCTTGATGCCGCCGAAGGCCCTGCTGACCTCGCCATGCACGTCCAGGGCAATCGGGTAGCCTGGATCGAGTCGTTCGACCGTGTCGATCACCGCGGGGGGCGGGTCCTGCGGGATCGCCACACCGATCACCATGAAATTCTGCCCAGTCAGGCTTTCGTGCAGTTGCTTCAGGCGTGGCATATCGCGCAGGCACACGGCGCAGTTGACCGACCAGAAGTTTAAAAGGACGCTCTTTCCGCGCAGATCCGCGCCGCTGAGGGTGCGCCCGTCGAGCAGGTTGAACGTCACCTCGGGCATCGGCCGGGAGGTGGGCCATACCAGCCAGACGCCACCGAGCAGGGTCAGCAGCAGGGCCAGATTGGCAAGGATCCGGGCGTTCATCAGGGGCGGTCTCCGCTGCGATTGTCACGGTCGTCGGCGTACAGCTCCTTCAGCATCTGCCGGCGCCCTTCCCGCGTGGCGGCCATGCCATCTGGCGCATCCGCCGGCGCGCGCGCAGCTGTGCCGCTGAACCAGCGGCGCAACGCATGCGCGGCGCGTCTCAGCGCCCGCCAGATCTTCGGCAGCAGCCAGGCCACCAGTAGCAGGAAGATGACCAGCAGCGCGATGAACAGCCATGGATAATGCAACGCGGTCCAAAGGCCGGCAATCACCGAGACGTCTTCGGCGACCGAGGCGCCCCAGTTGCTGAACGGTTCCGGCGAGGTGTTGATGAGCACCCGGGTGCCGGCCTTGGCCGCGTGACTTGTTGCCGCCAGCCCGCCGCCGACCAGCAGGCCAACCAGCTCCGGGGCCTGTCCCATGTCCAGCCCCTGTGCGGCACCTGCGGCCAGCAGTGCGCCGGCGGGGATGCGGATAAAGGTATGCAACGCATCCCAGCCGGTGTCCACGCCGGGGATCTTGTCGGCGAAAAACTCGACCATGTACATGCCGCCTGCGGCGAGCATGACTGCGGGACTGCTCAGGACCTGCAGATCCGGCGGCAGGTCGACCTGGCCGCTTCCCCCCAGCCAGCCGAGCACCAGAATGGCCGCGTAGAGATTGATCCCGGAGGCCCATCCCGCGCCCAACATCAGTGATATGGCTGCGATCGTGTCCATTGCGTCTCGTGGTAAGCGGTAGTCCGATCTTCGCCCCGCCGCAGCTGCGCCGTGGCCTGCGGTCACGCCGTCGTATTAGAGATGTGCAAGCCATATCCGCTGCGCGGACCCTGGGCTGGATGGCTGCGAACTATTGGGGCGGACTTTAACACGCGGCCCAAACGATTAACCAAGCGTGGTGCGCACAAGGCTGTTGGATGAAGCGCAGCGCCAAACATGCGCGCAATTGTGGTTAGAATACCGCTCCTCGAGTCTGCTGCAGGGGCACCTGAAGTCGCGATGATCAAGATCGGAATCGTTGGTGGCACCGGCTACACCGGTGCGGAATTGCTACGCCTGCTGGCCACCCACCCGCATGCGCAGGTGCTCCGGATCACGTCGCGCGCCGAGGCCGGCCGACAGGTGTCCGAGCTGTACGGCAACCTGCGCGGGCATTTCAATCTGACGTTCTCAGAGCCGAACGAGCAGGAACTTGCTGAGTGCGATCTGGTGTTTTTTGCCACCCCCAACGGCACGGCGATGAAGATGGTTCCCGAGCTGCTGGATGCGGGCACGCGGGTGATCGACCTGGCGGCCGATTTTCGCCTCCAGGACCCAGAGCTCTGGGAGAAATGGTATGGGATGCCGCATACCTGCACGGAGACCCTCGCTGAGGCCGTATACGGACTGCCCGAGCTTAACCGTGAGCAGATCCGGGTGGCCCGCTTGGTAGCCAATCCCGGCTGTTACCCTACCGCGTCGGCGCTGGGGTTCCTGCCGCTGGTGGAGCAGGGTCTGGTTGATACCTCGACCCTGATCGCGGATTGCAAGTCCGGGGTCAGCGGTGCCGGTCGCGGTGCCAGCGTGGGCATGCTGATGGGCGAGGTCGGTGAGAGCTTCAAGGCCTACTCCGTGCCGGGCCACCGGCATCTGCCGGAGATCCGCCAGACCCTTTCCTGGGTGAGCGATGCGCCGGTCGGCCTCACGTTCGTGCCGCACCTGGTGCCGATGATCCGTGGCATCCACGCGACCCTCTACGCACGTCTCAAGGCCGAGGTCGCGGACCTGCAGGTGCTGTTCGAACAACGCTACGCCGATGAACCTTTCGTAGACGTGCTGCCGGCGGGGGGGCACCCGGAGACGCGCAGTGTGCGTGGCGTGAATCATTGCCGCATCGCGGTGCACCGTCCGCAGGGGGGAGACACGGTGGTGGTGCTGTCAGTGATCGACAACCTGACCAAGGGTGCGGCGGGGCAGGCGGTGCAGAACATGAACCTGATGTTCGGTCTGGCCGAACGTACCGGGCTGGAGCAGGCAGCCCTGCTGCCCTGATTGACGATGGCCAAGGTCAAGCCAATGCGGGTGATCACGCCGCGCATCGTCCAGCCGGGCGAGGGAAACGTAAGGCCGTGGTTGTGGTTGTTGTTCCTGGTCGCGCTGGGTGCCTGGTCGTGGCAGGTGTTCCAGTTCGGCCAGCAACGTGCCGGTTTCGATGTCGGTCATCGCGACAAGGCGGAGACGCAACTGCGTGAGCGCATCGCCGAACTGGAGGAGGAGACCGCGGTGCTGCGCGCGGCCGCCGCCCGGTTCGAGCGTGCCGGGCAGATCGACCGGGCCGCGGTGGTGGACGTCCAGTCTGAGGTGAAGAGCCTGCAGGCAGAGCGGGCCGAGCTAAAGCGCGAGGTCGCATTTCTGAAGAGCCTGGTGTCGGGAGAGGACAAGAAGCTGACACTCGACGATTACAGTCTTGTCGATGCCGGTGACGGTAGCTATCGATTCGAGATTACCGTGGCGAAGGGGGACGATGACCAGACGACCGTCGGTGGCCAAGTTACGATCAGTGTCAAAGGGCAGGTCAGCGGAGCCGAGAAGGTCCTCGACATGAGGACCCTGACCGACGGCAAACGCGACAATATCGGCATCCGCTTCAAGAATTTCCAGAAGTTGAAGACGGACCTTCAGTTGCCGGCCGGATTCGAACCTGTCTCGGTTGAGGTGGCGGTGCGGCCCGATGGCAAAGGATTCAAGGCATTTGAGCAGGTATTCGCCTGGAAGCTGTCCGGTGCCTGATCGAAACACGAACGCGGGAAGGTGACGAGATGGCGCGAGGAAGACGATTCAAGGCCCCCAAGGTGTCGACGGTGATCGGTCAGGGGACCGTGGTAACCGGCGACGTGGCGTTTTCAGGTGGACTGCACCTGGATGGCACGATCAAGGGGAACGTAGCGGGAATGGCCGATACGCATTCGACGCTCACGGTGAGCGAGCAGGGGGGCGTCGAGGGCGACGTCAGGGTGGAAAACCTGATCCTGAACGGGACCGTGGTAGGCGACGTGTATGCGAACGAGCGGGCCGAGCTGGC
This sequence comes from Chromatiaceae bacterium, assembly GCA_022340805.1. GTDB lineage: Bacteria > Pseudomonadota > Gammaproteobacteria > Chromatiales > Chromatiaceae > Thiosocius. Next base: position 155,113 of record JAJDNF010000054.1, read on the forward strand.
GCCGAACGCGCGGGTCTCCGGGACGGTCTACTATCGCCTGTTGGAGATGGCGATGGGCGCGGAGGTCAACGGTCAGCTGGTGCATACCGATGAGAGCGAGCCGCCGATGCTGGGTCACGATGACAGCAGCGAGCGGGTCGGCGGAGAGGCCGTCGCCGAGGAACCTTAATACTTGACTAAATTCATCGGAATAAGGCATACTTCGCACAGAATCGGACCGATCGGGTCCTCTTAAATCCGTGGGTTTAGGTGGCTGTATGACTGAGCTAGCAACGACGAGTAGCGATGCCCTGGTATTCACCTCGGCGGCGGCGAAAAAGGTATCCGAACTGATTGCCGAGGAAGGCAACCCCGGGCTGATGTTGCGGATCTACGTCCAGGGTGGCGGCTGCTCCGGATTCCAGTACGGTTTTACGTTTGACGAGAACGTCAACGAAGGCGATGAGCAGATCGTGACTGACGGCATAACACTGCTGATAGATCCGATGAGCGTCCAGTATCTGATGGGTGCCGAGGTCGATTACTCGGAAGGCCTGCAGGGTGCGCAGTTTGTGATCCGCAATCCGAATGCCACGACGACCTGCGGTTGCGGCTCGTCATTCTCGACCTGAACGACCAGCACGTCATGAAAAAGCGCCCGGCCGCGGGCGTTTTTTTGCGTAGCGATCTCGCCCGCAAATTTCATGAAGTGAAGGCGGACGGGAACATTATGTTTCGTGGCATCCGGAGGGCGTTCGATGCGTTCTTCGGCCCTGGTATTCGACGTGACAGTTTGTCCTGTTCGGGCTCTGGCCGCGCTGGACTTTGCATTTGCGCCGATCCCCCTCAAACCATAGCTTCGGCTATGCTTTTTCGGCCGATCAGCCCAACTGTTTCGCCCGTCACACCCTGATTGCCAAACCCTTCCTGGAATTTGCAGGCTCTAGAGGTGCCGCCTGACCTCGACCACGTCCGGCTCGTCGGCATGATGAACCGTTCGAAAACCAAGATTCTCGCACAGTCGTAACATCTTGCTGTTCTTCGACAGCACCTCGCCCTCCATGATCTCGATGCCGCGGTCGCGCGCGACCGTCATCAGACGCTGCATCAGCTGACGCCCGATGCCTTTCTGCTGCCAGGCGTCGGCCACGGTCAGTGCGAACTCGCATGACTGCTTGTCGGGGTTGCTGACGTAGCGCGCCACACCGAGGATACGTGCCTCGGGGCTATGTTCGTTGATCACCGCAACCAGCGCCATCTCGCGGTCGTAGTCGATCTGCGTGAAACGCGCCAGCATCAGTGGGGTGAGCCGGTCCATGCTCTGCATGAAGCGGAAGTATTTGCTCTCGGCGGACAGATTCACGACGAAGTCCTGTTCGATCTCCGCATCTTCCGGACGGATCGGGCGAACCAGCACATCGGTACCATCCGGCAGCTGCCAGGAGGTTTCGAGTTCCGGTGGGTAGGGGTGGATCGCCATATGGCCGTAGCGCGCGGTGCTGGTCCTCGGTGGTGCGATCACCACCCGCGCGTCCACCGCGATCACGCCCTCTTCATCGACCAGTAGCGGGTTGATGTCGAGCTCCTGGACCTCGGGTAGTTCGCAGGCGATCTCCGAAATCCGTTGCAGCACGTCGGTGAGCTTGCAGATATCGGCCTCGGGCAGATGGCGAAACTGTTTGAGGAAGCGCGCAGTGCGCGTGCCACGGATCATTTCGCGACTCAGATACTCGTTCAGCGGCGGCAGCGCGACCTGGCTGTCGGCGACTATCTCGACCGCGGTGCCGCCGGCACCGAAGCTGATCACCGGGCCGAATACCGGGTCGTGCGCGATCCCGATCATGATCTCGCGCGCATGTGGACGCTCCAGCATCGGCTCTATCGTCACGCCCGAGACGCGTGCATCAGGGACCAGCTCCTTGACGCTGTCCATCATCTCGCGGAACGCGGTGCGCACCGAGCGCGGCTCGCGAATATTCAGGCGCACGCCACCGACATCCGATTTGTGGGTGATATCGGGCGAGTTGATTTTCATCGCGACGGGCAGCCCGACGCCTTCGGCGGCGACCAGCGCCTCGGCCGCGGAGGTGACGTTGATGCTGGTCGACGAGGGGATATGAAAGGCCCGCAACACGGCCTTCGCCTCTGTGTTGCTCAGGGTGTAACGTCGTTCGCCCATCGCAGTTTCGATGATCAGCCGGGCGCCGTCCACGTCGGGCTCGCGATGCCTGGACAACGGCGCGGGTGCCTGCAGCAGGGCCTTTTGGTTGTGCCGGTAGCATGCCAGGTAGCCGAAGGCATCGACGCCGCCCTCTGGGCTGCTAAAGTGCGGTATACCGGCTTCGGCAAAGCGTTTGCGCCCTTCTTTGACCAGGTTCTCGCCCATCCAGCAGGCGAGTACCGGCTTGTTGGCCTTTTGTGCGGCGGCCACTACTCCGTCGGCGCACGCGGTCGGGTCGGTCATGGCCTGCGGCGTCAACAGGACCAGCAGGCCATCGACGTTCTTGTCAGCCAGCACGATCTCGGTGGCCGCGTGATAGCGCGCACTGTCGGCATCTCCGAGGATATCGACCGGGTCGCTGTGCGACCAATGTGCCGGCAACAGCTCGCTCAAGCGGTCGATGGACTGCCGCGACAGTTCGGCAAGCGGCACACTAAGGTCGCTGGCACGGTCGGCGGCCATTACGCCCGGGCCGCCGCCGTTGGTCACGATTGCCAGCCTGGGCCCCTCGACGCGTGTGCCCGAGGCAAGCGTCTGCGCGGCGGCGAACAGCTGGTTTACCGTCAGCACCCGCACCGCGCCGGCGCGCTGCACCGCGGCATCGAACACGTTGTCGCCGCCGATCATCGCCCCGGTGTGTGAGACCGCGGCACGCGTGCCGCTCTCGTTGCGTCCGGATTTGACCACGATTACGGGTTTCAGCCGCGCGGCTACCCGCAGGCCGCTCATGAATGAGCGCGCATCTGTGACCCCTTCGACATACAGCAGGATGCTCTTGGTCTCGGGATCGACCGCCAGGTAGTCCAGGATGTCACCAAACCCCACATCGGCCGTCGCACCGAGTGACGCAACCGCGGAAAATCCGAAGCCGTTCGAATCCGCCCAGTCCAGCAGGGCGGTGCAGAAGGCGCCGGACTGGGCAACCAGGGCGACTTGTCCCGTTTGCGCGCCGCTCTTGGCGAAGGTCGCGTTCAGTCCGACCCGCGGCCGGATCACGCCGAGGCAGTTCGGGCCGACCAATGGGATGCCGTGGGTGCGGGCGATGTCCACGATCTCGTTTTGCAGTAGCAGGCCGCGCTTGCCAACCTCGGCGAACCCGGCGGACAGGACGGTTACGGCGCCTACGCCGTGCTCGGCGCATTGGCGCAGGACCTCGGGGATGGCGGGTGCAGGAATGGCGATGACGACCAGGTCGATTGGGTGGTCGATTTGGCTGATCGAGGCATAGGCGCGGAGTCCCTGAACACTGTCGTGTTTCGGGTTGACCGGGTAGATCTCGCCCTTGAAGCCACCTTCGCGGATGTTGCGCAGCACCTGGCCGCCGACCGAGGTCTCGCGCTCGGAGGCGCCGACGACGGCCACCGATTGCGGTTCGAAGATCTTGTTCAGGTAGTGTTTTTTCATCATGCCATTACTTCAGCGGGATTCGAAATTCGGGCGGGCGAGCGGGATATGCGTCAGGATCGTCCGTCAGTGAGATGCCAATGTTGCACCGCAACAATCGTTGCGGCAAGATCTATCGAAAGTTGAGGGCGAAAAATGGCGATCGCTTACATCTCTCATTACGACTGCCAGCTTCACGATATGGGGCACCATCACCCCGAGCAGCCGGCGCGCCTGAGCGCGATCAATGATCGTCTGATCGCCACCGGACTGGAGATGGTGCTGCATCAGTACGATGCGCCGCTGGCGACCCGCGCACAGCTCGAGGCCGTGCATGACCCGGCGTACGTGGATGAGGTCTTCAATGCCTCGCCCGAGGCGGGGATCGTCTGGGTGGATGGCGAAACCGCGATGAATCCGCATTCGCTAACGGCGGCTTTGCGTGCCGCCGGCGCGGTGGTGCTCGGTACGGACCTGGTCATGGACGGGAGGGCACGGCAGGTGTTTTGCGCGGTGCGACCCCCTGGCCATCATGCCGAGCGTCGCCGTACGATGGGGTTTTGTCTGTTCAATAACGTGGCGGTCGGCGCGTATCACGCCCTGAATAGCCACGGGCTGCAGCGGATAGCCATCGTCGATTTCGATGTCCATCACGGCAATGGCACCGAAGACATTGTGTCCGGTGATGCGCGCGTGCTGTTCTGTTCGACCTTCCAGCACCCGTTTTACCCGCACTCGGGATATGCGGACACGGCGGCGAATGTCGCCAATGCGCCGCTGCCGGCGGGCAGCAACGGCAAGGTGTTCCGGGCGGCGGTCGAGGAGCACTGGTTGCCGCGACTCGAGGCGTTTGCCCCGGAGCTGATATTCATTTCGGCTGGTTTCGATGCCCACCAGGCGGAGGACATGGCGGGTCTGAGTCTGGTCGACGCAGATTTCGCCTGGGTGACCCGCCGCATGTGCGAACAGGCGGAACGCAGTGCGGGCGGTCGCATCGTTTCCACCCTGGAAGGTGGCTATGAGCTGCATGCGCTGGCTCGCAGTGTCGAGGCCCACCTGAAGGCGTTTCTCGGCGACAACTGAAGCTGAAAACGCTTGGCCAACCGGATGGGCGACGCGGGTCCCGGAGTCCGCTGTACGCGAGTCACGCGGGGTGGATGGCTCCGAGAATGCGTGGTCCCTTTGCACCGGTGACCGATGGCAGGTTACCTGCGGCGCTGTTCAGTGCCCGTTGCGCCAGCCACGCGAAGGCCATGGCCTCCATCCACTTGGGGTCTACCCCGAATCCTGCGGTCGATTCGACGGGCAGGCCGAGGTATCGGCCCAGTTCCTTCATCAGGTGTCGGTTGTGCACGCCACCGCCACATACCAGCACGCGCGCTGTGTTGGGGGCGTGGCGACTGATCGCGTCTGCAACCGTCTGACAGGTGAGCGCCAACAGCGTGGCCTGAACCGCGGCCGGGGATGCCTGCTCAAACCCAGTCAGCTTCCGGTTCAGCCAGTGGATGGAAAAATGCTGCGTGCCGGTGCTCTTGGGCGGCTGTTGCGCGAAGAAGGGGTCGTCCATCATGAATTCGAGTAATCGGTCATTTGCTGCCGCAGATGCCGCCCAGACCCCTTCCTGGTCAAACGGCTTGTCGTGATGCTGTCGGATCCAGGCGTCCATCAGGCAGTTGGCCGGCCCTGTGTCGAAGCCGATGACAGGCAGTCCGCGGTCGGCAGGCAGTACCGTGATGTTTGCGATTCCGCCGAGGTTGAGTACGGCCCGGTCTTCGGATTCGTCGCGCAGGATCGCGGCGTGGAACGCCGGGGCCAGTGGCGCACCCTGGCCACCGGCCGCCATGTCGCGGCGCCGGAAGTCGTTGACCGTGGTAATCCCGGTCCGCTCGGCAATGACATTGGCGTCGCCAATTTGCAGGGTCGTTGGATAGGTGGCGTCGGGCAGGTGGGCGACCGTCTGGCCATGCCAACCGATCGCGGACACCTTGCCGGGATCGACCGAGCCGGCCTGCAGCAGTTTGCTCACCGCGTCAGCAACAAAGGCACCGATCTCTGCGTCCAGAACGGCTAGCGAGTCTGCATCTATCGACTCACCGGCCGCCAGACCCTGCATGCGTCGGCGCAACCCGGGTGGCCACGCGGAACTCGACGCCGCAAGCAGTCTCGGTGTCTGCTGGTCGAGCCCGACGACAGCAATGTCTACGGCGTCCATGCTGGTTCCCGACATGACACCGATGAAGAGTGCCACCTCTGTCAGGGTGTTTTCGCTGAGGGCCCCGCACTTGCAACCATGGTCTCGGCCGGGATTGCCTCCAACTTTGCCAACAATGGCGCGGTCGTTTTGCGGAACGCCGCCAGCTCAGCGGGCGGCAGCGAAAGTGACTTCGGCAGCTTCACCCGAAGCGGGTCGCGATGTTGGCCGTTCACGCGGAATTCGTAGTGCAGGTGCGGACCTGTCGCCAGGCCGGTCTTGCCGACGTAACCGATGACCTGGCCCTGCTTGACGCGATTTCCGTTGGTCGCGCGCGCGGAAAACTTGGATAGATGTGCGTAGACGGTGGTGTACTGGCCGGTGTGCGCGAGAATCACGGTGTTTCCGTAACCGTTCTTTTTGCCCCTGAACAGCACCCGCCCATCGCCGGTCGCCTTCACCGGTGTCCCCATTGGGGCTGCGTAATCGACGCCTTTGTGCGAGCGCCACTTTTTCAGGATGGGGTGCCAGCGTCGCACCGTGAAGCCGGAGCTGACGCGCGCGAACTTGATCGGCGTGCGGATAAACGCGCGTCGCTTGCTCTGCCCGTCGGTGTCGAAGTAACCGACCTCGCCACTGCCGTCTTCGTAGCGGACGGCGCGGAAGGTCGTGCCGCGGCTGGTGAATTCGGCTGCCAAAATGGGACCGTTGCGCAACTTTTCGCCGTCGAGATACTGTTCTTCGTAGAGCACGCGGAACTGGTCGCCGGCACGTATTTCCAGGGCGAAATCGATATCCCAGCCGAATACCGTCGCCAGTTCCATGATCTGTCCGTCCGACAGCCCGGCCTTCTGCCCGTCGACAAACAATGACGATTCGATAATCCCCGCCGTGGCCGAGACCCGTCGTTCTACTGCCTTGCTGACCTCTTCTACATTGATGTCGTCGTCGGCAATGGCGACCCGGAGGCTCTCCACGCGGTTGCGGTGGAGTTCCAGTCTGGTCAGCTCGTTATTCTCGTCAAACTGGAAACGCAGGCGCTGCCCGGGGCGGATCTGCGCCAGCGACTCGGCTTGCTTGCTGCTGTTGACGATCTTGTGCAGCAGCTGGGCATCAAGGCCCTGTTGGGCGAAGATCTTGGACAGCGATTCGCCCTTTGCGACACGGTGCTCTACCCAGTGCAACTGGGGCGCGGGATCGGCGAGCTGTTCGGTCGTCTCGACCGATGCAGGCTCGGATTCTGGCGTGATCTGCAGCTCCACGCCGGTTGGCTCGGCGAGGATCGCGGTGGTCGGCGCAAGGATTCCGGCGTCTGGGGATTTTTCTGATCCGAGCAGTGCCGTCGCCGGCGGCATCTCCACCGTGGTCAGCACCGCCGTGGGCGTGAGGAGGTCCGGCGCCGCGACGTAGTCCTCCTGACCCCGTGGATCTTGTGTCGCCTGTGAGTCGCGCGCGGGCAGGTTCAGCG
>JAJDNF010000058.1 GCA_022340805.1 Chromatiaceae bacterium
CGACGTGACAGTCTGTCCTGTTCGGGCTCAGGCCGCGCTGGACTTTGCATTTGTGCCGATCCCCCTCAAAGCATAGCTTCGGCTATGCTTTTTCGGCCGATCAGCCCAACTGCTTTGCCCATCACACCCTGATTCCCAAACTCTTCATGCAATTTGCAGGCTAGCCTCGCCGGCGCGCAAGCAGATCGCGGTAACCCAGCACCAAGCTGATCAGTCCGACCAGGATCAGCGCCACAACCAGGACCGGCGTCGAGGGGTTGCCGCTGTCGTCGGTTGCCAGCTGGTACATCGCGACCAGTGGCAGCACGACCAGCCCGAGATGCACCCTGGGCCTCAATCCGGCGCGCCAGAACTGGGTCAGCCACACCGCCAATCCCGCGATCATCAGGCCGCTGAATGCACCGGCCAGCGCATCCTGCGGCCAGTGCACGCCCAGTGCGACCCGGCTGACCCCCACCAGGGCCGCAGCGGCCAGCAGCAGCAGGCGCTGGGGCCATGACCGGCAATAGGCGAACAGCACGCCGGCGAACAGGAACGCCGACAGCGTGTGGCCCGACGGGAAGCTGTGTCGGGTCAGCGACGGGCCGATGACCCGGATCGCATCGGCCGGCAGCACGCCGGGCGGTCGTACCTGGTCGAAGCCAGTCTTGAGCCCGTGTGAATACAGCCCGCCGATCAGGGCCGCGACGATCAGGGTCCAGAAGATTTCCGGTCTGCGGCGAACCAGCAACAGGCTGAGCACGAACAGCACGCGGGCGTCACCGAAGCGGGTGATCCAGGCCCACGCCTGGTCCGGCAGCAGCGTGTTTGCGACCCGATACACGGGGAAGAATCCGCCGTGGTACCCGCCGGACGCCAGGGACAAGGCGATGCCGAGAGCCACGATCGCGAACGTGAGCGCTAACAGCGTGCCTGCGCCCCTGCCTGCGTGCTGCGACAGTCGTTGCTGTGCCTGCTCCATCGTGGCCCGCAGGCCGTCCAGACTGAACATCCCGCGGACCTTCATTGACCGGTCTCCTGTTCCACCGCGATCAGTGTCGCCGGCACCTGGCTGAACACGATCCGTTTCTGATACGGCGACGGCGCGCCGAGGAATTCGTCGACATGGTCGACCCGGACGTAGGCCCACTGACCTGGGACCGCCGGCTGTCGGCGAATCACCTGCTGTCGATAGACGCTGACGCTCGGCTGGAAGGTCCGGTAGTAGACCAGCTCCTTGGCATGTTCCCGGGCAAACAATCCGGCCGCCTTCGGGCCCGCCTGCAGCACCCCGACTACGGTCGGCGCTATGACCCCCGCAACGACCGCGGCCTGGGCGATGCCGATCAGCAGCAGCCGCCGCCACACGCTGAGCCGCAGCGAGATGATCAGTGGCAGGGTCAGCACGCCAAGCACGATCAGGACCTGCGGCCAGCCGCTGAACGCCTGGGCGGCGGATTCGAACAGGCTCTTCTCGTAGACCCTGGACGTGCCTGCGGCCAGAACGGCGAACATCTGTGCGAGTATGGCGAACAGGCCAAACAGCAGGGCCGCGGGCACAAAGGCGAGCCAGGGGTTGCGCAGGCCCTCGCGGTTCCTGGCCATCAGTACGAACAGCCCGCTCATTCCATACAGCAGGTAGTGCGGCAGCTTGGTGCCGGAAAACGAGAACACCAGCAGGACGCTGAAAAACCACAGCCAGATGTAGCGATCCAGGGGTTGGGTCGCGGCCTGGCGCAGCCCGCCGAGATTGCTCAGGAACCAGCCGGCAAAGGGCATCACGATCAACGGGGCGACCAGCGCGTAGTACAGGATGCCGCCGCCGTGACCCTCCATCGGGCGGCTATAGCGATCGACGTTGTGGCCCAGATAGAACCCTTCGAAGAATACCCAACCGCTGTCCAGATAGAGCGCCACATGCCAGGGCAGCACGATCGCGACGAATATCAGCAGGCCGAGCGGGTCGAACACCAGGCGCAGCCACTCCCGCCAGCGACCGTAGCTCGCATAGAACAGTCCGCTGACCAGAAACGGGAACACCACCGCCACCGGACCCTTGGTGAGAAAACCCAGTCCGATCCAGACGAATATGCGCCGCAGCAGCGCCGGCGACGGGCGCTGAGAGTGGTTGTAGATGTCGAACATCGCCAGGGCGAGGAACAGATTGAGCAGCGCGTCGGCGGTCGCCGCCTTGGCCATCACGCCGACGTACACGGACAGGGCCATCAACAGGACCGCTACGCTGGCGGTGGCCTGATCGGTGTGGCGACGCGCGAAGCGGTACAGCACCCACAGCCACGCCAGGCCGGCGATGACCGACGGCAGCCGCAGGGCGAATTCGTTCAGGCCGAACGCGTGCACCGATGCGGCCTGCAGCCAATAGATGAGGATCGGCTTGTCGTTGCGCGGCTCACCATTGAGATAGATCGAGACGTAGTTGCCCGACGCGATCATTTCGCGCGTCGCCTCGGTAAAGGCACCCTCGTCCAGATCGACCAGCGGGGCCGCCCAGAATCCCCACACCACGGCAATGGCGACGGCCAGCACGATGGCGGCGCGACTCGCCAGGAAGTACTCGAGGACCCGGCTCACACGACCGGCGCTATCGACATGCATGGTGTTCGGTCAAATGGCGATGCGCGTGCAGCGCCCGCGGATGCGGTCCGCGGCTCATTCGGCCAGGGCCTCGCGCAGCACCTTGGCGATTCCCTCCGGGGTCTCGCCGTGGTGGATCAGCGACTTCATCACGCCGTCCCGACCGACCACGTAGATGATCGACGAGTGGTCCATGGTGTAGCCCATTTTCGAGTCGTCCATCGGCACCTTCTCGAAGATCACCAGGTGGCGCTTGGCCACCGTGCTCACCTCGTCGAGCGAGCCGCTCAGGCCAATGAAGCTCGGGTGAAAGTAGCGCGCGTATTCGCCCGCGCGTGCCGGGTCGTCACGCTCAGGGTCGACGCTGATGAAGATCGGCTGGACCTGGCTGCGTTCCTGCTCGGTCAACAGCTTCAGGCCAGCGGCGACGGCGCTCAGCGAGGTGGGACATATGTCGGGACAGGCGGTGAAACCGAAATAGATCGGCACTACCTTGCCGCGGAAGTCGTGCAGGCTGACCGGCCCCTTGTCCGACTGCAGCGTGAAGTCGCCGCCCAGGTGTTCGTATCCGGTCGTCTTCGGTTTGGAGCCGCCATGCATCCCCGCCCATAGGCCGACAGCGATGCTGATCGCGGCCAGCAGGGCCAGGGCAAGAATCTGTTTCAGGTTGTTCATACGGGTACTACTGCCATTTTAATCCGGGGGCTATGCCCGATCGCCGCGATCGCGCATGATTGTCGGCCGACACGCAGTGTATCAAACCCCGCATGCTCAAATTTTACGAGGCCCGTGACAGTCTGGAGGCGCGTCAGCTGGTCGACGCCCTGGCCGCCCACCGGGTGGAGGCGACCGTGCTGGGCGAGTACCTGAGCGGCGCAGCCGGCGAGTTGCCGGCGATCAATTTTCCCTGGGTCTGGCTGATCAACAACGAGGATCTGGTTGCCGCTCAGGGGGTGCTGGACGGATTCATGGCCAGTCGCGGAAATCTCCCAAAGGCCGGCCCGTGGGTCTGCGAGGATTGCGCGGCCCAGGTCGACGCCGGTTTCGACATCTGCTGGCAGTGTGGTGCTTCGCGCAAGTGAGCGCTGAGTTTGCGCAGCGTGTCCTGGCCTGGTTCGACCACAACGGCCGCACCCATCTGCCCTGGCAGCAGCAGGTCACGCCCTACCGGGTTTGGGTCTCCGAGATCATGCTGCAGCAGACCCAGGTCGCCACTGTTATCCCGTATTTCGAACGCTTCATGCAGCGCTTCCCGGGCGTATCCGAGCTCGCGTCTGCGCCGCTCGACGAGGTCCTGCATCACTGGTCTGGGCTCGGTTACTATGCACGTGCCCGCAACCTGCACCGTACTGCGCGGCTCGTCTGCGACCAGTACGACGGCGTGTTCCCCGACGAACTCGAGGCGCTGCGGGCGCTGCCCGGGATCGGGCGCTCGACCGCCGGCGCGATCCTCTCCCTGGCCATGGGGCAGCGTCAGAGCATCCTGGATGGCAATGTGAAGCGCGTACTGGCGAGATACTTTGCGATTCCGGACTGGCCGGGCAGCAGCCTGGTCTTGAAGCGCCTGTGGCAGATCGCCGACCGCCTGACGCCGGCGGTGCGCGTGGCCCACTACAATCAGGCCATGATGGATCTGGGTGCGACGCTGTGTTCCCGTTCGCGACCCGATTGTGCCGGCTGCCCGCTGCGCGGCGGATGTGTCGCCCATGCGCAGGGCCGGCCGCACGACTACCCGGGCAAGAAGCCGCGACGCGTGCTGCCGCAAAAGGCGGTCAGAATGCTGCTCATTCGCGACCCGGAAGGTGCGGTACTGCTGGAGCGGCGTCCGCCGGCCGGGGTCTGGGGCGGCCTGTGGTGCCTTCCCGAGATCGCCGTCGACGCCGACCCGCTCGACTGGTGCAGGGACAGGCTGCATCAGCAGGTGGCGGCGGGACGCCGTCTGCCGGCCCGTCGGCACACCTTCAGTCATTTTCATCTGGACATCGAACCGCTCGAGATCCTCTTGAATAACCCGGATGGCGCCGTGTTGGAGGGTGCAGGGCGTCTTTGGTATAACCCGGGGCGACCTGACAACGTCGGCCTTGCGGCACCCGTCGCACGCCTGATCGAAGAGGTGGCCGAGATACAACAAACGGAGAGATAGATGGGCGAGATGGTGAACTGCGTGCGCCTCAAGCGCGAGGCCGAGGGCCTGGACCGGCAGCCCTACCCGGGTGCGCTTGGCAAGCGGGTCTTCGAGAATGTCTCGAAGGAGGCCTGGCAGCAATGGCTGAAACACCAGACCATGCTGATCAACGAATACCGCCTGAGTCCGGTGGACCCAAAGTCACGCACTTTTCTCGAGGAACAGATGGAAAAGTTCTTCTTCGGCGAGGGTTCCGAGGCACCGCCAGACTTCAAACCGCAGTGACCGGGCACGTCGTGCAGCCACTTGACTAGTCGCACCTTCGTCGCTTTAATACCGCCTCTTTCGCGCCCCCGAGCGGGGCCAGACTATAAGCCCAGGTAGCTCAGTCGGTAGAGCAGGGGATTGAAAATCCCCGTGTCGGCAGTTCGATTCTGTCCCTGGGCACCATATCTTTCAATAAGTTGGCTCAAGTCCTGCTTCACCGGCCTGCGGCCGTGCAGACGCCATGTGGCCGGTTGCGCTTCCTTCTATCCGGCAAGTCTGCCAAGCGGCGCCATAATTCCTGCTGATGCGGTCTCTGTGTGGGTTCAGGCTTGGCCCCCGGTGCGCGCAGGGTACCTTCTGCCGTCCTTTCGGCACGCATGGCAGTTGCGCTCAGAGGTTCTATATTTCCCCCAAGGGCCCGGCCCCGAATCCATCGACAATGCAAAGTCGCGGGTCACGAGTACGGCGTCAAGTCCGTGGCCAGAAGGGCACCTGGCGCAAGGATCGACCACCTCGCTGTATCGGGGTGCCTGGCGACCAAAGTTCCTGCACGGATGTGGCCATTTGCACGCTACCGGCAAGACCAGCCCGCCGGCTTGGGCGGGAACCGGCCAGACCGGGTCGCGGTGAGGGCATCAACTATGATCAATCTCGGCGGCGCATCCACTGACAACGACCTGGCGTAGGCGGCGCGCACCGCGGTGATCATCAAACGTGCCGGCCGCATCGGTCCGATCTCCGGGTGCAGGGTGTTCCGGAAACCGATCCAGCGCGGCATCGGATTGTTGCAGGTGGTCCATGCCGTCTGGCCATCGGACGCGGTCAGCGTAGCCTGGCTCGCCTGGGGATGAGCAAGGCAAACAATGACAGAAATCTAAGCAAATTATTCAGACTCATATTCGCGATATGGGCATACCGTCTCGACAGCTATTCCGGTCTCTGTTGGGGGTATGATGCCTCGATGCCAGCCAGCGATAGCCGTCACAGGAGAAAACGATGCGACATTCGCAAGCCGAAAACCAGGGCAACGACCAGGTCGGGACTTCATCGACCGGGCCAACGCAGGACCAGCCGCGCGAGCGCCGGCCGTCCGGCGACGCCCCATACCCCGGTATCGAGGCCGTCATCCATGGTAATGGCGCGGTGGCCCATGTGATGGGTCATGTCTGCGGCGGTGTCATCGGTTATCCCATCACGCCTTCCACCGAGATCTCCGAGCTGTTCGAGGCCTACCGTGCCAAGGGCGGCTGCAACGTGTGGGGCAAGCATCCGTTTTTTTTCGAGCCCGAGGGTGAACACTCCGCGCAGAGCGGCGCCATGGGCGCCACGCTCACCGGCGGGCGCTTCATCTCCAATGCCTCTTCCAGCCAGGGCATCCTCTACGGACTGGAATCGCACTATGTCACCGTAGGCAAGAAGGTTGGCGGCTTCGTGTTGCAGGTCGCCGCACGCGTGGTGTCGAAACATTCGCTGAACGTGATGGCTGGGCACGACGATGTCTACGCCCTGTTGTCCTCGGGCTACACCATCCTGTTCGGCAGCAACCCGCAAGAGGCGGCCGACCTCGCCGCCATCGCCTACCGGGTGAGTTCGCTGTCGATGGTGCCGGTCACCAACGCGATGGATGGTTTCGCCACCAGCCATATGCAATGCGAGACCCTGCTGCCGGAACCCGAGATGCTGAAGACATTCCTCGGCGACCCGGCGGGCCGGATCAAGTGCCCGACCGTGGCACAGGAGATGTTGTACGGCGCCAAGGGACGCGTGTACCAGTTGCAGCAATACCTGCAGCGTCACGGCGGCGACATCCTGCCCGCGAACCTGGACGCAGTACTGGCGTTTCTCGAGCAACGCGCCGGCGACATCGAGACCGACAACGACGGTCAACTGGTCGTCGAGACCCTTGCCTGGATTCCCGAAGAACTGCACGGCCAGTGGCGCCGCCAATGGCTCCATGCCTGGGAGAAGGGCACCCGCCAACTGGTGCCGGCCATGGTCGATATCCACAATCCCGGGCTCAGTGGCGGGGTGCAGAACCAGCCCGACTTCCAGGCTGGCCTGGTCGATCACCGCACCCATTTCGTCAATGAGGTGCCGCGTTTCGTCAGGCAGGCGATGGCTGAATACGGCGCCCTCACGGGCCGCTTTTACCACCCGGTGCAGACCTTCATGGCCGACGATGCCGACTACGTCATCGTCGGCCTGGGTTCGGTCACCGATGACGCCGAAGCCGTCGTCACCTACCTGCGTTCGCAGGGCATGAAGGCGGGTGTGGTCTCGGTCAAGCTGCTGCAGCCGTTCCCCGAGGGCGAACTGGTCGCCGTGCTGGACGGCAAGAAAGCGGTGACCGTTCTGGAGCGTTCGGAAGTGACCGCGCTGACCAACCTGGTCACGCAGTCGTTGTTCAAGGCCGCTGAGAATGCCGGCCTGATCCGTCACCAGGGCATACCGCCGATCACTACCCTGCCCAAGATCAGTACCGGCATCTTCGGCATGGGCGCGCACGACCTGCAGCCGCGCCACCTGGTGGCGGCCTACCGCAACATGGCGGGCAGCCTGAATGTGCCGTTCTTCTACCTGGGGTCGCAGTTCTTCGATAAAAACCCGTCCCCGGCCAACGCTGCGCTGCAGCAGCGCCTCAGGCAGGCCTATCCCGAAACCGAGTTCATGGCCTTCGACACCGAGGACAACCCGTCGCTGCTGCCCGAAGGTGCCTTCCGCATCAGGTTCCATTCCATCGGCGGTTACGGCACCATCGCCACCGGCAAACTGCTCACCGATATCCTCGCCGGTGTGCTTGGCCTGCATTCCAAGTCGGCGCCGAAATACGGCTCGGAAAAGAGCGGTGCGCCGACCAATTTCTATATCTCACTCAGCCCCCAGCCGATCAAGATCACCAATGCGGAACTCGAAGATGTCGAGATCGTGGTGTCGCCGGACCACAAGGTGTTCAGCCACACCAACCCGTTGCGCGGACTCGGCGAGGACGGCACCCTCATCATGCAGTCGCACCACACGCCGCTGGAGGTGTGGAAGGAACTGCCGGCGCATGCGCGCAAGACCATCCGCGACAAGCGCATCCAGCTGTATATCGTCGACGCCTTCGGCGTCGCGAAGAAACATGCGCCGGTACCGGAACTCGAGATCCGCATGATGGGCATCGCCTTCATCGGCGCGATCTGCGGGCACGTCGACCGCATCGCGGCGGGCAGCACCGAGGAAGCCATCCTGCAGAAAGTCCAGCAGCAGGTCATGAAAAAGTTCGGCGCCAAGGGCCAGGTCGTGGTCGACAGCAACATGAACGTGGTGCGCGACGGTATCAAGGCGACCATCAAGGTCGATTACGGCAACGTGGAATTCGAGCAGGCGGACAAGCTGGTGGTGGTGCAGTCCGCGCAGGGCGTCGAGGTTTCGGCCTGCATGTCCAGGGCCACCGGCAGTTCCGTGACCAACGGCCTGTTCGACCCGGATTACTACAAGGAGATCGCCGCCGACCGATTCAAGGACGGCAGTATCGGCGAGGCGGCGGTAATGCCGGGCAGCGGGCTGTTCATACCGATGGCCAGCGCTGCCTGGAAAGACAAGGGTCTGTTCCGGCGCGAGGTGCCCGAGTACAGCGCGCACCTGTGCACCGGTTGCATGGAATGCGCGGTGGTCTGCCCGGATGCCGCCATTCCGAACACCGTGCACGAGATCCATGAGCTGTTGCTGACCGCAATCGGCAGGCTCGAGGTCACCGAGGCGCACCGGCAACAGATGTCGAGCCAGGTGTTCCCGTTGACCAAGTTCATTCGCGAGGCCTACCGCAATCTGCCGAGCAAGGATCCGAAGGCCTTCAGCGCGATCGTCGCGGAGGCGATCCCCGAACTCGAGATAGAAAACGCCAGCCTGCGGCATGATTTCGACCAGCTGGTTGCCGCGCTCGAAGGTTTCGCGGTAGCCAAGACACGACCGTTTTTCGTTGCCATGGAAAAAAAGGCTACTGGTACCGGCGGCCTGTATTCGGTCAACATCGATCCGTGGAAATGCACCGGCTGCCTCGAGTGCGTCGATGTCTGCGGTCCGGGCGCACTCAGCGCTCGCCACCAGAGCAGCGCCGCCCAGGCCGCAATGGAACGGAGTTTCAGTTTCCTCAGCAAGCTGCCGAATACCGCCGCACGCTTCACCGAGAACGCGCTGCAGCCGGGCGGCGACAGCAAGCGCCTGCTGCTCGATCATGACAACTATTACGCGATGACCGGCGGCCACGGCGCCTGCCGCGGTTGTGGCGAGGTCACAGCTATCCGCCTGTTGACTGCCACCAACCGCGCGATCCACGAACACAGGCGCAAGCTGCATATCCGCGATCTCGAAAAGCTGATCACCGATCTGGGCGCCAGGCTCGAAACCGTGCAGGATGACGAGCACGACCCGCAGCGGCGCGCGCGCATGCAGCAGACCATCCGCACGCTGGAGCAACGCCTGTACCTGTTCGAGGGCGGCCCCACCGGCGACGGACCCTCGGGTGCGGCCATTGCCAACGCCACCGGTTGCAGCAGCGTGTACGCGTCCACCTTTCCCGCCAACCCGTACAAGAACCCGTGGGTCAACAGCCTGTTCCAGGATACGCCGGCGGTCGCCAAGGGTATCTTCGAAGGCCTGTGTGCGACCGCGGTCGATGATTACCGGGCCATCCGCACCGCCCACCTCGACCTCGCGGACAATTATGACCCGGCCACCCACGACGCCCTGTTCCAGTGTTTCAACTGGCACCATTTCTCCGCGGAGGAACGTGCCCTGTTACCCGCCGTGATCAGCGTGGGGGGGGACGGAGCGACCTACGATATCGGCTTCGGCGCGCTGTCGCGCGTGCTGGTGTCGGAGACCCCGCTCAAGGTGGTGGTTCTCAACACCGGCGCTTATTCCAATACCGGGGGCCAGACCTCGACCTCCAGCTTCACCGCGCAGGATTCAGACCTGACGCGCTTCGGCGTCGCCCATCGTGGCAAGCACGAAGACCGCAAGGAACTCGGCTTGATCGCCGCCTTTCACCCCAACGTGCTGGTGATCCAGACCTGCGCGGCGATGCAGAGTCATTTCATGAACAACGTCCTGGATTTTCTCAGCTACAACGAGTCGCCGGCGTTGTTCGATACCTATACCACCTGCCAGCCCGAGCACGGCATCGCCGACGACGCCGGCAGTCGCCGCGCCATACTCGCGGTGGAGAGCCGCATGTACCCCGTGTTTGTGCACGACCCGCGCCGTGGCGATACGCTGGCCGAGCGCTTCTCGCTCGAGGGCAACCCGGAGATCGGCAAGGACTGGATCACCAAGACGTTGGATTATATCGACGACCAGGGCAATGCCCGGTTGCTCGAGCTTCCCTATACCGCGGCGGATTTCGCGCTGCAGGAAGGCCGCTTCAGCAAGCATTTCCGACCGATCAAGGGTGACATCGCCGGCGAACCGGTGCCGATCCACGAGTTCATCGACCTCGGCGAGACCGAGCGTTACGGCAAGATACCGTTTATCTGGTCGACCGACGCAGACCGCAAGCTCGTCAAGCTGACCATGACCCATGCCATCGTCACCCTGACCGCGGAGCGCCGCAGGAACTGGCGCATGCTGGAATACCTCGGTGGCCTGCACATCGAGCGCATGGAGACCAGTCACTACCAGGAACTCGAGGAGTGGCAGCAGCGCTACCAGCAGTCGAACGCCGCGCGCGAGGCATCCCTCGATTCCATCGCCAGGGGTATGGCCGAACTCGCCAGTGTATCCGGCGCGCCCGCCTCGCCTTCGCTGAAGGGTATACCGGTGAACGTGATCGGCGCGGCCGAAGTGGCGGCGCAGCAGGCGTCCGCCGCTGCCCATGCGGGCTCCGCTGGTGAACTGGTCGAGATTGCGGAGGCGGATATGCCCAAATGCACCAACTGCAAGGCCTGCTACCAGAACGTTAGCGAACTGTTCGAGAAGACGACCATCGTCGTTGAAGGGGACAGCAAGGTCGTCAGCCGGGTGATACCGGGTATCGTCGGCAGGGTCGAGCTGACCACGGAGCTGGTGCAACGCGCGTCCCGGGTCGCCGATGAATGCGATGCAGAGATCATCCGCTTCAATCCGCCGGCACAGGCATAGCACAGACGAGGGTCAGAGACCTGGAGGCAAAACACATGTCACAGCATAAAGACCAGACTTCGCCGACGTCACTGCGCGGGAACCCCGATTGCGCCTATCAGCAGCTGGATGTCCAGCGCTATTACGAGGCCAGCCTGGAGATCGAGAACAATCGCCACCACCTCGATGATTCGGCGGAAGCGCTGGAGGAGCTTAAGCACAGCGAGTCCGTGGAGCTGTTCCAGAAGCAGGTCGATCTGCTGAAAAAGCGCCTGGCCAACGACCCGCAGTTCTTCCAGCAGACTTTCATCACCGAGGGTACCAACGCCATCGTCTGGGAGTTCCAGCAGGACGGACTCGGCGAAGCCTTCACCCGAACCCTGTGGAAGCTGCTGCGCAACAACGATGACATGAGCACGCTGCTGATGCGTTTCCTGTGGAACATACCGCTCAAGTTCAAACGCAAGTTCATCCGTGCGCTCGATGTGTACCTGTCGGACCGCTATCCCATGTTCAAGGGTCTCTCCGAGGGCTGGCCCGGGGCCAACAACATCCCGCCGTACATCCGTCCGCCAAGCGAGCGCGCGAAGGATTTCGACCTGGTCAACCAGGGCTACATCGGTTACATGGGCCTGGGTTACAGTTTCCGCGAGGTCGAACTGCTGGTGTGGCTGGAAGTGCTGCGCGACAAGCAGTGTGACGACAAGCCCTGCGAACTCGGCCACCTGCCGAAGATGGACGGCGGCGAGAACGAAGGCGGCTGCCCGGTAAAGATACATATCCCGGAGATGATCCACCTGATTGGCGAAGGTAAGTTCAAGCAGGCCTTTCAGCTGATCAAGGAGGCCAACCCGCTGCCCAATGTCACCGGTCGTGTGTGCCCGCAGGAGATCCAGTGCCAGGGCGTGTGCACGCTCAACCAGCGCCCCATCGAGATCGGTCAGCTGGAGTGGTACCTGCCGCAGAGCGAGAAGTTCCTCAATCCCGATGCCAACACAGAGATCGGCGATTACATCAATCCCTGGGCGAAAGCGGACAAGCCGCCCATCGCCGTGGTCGGTTCCGGTCCCGCCGGCATGATCAACGCTTACCTGCTGGCCAAGGAAGGCTACCCGGTCACCGTGTTCGAGGCCTTCCACGAACTCGGCGGCGTGCTGCGCTACGGCATCCCCGAGTTCCGCCTGCCCAACGAGCTGATCGATGACGTGGTCATGAAGATCAAGAAGATGGGCGGCAAGTTCGTCACCAATTTCATCGTCGGCAAGACCGCCACGCTGGAGTCGCTGAAACGCGCCGGCTTCTGGAAAGTATTCGTCGGTACCGGCGCGGGTCTGCCCCGCTTCATGAATGTGCCGGGCGAACACATGAACGGCATCATGTCGGCCAACGAATTCCTCACCCGCGTCAACCTGATGAAGGCACACCTGGAAGACTACGAGACGCCGTTGCCGGAAGTGAAGGACAAGCAGGTCATCGTTATCGGCGGCGGCAACACCGCCATGGATGCCGCGCGTACCGCGAAACGCCTCGGCGGGCATGTCACCATCGTCTACCGCCGCACTCAGGATGCGATGCCGGTACGTGTCGAGGAACTCCATCACGCGCTGGAAGAAGGCATCGAGCTCAAGGTGCTGCGCGCGCCGCGCGAGTTCATCGGCAACGACAAGACCCACTTCGTCACCCATACCAATCTCGATATCATGGAACTGGGCGCAGCGGATGCTTCCGGGCGCAGACGGCCGATGCCTACCGGAGACATCGAGGAGATGCGGGTGGACCTGGTGATCATGGCACTGGGTAACGCTTCCAACCCGATCGTCAAGGATTCGGAGCCAGGCCTCAAGACCAGCAAGTGGGGCACCATCGAGATCAGGGCCGGCTCGCAGGAGACCTCGATCAACGATGTCTATACCGGTGGCGATGCCAACCGTGGCGGTTCGACCGCCATCCGGGCTGCCGGTGACGGCCAGGCGGCCGCGCGCGAGATCGCCGGCACGGTACCCTTCTCCGTCGACGAGATCAGGTCGCTGGTCGCCAGCGCCGAACGCTATACCGAGCAGGGCCAGTCACCGAAGAAGATACTCAGGCGCATCGACCTTGCCGAGGGCATCGTCGAGTTCGAGATCAACGCGCCGCTGATCGCCAGGTCGGCGCGCGCCGGCCAGTTCGTGCGCGTGCTCGGCTGGGACAAGGGGGAACTGATTCCGCTGACGCTGGCGGACTGGGACGCCGATAAAGGCACCATCGACCTGGTGGTGCAGAGCCTGGGCAGCAGTTCGGCGTATATCAACCGGTTGCGGGAAGGTGAAGCCATCGCCGGCATAGCCGGACCGCTGGGCCTGCCCAGCCAGTTGCATCGCTACGAGAACGGCGAGACCGTTGTGTTCACCGCCGGCGGTGTCGGCCTGCCGCCGGTGTACCCGATCATGCGCGAGCACCTGCGCATGGGCAACCATGTCACGCTGATCTCCGGTTTCCGTAACAGGGACCTGATGTTCTGGGACAAGCCGGATGGTCGCGTAGGCCTGTTGCAGGCCGAGTACCCCGACCTGCTCGATGTGATCTACACCACCAACGACGGCAGTTTCGGCATCAATGGTTTTGTCACCGCCCCGCTGGAAGGGATGCTCGAGGCGATGAAGGCCGGCAGCGGACGTGCCATCGGCGAGGTCGTCACTATCGGCCCGCCGTTGATGATGCGCGCGGTCAGCGACCTCACGAAACCCTATGGCGTGAAGACGGTCGCCAGCCTTAACTCGATCATGGTGGATGCTACCGGCATGTGCGGGGCCTGCATGGTCCCGGTCACACTCGATGGCAAGATGGTGCGCAAGCATGCCTGTATCGACGGCCCTGAACTGGATGCGCATATCATCGACTGGGACAAGTTCCTGCCGCGCTTCCTGCAGTTCAGGAACCAGGAGCACGCCAACAAGGTACGCCACGGCTTCGCATGAATCGTCCGTATCTCGAATAGGCAATATCGGGCGCGGGCCGCCGTCTGTGGGGGCTGTCCATCAGATGCAGCTTCAGTCAGCCGCGCGGGCACAGCGCTGGGGCGGGGCGCAGGACAGGGAAGATTCACCTTGGCGGTGAGTGGCATGCGGATTCTGTTCGTGACATCGCAGGCGCAGGCCGATGGCGTCGGTGGCGGCGTTACCCATGCGCGCAACGTGCCGGGCTGCTGCTGCGGTTGCCGGCTGTCGAG
The DNA here is from genome assembly GCA_022340805.1 of Chromatiaceae bacterium. Classification (GTDB taxonomy): domain Bacteria; phylum Pseudomonadota; class Gammaproteobacteria; order Chromatiales; family Chromatiaceae; genus Thiosocius. The sequence continues at coordinate 14,274 of JAJDNF010000058.1, forward strand.
GTCATTCAGTTGTTGTTGCAGCTTCCCTGCCGTGCCGTGCCGTGCCGTGCCGTGCCGCGGCCGATCCGGCGGGTGCGGGCCCTCACGCTGGCCGCGCTGCCGGGCAGGCTAGCAGATCGACAGCCACGCCCGGCAGGCGCCAGTCGACGCCGTGAGTCGGCATCGCCCAAGCGTGGTGGTGGTCAACGGGGCCGACCTGCTGCCACTGGTCGAGCTGCTGCCAGGCACGATCGGCCGGGGTGCCGCTGTCGCACGACGTCGAGAGCGACGTGGCGCGACAGCAGATCGAAACGCTGCACATGCCGGTCTGGCTGCGGCGCGCCTTGCAAACGCGGTCGGCAGTGGTATAAGTCGTCGCATCTGGTCGACGCCGGCAGCAATGACGTCCCAGACCGGCGCGGATGCCTGCGGTCCGCGATTCCATCATTTTCTGCCCCATGAACCAGAGGAACGCAAACAATGAAAACTAGCCATACCCTGACCATGGTCTGTCTGCTCGGCGCCGCGGTATCGTTTGGCAGCGCACAGGCCGGCACTGACGAACTGGTCAAAAATTGTGAAACCTGCCACGGTGCGGGCGGCAACGGCGACGATCTGAAGGTCCCGAATATCGCCGGCATGTCAGAGGTCTACCTCAACGACACGATGACCGCCTACAAGAGCGGCGACCGCCCGGCGGGTAGCAAGTACAAACCCAAGGACGGCGAAGAGAGTGACATGGCCATGGTCGCGAAAAAGCTCAGTGAGGGCGATATCGAAGCCGTGGCCGCCCACTTCGCCGGCCAGACCTTCCGGCCACACGCCCAGCAGGTCGATGCGGCACTCGCCGCGAAGGGCAAGGCCGCCTTCGACGAGGGCTGTGAGAAGTGCCATTCCGAGGGCGGCAGCGTCGCCGCCGACGATGCCGGTGTGATCGCCGGTCAGGGCAAGCCGTACCTGGAAGAGCAGTTCAAGATGTATGACGATGGCTCGCGCCCGATGCCGAAGAAGATGAAGAAGAAATTCGAGGCCCTGAGCGGCGACGACAAGGCCGCTATCATCGAGTTCCTCGCCGGCGGCGGGAAATAGGCGGCCCCTTGCAGGGAAGCGGCAATCGGCACTGTGCCGATTGCCGCTGTGCGGCCCGCTGACCAGGCCGGCCGTGGCCGGCTGCGGACGCGCCCGCCGCCCGGTCAGCACGCGGCCGCCGCTAGGGTCGGGCGGTTCATTGATCCACCCTGCGAGCAGCATTCAGCGATCCAGAAGTTCGGGCTGGACCGCATTCCCGTTTTCAGCAAACGGCTTTTTCCTGCGGTCGGGGTAAACTTGGCATGGTACCGTTGCTACCGGATTTCAGCCTATGCCTAGCAAGAGCCACCCACCCGTTACGATTCGTGAAATGGAGCTTGAAGACCTGCCGGCGGTCTACGCGCTTGGCGAGGCGGTGTTCACGGCCGACAAATGGCCCAGTCTGTACCGGACCTGGGACGAGTATGAGCCGGTTGGCCTGTTCAACTCGGATGGGGAATTCTGCTTTGTCGCTGATTCCCATGACTCAGTGGTTGGTTTTGCACTGGGCGCGCTGATCGACAAGCGCAGGAGTGCCTGGAGCTACGGCTATCTGATATGGCTGGCGGTGGATCCGACGATGAAGCGCAGTGGCGTCGCAACCCTGTTGATGGACCAGATTACAGTAGCCTTCATCCGGGCCGGTGCACGCATGATGATCGTGGACACGGATGCGGAAAACGACATAGCGATCAAGTTTTTCCGTCGCCACGACTTCTGCAAGCAGGAACGCCACGTCTACCTGAGCAAGAACCTGACCAGCCACCCCGACTACCAGCGCCTGCGTCGCTTCAAACCCTGATGCCGGGATATTTCCCGCCAGCCCCCACTCGGACCAGGACCAACATGACTGACCAACTCTCCGCCGTTCTCGACCTCATCGACGATGCCCAGGTTATCGAACTGCTGACCGACGCGGTGGAGCAGTACAGCCCTTCCTACGCCGAGGAGCCGGCCATGGATGTGTTCGCCACGCGCCTGAGCGAGTGCGGCATACGCTACATGCGTCAGCCGATTCCCGAGGAGCACGGTCCGGTCGCGGATCATCGTGCCAACCTGATCATCGAGTTGGGTCCTCAGCCCGCTGCGATGATGTGGGTCGGCCATGTGGATACCGTGCCGATGATCGATGAGGATCAGCAGCGCATCCACCGTGAAGGTGATGTCCTGCATGGGCTCGGCACTGCCGATATGAAATCGGGCTGTGCCGCGATCGTCGAGGCGGTCGTGGCGCTGGTAAAGTCCGGGGTCGAATTCCGGCGCGGCCTGACGGTGGCACTGGTGGTCGGCGAGGAGGAGTACGGCGACGGCTCCGAGGCATTGTTGGAGTGGCGCACCGCACCGCTCACGGTGATCGGTGAGCCGACCGGCCTGGTTCCATGCGTCGATCACTACGGTTACTACGAGTGTCGGCTCAGCGCGCGCGGAGCCCGCGCCCATGCCGCGCTGCCGGAGATGGGCGCCAGCGCGATCCACGCGATGCTGGCATGGATGCAGCAGATCCTGGAGTCGGGTGGCGAGACCTATTTTGCCGAGGGCCTGACCATCAGCCCGCGCGAGATCCGCGGCGGGGCCGGACTGTTCATGGTGGCCGAGCATTGCGAGGCGTCGGTGGACATCCATGCCCCGCCCGGCGTGGCCAAGGAGGCGATCGATCAGCTCATCGAGGCGGCACGCGACCGGGCGCAGTCCACGCACCCGCGCTGTGAGCTCAGCTACGAGAATCTTTATTGGGCGACCGGGTACGCCAACCTGCCGGAAGATCCGCTGTTGGCGCCGCTGCGCCGGGCCTTCGCCGAGACCGGCACAGACTGGGCGCCGGCGGCGTTCCGCTCGCATTCGGACGGCAGCCTGTTCTACCAGAAGGGCTCGCTGCCGATCATCTGCGGTCCCGGTCGACTGGAGGTCGCGCACACCCGCCACGAGCACGTGTCATTGCAGGAGGCCCAACAGGCCGCCCGCCTGTATGCGGCAATGATCTACGAGGCCTGCGTGCGTTGACGCCCGGTGCAGCCCCGTTCGACCTTGTCGAGCAGTTACAGCGGCGATAACAACAGGTTCGGCGATGGCCGGCAAAAAGGGGCTAAGCTCTCACCTATATGGCGAAACTTCTGGTCATCGACTCCAAGGAAGGTACCAAGGTCCCTTTTCTCAGGGGTATTTTGACCCGCTCTCTGCAAGACGTGGGCCTCGATTTTGATGAGGCCTACGATCTGGCATCGGATGTGCGGGAATCCCTGAGTGGGCAGGCCCGGGTCACAACCGCGGAACTTCGTAAGCGAGTGGCGGCGCGATTGCGCGAGGTGCATGGTGACTACCTGGCCAACCGCTACGAGTCCGGCGTCGAGTCCATGGACCAGGTCATGGTCCGCAGCGAAGAAGGGCAGTCGACGCCGTTTTCCGAAGAGATCCAGCGTAAGACCCTGGAGTTGTGCGGCATCTCCCCGGAGGATGCGCGCAACCTGAGCCGCCTGCTTGGGCGCCATCTGGTAACGCGCAATCGGCGGGAGATCGATTCGTCGTATCTGGGCCGCTTGACCTTCCGCGTGCTGCTGCGGGAGGTCGACAGGAAGGCGGCGCAGCGTTACCTCGTGTGGCGCGACTTTTACCGTAGCGGGGTGCCGCTGCTGTTGCTGATCGGCGGTGCGCCGGGTACCGGCAAGAGCACGATCGCCACCGCGCTGGCCAGCCAGCTCGATATCTTTCGTACCCAGTCGACCGACATGCTGCGTGAAATCATGCGCATGCTGATGCCCGAGCGCCTGTTGCCGGTATTGCATCGCTCTTCGTTCGACGCCTGGCGGGTGCTGCCGAGCAACGCGCTGCTGGCCGATCAGGAAGACAAGGTGGCCAGCGGTTACCGCAGCCAGACCCAGCTGCTGACCCTGTCATGCGAGGCTGTGGTGCAGCGCGCGGTGCGCGAACGGGTGTCCATGGTGCTGGAAGGCGTGCACATCGATCCCACCATGGTCAAGCACCTGCGCGGTAGCGGGGACGTCATCGTCGTGCCGGTGATGCTGGCAATCCTGAAGCAGGACATGCTGCGCAAGCGCATCCGCGGGCGCGGCGGCAAGGCGCCGCAGCGGCGGGCGCAGCGCTATCTGCAGAACTTCGACGCGATCTGGCAGCTGCAGTCTTATCTGTTGTCGGAGGCGGACAGGGAAAAGATCCCGATCGTGGCCAACGACGACAAAGACGCCACGGTCGCTGAGATCCTGCAGATCATCGGCGATCGGCTGGCGACGAAGCTGGCACCGACGCTGAAGGAGGTGTTCCCGGCCAGGGTGCCGGACACGCCGGATAAGCTCGAGCGACGGGGGAATAGCTGATGGTGCGATACCGGGGACTGATGATCATCATCGACGGTGTGGGCGATCGTCGCTGCCCGGAGATGGCCGGAAGCACGCCGCTGGAGGCGGCTGCCACGCCCAACCTCGACCGGCTGGCGCAGGCCGGCATAACCGGCCAGATCGACCCACTCGTCGCCGGCGCACCGGTCGGAACCCACACCGGCACCGGGGTACTGATGGGGCTTGCACCGGCCGATGCGGCGCGCCTTGCGCGCGGTCCCGTCGAGGCGGCCGGGATCGGACTGGACCTGCAGCCGGGCGAGGTGGTCCTGCGGTGTAATTTCGCGACCCTGGCCGGCAGCGGGGATGGCATGGCAATTCGCGATCGGCGTGCTGGCCGGATCCAGGTGGGCACCGCTGAACTGGCGGCCGAACTGCAGGATCTGCCGTTGGGTGATGGGATCTCGGGCAGTCTGCATCCCGCGACCCAACATCGCGCGGTGCTGTGGCTGCGCGGATCCGACCTGTCGGCCGAGGTCACGGATACGGATCCCGGCAGCGGGCGCGAGGCGCGTGGCCAGTTCTCGGCGCGCCCGCGGGACCCCGGCGACCGTGCGGCGGTGCGCACGGCCGAGGCGATCAACATGTTCGTCCAGGAGGCGCATCGACGGCTCTCCGGGCATCCGCTGAATCGTCAGCGTGAGGCAGCGGGCCTGCTGCCGGCCAACGGAATCCTCACCCGCGGGGCCGGCAGGGCGACCGCACTCGGCAACATGGTGACCCACCTGGGCCTCGGCGCCAGCGTGATTACCGGGGAGCGCACCGTGGAGGGGCTGGGACGCCTGTTTGGATTTCGCGTCATCAATCAGCCGGGCTTCACGGCACTGCCGCAGACGAACCTGGACGGCAAGCTGGCCGCCGCACTGGCGCAGCTGGACAGCCAGGACCTCGTGTTCCTGCATATCAAGGGTCCGGACATCAGTTCCCACGACTGCGATCCAATGGGCAAGAGGGCCTGTATCGAGCGTATCGACCGGATGCTCGGCGGCCTGCCGCATGACGACCTTGTGATCGGTATCACCGGCGACCACTCTACCGACAGTGGCGTCGGTCGGCACTGCGGCGACCCCGTTCCCGCCGTGATGGTGGCGCCGAACGGGCGTCGCGATGCGGTGATGGTGTTTGGCGAATCGTCCTGCATGGTGGGCGGCATGGGGCGCGTGTCGGCAACATCCTTTCTGATCGGAATGCTCGACGCGATGGGTGCGATGAATAACTTCGAGCCCGCTGACCGACCGTTCCTGTTGCCGGGGTGACGCTCGCGGCGCGGTCGGCAACCCGCG
>JAJDNF010000006.1 GCA_022340805.1 Chromatiaceae bacterium
AAGGTAAGGAAATGGCGTGGATGCTTGGCAGATTTCATGCGATGACGTCGCGCCGGCTTGCGGGTCAGGAGGTGGCGAGGAAGCCGCGCACCAGCGCGCTCAGTTTCGAAACCAGCTGCTCGGCCTGCGGCGCGTCCATCACCAAGGGTGGCAGCAGCCGGACCACCGAATCCGCCGTGACGTTGATCAGCAGGCCCTCGTCGAGCGCGCTGCGCACCAGGTCGGTGCATGGGCGGTCGAGTTGGACGCCGATCATCAGCCCCTGGCCGCGAATCTCGATCACACCGGCCACGCCGGCCAGCGCCGCGCGCAGTCCGTCCATGATCTGCGTGCCCAGCGCTGCGGCCGTGTCCCAGAGGTGATGTTGCGTGATCGTGCTGCACACGGCGAGTGCGGCGGTGCAGGCGAGCGGATTGCCGCCGAAGGTCGAACCGTGGTTGCCGGGCCCAAACAGCTCGGCCGCCTCGCCGCGCGCCAGGCAGGCGCCGATCGGCACGCCGTTGCCAAGCGCCTTGGCCACCGTCATCACGTCAGGTTTGAACGCATAGTGTTGAAACGCGAAGGGTTTTCCGGTGCGCGCCATGCCGGTCTGGATCTCGTCCAGCATCATCAGCCAACCCTTGCTGTCGCACAGTTCGCGCACGCTGGGGAGGAAGTCCGCCGGCGGGATGTTGATACCCCCTTCGCCCTGGATCGGCTCGAGCATCACCGCGACCACGTCGGGCTGGTGCTCGGCGACAGCCCGCAGTGCCGCCAGATCGCCGTACGGGACACGCACGAAGCCCTGCACCAACGGCTCGAAGCCGGCCTGTACCTTGCGATTGCCGGTGGCGCTCAGCGTCGCCAGGGTGCGCCCGTGGAAGCTGTTTTCCATCACCACGATCGAGGCCGACTTGATGCCTTTTTTGTGTCCGTACAGGCGTGCCAGCTTGATTGCCGCCTCGTTGGCCTCGGCGCCCGAATTGCCGAAGAAGGCCCGGTCCATCCCGGCCAGGGCGGTCAATGCGTCACCGAGCGCCTCCTGGGCGGCGATGCCATAGATGTTCGATGTGTGGATCAGACGGCCGGCCTGCTCGCAGATCGCGCTGGTCACGGCCGGATGGGCGTGACCGAGGTTGGACACCGCGATGCCGCTGAGCGCGTCGAGATACTCCTTGCCCCGGGTATCCCACAGCAGTGCGCCTTGGCCGCGCGCGAAGGTCACTGGCAGGCGTTTGTAGGTGTTCATCAGGGAATGGTTCATTCGGGATTCAGGCTCGCCTTTGGGGAAAAGGCGCGAAGGCTTTGGTGTCAGGCCGTGTGTCGAGATTCGCGCTTCTCCAAAAAAACAAAAAGGCAGTCCCGGTAACGGGGACCACCTCCGCCGTCTGCGCGCCCAGGGCGCAGCAAAGGCGGAACACTACCAACTGTTTTCGTCGATGACAAGTGTAGGGCCGCCAACGAAAAACCTGGCCCCGGCCGGGTCGCTTCGAGGCGCTGGCCGTGCCGCCAAGACATTGCGTCGATTTCACTCCTGCCGGGCTCCCAGGCCCGGTTTCAACGGCAGCCCGATCCGGCACCCCGTGGCGTGTTGAAACAGGCGCGCACCGAGACTTCGCCGGCGAAGAGGCCACGCAGCGTGGAGGTCTCGCGGGCTATTGAGCCGGACGGTGGCGGCATATACCACTTCGATCCATGCTGCCTATACTGTGGACGCCGTTGCCCATCCCATCTTTCTGCGCCGCAGGTGAATGCATGCCGTCAATCAAGCTTGTAACCGAGATACCGGGTCCCAACAGTGTGGCTCTGGTCGCGCGCCGCGACGCTGCCGTCGCGCGCGGGGCCGCCCGCCTTACCGATATCGCCGTGGCAAGCGGCAGTGGCGCGCTGGTGACCGATGTGGATGGCAACAGCTACATCGACTTTGCAGGCGGTATCGGTACCCTGGCGGTGGGCCATACGCCGCCCGACATAGTCGACGCGATCTGCGATCAGGCCGGTCGGCTGATCCACATGTGTTCGATCGTCGCCACCTACGCGCCCTATGTCGAGGTGTGCGAGCGGCTCAACGCTCTCGCGCCGGGCGGCTTCACCAACAAGACCACGCTGCTCAACAGTGGCGCGGAGGCGGTGGAAACGGCGGTTAAGATCGCCCGCGCCTACACCGGCCGGCAGGCGCTGATCGTGTTCGAGGGCGCCTATCACGGCCGCACCAATTTGACCCTGGGCATGACCAGCAAGTACGCGCTGTTCAAGAGCGGCTTCGGGCCGTTCCCGCCGGAGATCTACCGCCTGCCCTTCCCCAACCCCTACCGCAGGCCGACCGGGATGGGTGAGGATGACTACGTGCAGTATTGCATCGACCAGTTCGATCATGCGCTGATCGCCCAGGTGGCGCCCGACGCGGTTGCCGCGGTGGTCGTGGAGCCGGTGCAGGGCGAGGGTGGCTTCCTGCCGCTGCCGGCGCGTTTCGCCGCCCACCTGCGGGCACGCTGCAGCGAGCACGGCATGCTGTTTGTGGCCGATGAGGTGCAGTGCGGCATGGGCCGCACCGGTCGGCTGTTCGCGGTGGAGCACTACGGGCTGGTGCCCGACCTGATAGTGAGCGGCAAGTCGATTGCCGGCGGCATGCCACTGGCGGCGGTCACCGGCCGCGCAGAGATCATGGATGCAGCCAAGCCCGGTGGCCTGGGCGGCACCTACAGCGGCAACCCGCTGGCCTGTGCCGCCGCGCTGCGCGCGATCGATACCCTCAGCTCGGCGGATTTCCTGGCACGTGCCGATCAGGTCGGGAGGCGCATGCGAGGCCATCTCGACCGGCTGCAGGCCGCGTTCCCGGAGATCATCGGCGAGGTGCGCGGCCTGGGGCCCATGCTCGCCGTGGAGCTGGTGAGCGATCCACTAAGTCGCGCGCCGAATGCCGCGCTGACCAATGCGATTACCACGCAAACCCTGAAACGCGGGCTGATCACCATCCGCGCCGGCCTGTACAGCAACTGCCTGCGTTTCCTGCCGGCGCTGACCATCAGCGACGCGCAGATCGACGAAGGCATGGCGGTGCTGGCCGAGGCCATCGCCGCCGCCACGGCGGGCGACGCATGAGCGCACCACGGGTGCTCGCGCTGACCGGGACGCCGCGCGAATTCGGCCGGGCCCACGGCGAGACCTTTCGTGACCAGATCCGCCGTTACACCGCTGAGCGCGTCGCGCTGGCCGGCAGTGCGCAGTGGACCGGCCATGCGCTGCCGCGCGCGGCGGTGCTGGCGCTGGCCGAGGCCTGCATCCCCGAGCACACCGCCTACGCCCCCGATTTGATGGATGAGCTCGCCGCGATCGCCGAGGCTGCCGACCTGAGCGTGGCCGAGCTGATCATCACCAACGGCTTCACCGATTTCATCGACCTGGTCTATGCGCGCGGTGGCGGCATTGGCGTCACCAGCCGCGCGCAAGACGACTGTACCGCCTTCATCATCCCCGAGGCGCTGAGTGCCGACAGCCACGGCCTCTTCGGCCAGACCTGGGACATGCATGCCAGCTCGGCGCCCTACGTCGTGCTGTTGAGTGGCCGCCCTGCGCAGGGCCCGGCCTTCCTGGCGTTCAGCCTGACCGGTTGCGTGGGCATGATCGGCATGAACGACGCAGGCATCGCCATCGGCATCAACAACCTGCTCGGGGCGCAGGGCCAGATCGGTGTGACCTGGCCGTTCGTGGTGCGCAAGGCGCTGCAGCAGACCGACATCGAGGCCGCGCTGGCCTGCATCACGACCGCGCAGCTGGTCGGCGCCCACAACTTCCAGCTGTTCGACCGGCATGGCACGGGCATCAACGTCGAGGCGATGCCTGGCTACTGCGATGTCACCCGCAGCGACGGCACGCCAATGGTGCACAGCAATCACTGCCTGGCGCCGCAAACGCTTGCCCGCTGTCGTCCCCGCGCGCCTGCATCGCAGGCCTCCAGCGAGGCCCGTCTGGCGCGGGCCCGGCAGCTGCTGGCCGGTGGCGCCGTCACCGTCGAGGCGCTGATGGCCCTCACCCGTGACCCGGTCATCTGCGTGCGTGCCGAGCCACCGCTGGACATGCAGACCTGCGGTGCGGCGATCATGCAGCCGGCGAGCGGCCTCCTATGGGCCGTGCAGGGTTTGCCGGTCGACAACGAATACGCGCGGTTCAGTGTCTGAACCGGATCGCGCCGGGCGCTGCGGGGAATTGCGTGCCGCGTGTTGCAGTGGCAGGTCGTCGGCCAGACAGGTAGCAGCGTGGATGTGGTGCATGGCCGGCAGCAACGGCGGGCGGCAATGGTGAATGGCGGAGGCCGCCCGGTCCGATCGAACCGGGCGGCAAGACTGCGCGGGGCGTCAGCGGATCAGCGAGACTTTTGTCCGGTGATGGCCCGCCGTTTTTCGCTGGTAGTTGGTTGCGCGTTTCGACGCGCCGCCGGTGTCCGGATCAGGCGCCGTAGTTGGCCGCGACGAATTCCCAGTTGACCAGCTTCCAGATCTCTTCGAGGTATTTCGGGCGGGCGTTGCGGTAATCGACATAGTACGCGTGTTCCCACACGTCCACGGTGAGCAGGGCCTTCCTGCCGTCGGTCATCGGGGTGCCGGCGTTCGAGGTGTTGACGATCTCGACGCCGCCATCGGCGTTCTTGACCAGCCAGGTCCAGCCGGAGCCAAAGTTGGTTGCGGCCGATTTGTTGAATGCCTCCTTGAACGCATCGAATGACCCGAACGCCTTGTTGATCGCATCACCCAGCGCACCGGTCGGCGCGCCGCCGGCGTTCGGGCTGAGGCAATTCCAGTAGAAGGTGTGGTTCCACACCTGCGCTGCATTGTTGAAGATGCCGCCGGTGGACTTCATGATGATGTCCTCGAGCGACATGTTCTCAAACTCGGTGCCGGGGATCAGGTTGTTCAGGTTGGTCACGTAGGCATTGTGGTGCTTGCCATAGTGGTACTCCAGCGTCTCCTGAGAGATCGTCGGCTCGAGGGCATTCATTGCATACGGCAGGGCGGGTAGTTCGTGCGCCATCTCAAAACTCCTTGGTCGTTATAGGGTGCGGAACCGGGTCCCGCGATGCTGGTGAGCGCGATTCTAGGGACTCATGGACGGGGCTTTCAACCGCGTTGGCGATACGGAAGTGCAAATTGGCGCAGAAATACCGGCCGGAGGCCGCGCAGGGGCTGGATGGCGGGCCGTCTTTGTGCCTAAGCTGGTATGTCGACCTTTCCTGTGAACAGTGTGCATGACGCCTGCCGCCCTGAACATCTTTGCCAGCCGCCTGGATGCCGTGTGCGATGAGATGGGCGTGGTCCTGCGCAACGCCGCGTTCTCGCCGAATATCCGCGATCGGCTGGATTTTTCCTGCGCGGTGTTCGATGCCGGCGGCGCGCTGTGCGCCCAGGCGGCGCATATCCCGGTACACCTGGGCAGTATGGCGTTTGCGATGCGCGACATCGTATCCGGTATCGACTGGCGGCCGGGCGACCAGGTGATCCTCAACGACCCCTATCTGGGCGGGACCCACCTGCCCGATGTCACCGTGATCGCGCCGGTGTTTCATGCCGGCGGGCTGCGTGCCTTCGTGGTCAACCGGGCGCATCATGCCGATATCGGCGCCGCCTCGCCGGGCTCGATGCCGATCTCTGCACGTCTCGAGGACGAGGGTATCGTGATCGAGCCGGTGCACCTGGTGCGCGAGGGCGGCTTCGTCGCCGAGGTGCTGCAGCGGGTCACCCGGGCGACCCGCAACCGGGCGGAATCCGAGGGTGATTTTTCCGCCCAGGTTGCGGCCAATCGTGCCGGGGCCGCCCGCCTGGCGCAGTTGATCGCCGGTCAGGGTGTCGACGCCTTCCGCAATGGGGTGGCGGCGCTGAATGCCTACGCGGAGCGACTGGCGCGTCGATCGCTGGCAGACATCCCGGCCGGGCGCTACCAGTTCACCGATTACCTCGACGACGACGGACAGGGTCAGCGCGACATCCCGATCTGCGTGACCCTGACGGTCGACGGGTCCGGCGTGCTAGCCGATTTCAGCGGCACTGCCGACCAGGTCAACGGCAACGTCAACTGCCCGCTGGCAGTCGCGGCGGCGGCCGTCTACTACGTGTTCCGATGCCTGATGCCGGCGCATACCCCGGCCTGCGCCGGCGCCTTCCAGCCGATCGAACTGCGCGCCCCCGAGGGATGTCTGCTGAATGCGCGTAAGCCGGCCGCGGTCGCCGCGGGCAACGTGGAGACCAGCACGCGCGTGGTCGACGTGGTGCTGGGCGCGCTGGCACAGGCGATCCCGGACCGCATACCGGCGGCCAGCCACGGTAGTATGAACAACCTGGCGATGGGCAGCGCGGGATCGGAGCGGCCGTGGGATTACTACGAGACGATCGGTGGCGGCATGGGCGCCGGGCTGCGTGGCGGCGGTCTGAGCGGCCGCCAGACACACATGACCAATACGCTGAACACCCCGATCGAGGTGCTGGAGAGCCGTTACCCGATGCGCGTCCTGGCCTATGCACTGCGTCGCGGTTCGGGCGGGCGCGGTACGCGCAACGGCGGTGACGGGCTGATCCGCGAGTACGAGTTCCTGACAGCGGCGCATTTCACCCTGCTGACTGAGCGCCGCACACATGCGCCCTGGGGCATCGCCGGGGGCGCCGACGCCAAACCGGGGATCAACCTGCTCAACGGCCGGCCGTTGCCGTCCAAGTGCGAAGGCAAGCTGGAACCCGGTGATCGTCTGCGTATCGAGACCCCCGGTGGTGGGGGATGGGGAACTCCGGGGGGGAGAATCTGATGTGCGGTATCTGCGGTGAATTGCGTCTCGACGGGGCAAGGGTCGAGTCCGGGCTGATCGAGCGCATGTTGCCGGCGCTGCAGCGCCGGGGCCCGGACGACGCCGGCAGCTGGGATGCGGGGACGGTCGCGTTCGGCCATCGGCGCCTGTCGATCATCGACCTGTCCAGCCGTTCGCATCAGCCGATGCTCGACGGCGACCTGAGCCTGGTTTTCAACGGGGCGATCTACAACTATCGGGAACTGCGCACCGAGCTGCGCGCCAGGGGCCACGAGTTCGTGTCCGGCGGTGATACCGAGGTCATCCTCAAGGCCTACCGCGAGTGGGGCGACGCCTGCCCGGCCCATTTGCACGGCATGTTCGCGTTCGCGATCTGGGACGGGCGCAGGCGGCGCCTGTTTGCGGCGCGTGACCGCTTCGGTATCAAGCCGTTCTACTACGCCACGGATGCGCGGCGCTTCCGCTTCGCATCGAATACCCAGGCGCTGCTCGCCGGCGGCGACATCGACACCGCGATCGACCCGGTCGGGCTGCACTTCCAGTACACCCTGCATGCAGTGATCCCGGCGCCGCACACGATCCTGCGTGGTATCCGCAAGCTTGAACCGGCGCACAGCCTGGTGATCGAAGCGGATGGCCGCCAGACGCTGCGCCGCTACTGGGAGCTGGACGCGACCCGCCCGGCCGAGCCGCGCACCGAGCAGGAATGGGTCGATGCGACGCATGCGGCGCTGCTCGACGCGGTGCGCAAGCGCAACGATGTTGCCGATGTGCCGGTCGGCGTGTTGCTGTCCGGCGGGCTGGATTCGAGCCTGCTGGTCGCGCTGCTGGCCGAGATCGGCGTCAAGGACTTCCATACCTTCTCGGTGGGTTTCGAGGACCAGCCGGAGGAGAAGGGCAGCGAGTTCGAATACTCCGACCTGGTGGTCGAGCGCTATCGGCCGATCCACCACAAGTTCCTGGTGGCCAACGAACAGGTCCTCAAACGCCTGCCCGAGGCCGTCGATGCGATGGCCGAACCGATGTTCGGCCAGGACGCCGTGGCGTTCTACCTGCTGTCCGAGCGGGTCTCGCAGGAGATCAAGGTGGTGCAGTCCGGACAGGGCGCGGACGAGGTGTTCGGCGGTTACTTCTGGTATCCGCGCATGCTCGCGGAGCGCAGCGGCTCGCGCCTTGAGCGCTTCAGAAAACACTACTTCGACCGCGACCACGACGAGTATCTGGGTATGGTCACGCCGGCCTACCGTGGCGAGGATCATACCGGGCGTTTCATCGCCGAACGCCTCGAGGACGGTTTGTCGAGCGAGTTTCTGGATGCGGTACTGAAGCTCGATGCGACCACACTGATCGTCGATGACCCGGTAAAGCGTGTGGACAACATGACCATGGCCTGGGGTCTGGAGGCGCGAGTGCCGTTTCTCGACCATCACCTGGTCGAGGTCGCTGCGCGTTGCCCGCCCGAGATCAAGCTGCGGTCGGACGGCAAGCACCTGCTGAAACGCATCGCGCGTGGCATTGTGCCGGACGCGGTGATCGACCGACCGAAGGGCTATTTCCCTATGCCGGCGTTGAAATACGTCCGCGGCGAGTTCCTCGAATTCATGCGCGGAATCCTCGATTCGCAGGCCTGCCGCGAGCGCGGCCTGTTCGAAAGGGCCTATGTCGAGCGGCTGCTGGCCGCACCCGAAATGCACCACACCCGGATCATGGGCAGTAAGCTGTGGCACCTGGCATTGCTGGAGTTCTGGCTGCAGCGCAACGTGGACCGAGCGGTGCAGGCATTGCCGGACAAGCGTTAGGGGTTATCCGCCGGCGGCATTGATAGAATACCGCTACTTGAAATCCTGTCGAGCGGCCGCATTTTCGGCCTGGTCGATATCGAACACGAGGTGCTGAGATGGACGTGCTGGACAGAATCAGAGAGCAGGTCGAAAACAACCCGATCATCATTTATATGAAGGGTACGCCACAGTTCCCGCAGTGCGGCTTCTCATCGCGCGCGGCGGCCGCGCTGCAGGACTGCGGTGAGAAGTTCGCCTATGTGAACGTGCTGGCCGACCCGGAGATCTTCGAGAACCTGCCGCGGTTCGCCGATTGGCCGACCTTCCCGCAGGTCTACGTGAACGGCGAACTGATCGGCGGCTGCGACATCACACTCGAGATGCACGCCAGCGGCGACCTGCAGAAGGCCGTGGCCGAGGCGGCCCGCAAATGGCCCGCCGAAGAGGCGCAAAACTGATCGCTGCGGAGCAGCGCTCAGAGCCACCATGGCGGCTTATCGGTCGCGTTGTTTTTGCGGCTTCCACCTGCCCGGTGAGCGCTCGTGCTCGATATGCACGGCGCGACCGGGGTCGCGCGTCGGGTCCGGGTGGCGGCCTGGTGTCGTAGGACGGATACGCCGGCTGACCGCGTTGGCGGCAGGCCGTGCGGTCTCGACCCGGGCCGTTGTCTCGGCGTGATGCATAAGCGCGGCAGCAATCCACTCCCGGCGCCGCTGTCTGTGCGCGTAACCGCCGATCATTTCCCCGGTTGAGGCGCAGATCATCGTGACCGAGGCGCGTGTCCCCTACCAGCGACTCGAGGACCAGATCGCCTGGTTCGACCGGCGCAGCAGCCACCATCAGCGTTGGTACCGGCGGCTGAAGGTGCTTTCGATCGCCGCGGCGGCGCTGGTCCCGTTGGTCAGCGGGCTCGGCGGTTACGCATTCCTGGCCGGGGCACTCGGCGTGGTCGTGGTGGTGGTCGAGGGCCTGCTGCATATCAATCAGCACTACGATCACTGGATTCGCTATCGGGCGACCTGCGAAAGCCTGCGTCGCGAAAAGTATCTCTACCTTGCCGGGTCGGCACGCTATGCGGGGCTGTTGGAGGAGGCGGCGTTCCAACAACTGGCCGCGAACGTCGAGGCGATCCTGGCGCGCGAGGGCGACGACTGGATCGCGACCCTGCGCAGCCAGGACGAAAGGCAGGCCGACGGCGGCTAATCGGCCGTTGGCAGCGCCAGCCAGGGCCTCTCATCGGTTGCCGCCTGCCAGCGGTTGACGATATGGCAGAACAGCTCGGCGGTTTTTTGCGTATCGTAGATCGCGCTGTGTGCCTCGCTGGCGTCCCACGCGATCCCGGCCGCGATAACCGCCCGTGCCAGTACCGTCTGGCCATACGCCAGGCCGGCGAGGGTCACCGTGTCAAAGGTGCTGAACGGGTGGAAGGGGTTGCGTTTGTAGGCGGTGCGCTCGACCGCGGAATTGACAAAGCCAAGGTCGAAAAAGGCGTTGTGGCCGACCAGGATGGCGCGCTTGCAGCCACTTGCCTTGACCGCCTGGCGGATCGGCCGGCAGACCAGGTCCAGCGCCTCGTTTTCCGGCAGTGCCTCGCGAAAGGGGTGAAACGGATCGATGCCGTTGAAGGCCAGTGCCTTGGGATCGATCCGCGCTCCGGCAAAGGGCTGCACATGGCAGGCGATCACGGGTTCCGGCCACAGCATGCCCTGCCCGTCCATGTGCAGGATGACCGCGGCGATCTCCAGCAGCGCATCGGTCTGCGCGTTGAAGCCTGCAGTCTCGACGTCGACCACCACCGGAAGATAGCCGCGAAAGCGCTGACTGATCGCGGTGTTGTAGGCTTTCTGTTCCACGCGCGGCAGGATAACCAATGCCAGCATCGATAGCGACGATCAATTCCCGGCGGCTTGTGCGCGCCGCCGCTGTGTTGGCGATTTTGCTCGTATGCCCCGCTTTCGCGGCACAGGGCCTGATCTACAGCGTGCAGCGTGAGGGTGCGCCCGCCAGTTTCCTGGTCGGCACTATGCACAGTGAAGATGCGCGGGTGCTGGCGTTGCTCGATGGGCTCGCCCCGTTGATTGAGCGTGTCGATGTGGTCGCAATCGAGGTATTGCCGGACGCGCTGAGCATGCTCGCGGCAGGTGCGGCAACATTGCTGCCGCCAGACCAGGATCTGCGCAGCCTTATCGGGCCGGAACGCTACGCGGCCCTTGAGGCGGTTGCGTCCCGGCTTGGGGTGCCAATCGACATCTTGAATCGGCTCAAGCCCTGGGCCGTCGCCGTGATGCTGGGGATGCCCGCCTCGGATACTGGTCGCTTTCTCGACATGCAGATCTATCTGCGCGCGCTGGCCAGCCAACGCCGCACTATCGGCCTGGAGACGGCCGCCGAGCAGTTCGCGGTATTTGCAGAGATGACGCCAGATGTCGAACTCGCGCTGCTGGACGAGATGATCAAGAACGCCCCGGATCTGCCGAAACAGCTTGAAATTCTTACTGCTGCGTATCTCGCGGGCGACCTGCAGCGCCTCGACGCGCTGGCCCGCGTCGAATATGCCGATATGCCGGCCGCGGTAAGGCAGTGGTTCGACACAAAGCTGCTGGACCAACGCAACCTCCGCATGCTGTCGCGTCTTTCCTGTTTGCTGCCCCGGCAATCCATGTTCGTCGCCGTCGGGGCCCTGCACCTGGGTGGTGCCACCGGGTTGGTCGCAGGCCTCAGAGGGCTGGGCTACCGGGTGGATCGATGGCCCGGTTGAGTAGCGGCGATGCGGCGGCCGAGTGTGACGCCACGAGGCGCACGCCTATAATGCGCGGGTCGGCCGAGCATAACCGCGGCTGCCGAGCGAATGGGAAGCAAGGAAAACAAGATGCGAACGCCTGGCTCGTTGTATAAGTTTGCGCTGGTCTTGATACTGGGTG
Source organism: Chromatiaceae bacterium (assembly GCA_022340805.1). Classification (GTDB taxonomy): domain Bacteria; phylum Pseudomonadota; class Gammaproteobacteria; order Chromatiales; family Chromatiaceae; genus Thiosocius. Next base: position 11,472 of record JAJDNF010000006.1, read on the forward strand.
CGGCGACCGCTTTGGTGGGTTGTGCGACCGGCGTGGATGCCGATCCACTCGACCCTCTCGAGGATTACAACAGGTCGATGTACCAATTCAACGATGCACTCGACCGCGCGGTCATTAAGCCCCTGGCGCGCGGCTACCAGGCCATCACGCCGGCACCGGTAAACAAGGGCATCACCAACTTTTTCAACAACCTGAGCGACGTGCGCTCGGCCGTAAACAACCTGCTGCAGTTCAAGATCGGGCGTGCCTTCAGCGATGTGGGGCGGGTCGCGATCAACAGCACGGTGGGCATCCTCGGACTGCTGGATGTCGCCAACAACATGAACCTGCCGCGCTATGACGAGGATTTCGGACAGACCCTGGGTGTCTGGGGGATGGGCCCCGGGCCCTATATCGTCCTGCCGTTCTTCGGTCCAAGTTCGGGGCGTGATGGGGTCGGCGTCGTGGTGGACTGGTTCACCGACCCGGTCATGCTGATCGATGACAACGCCATACGCTGGGGCCTGCGCGGACTCGACGTCGTCGACACCCGGGCCGACCTGTTGAACGCCAGTCGGGTCCTGGAGCAGGCCGCGCTGGACCCCTATGCATTCGTCCGTGACGCGTACATCCAGCGTCGCCGCGACCTGGTCTACGACGGCAACCCGCCGGAAGAATAGTTGCCGCCGGGATACGCTTCGGCACGCCACCAAGGCCCCGTCATAGCGGGGCTTTTTCTTGCCTCCGTGAAGCGCGCCCGGGCGATGGTCCAGTGCCTAACCGCAAAGCTGCATGCTTGGCAAGTAAAATATTAATTGACAATTTAAGCAAACTCTAAAATACTACGCTCCAGGGTTGAGCGCAGGATGTCTGACCCTGCTGTAAAACAGGATTGAAAGTTCCATTTTGGGAGATTGATCACATGAAATTCGCAAAATTCGCTGCTATCGCAGCCCTGATCGCTGCTTCGGCCTCCGCATCTGCATGGTGGGGCGGTGGTCCCTGGGGCGGTAACAATTGGGACAACAACTACAACAACGGCTATGGCCGTTACAACGGCTGGGGCAACACCACGGGTGACTTCCTGGGTGACGCAGCCGGCGCCGGCGACTTCAGCATGAACATGTCTGGCCGCGGCAACACCAACATGCGTGGCTACGGCAGCGGCTACGGCTACGGCGACGGCTGGGGCCGTGGCTACAACTACAGCGCTCCGTACTGGGGCGGTTACGGCCCGGGTTGGGGCGGCTACGCGCCTTACGGCTACGCACCTGTAGCCCCGGCTGCGCCTGCTGCACCGGCCGCACCGGCTGCCGAAGCCCAGTAAGCGCCTTCTAGGCCACGCTCGGACGCGCTGCTGCACAAGGACGTGCACGACGCACTCCGGGTATCGCGCTGCCGGCGCGGCGCGATACCCGGGCTGGGGTTGTGGGCCACCCGATTTCTTCGCACGCCAACTTATTCTTGGGGAACAAAATGAGCAACATGACCAAAATCGCCGTGGCCGCTGCCATCGCTGCCGCCTCTGCAACCGCGTCCGCCTGGTGGGGCAACAACGGCTGGGACAACACCTATAACAACGGCTACGGCTCTGGCAACGGCTACACCAACGGTGTGCTGGACGGTGCCGGCGACGCCGCTGGTGAAGGCAACTTCAGCATGAACTTCTCGGGTCGCGCCCGCACCAATATGCGTGGTTACGGCAATGGCTACGGCAGTGGCGACGGCTGGGGCCGCGGGTACAACTACTCCGCTCCTTACTGGGGTGGCTACGCGCCTTACGCCGCACCCTATGCGGCTCCGGCAATGACCGAAGAGCAGCAGCAGGCGATGGCCGAGCAGCAGGCGAAGGCCGTCGAGGCGCAGCGCCAGGCAGCCGAGCAGTTCGCCGCCCAGCAGGCCGAGGCGATCAAGGCCGCTCAGGACGCACAGCGCCAGGCAGCCGAGCAGTACTCTGGCCAGGCTCCGCAGTTTGCAGGCCCGCAGTTCGCAGCTCCGCAGTTCGCAGCTCCGCAGATGCCCGAGTTCGCGATGCCGCAGCGTCCCGAAATGCCACAGCTCGACATGGCGCGCCCGGAAATGCCGGACTTTGACGTAGCCATGCCGCAGCGCCCGGAAATGCCGGACTTCGACGTGGCCATGCCGCAGCGTCCGGAGATGCCGCAGATGCCGGCATTCGAGAAGCCTGAGCGCCCGGAAATGCCGCAGATGGCCGCAGGCAACTGCTTCAGCCCCGCTGCGCGCCCGGTCAGCTTCGAGGCCCCGAAGGCCCCGGCGATGCCCGAGATGATGCACAAGGCCGATGAGGCACGTGCCGCAATGGAAGCCAAGAACGCTGAGCGTCAGGCTGCCATGCAGGCCCGCCTGGGCGAGATGAAGAAGGCCATGGAAGAGCGCCGCGCACAAATGCAGGCAGGTGCTTGCAAGCAGATCTGATCGAACCCAGGTTCGAGCGCTGATCTAAAAAGCGCCCGGGGAGACCCGGGCGCTTTTTTTGTTGACCGGCGATATCCTGTTGCGATGGATTGGGCACTGTTCTTTAGCGCACTGCTATCGGCAACCCTTCTGCCTGGCAGTTCCGAGGCGTTGCTGCTGCTGCGGTTGAGTGAGAGCGATGCCTGGCTGGCCGCGGTATTGACCGCCACTGCCGGCAACCTGCTGGGCAGCCTGATCACCTATGTGATGGGTCTGCTCGGCAGCGCTGCCCTGCATGCGCGGTGGCTGCGGATCCGGGACCATGACCTGCGGCGCGCCGAGCGCTGGTTTGGGCGCTGGGGTCTGCCCAGCCTGTTGTTTGCCTGGCTTCCGGTGATCGGTGATCCGCTGTGCCTGCTGGCTGGCGTGCTGCGGGTCGGCCTGCCGCACTTCGTCGTGCTGGTCGGGATGGGCAAGCTGGCGCGCTATGCGGCCATCGCCTGGCTGACTGTCTAACCCGCATCCGTCACCGGCCGGAACGCAGCTGTGGCGTAACAGGCTGGAATTGCGATAGAAATGATTGAATATGTGACCCAAGATTAACACCCCGTTTCCGCTGCCTGCCTGTCCCGGTCCTGGCGGTTTCTCGCTGGCGCCGGCTTGGTCTTAACGCAAGTGGTAGTTACAGCGATCACTTGCGGTCCAGCCCGGCGCCGGGCCGGCTGCGAAATCCGCCAGCATCCGTGATGTCGGTGACAGATGCGGGCTAAGACCGCGGCGCCCGCTCGCGACTGCCCTTTATGCACCGTTGCGGCGCCATCCGGCTGCAGTCGATGCACGCAAACGACCATAAAAACGGACGATCATCCATTATCAGAAACACAATAACTTATTGAATATAATTAAAATGTAAAATCACTCTGGCAAGATTGCGTATCCTCTGCTTTACTTTCCCCCTCTATGTGACACGCGCGGCGTGCCGGACATGTCGGCGCGTCTTTCCTCACTCTCTCGGATACCCAGCGCCATGGCAGTGAAACCGGATATCGACCCCCAGGAAACCCAGGAATGGATCGAGGCGCTCGACAGCGTGCTCGAGAACGAGGGGCCGGACAGGGCCCACTTTCTGCTCGAAAAACTGGTCGACAAGGCGCGCCGCTCCGGTGCCTATCTCCCATACAGCGCCAATACCGCGTATCTGAACACCATCCCGCTTACCAAGCAGGACCCGTTCCCCGGCGATCGCTCGATGGAGCGCCGCATCCGCTCGTTCGTGCGCTGGAATGCGATGGCGATGGTGGTCCAGGCCAACCGGATCGCCACCGAGCTGGGGGGGCATATCGCCAGCTTCGCCTCGAGCGCGACGCTGATCGACATCGCCTACAACCATTTCTTCCGTGCGACCAATGACAACCAGGAGGGTGACCTGGTGTTTTTCCAGGGTCACTCGGCGCCCGGTGTGTATGCACGCGCGTTTCTCGAGGGTCGGATCAGCGAGGAGCAGATGCACCGCTTCCGCCAGGAGGTGGACGGCGGCGGGCTGTCGTCCTATCCGCACCCCTGGCTGATGCCAAACTTCTGGCAGTTCCCGACCGTGTCGATGGGTCTCGGGCCGATCATGGCGATCTACCAGGCACGGTTCATGCGCTACCTGCACGACCGTGGCCTACAGAACGCCGGCGACCGCAAGGTCTGGGCCTTTATGGGCGACGGCGAGATGGACGAACCGGAATCGCTGGGAGCGATCTCGCTGGCCGCGCGCGAGCGCCTCGACAACCTGGTGTTCGTGGTGAACTGCAACCTGCAGCGTCTGGACGGCCCGGTGCGCGGCAATGGCAAGATCATCCAGGAGCTGGAGGCGGTATTCCGCGGCGCCGGTTGGAACGTGATCAAGGTGATCTGGGGCGGTTACTGGGACCCGCTGCTGGCACGCGACAAGGACGGCCTGCTGCTCAAGCGCATGGAGGAATGTGTCGACGGCGACTACCAGGCCTACAAGGCACACGGCGGCGCCTACGTGCGCGAGCACTTCTTCGGCAAATACCCGCAGCTGGCGGCGATGGTCGCCAACATGTCCGACGAGGATATATGGCGCCTGAACCGCGGCGGCCATGATCCGATCAAGGTGTATGCCGCGTATGCGGCGGCGACGCGTCACAAGGGTCAGCCGACCGTGATCCTGGCCAAGACGGTCAAGGGCTACGGCATGGGGGAGGCGGGCGAAGGCCAGAACATTACCCACTCACAGAAGAAGATGGGCGAGGAGTCGCTGCGTGCGTTCCGTGACCGCTTCAACATCCCGATCCCGGACGACCAGATCAGCTCGGCGCCATTCTTCAAGCCGCCGGCCGAAAGCCCGGAGATGAACTACCTGCACGAGCGGCGTGCCGCGCTCGGCGGCTACATGCCGAGCCGTCGCAGCCAGGCCAATCTGCTGACCATTCCGCCGCTGGAGACCTTCAAGGCGCTACTCGAAGGCAGTGGCGACCGCGAGATGTCGACCACGATGGCGTTCGTACGCTTTTTGACCAGCCTGACGCGTGACAAGGTCGTCGGCAAGTTTGTGGTGCCGATCGTGCCGGACGAGGCGCGCACCTTCGGCATGGAGGGCATGTTCCGCCAGCTCGGTATCTACTCCTCGGTGGGACAGCTTTACAAGCCGGTCGATTCCGACCAGGTGATGTACTACCGCGAGGACACCAAGGGCCAGATCCTGCAGGAAGGCATCAACGAGGCCGGTGCGATGTCGTCGTGGATCGCGGCGGCGACCTCGTACAGCAATAACGGGGTCACGATGATCCCTTTCTATATCTACTACTCGATGTTCGGTTTCCAGCGCGTTGGCGATCTGGCCTGGGCGTCCGGCGACATGCAGGCGCGCGGCTTCCTGCTCGGTGGTACCGCGGGACGTACCACGCTGGCCGGCGAGGGTCTGCAGCACCAGGACGGTCACAGCCATCTGCAGGCGGCCTTTATTCCGAACTGCCGCGCCTACGATCCGGCCTTCGCGTACGAGCTGGCGGTGATCCTGCACGACGGTATGAAGAAGATGTACGAGCAGCAGCACAACGTCTTCTACTACGTCACGGTGATGAACGAAAACTACATCCAGCCGCCGATGCCCGAGGGCGCCGAGGCCGATATCATTCGCGGCATGTACCTGTACCGTCAGGGCTCGCGCAAGAAAAAGCGCGTCCAGCTGATGGGCTCGGGCACCATCCTGCGCGAGGTGATCGCGGCGGCCGCGCTGCTCGAGGACGAGTGGAATATCGCCGCCGACGTCTGGAGCGTGACCAGCTTTACCGAGCTGCGCCGCGAGGCGATAGATGCGGAGCGCTGGAACATGCTGCACCCGATGGACAAGCCACGCGTGCCATTCGTGACTCAGACGCTGGACAAGCAGAAGGGTCCGGTGGTCGCGGCGACCGACTATATGCGCAGCTTCCCGGAGCAGATCCTGCCCTACCTGGGCGAGCGGCATTTTATTGCGCTCGGCACCGACGGCTACGGTCGCTCCGACATGCGCTCGCAGCTGCGCAAGTTCTTCGAGGTGAATCGCCACTACGTCGTGGTCGCGGCGCTAAAGGCCCTGGCCGACATTGGCGAGGTCGATGGCAGCCTGGTTTCCCAGGCCATCAAGGCCTACAAGATCGACCCCGACAAGCCCAACCCCGCAACTGTCTGAGCGACAGGCGACCCAAGCGTGCGCAGACAGTGATACGGAGAAACAGACGTGGCACAGATGACTGAAGTTTTGCTGCCCGATATCGGGGACTTCCACGATGTGGAGATCATCGAGATTCTGGTCAAGCCGGGCGATCGGGTTGCGGCCGAGGATCCGCTGATCACCCTCGAAAGCGACAAGGCGAGCATGGAGATCCCCGCGCCGCAGGCCGGCGTGGTCGCCGAGATTAGCGTGGCCGTGGGCAACAAGATCAATCAAGGCGACCTGATCCTGACCCTGCAGGCCGAGCTTGGCGAGCCGACCGCGCAAGGCGACACTGCGGAGGTGCCTGTTCAGGCCGCCGAGATGCTCGAGGATGCCCCGCGGGGCGAGCCACCGACCGAGCCGCAGCCCGCGCCGGCCGCCGCGTCCGAGCTGCACGAGGTCAGGCTGCCCGATATCGGCGATTTCCACGACGTTCAGGTCATCGAGCTGCTGGCCAACGTCGGTGACCGGGTAGAGGCCGAGCAGTCGCTGCTGACCCTGGAGAGCGACAAGGCGACGATGGAAATCCCGGCGCCCTTTGCCGGTGTCGTGAAATCGCTGGCGATCAAGCTCGGCGACAAGCTCAATGAAGGTGACCTGATCGCGGTGCTGGAGACCGTCGCGGTCGCAGCCGCGGTGGACGCGGGCGCATTGGCAGCCCCGGCGGCGGCAGCCGAGGCGGCGGTCGAGGTCGGAGCGGCCCGGGGCGGGGCCGGCGAGGCTCCACGCCCGGCTGGTGAAAAGGAATCACTGCGTCCCCCGGTCCTGGCTCGGCCCACCGATGCGCCGCGCAGCAAGGCCCATGCCAGCCCGGCGGTACGTCGCTTCGCCCGTGAGCTGGGAGTCGACCTGCACTATGTGCCGGGTTCCGGGCCCAAGGGCCGCATCACCAAAGAGGACGTCCAGACATTCGTCAAGCGCGCGCTGAGCGAGGGTGCCCCGGCGGTGCCGGCGGCGGGCGGCGGCGCCCTGCAGCTGCCCGGCATGCCGGCGGTGGATTTCAGCAAGTTCGGCGAGGTCGAGGAACGCGAGCTCGGCCGGATCAAGAAGCTCAGCGGAGCACACCTGCACCGCAGCTGGCTGAACGTGCCGCACGTGACCCAGTTCGACGAGGCCGACATCACCGAACTCGAGGATTTCCGCAAGGCGCAGAAGGACGCGGCCACCAGGGCCGAGGTCAAGCTGACCTTGATGCCGTTCCTGATGATGGCGGTGTGCAAGGCGCTGGCCGACTATCCGCAGTTCAACAGCTCGCTGTCTCCGGATGGCGAGAAGCTGATCATGAAGAAGTACACCCATATCGGTGTTGCGGTCGATACACCGAACGGCCTGGTCGTGCCGGTGATCCGCGACGTCGACCAGAAGGGTGTCTTCGACCTGGCACGCGATCTAGGCGATATGAGTGCCAAGGCGCGCGCCGGCAAGCTGGCCCCGGCTGATATGCAGGGCGGTTGCCTATCGATCTCGAGTCTCGGTGGCATCGGCGGTACCCAGTTCGCGCCGATCGTGAATGCCCCCGAGGTGGCGATCCTGGGCGTGTCGCGGGCCGAGATGAAGCCGAAATGGGACGGCAAGGACTTCGTGCCGCGCCTGATCATGCCGTTCAGCCTGTCCTACGATCATCGGGTGATCGACGGTGCCGAGGGCGTGCGGTTCACGTCCTATCTGGGCGAGCTGTTGGGCGACATCCGTCGCCTGCTGCTGTAGCGGCGGCTGGCGATCGAGGCGTAATTCGACGTGCAATGGAATGTCTGCGACTGGCAATGCACAGCATTGAGATCGTTGCCGTGCACATCGGGCGGATTGCTGACCTAATGCGGTTCCGGCTCCAGGCGGGTCTGCGCTGAGCGGTGGCCGGCGGTGCGGGTCGGGCAAGAAATCGGGATAGAGGAGCGTTTATGAGCAAGCAAGGCGGGGTTGCGGACATCCGCACCCAGGTCGTGGTACTGGGCGCAGGCCCGGGTGGGTACACCGCGGCGTTTCGCGCCGCCGACCTGGGCAAGCAGGTGGTGGTGGTCGAACGCTATGCCAGCCTGGGCGGGGTCTGCCTGAACGTCGGCTGCATCCCGTCGAAGGCACTGCTGCATACCGCCGAGGTGATCAACGAGGTCGCCGAACTCGAGCATATGGGTGTGCGCTACACACAGCCGAAGATCGACCTCGACAAGATGCGCGCAGGCAAGGACAAGGTGGTCGGCAAGCTGACCGGCGGTCTGGCGGCACTGGCCAAGCAGCGCAAGGTGCAGGTGGTGACCGGGGTCGCCAGGTTTGCCAATCCGCGCCTGCTCGAGGTGCAGACCGCCGACGGCCTGTCGCGGATAGAGTTCGAACACTGCATCATTGCCTGTGGCTCCAGCCCGGTGAAGATCCCGGGTTTTCCACACGACGATCCGCGCCTGATCGACTCGACCGGTGCGCTGGCGCTGGCCGATGTGCCCAAGAGCATGCTGATCGTCGGCGGCGGGATCATCGGCCTGGAGATGGCGACCGTGTATGCCACGCTGGGCAGCCAGATCGATATCGTCGAGCTGCAGGATGGCCTGATCCCCGGCTGTGACCGCGATCTGGTTCGACCGTTGCAGAAGCGTCTCGAGGGCAAGGTCGGCAGTATCATGCTCAAGACCAAGGTCAGTGACATCAAGGCGCAAAAGAACGGACTCAAGGTCTCGTTCGAAGGCGACAAGGCACCCGACGCCAAGTTGTACGATCGGGTACTGGTCGCGGTCGGGCGTGTGCCAAACGGCAGACTGATCAATGCCGGGGCCGCCGGTGTGCACGTCGACGAGCGTGGCTTCATCCCGACCGACGCGCACATGCGCACGAATGTCCCGCACATCTACGCCATCGGTGACGTGGTCGGTAATCCGATGCTGGCACACAAGGCGACCCACGAGGCCAAGGTCGCCGCTGAGGTGATCGCCGGCCTACCGTCGCTGTTCGATCCGTTGACGATACCCTCCGTGGCCTATACGGATCCGGAGGTCGCCTGGATGGGCCTGACCGAGACCGAGGCCAAGGAAAAGGGCATCGAGATCGAGAAGGGCGTGTTTCCCTGGGCCGCGTCCGGCCGCGCGCTCGGCATCGGCCGCGAGGAGGGCCTGACCAAGCTGATCTTCGATGCCAAGAGCAAGCGCCTGCTCGGCGCCGGTATTGTCGGGCGCAACGCCGGCGAGCTGATCGGCGAGACCGTGCTTGGCCTGGAGATGGGTGCGGACGCCGAGGACATCGGCCTGACCATCCATCCGCACCCGACCCTGAACGAGACCATCTGCTTCGCCGCGGAGATGGCCGAGGGCTCGATCACCGACCTGATGCCGCCGAAGAGACGCTGATCGTCGCCGGGCATCGGCGGGCCCGGGGGCCGGCGCGGCCCAGGCCCGGTTGCATGCGCGCCGTTGCGCCCAGACACAGATTCACAGCTGCCACGCTGCCGTCTAGAATCGCGCCGATTTGCGCCGCGGCATGCGGTCGCCCGAGTTTCATGCGTTGCGAGGGTGGCGTGTGAGTCCGGTTGTCGTCTCGGTCAGTCTCCTGCTGTGCAGCAATGTGTTCATGACCTTTGCGTGGTATGCACATCTCAAGGAGCTGCACCACAGACCGTGGCTTATCGCGGCCCTAGTCAGCTGGGGAATCGCGCTGTTCGAGTATCTGTTTCAGGTCCCGGCGAACCGGATCGGGTACAGTGTGATGAACATAGGTCAGCTGAAGATCCTGCAGGAGGTCATCACCTTGAGCGTGTTCGTGCCGTTCTCGGTGCTGTATCTGCGAGAGCCGCTCAGGCTCGACTATCTGTGGGCGGGCCTGCGCCTGCTGGGCGCCGTGTATTTCATCTTCAGGGGCCGTTTGGTCTGACAGGGGTTGGCTGATCGTGAAGACGCTGGAGCATCTGTTTGAACGCAACCGGGCATGGGCAAACGCGGTAAAGAAACACGAACCGGAATTCTTCACGCGGCTATCCAAGCAGCAGGCGCCGGAGTATCTCTGGATCGGCTGTTCCGACAGTCGGGTGCCGGCCAACGAGATTGTGAATCTGCCGCCGGGCGAGGTATTCGTGCATCGCAACATTGCCAATGTCGTGGTGCATACCGATCTGAACTGCCTGTCGGTCATCCACTTCGCGGTCGAGATGCTGCGGGTCAAGCACATCATCGTATGTGGCCACTATGGCTGTGGTGGCATCCGGGCTGCGCTGGATGAGCAGGACCACGGCCTGATCGACAACTGGCTGCGGCATATCAAGGATGTCAGTCGATTCAACGCCGAGCGTCTGGCCGATCTGGGCGATCAGCAAAAGACCGATGCACTGTGCGAGCTCAATGTCATCGAGCAGGTCACCAATGTATGCAATACCACGATCGTGAAGCACGCCTGGAGGCGCGGTGCGGAGCTGTCGGTGCACGGCTGGATATACGGCATCAAGGACGGCATCCTGAAGGGGCTCGTGGAAGGCGTCAGTGGCTCTGGCGAGTTGGAGCCGCGCCTGCTGCGTGCGCTGGATGGCGTATAGCCGGGAGGTTCGTCGGGGGAGCTCGCGTCGCCGCTTGGAGCGGCGGCGGCCAACGGCCTGTTGGCTGGGCCTGTCGCTGTTTGCGCTGACCTGCTTCGCCGTCGTGCATGCCGCGCCCTTGACCGCGGGTTGGGTCGAGCGGGTGTGGATCGCCGAGGCCGCGATCGAGATCAGCGCCAAGCTCGACAGCGGCGCCGACCACTCATCGTTGCATGCCGAGGATATTGTGCTCAGCGAGCGCAGCGGCGTGCTGCGGGCGCGTTTCCTGATGAGGGACTCTGCCGGCAGGGGCGTGGTCCTCGATCGACCGGTCACGCGCCAGGCGATGATAAAACGCCATGGCACGCCGCCGCAGGCTCGACCGGTGGTGCGCCTGACGCTGTGCGTCGGCACGAATCGGCGTGAGGTCGACGTCAGTCTCGTCGATCGCAGTGGCTTCGATTTTCCGCTGCTGCTCGGTCGCAGTTTCCTGCGCGGCCTGGTGCTGATTGATGTCGATCGTGAATACCTGAACGAACCGGCCTGCGCCCGCCGAACCGCCAATGATTGATCGACCTTATGCTTGAACTGCATGTACGCACCGCCGGTGACCCCGATCATCCCGCCATAGTGCTGTTGCACGGCCTGTTCGGCTCGTCCGCGAACTGGGGCGCGATAGCACGGCACTTGTCGGCGCGCTATCGGGTGCTTACGCCAGATCTACGCAACCATGGCCAGTCACCGCATCGTCCGGACCATTCCTACCCGGCCATGGCCGACGATGTGCTCGCGCTGCTGGACGATCGGCAGATCGCTACCGTGGCCCTTATCGGCCACAGCATGGGAGGAAAGGTCGCGATGCAGATTGCGCTGAATCATCCGCAAAGGGTGAGCGGCCTCGCGGTGGTCGACATGGCGCCGGTGCGCTATACGCACGGTTTCGAGGCCGTGCTGGGCGCGTTCCGCGCGGTCGATCTGGCCGGTATCCGCAGCCGTGCCGATGCCGATGCGCAGATGGCAGCGCGGGTCAGCGGCAGCGGCGTGCGTGCCTTTCTGTTGCAGAATCTATTGAGGGGGCCGCACGGGTGGGCATGGCGGTTGAATCTCGATGCGCTGGCCGCGGCGCAGGCTCAGATCATGGATTTCCCCGAGCAGCCCGCCGGTGCCGCATTCGCGGGCCCGGCGAGCTTTGTCTACGGTGAGCTGTCGGACTACCTGACCCCGGCACACGAGCCCGCTATCCGGCACTATTTCCCCGCCGCCTCGCTGTGTCCGGTCGCCAATGCCGGTCACTGGGTCTATGCCGATCAGCCGCACGCCTTTATGCGGTGTATCGAGGCATTCCTGAGTGGGGTCCAGCACGCCTAGCCTGCAAATTGCATGAAGGGTTTGGGAATCAGGGTGTGATGGGCAAAGCAGTTGGGCCGATCGGCCGAAAAAGCATAGCCGAAGCTATGGTTTGAGGGGGATCGGCACAAATGCAAAGTCCAGCGCGGCCTGAGCCCGAACAGGACAGACTGTCACGTCGAATACAAGGGCCGAAGAACGCATCGAACGCCTTCCGGC
>JAJDNF010000013.1 GCA_022340805.1 Chromatiaceae bacterium
GGGCAAGACGCTCGACGAGGCGCGTGAGATCAAGAATTCGCAGATTGCCGAGGAACTGGCGCTGCCGCCGGTCAAGGTGCACTGTTCCGTGCTCGCCGAGGATGCCATCAAGGCCGCGATCGCCGACTTCCAGTCGAAGCAGGCTTCCGACCCGGCTCAGCTCGACTCCGCGGTCGCCTGACTGGCGGGAACCTCGGCGCTCAATTGCGCCAGCCGTGCGTGCGCCTGGTTGGCCGCCTGAAGCTCCCTGTCCAGCTCCGATGGCAGGCCGGGGAGTTGTTTGAGGTGTCGCAGGGCGTCGCCCAGGGTCGTGAGTTGTTCCTCGACCTGTTGGGCGAGGTGCGCGCGCGACGCATTGTCGCCGGCGCGTCGACCGTATCGGGGGGCCTTGATGGTGCGCCCCAGGCTCACCCCCACCAGGCTGCCGAGATTGTGCAGCAGCGCCAGATGTTCGCTACGGAAATTGCCCGGAAAGCGGCTTGCGAAGACCGCTACGCCGTGCAGGCCGGCCACGTTCTCGATCGGCAGAAAGACCGCATCGCGACGACCGAGCTCGACGAGTCGCTTCAGGAATAGATAGGTATCCGAGAGCGCGGCCATCTCGCGGACGTCCGCGATATGTAAAGGTTCGCGGTTGCGGATGCACTCTTCGAGCAGCGATTGATCCGGTGCAAAGCTCAGTTCACCGACGTCATCCGGGCGACCGTCGCTGTAAGCCTTCTCCAGGTGGATCTTTCCGTCGCCCTCGAGCACCAGGACCCCAATCCAGTCTACTGGCATCAGTGGGGGCAGTGTCTCCGACAGGATGCGCAGCGTACCGTCGAGGTCGGTGCCCTGTTCGAGTCCGGTCAGCAACTTGCGCACGGCGCCCATGCGCTCGGACAGCCGGTTGAATGAATCTGCGAGCGCCCCGATTTCGTTGTTGTGGGTGATCGGAACCCTGTATGCCAGATCACCACTGGCTACCTGTTTGAAGCCCTCTACGGCCCGCGACAGCGGTCGCAGCACGCGATGGTGGAACCACGCGGCGATTCCGATCGCGACCAGCAGCGCCGCGAGCAGCAGCAGGCGGCTGACCAGTTTGGCCCTTGCGGCACGCGACTTGACGTCGTGCTCGAGATTGGCCTGCAGTTTTTCCGCGATTGCCTGCAATGGTGGTTGATTTTCGACGATCCATTGCGCGGCCCATTCGAGGCGCGGTGCCTTGGGGTCCGGGCCGATGCGTTCGTCCAGCTGCACAAGGAACGACTGCCAGGCAGCCGCCAGTTCTCTGGCGGCAAGCTGCGATTGGCGCGGCAGACGCGCCGGCGCTGTCATCGGCTCACCGGTCAATGACTGGTCGAAGCGGCCCCGCGCAAACGCCTCGATGGTCTTTGTGAGTTCGTCCCGAGTCTTCTTCATGTCCTCAAAATACAGGCGCAGATCGCGGTGATAGGCGGGGTAGTTCCTGGGGGCGTTCTCCTGATAACGCATTGCCTGCACGTTCAGATGCTGCTGATTGAATTGCAGCTGGCGGGCGAGTTGAACGAGTGCATTATCGCTGTGCTGCCGGTCGATGACGTGCAGGGAATACAACGTCGAACCCGCGAACAACAGCGTCAGCAACGCGATCGCGAGGGTTATCTGGAGTTTCAGTGAGTACAGCAATCTCGACAATTCGGCAGGCTCCAGGGTTGCGTCTCGTGCGGTGATCGGCCAGGGATTACAGTCGCCTTATCAAGTATCCCCGAGTGCGACTATAGTAGAGCCGCCGCCGGCGAGGCAGCCCCCAAATGCGCACGCGCGCCCCGCAGGCCGCGTGAGGGCATGTATCGAGTGCTGATCGTTTCGGGGCACACTGCGGGGCAATCCATGAACCACGGGATCAAAGCCATGCAGGCTCCGAATCACAACGAATTGCACACACTGCGTGACTGGGTGCGCTGGGGTGCCAGCCGATTCAACGAGTCGGGCCTGTTTTTTGGCCATGGCACCGATAACGCGCTTGATGAGGCGCTGGCCCTGGTGCTGCATGCGCTGCATCTGAATCACGACCTACCGGGCGATTATCTGGACGCGCGGCTGACCGCCGATGAATCGTCCCGGATCGTTGCATTGTTCCGCGACCGGATCGATCGTCGGGTCCCCGCGGCATATTTGACCGGTGAGGCGCGTTTTGCGGGTCTGGATTTCTACGTCGACGAGAACGTGCTGATCCCCCGGTCGCCGATAGCGGAGTTGATCGAGGCCGGGTTCAGCCCCTGGCTGGATCCGGAACAGGTTACCAGCGTGCTGGATCTGTGTTGCGGCAGCGGCTGTATCGGCATCGCCTGTGCGTTTGCCTTCCCCCAGGCCCTGGTGGATCTGAGCGATATCTCGCCGGCCGCGCTGGAGGTGGCGACGCGCAACATCGAACGTCACCGGCTGGAGGGAAGGGTGAGGGCGCTTCGGGCCGACGTATATCAGGGTCTGGATGGAGAACGCTTCGACCTGATCGTGAGCAATCCGCCCTATGTCAGCAGTGCGGAAATGGCGACCCTGCCGGAAGAGTACCGACATGAGCCCGAGTTGGCCCTGGAGGCCGGCGATGATGGCATGGATGTGGTCGAGCGCATCCTGGCCAAGGGGGCGGACTACCTGCAGCCCGGTGGTATCATGGTCGTGGAGGTCGGAGCGAGCGCCGAGCTGTTGATGGCGCGCTATCCGGGGGTACCTTTTCTGTGGTTGGATTTCGAGCGCGGTGGTGACGGCGTGTTCCTGTTGACCGCGGAACAACTGGATGAATTCCGTGACAGTTTCGAGGAGAGCGGTGCATGAGTCTGCGCAGGGCGCGTACGCCAGATGAATATGCGGAGTGGGTAAAACAGGCGATGTTCGAGGTCGGCGACCTCAAGGACTGCCTGCTCTACGAGATGGAGGACCTGCAGCGTTTTCCAGCCTACATCGAGCCGCTCGAGGAGGGGATCCGGCAGGTCTACGACGCGATGGTCTCCGGGACCTATCAGTTCGGCCGCGAGGACCTGATGTTTATGGAAGTGCTGCGTCGGCACGAGGACCAGATTCCTTTTCATACCCTGCTCAAACAGATCAACGAGACGCACCGCAAGGGGCTGGACGCCCCGGAACAGGACTGAGCAACATTTCGTCGCGCTGATGAAACGCCGTTGATGTGTGCCTGCCACCCGGACCGAGTGGGTCAGTACCGGCCCGGAAGGCTTTTCCGCTAGCGCGAACGCGTCAGCAAGGACATGCTCGGCCGGGCGCTTGCACCGACATTGGAGTAAACTTCGCCCCATGCAACAGACACTTGTCCTCGACCAGGCACTGATCCAGCGCTACGACCAGTCGGGCCCACGCTACACCTCGTACCCGACCGCGGTGCAGTTCCACGAGGGGTTCGGGCCCGCAGACTACCGTGCCGCGGCCCTGGCGAGCAATGCCAGTGGCCGGCCCCTGTCGCTGTATTTCCACATCCCGTTTTGCGACACGGTGTGTTTCTACTGCGCCTGTAACAAGGTCGTGACCAAGGATCGCTCGCGAGCCCAGCCGTACCTCGACAGGGTGTATCGCGAGATGGCGATGCAGGGCGAGCTTTTCGATCGCAGTCGACCGGTCGAGCAGCTGCATTGGGGCGGCGGAACCCCGACCTTCATCAGCATCGACCAGATGCGCGAACTGATGACCGTTACGGGTCGGTATTTCTCGCTGCTGGACGATGACAGTGGTGAATATTCGATTGAGATCGATCCGCGCGAGGTCACCGATGAGACGATCGGCGTGCTGCGCGAGATCGGGTTCAACCGCCTCAGCCTGGGCCTGCAGGATCTCGATCCGAAGGTGCAGAAGGCGGTCAACCGTATCCAGACTGCGGAGCAAACCTTTGGCGCGCTCGCGGCGGCCCGGCGTGAGGGTTTCCGGTCGATCAGCATCGACCTGATCTATGGTTTGCCGCTCCAGACGCCAGGCTCGTTCATCGCGACCCTCGACCGCGTGCTCGAGGCTGAACCGGACCGGTTGTCCGTGTTCAATTACGCGCATCTGCCGGAGCGCTTCAAGCCGCAACGGCGTATCAATGAATCCGAACTTCCCTCGGCAGACCAGAAGCTCGAGATCCTGCAGCAGACGGGCGAATGTCTGGCTAAGGCCGGGTACGTGTACATCGGCATGGATCATTTTGCGCGCCCTGACGACGAACTGGCGATCGCCCAGCGCGAGGGCTACCTGTATCGCAACTTTCAGGGATATTCGACACACGCACACTGCGATCTGGTCGCGATCGGGGTGACCTCGATCGGCATGGTCGGCAACACCTATGCGCAGAACATGCGTACCCTGGACGAGTACTACGCGCGCATCGACGCGGGTGAGCTGGCGGTCTTCCGTGGGATTGAGCTGAGTCGCGATGATGAGCTGCGTCGCGCGGTGATTACCCAGCTGATCTGTAACTTCACGCTCGACATGGATCGGGTGTCGGACGCATGGGACATGGTTTTCGAGACCTATTTCGCGCAGGAGATCGAACAGCTGCGCAGGATGGCCGAAGACGGCCTGGTAAGCGTTGCGGACGGTCGGATCGATGTCCTGCCTGCGGGGCGGCTGCTGATTCGCAATATCTGCATGGTTTTCGACCGCTATCTGGGCGCCGGCCGCCATACCACCCGCTTCTCTAAGGTCATCTGACCCCGTTCCACTGTTCTGTTTGCGTTGGGCGGCCGCGAATTGGCAGTCCCCGCAGTCGTTCGACGGGGGCTGCGGGTCCGGGCCTGTGACGCGCCTGTCGTGCGCTCGCCGGCGCTGCCGAGCCGCATTGCGCAGGCGCCTCTGGCGCGCTGACCGCGGGGCGGATCGGCTGAAAAACCTGCGCCTTAGCGGAAGCGACAGCAAAACAGACACTTGCGGCGCGTCCGGAGGGCTGCAGGGACTGTATCTGAGGCGTGCTCGTCCGGTATAATGCGCGATTCGCACCGGACTGGCGAAAGTGGCGGAACCGGTAGACGCGCTGGATTTAGGTTCCAGTGGGGTAACCCGTGAGAGTTCGAGTCTCTCCTTTCGCACCAATCGGGGCCGGTTGGCGGCAGCCCGCCGGCACGTGCCGAACAGTTTAAATCGACAAGGCTTAACGGGCAGTACAGGCTGCCGGAGTGAATTGGAATGCAAGTTTCTGTGGAATCGGGCGAGGGCCTCGAGAAGCGTCTTTTGGTTGATCTGCCGGCGGATCGCGTCGCGGCCGAGGTGGATAAGAGGCTCAAGGACCTGGCGCGGCATGTCCGTCTGGACGGCTTCCGTCCCGGTAAGGTGCCGATGCGCACGGTCAAGCAGCGCTTTGGCGAGCAGGTTCGGCAGGAGGCCTACGGCACGCTGATCCAGGAAACCCTCTATGAGGCGGCGAGCCAGCATCAGCTCATGCCGGCCGGCGAGCCGCAGATCGAGCTGCGCGAGAGCGGCGAGGAGGGTGGATTCGGATACACCGCGGTTTTCGAGGTGATGCCCGAGGTCAAGGTTGCAGAGCTTTCGGGTCAGACGGTGACGCGACCGATTGCCGATGTCGCCGAGTCCGATGTCGACGAGATGCTGGAAAAACTGCGCAAGCAGAGGACCGTCTGGAACGACGTCGATCGCGGCGCCAAAGACGGCGACACCGTGCACATCGATTTCAACGGCAAGATCGACGGCGAGGACTTCCAGGGCGGCAGTGCGGACAACGTGCCGTTGGTGCTGGGTTCCGGTTCGATGATCGAGGGATTCGAGGCTGGCCTGCTGGGCGCCAAGGCGGGCGATGAACGGACCCTCGAGGTGCGCTTCCCGGACGACTATCGGGCGCAACATCTGGCCGGTAAGGACGCGACCTTCGAGGTCAAGGTGCTGCGGGTCGCCGAGCCGCAGCTGCCCGAGCTGGACGAGGAGTTCGTCAAGGCTTTCGGGGTTGCCGATGGCGGCATAGGGGGTCTGCGTGCCGACGTGGCGAAGAACATGCGCCATGAGCTGAAGCAGAAACTGCAGGGCATAACCAAAGATCGCGTGATGGATGCCCTGATCGCCGCCAACCCGATGGATATTCCGAAGTCCCTGGTAAACCAGGAGGCTGAGCGCATGAAGGAGCAGATGGTCCACGACATGCAGCAGCGCGGCCAGCGCACCAGTACGGATCTTCCGGCCAGCATTTTTGCGGACCAGGCCCGTCGCCGTGTCCACCTTGGCCTGTTGGTTGCGGAGATCATCAGTGCGCATCAGCTGAAGGCCGACGAGGAGCAACTGCGCCAGACAATTGCCGATTTTGCGGATTCGTATGAGGACCCGCAGGAGGTTATCGATTACTACATGCAGGATAAGAATGCGCGTAAGAGTATCGAGAACCTGGTTCTGGAAAATCAGGTAGTCGACTGGGTGCTTGGCCAGATGCAGGTTGTAGACGAAAGCAAGTCGTTCTCCGAGGTAATGGATAACACGGTATAGAGCAGGCTTGCCCGGTCGGAGCTTTAGGGGTAGCTTCAAGTAATACCAATAACATCCGATAAGCAGCGTATGAATCAATTCGAACCGGTGAATCTCGGCCTCGTGCCGATGGTCGTGGAGCAGAGTGCGCGCGGTGAGCGTGCCTACGACATCTACTCGAGGTTGCTGAAGGAACGGGTCATTTTCTGTGTCGGCCCGGTCGAAGACCACATGGCCAACCTGATCGTGGCGCAGCTCTTGTTCCTGGAGTCGGAAAATCCCGACAAGGACATCCACCTCTACATCAACTCGCCGGGGGGCTCGGTCACCGCCGGTTTGGCGATCTACGACACCATGCAGTTCATTCGCCCGCATGTGACCACCATGTGCATCGGACAGGCGGCGAGCATGGGTGCGCTGCTGCTGGCCGGCGGTGAAAAGGGCAAGCGCTTCGCATTGCCGCATTCGCGGGTGATGATTCACCAGCCGCTGGGCGGTTTCCAGGGGCAGGCCACGGATATCGAGATCCACGCCAGGGAAATTCTTCTGATTCGCGAAAAACTCAACAAGATCCTGGCCCATCACACCGGTCAGGACCTCAGTCGGATCGAGCAGGATACCGATCGCGACAATTTCATGAGCGGCGAACAGTCGGTCGCCTATGGCCTGATCGATGAGGTCCTCGACCGGCGGTCGCCAGGCAGCGCCTGAGGGTCGTAAATGCCGCGTCGATTGGGTGGCTTGTTATCCGAGGGCTTTCGGATATTATCAACCCTAAAGGGCGCGCGGCGGCTGGCGCGGTGAAACCTGGCGAGGCCGGTACGCAAATGAAAGGTGGACAGCTATGAGCGATGACAAAAAGCACGGCAAGGGCGAAGACGGCAAACTGCTGTATTGCTCATTCTGCGGCAAAAGTCAGCATGAGGTGCGCAAGCTTATCGCGGGCCCATCTGTGTTCATTTGCGACGAATGCGTCGAACTTTGCAACGATATCATCCGCGAGGAGATGCAGGAGAGTGTCGGTCAGTCATCCGACAAGCTGCCTATCCCGCAGGACATCAATGCGACCCTGGACCAATACGTGATCGGCCAGGCGCGCGCCAAGCGGGTCCTCTCCGTCGCGGTCTACAACCACTACAAGCGGCTCGAGGCGAAGGGCAAGAAGGACGATGTCGAGATCGCCAAGAGCAATATCCTGCTGATCGGTCCGACCGGGTCAGGCAAGACGCTATTGGCAGAGACACTGGCCCGGCTGCTGAACGTACCGTTCACGATCGCGGACGCGACCACCCTCACCGAGGCGGGTTACGTCGGTGAAGACGTCGAAAACATCATCCAGAAACTGCTGCAGAAGTGCGACTACGACGTAGAAAAGGCGCAAACCGGTATCGTTTACATCGACGAAATCGACAAGATTTCGCGTAAATCGGACAATCCGTCGATTACCCGCGACGTCTCCGGCGAAGGCGTGCAACAGGCCCTGCTAAAACTGATCGAAGGCACCATCGCCTCGGTCCCGCCGCAGGGTGGCCGAAAGCATCCGCAGCAGGAATTCCTGCAGGTCGACACGTCCAACGTGCTGTTCATCGTCGGGGGCGCGTTTGCCGGCCTCGAAAAGGTGATTCGCGATCGGTCCGAAAAGGGTGGCATCGGTTTTTCCGCCGAGGTGCGCAGCAAGGAAGACAAACGTACGGTCGGCGAGGTTCTCAGCAACGTGGAGCCTGAAGACCTGATCAGGTACGGCCTGATCCCCGAGTTCGTCGGCCGTCTGCCGGTGGTGGCTACGCTCGAGGAGCTGGACGAGGACGCGCTCGTCCAGATCCTGACCGAGCCGCGTAACGCCCTGATTAAACAGTACCAGCGTCTGTTTGAGATGGAAGGTGCTGAGTTGGAAATCCGTGAAGAGGCCCTGCGCGCCATCGCGCGCAAGGCGATGGCGCGCAAGACTGGCGCGCGCGGGCTGCGTACGATCCTCGAGCAGGTGCTGCTCGACACGATGTATGACCTGCCTTCGCTGCAAGACGTCACCAAGGTCGTGGTGGACGAGGGCGTGATCAAAGGTGAGTCCGCTCCCTACATGATCTTCGGCGGCGCCGAGCCGCGGCAGCTGGCCGCATCCGACTGACCTCCCTGCCGCCGGGTGAACAGGCGCCTGAGGGCGCCCTGCAGGTGGCGCTTTCCGATCCCGCTGGGGCGTTTGCCGCCAGGCCCGTTTGTATTCCCTGGAGACCGTTGGCCGGAATTTCCGGTGCCTGTCTTGGGTGCGCATGTACCAGACGTCGTCGGGCGAATATTGCGTGCTAATTCGCCGGTTGAAATTTTCCCTACGAGCCCGCATCTTGCGTAGGTCGGAGAATCTTTGTTGCTCCTGGCAGCGTGATTGCCAGATTTGATGCCGCACCCGTGTGCGGCAATGGAGGAAACCAATGGGACAGGAAGATACAGCCATCAGCGTGCGCGATGAGCATCCGGGCGCCATTCCGGTGCTGCCGCTTCGCGACGTCGTGGTCTACCCGCACATGGTTATCCCGCTGTTCGTGGGGCGCGAAAAGTCGATCAAGGCCCTGGATGCGGCTATGGCCGACAACAAACAGATCCTGCTCGTGGCGCAGAGAAGCGCCGACGTGGATGAACCGCAGCCGGGTGATATGTACAGGATCGGGACACTGGCCAGTATCCTGCAGCTGCTCAAACTCCCCGATGGTACCGTCAAGGTGTTGGTCGAGGGTGGTGAGCGCGCTGCGATCAAGGAGATCGCGGCGAGCGGCAACTTCTTTACCGCTGAGATTGAAGCTGCAGAAGATATCCTCGAGTTGCCGGAACGCGAAATGGAAGTCTTGATGCGTTCAGCCACGGCGCTTTTTGACCAGTACGTCAAGCTGAACAAAAAGGTCCCGCCCGAGGTGCTGACCTCGCTGGCCAGCATCGATGAGCCGTCGCGCCTGGCCGATACGATGGCCGCACACATGGCGCTCAAGCTCGACGAAAAACAGCACGTGCTCGAGATGTTCAACGTGCGCGAGCGGCTGGAACACCTGATGGCCCTGATGGAGGGTGAGAACGACATC
The DNA here is from genome assembly GCA_022340805.1 of Chromatiaceae bacterium. GTDB lineage: Bacteria > Pseudomonadota > Gammaproteobacteria > Chromatiales > Chromatiaceae > Thiosocius. Next base: position 9,480 of record JAJDNF010000013.1, read on the forward strand.
CTGCAGATGGAAAAGCGCATCCGGGGCAGGGTCAAGCGCCAGATGGAAAAGAATCAGCGCGAGTACTATTTGAACGAGCAGATGAAGGCTATTCAAAAGGAACTCGGCGAGCTCGATGACGCGCCGAACGAGCTCGAAGAACTCGCTGACAAGATCGAAAAGGCCGGCATGAGCAAGGAGGCCAAGAGTAAGGCCAGCGCAGAGCTCAACAAGTTGAAGCTGATGTCGCCGATGTCAGCCGAGGCCGCCGTCGTGCGCAACTATATTGATGCGCTGGTCAGCGTGCCGTGGAAGAAGCGGACCAAGGTGCGAAACGACCTCGCCAAGGCCGAAGAGGTGTTGGACACAGATCACTTCGGGCTGGAGAAGGTCAAGGAGCGGATTCTCGAATACCTGGCGGTCCAGCAACGTGTGCGTAAGCTGAAGGGGCCGATCCTGTGTCTGGTCGGCCCGCCCGGTGTCGGCAAGACCTCGCTCGGTCAGTCGATTGCGCGCGCGACCAACCGCAAGTTCATTCGTATGGCCCTCGGCGGCGTGCGTGATGAGGCGGAGATCCGCGGGCACCGGCGTACCTATATTGGCGCAATGCCGGGCAAGATTGTCCAGAATCTGACCAAGTCGGGCACCAAGAACCCGTTCTTTTTGCTCGACGAAATCGACAAGATGGCAATGGATTTCCGTGGCGATCCGGCCTCCGCACTGCTCGAAGTGCTGGACCCCGAGCAGAACCACACCTTCCAGGATCACTACCTGGAAGTCGATTTCGACCTCTCCGAGGTGATGTTTGTCGCCACCGCCAACAGCATGAATATCCCTCCGGCCTTGCTGGACAGGATGGAGGTTATTCGCCTGTCTGGTTATACCGAGGACGAAAAGGTCAGCATCGCAGAGAACTACCTGGTTCCGAAGCAGATCAAGAGCAACGGCCTCAATGAAGACGAGTTGAACATTCGGGAAACTGCGTTGCGCGATATCGTCCGCTATTACACGCGTGAGGCCGGTGTGCGTAACCTCGAGCGCGAGATCTCCAAGATCTGCCGCAAGGTGGTGAAAGACGTATTGCTGCATGCCAAGCAGGGCAGGAACATCTCCGTTACGCCAAAGAACCTCGAAAAATATCTCGGTGTGAAGCGTTTCCGCTACGGTCGTGCCGACGAAAATGACCAGGTCGGTCAGGTCACCGGGCTGGCGTGGACGGAAGTGGGTGGTGAACTACTGCGGATAGAGACAGCCCTTACTCCAGGTAAGGGCCGCCTGACACATACCGGGCAGTTGGGCGACGTGATGAAGGAATCGATCCAGGCGGCTATGACCGTTATAAGAAGCAGGGCGGCGACGCTTGGTCTGGACGATGATTTCTACCAGAAGATCGATGTTCATATCCACGTCCCTGAGGGTGCGACCCCCAAGGATGGGCCCAGTGCGGGTATCGGCATGGCAACATCTCTTGCATCGGCGCTGACCGGTATCGCGGTGCGCGCTGACGTTGCTATGACCGGCGAGATCACGTTGCGTGGCGAGGTGCTGCCGATTGGCGGGCTGAAAGAAAAGCTGCTCGCGGCCCTGCGGGGTGGCATTCAGACCGTGATCATCCCGAAAGAGAACGAGCGTGACCTGGTCGAGATGCCGAAGAACATCAAACAGAATCTCGATATCCGGCCTATACGCTGGATCGATGAGGTGCTGGAAATCGCCTTGGCCGGCCGCCCCAAGCCGCGTCCGTCGAAGGGTGCAGAAGAGGCGAAGAGCACTGAAAGCAAAGAAGAAAATCCAGACGACGCAAACGATGCCTTGCGTCATCATTGAACTCTGTCAGCAACACTGGTAGAAAACGCTGTCGGGCAAGTCGAACTCTTAATCGAGAAGGCTTGCTTGACACCTAATTTTTCGGGCTGTTATAAAACCGCCCGCACAATACAGCCAGGTCAACTGGCATCTTCGAATTCACTCAACTGCAGCCGACCACGGACCAGGTTGTAAATTCCAAAGGGGGCACCGTACAAATGAATAAATCTGATCTAATCGAGGCTATGGCAGATTCTGCCGACATCTCCAAGGCTGCAGCAGGGCGGGCCCTGGACGGCCTGATTGATGCAATTACCAAGGCGGTAAAGAACGACGACAGCGTGTCTATCGTCGGGTTCGGAACCTTCCTGTTGCGGGCGCGTGCAGCGCGTACCGGCCGGAATCCCAAGACCGGTGGTGCGATCGAGATCGCTGCGTCAAAGACGCCGGCATTTAAGGCTGGCAAAGCGTTTAAAGACGCTGTAAACTAGCGCGCCTCGTGACAGGGTGCTTAGCTCAGCTGGGAGAGCATCGCCCTTACAAGGCGAGGGTCGCAGGTTCGATCCCTGCAGCACCCACCAAGTATCTGGAGTGGTAGTTCAGTTGGTTAGAATACCGGCCTGTCACGCCGGGGGTCGCGGGTTCGAGCCCCGTCCACTCCGCCATATCTGGGACTAAACGGGGTATCATCCGATACCCCGTTTTTCTTTTCAGCTTTTCCGATAGACGCAACGATCATGCTGCAGGCCATCAGAGAAAAAGCTCAGGGCTGGATCGCCTGGGCCATTGTGATACTGATCACTATCCCTTTCGCCCTTTGGGGAATACAGGAATACCTGGGCGTGGGTGGCGAACCCGAGGTGGCCGTTGTCAGCGGCGACAAGATTACCCAGCGAATGCTGGATGAGCGCACGCGGGATTTTCGTGAGAACCTGCGACAGTCGCTGGGGGACAATATCTCGCCCGACTTCTTCGACGATGCGCGTCTGAAAGCACAGGTGCTGGACGCGATGATCGAGGAAGCGGTCTTGGGCAAGAGTGCGCAGGCATGGAATCTTCGTACCAGCGATGCACAGGCACGTGCATTGATTTCATCTATCCCGGGTTTCCAGCGCAATGGTCAGTTCGATCAGGATGTATACGATGCGGCGGTGCGCAATCGTGGCATGAGCCGTGCGGGTTTCGAACAGCGCGTTCGTCAGGACATGTCGCTCACCCAGTTACGCAGCGGGGTGCGCGACACGGCATTCGTCACCAGCACGGATCTCGGCACGCGCATACGTCTGCGGGATCAGACGCGCGCGCTCAGCTATGTGCGGATCCCCGCGGCCGCCTATCTCGACCAGATCAGCGTGACGCAAGAAGAACTGCGCAGTTATTACGAGACCAATCTCGACCGTTACCGCACGCCCGAGCGGGTCAAGCTCAGTTATCTGCTACTGGACGCGGCCAAGCTCCGCGGCAAGCTGGATGTCGGTGACGATGTCCTTCAACAGTACTTCCAGGACCACAGGAGCGAGTTTGTCGGGCGCGAGGAGCGGGCCATGCGACACATCCTGGTCGCTGTCTCTTCGGGTGCTAGCGACGATGACGTTGCCAAGGCCAAACAGAAGGCCGATGGGCTGGTGGAACAGATTCGCGGCGGAGCGGATTTCGCGGCATTGGCGAAGGACAACTCCGATGATCCCGGCTCTGCGGCCAATGGTGGCGACCTGGGCTGGGTCGAGCGCGGCATGATGGTGCCGGCATTCGAGGAAGCGGGATTCGTGTTGCCCAAGGATGGGGTCAGCGATCCGGTTCGCACCGAGTTCGGTTTCCATATCATCCAGGTCACCGATATCCGCGGAGGGTCGGACGCCGGGTTCGATGATATGCGCGATCAGGTGGAAAAGGCCTATCGGAAATACGAGGCCGAGAACCTTTACTACGATTATGCCGAGCGCCTGGCGGAAACGGCCTACGAGAATTCTGCCAGTCTCACACCGGCAGCCGAGGCATTGGGGTTGCAGGTTCAGACCACTGACTGGATCACCCGGGATGGCCAGCTGCCTGGTGATTTGAACGTGCCGAGGGTTATCAACGCCGCGTTCTCGGATGACGTGCTCACGGAAGGGCACAACAGCGAAGTGATCGAGGTCGCCCCGCAGCGGTCCGTCGTGGTGCGCGTCGCAGAGCACGAGCCGGCGGGCGTGAAATCGCTGGATGAGAATCGCTTGGAGATAGAGCAGGACTTCAGGCGTGCGAAGGCGTCAGAGACTGCCGCACAACAGGGCGCCAAGCTGCTGGTTGAATTGCAGTCAGGGGCGCGGACGCTGGCGCAGCTGGCCTCCGATCACGCGTGGCAGATCAATGCCCCGGGCGCGGTGGGGCGTGGGCAGGCCGGGGTACCCGCGGAGGTGCTGGCCAAGGGCTTCGAACTGGCCCCGCCACAAGAGGGAAAGGCGGCCTATGCCGGGGTTGTCTCGACCGACGGGGACTACCTGCTGATTGAGGTCTCCTCAGTGCAGGGTGGCGACATCGCGTCGCTGGCGGATGCCGAGCGTCCGTTGGTGTCCGAGCAGGCCACCGGTCAGACTGCCACCGCACAGATGCGATATTTCACGCAAAGCCTGCGCGATCGCGCGACGATCGAAATCAAGCCGCTCGGCGAATAGCGACAGCTGATCGTGACGCAAAAAAAGCGGCCGTTTGGGCCGCTTTTTGTTTTCCAGTTGAGGTGGTCGCCGTTCAGGCCATTCCGAGTACGTGATAGCCGGAGTCGACGTAAAGCACGTCGCCGGTTATGCCCGACGCGAGGTCTGAGCAGAGGAATGCGGTGGCGTTCCCAACCTCAGCTATCGTCACGTTGCGCCGCAGCGGCGTTTTCTGCTCGGCCTCGGCCAGCATGCCGCGGAAGCCACTGATACCGGATGCCGCCAGGGTCCGGATCGGGCCCGCCGAGACGGCGTTGACCCGAGTGCCTTCCGGGCCCAGCGATTCGGCCAGGTATCGGACGTTTGCCTCTAGGGCTGCCTTGGCGACACCCATTACGTTGTAATTCGGCACGGTGCGCACCGCACCGAGATAGCTCATTGTAACGATCGCGCCGTTGCGCCCTTTCATCATGCCGCGGCCTGCCTTGGCGAGTGCCGCCAGGCTGTAGGCGCTGATGTCGTGGGCGATCCGAAAGCCTTCACGGGTGACGGCGTCAATATAAGAGCCTTCGAGCTGGTCTTTGGGCGCGAACCCCACCGAATGGATCAGGCAGTCGAGGCCGTCCCATCGCTTGGATAACTCGGCGAAAACGCCGTCGATCTCATCATCGCTGCTGACGTCGAGCGGTAGCACGATGTCCGAGCCGAACTCGGCGGCAAAGCCGCTTACCCGATCGCGCAATTTGTCCCCCTGGTAGGTGAATGCAAGCTCGGCACCTTCGCGGTGCATCGCGGCCGCTATGCCATAGGCGATCGATCGATTGCTCGCGACGCCCACGATCAGAGCGCGCTTGTTTTGCAGAAATCCCATGTAAAGCTCCTCGCGACTGTGGTTTTGGGGGGAACAAACGGGCTGACAGGAACCTGCTGCGATGCCATTATCAGCCCGGGTATGGCCGGGTCCAGGGCCTGATCCAGCCGCAGCCCAGCAATGTGAACCAGTCAAAGAATGGCGCGTAAGTTAACCCAAAGATATCCCGCGTTCAAAGTTTCAAAGGTCCTCGGGCACCGTGGGTTTGGCCTCTGGCTGGTGCTCGGGCTGGCGTTAATGGCGGGTTGTTCCGGCCAGGCCTGGAATGATCCTTATCGGGCGCGCGAGGCCGCCAAGCCGATTTTCTACAGCTCGTTCTCCGAACGCCCCAAGCACCTGGATCCAGCGCGTTCATACAGCTCCAACGAATGGGCATTCATCTCGCAGGTCTATGAGCCGCCCCTGCAGTATCATTTCCTGCGGCGCCCCTACGCCTTGGTCCCGCTGACCACGCAGGGTCTGCCTGAGATTCATTACGTCGCCGCGGACGGAATGCCGCTGGACGAGCAAGCCGCGGCTTCCGAGGTGGCGTACACGGATTACATCGTGCGGGTCCGCCCCGGCATTCGCTATCAGCCACACCCGGCATTTGCGCTGCGCGACGACGGTAGCCCGGCATATTGGCCGCTTGATCCGCAGACGCTGGCGCGGGTCAATACACTCGGTGATTTCGCATTGACCGGGACGCGCGAACTGGTGGCGGCGGACTACATCTATCAGATCAAGCGGCTCGCATTCGCGCCCAATCATTCCCCGGTCGCTGGACTGATGGCAGAACACATCCGTGGTTTTGCGGCCTTTGCCGAGGCGGCGAAGGCAGAGCACGAGGCCCGGGAGGGCAAGGGAGAGGGGAAGACCTGGTTCGATCTGCGCGGCATCGACATGCAGGGGGTCGAGGAGATCGATCGCTATACCTACCGCATAAGGATAGAAAAGAAATACCCGCAGTTCGTGTTCTGGCTGGCGATGAACTTCTTCGCGCCGATGCCTTGGGAGGCCGAGCGCTTCTATCGCCAGCCAGGCCTGGATGAGAAGAACATCAATCTCGATTGGTATCCGGTCGGCACAGGGCCCTTCATGCTGACCGAGAACAACCCGAACCTGCGCATGGTCCTGCGGCGCAACCCCAACTTTCACGGCGAGGCCTACCCTTCGGAGGGCACTGACGAGGATCGGAGCGAAGGCCTGTTGGACGACGCGGGTCGGAACATGCCGTTCATCGAGCGTGCGGTGTATTCCCTGGAGAACGAGGCGATCCCGCGCTGGAACAAGTTTCTGCAGGGCTACTATGACAACTCCGGGATCGGTTCCGACAGCTTCGATCAGGCCATCCAGTTCGGTGGCTCGGGTGAGGCGACACTGACCGAGGCCATGATCGACAAGGGCATCCGCCTCAGCACCGCGGTCGAGTCCTCGGTGTTTTACACCGGGTTCAATATGCTCGACCCGGTGGTCGGTGGCGACAGCGAAAACGCGCGCCTGTTGCGCCAGGCGATCGCGATCGCGGTGGACTTCGAAGAATACATCTCGATATTCCAGAATGGCCGCGGCGAGGTGGCGCAGAGTCCGCTGCCGCCCGGGATATTCGGTTATCTTGACGGTGAGCGCGGGATCAACCCGGTCACCCATGTCTGGCAGAACGGCGCTGCGCGCAGGCGCGACATCGACGATGCGAAGCGTCTTCTGACAAAGGCCGGCTATCCCGATGGTCGTGATCCCAAGAGCGGGGGCCCGCTGATCCTGTATTACGATACCCCGGCGGCCGGCCCCGACAGCAAGGCGATGCTGCAGTGGTATCGCAAGCAGTTGTCCAAGCTCGGGATCGAGCTAGTCATTCGGGCCACGGATTACAACCGCTTCCAGGAAAAGATGCTTTCGGGCACGGCACAGATCTTCAGTTGGGGCTGGAATGCAGACTACCCGGACCCGGAGAACTTCTTCTTCCTGCTGTTCGGCCCGAATGCGAAAGTGTCATCAAAGGGCGAGAATGCCGCCAACTTCAGCAATGCCGAATTCGATGCACTGTTTGTGAAGATGAAAGACCTGCCGAATGGGACGCAGCGACAGCAGGTGATCGACCGTATGGTGGACATCCTGCGCGAGCAGTCGCCGTGGCTGTTCGGTTACTTCCCCAAGGCATTCAGCCTGCATCACGCATGGTACAAGAACGCCAAGCCGCACCTGATGGCCAACAATACACTCAAATACAAGCGCGTGGATGGCCTGGCGCGGGTCGCGGCACAGCGTGCCTGGAACCAGCCGGTACTTTGGCCCCTCGGGCTGATATTCGCCGCAGTGGTGCTCTCGGTGATCCCGGCGGTGCGCGGTTTTCGCGCACGCGAGAGGAGTCGGGCGCTGTGACGGCCTACATTATCCGTCGCCTGCTCTATGCGCTGCCGATCCTGATCGGGGTGAATGCCTTCACCTTCGTGCTGTTTTTCGTGGTCAATTCGCCGGATGACATGGCGCGCATGCACCTGGGTGGAAAGCGGGTCACCGATCAGGCAATTCAGGGCTGGAAAGAAGAGCACGGCTATGCCAAGCCGCTGCTGATCAATAGGGAGCGGCAGGGCAGTGACATGTTCACCGAGACGATCCTGTTCGAGAAATCATTGCGCTTGTTCCTGTTCGATTTCGGGCAGTCGGACAGCGGCCGCGATATCAGTCACGATATCTCGCAGCGCATGTGGCCGAGCCTCGCGATAGCGCTGCCCACGCTGCTGGTAGGCCTGGCAGTGAATATCACCTTCGCATTGCTGCTGGCATTTTTTCGTGCGACCTACCTGGATCTATGGGGGGTCGTCATCTGCGTCGCGATGATGTCGATCTCCAGCCTGTTCTACATCATCGGTGGCCAGTTCCTGGTCGGCAAACTTCTCAATCTGGTGCCGATCTCGGGTTACGACACCGGCGTCCATGCATGGAAGTTCATGATCCTGCCGGTGATCGTCGCGGTGATCGGCGGAATCGGCTCAGGCACGCGCTGGTATCGCACGCTGTTTCTCGAAGAGATCCACCGCGACTATGTGCGCTCGGCGCGTGCCAAGGGTCTGTCGGAGCAGCGGGTCCTGTTTCGCCACGTATTGCGCAACGCCATGATCCCGATCCTGACCGGGGTCGTGGTCGTGCTGCCGCTGCTGTTCATCGGCAGCCTGCTCACTGAGTCGTTTTTCGGCATCCCCGGCCTGGGCAGCTACACCATCGATGCGATCAACAATCAGGATTTCGCAATCGTGCGGGCAATGGTCTTTCTTGGTGCGGTGCTGTATATCTTGGGTCTGCTGCTCACCGACATCTCCTACACCATGGTCGACCCACGGGTAAGGCTGGACTGAGCGATGCCGTTCCAACCGGTCATATTGTGGACGGACGCGCTGGTCTACCTGCTGCTGGTGCTGGCCGCAGGCATGCTGTGGTATACGCGTGGCCACGAGCACCTGATGCAGCCGTGGCGACGCGTAGCGGGCAGCCGGACCGCGCAGGCGGCGCTGGTTGTGCTGTCTTCCTATCTAGTCATCGGCCTGCTCGACACCCTGCATTTCCACCCCAGGACCGGTGATCGGGAGGCGGCGGATGTCGTCTACTCGACCGAGGTGTCCAGCCTGTTCGACGTGATCGCCGGACCCTTGCGCACGCAGCGAGAGAAGACCTATTCGGCGCCATTTGCGATCCACCTGTTCAGCAAGGAGACGATCGAGAAGGCGGATGGCACTACGGTGCGGGACTATCCGCGCCTGGCTTATGGCGGCGCCCATCTCGATGCGCACGGCACGGGTAGGCTGGCAGACATCCTGGGCAAGGCGCTGGCGGGCGCGGTCAAGTGGGCTTTGGCCTGGTCATTGCTGCTGGTCCTGCTATGCCGCTTCAGCCGCGCCCGAATATTGCGTCTGCTGGGTGGCCGCATGCGCAACCCCTGGCACGTGGCTGCCTGGAGCGCGCTGCTGCTCATGGGGGTATTCGGCGCGCTGTGGGAAATGGCGGGGTACTACCACGTTCTTGGCACCGACAAGGTCGGCGAGGACGTGTTCTTCCAGTCGCTCAAGAGTATCCGCACGGGCCTGATCATTGGCACCCTCACGACCCTGGTGATGCTGCCTGCCGCGATACTTCTTGGCATCATGGCCGGCTATTTCCGCGGCTGGGTGGACGATCTGATCCAGTACCTCTATACCACGCTGAATTCCATCCCCGGCGTGCTGCTGATCGCGGCCGCGGTGCTGATGATGCAGATCTACATGAGCAACCATGCGGACGATTTCAACAGCCTGACCGAGCGCGCCGACCTGCGCCTGCTGTTCCTGTGCCTGATCCTCGGGGTCACCAGCTGGACCTCGCTGTGCCGCCTGCTGCGTGGCGAGGCGCTGAAGCTGCGCGACCTCGAATACGTGCAGGCGGCCCGCGCCTTCGGGGTCGGCCATTTCCGTATCCTGCTGCGCCACGTGCTGCCGAACGTGATGCACATCGTATTGATCGCCGTGGTGCTGGACTTCAGCGGCCTGGTGCTCGCCGAGGCGGTGCTTTCGTACATCAGCATCGGCGTGGACCCGGCGACCAACAGTTGGGGCAATATGATCAATGGTGCCCGCCTGGAGTTGGCCAGAGAGCCGGTCGTGTGGTGGTCGCTGCTGGCGGCCTTCGGCTTCATGTTCACCCTGGTTCTGGCCGCCAACCTCGTCTCCGACGTCGTGCGCGATGCACTGGATCCGCGCCTGAGGCAGTAATCATGAACCCGAGCGAGCCAGCGATGAATGATCGATCCGCGGACACCGCGTCCCTGCTGACACTCGACGGCTTGGCGACGCATCTGGGCAGTGCCACGCAACCCGTGCGTGCGGTGGATGGTGTGAGCCTGCAGATCCGTCGTGGCGAGACCTTCGTACTGCTCGGTGAATCCGGCTGTGGTAAGTCGATGATCGCACTGTCGATCATGCGTCTGCTACCGCACTCCGGGCGGATCGTGGCCGGCGACATCTTGCTAGACGGCCAGTCCCTGCGTGCGCTCTCGGAGGCCGAGATGCGGTCCGAACGGGGCGGGCGGGTCGGCATGATCTTCCAGGAGCCGATGACCTCGCTGAATCCGGTCATGACGGTCGGCGAACAGGTTGCCGAGGCGGTGCGTCTACATGACCAGAGGAACCGCCACCGGGTCGATGAGCGGGTCGTGGAGTTGTTTCGTTCGGTTGGCATCCCGGATCCGCAGCGCCGTGTCCACGAGTATCCGCACCAGCTCTCCGGTGGCATGAAGCAGCGCGTGATGATCGCGATGGCCCTGGGTGGCCGGCCGGATCTGCTGATCGCCGACGAGCCGACCACGGCACTCGACGTCACGATACAGGCACAGGTGCTCGACCTGCTCAAGCAGCTGCAGCGCGAGACCGGGATGGCGATCCTGCTGATCACCCACGACCTCGGCGTGGTGGCCGAGATGGCCGACCGGGTTGGGGTCATGTACGCCGGTCAGCTGCTGGAGATCAACGATGTTGCCGGGTTCTTCGCCCGCCCGGCACATCCCTATAGCCGCAAGCTGTTTCGCTCGGTACCCAAGGCGGAAAAGCGTGACCAGGGCCTGGACGTGATTCCCGGAATGGTGCCGGCACTGAACCAGCCGTTCGACCACTGCCGCTTTGCGGATCGCTGCGAGCTGGTTGAACAGCGCTGTCGTACCCAGTTGCCGCCATGGCGCGGCGCAGCCGAGAGCGGCTACCGCTGTCACCTGGACCCGGATGAGGTCAAAGACCTGGGCAGCCGCGTGCCGGCAGCGCCGCGGACCGCTCAGGGTGCCGGTGAGGCACTGCTCGATGTCCGGCAGCTGAAGGTGCATTTCCCAGTCCACAAAGGCGTCCTGCGCCGGGTGGCGGGCTTTGTGAAAGCGGTCGACGGGGTCGACCTGTCGATCCCCAGTGGATCGACCGTCGCGCTGGTCGGCGAATCGGGTTGCGGCAAGACCACGGTCGGCAAGGCCATCCTGCAGTTGCATCGGCCGACGGCGGGTCAGGTTCTGTTTGACGGCACGGACCTGGCGCATGTCGCGGGTGCCGAGTTGCGCCGCTTGCGGCGCGAGTTTCAGATCATCTTCCAGGATCCGGCCTCCTCGATGAATCCGCGCATGCTGGTCGAGGACATCATCGCCGAGGGCCTGGTCGCGCAGCGCATCGGCGGCAACCGCGCGCAACGGCGCTCACTCGTGGAACGCCTGCTCGAACAGGTCGGGATGCCGGCGGGCGCGGCGGACCGATATCCGCACGAGTTTTCCGGTGGCCAGCGCCAGCGCATCGCGGTTGCACGCGCATTGGCTGTGCAACCGCGCCTGATCGTATGCGACGAGCCGACCAGTGCGCTGGACGTCTCGGTCCAGGCCCAGGTGTTGAACCTGCTCAAGGAACTGCAGCTGGAGCTTGGCCTGTCGTATCTGTTCATCACCCACAACATCTCGGTAGTGGCCTATCTGGCGCACGAGGTCGCAGTGATGTATCTCGGTCGCATCGTCGAGTATGGCGAGGTCGGTCAGGTGCTTCGAGAGCCGCTGCATCCCTACACCCGCGCACTGCTGAGCGCGGTGCCGGTACCCGACCCGGGACACCGCCGCGCGGTGATCAAGCTGGAGGGTGATATGCCCTCACCGGTCGATCCGCCGTCCGGGTGTCACTTTCACCCGCGCTGTCCGGACGCCATGGCGGTCTGCCGCGAGCGTTATCCGCAAGTGTCAGAGATTGGGCCGGTCAGACGGGTCGCCTGCTGGTTGACGGTGCCTGGGCAGCAGCGTCAAACGGGATCCTGATACGCGACGGTCAGTGCGCCAGGTGCACAGCTGAGGGCGCGCTCGCGATCCGGTGGCTTGCAGCCTGGCACTTGTGCCGGTGCGTGGCCGACACCGGGCGGGTGTGGAACAGGCACTGACCGTCATGCATCTGGGTCGATGAACACCGTGATCCGCTCGCCGGGGCGGATGTAGCGCCCGACCCGGTTCCAGCGCTTCAGATCGGCAACAGAGACCTCGAAGCGGCGTGCTATGACATACAGCGAGTCGCCGCGTCGTACGCGATAGTGCATGCGTTGTCTGGCATGGCGATTCGCACCGGCGTCGGCGAGGTTTGCCGAATCCGACAACGGGATGAGCAGGTTCTTCCCGGCGCGAATCCGCGAGTCCTTCAATCCATTCGAGCGGCGGATTGCCTCCACGCTTACCCCGTACTGGCGCGCGATGCGACTCAGGCTGTCGCCGCTCTTGATGTGGTGTTGTCGCCAGCGCAGACGCTCCTCGGCCGGCAGAGACGCCAGGGCTTCTTCGAATCGATCGATTTTGTCCACCGGCAACAACAGCTCGTATGGCCCCTCGGGGCGGCTTGCCCAGCGCCTGTGGCCGGCGTTCAGAACCAGCAGATCCTGGACCGGCATCCCGGCCAGCTGCGCGGCGACGTTGAGGTCGATCTGGCCGGCGGTGTTGGCCGGAGCGAAGTACGGTTCGTCGAGTACCTCGGGCAGATCCAGCCCATAGGCCTGCGGGTCGGCAACCACGGCGGCCAGCGCGAGCAGGCGCGGCACATAGCTGTCGGTCTCCCCGGGCAGGTCGAGTGACCAGAAATCGGTGGGCTTGCCGCGCGCGCTGGCCGCGCGGATCGCCTTGCCTACGGTTCCGGACCCCGCATTGTATGCGGCCAGCGTCTGCAGCCAGTCCCCGTCGAACTGTTCGTTGAGGCGCACGAGGTAGTGGACCGCGGCCTCGGTCGACGCGCGCACGGTACGCCGCTTATCGAACCACCAGTCCTGTTTCAGTCCCAGCATCCGTCCGGTTGCCGGCATGAACTGCCAAAGGCCGGCCGCACCTTCCGGCGAATGGACATGTGCCTGAAAGCCGCTCTCGACCGCCGGCAGCAGCGCCAGTTCCGTGGGCAGATCGGCGGACTCCACGGCATTGAGGATGTGGTAGAGGTAGGGTTCTGAGCGGGCCATCAGGGCGCGGAACGCGTTCGGCGAGTGCTGCAAACGACGGATCTCGCGCTCCACCCGGGGGTGTTCGATGCGGCCCAGCTGGAAACCGCCGCGCAGCCGCTGCCAGATCTCCTGTGGTTGTTGAGCTTCCGTCGAGGCCGCGTCCGCTGAACCGGGATCCGCCTCGAGGGGCTCGGTCGCCGCCGGTCGATCGGGGACGGGCTGTGCTGCATCGCCCAATGTGCCGTCAGAGCGGGTGCCGACGCCGACGCAGCCACCCAATGCGAGTGCCAGCAACACCAGCAGCGGTCCCGTCAGCGCGCGTGGACGTTGCCGATGCTGGGCGCTTTGGTCAAAATCGTCGATGTCTGCCGCCGCAATCATGGCGGATCAATATACGAGATGCGGGAACGGCCTTCCAGTGGCACGTTGAGATGCCTTTATCGATGCCCTGTAAACGAGATAATAACGAGGTGTGCCAAGCACTTGCGGATTGGTATGCGAGCCCGCCCGGGGCCCGTGTCGCGCTGCAGGAACGCGAGGCCCTGGCCGCGCTGGTGGGCGACCTGTTCGGTTACCAGTTGCTGCAATTGGGCGAACTGGGCGCTGACATGGCCTACCTGGCCAGCTGCCCGATTCGGCGCAAGACCTTGGTTACACACCGGGCCGATGCGGCGGAGGCGAGCGTGCTGGTCGCCGAGGCGCGGCAGCTGCCGGTTGCGTCGGACAGCGTCGACACGGTCATCCTGATCCATACGCTGGACTTCTCGCCGGACCCGCACCAGGTCCTGCGCGAGGTCGAGCGCGTGTTGATCGCCGAGGGCAGGGTGGTGGTGGTTGGCTTCAACCCGTTCAGCCTTTGGGGTATCTGGCGGCTGTTTTTCCGCTGGCGTGGGGTCGTGCCCTGGTGCGGTCATTTCCTGTCTTATCCCAGGCTCACCGACTGGCTGACGCTGATGGGTTTCGGTATCGAGCGGATGGATGTCATGGAATTCCGCCTGCCGACGCGCAGCGGCCGCATGGAATCCCTGGAGAGGCTCGGCCGCAAGGTCTGGCCGATGCTGGCCGGCGTGTACGTGGTGCGCGCGGTGAAACGCGTTTCGCGGGTCACCCCGGTTCGGCAGCGCTGGTCGAGCCTGCGCGCGCTGGGGTCGCGTGCAATCGAACCTACGGTGCGGCAGCGACTGCGCAGGACAGACCTGTGAGCGACCACGTCGAGCTGTTTACGGACGGTGCCTGCCGCGGTAATCCGGGGCCCGGCGGATGGGGCGCGGTACTGCGGTTCCAGGGGCGTGAAAAGGAGTTGTTCGGCGGTGAGGCCGAGACGACCAACAATCGGATGGAATTGCTCGCGGTTATCCGCGGACTGCAGGCGCTCAAGCGCGACTGCGTGATCGATGTGACCACCGATTCCCAATACGTGAAGAATGGCATCACGCAATGGATCCATAACTGGAAACGCAACGGCTGGCGAACCGCGGCCAGGAAACCGGTCAAGAACGACGACCTATGGCGTATGCTCGACGAGATCGTGTCCCGCCACGATGTCAGGTGGCATTGGGTGAAGGGGCACAGCGGGCACCCGGAGAACGAGCGCGCTGACGTGCTGGCCAACAGGGGGATCGATGAGACGCTTCGGTCGGGCTAGAGCCGGATGCATCGATCGAACACCGCAAAGTCGGCAGCCCGGCCTTTGAACCTGCAAATTGCATGAAGGCGGACGGGCACATTGTGTTGCGTGGCAGCCGGAAGGCGTTCGATGCGTTGATGGGCTTTGTATTCGACGTTGCAGTTTGTCCTGTTCGGGCTCAGGCCGCGCTGGACTTTGCATTTGTGCCGATCCCCCTCAAGCCATAGCTTCGGCTATGCTTTTTCGGCCGATCAGCCCAACTGCTTTGCCCATCGCACCCTGATTCCCAAACCCTTCATGCAGTTTGCAGGCTGGAGCCTCGAACAATGAGACAGATCGTACTGGATACTGAAACCACCGGCCTGGAGCCGGCGCAGGGACATCGCATCATCGAGATCGGCTGCGTCGAATTGCTGGATCGCCGCCCTACCGGCAACAATTTCCACGTCTATCTTCAGCCTGATCGGCAGATAGATGCCGCGGCAGTCGAGGTGCATGGCATTACCAACGATTTCCTGGCCGACAAGCCGCGTTTCGCCGATATCGTCACAGACCTGCTCGGCTATCTGAAGGGGGCCGAACTGGTGATCCACAATGCGCCGTTCGATGTCGGCTTCCTCGATGCCGAGTTGGCCAGAGGTGAAGATCTGGGTGTGATCGCGGATCACTGTACGGTACTCGACACGCTGGTGATGGCACGCAGAAAGCATCCCGGCCAGAGAAATACCCTGGATGCGCTGTGCGGTCGTTACGCTGTCGACAACAGTCGACGCGACAAGCACGGCGCTCTGCTCGACGCAGAGATCCTCGCCGATGTCTATCTGGCGATGACCGGCGGACAGACCGCGCTGTCACTCGAAGCGGAGGTCGTCGCCGATGCCGCGCGGGGCGGGCAGGCGGGGATACGCCGTATCAGTCGCGACGGGCTGGATCTGGTCGTGGTCCGGGCAGGCGGCGACGAGCTGCGTGCCCACGAGGAGCGGCTCGAGGCAATCGACAAGGCTGCGGGTGGGGCGGCTGTGTGGCGGCGTTTGCAGTAACGCTGTCGCGCGGGACCGCGCTCGGCGGGTGGCCCTCCGGGGCCTGCGTTCAGTTCAAACGGGTTGCGGGTGCGGCCGGCAGCTCGAGGCGTCCCTCGATGCGCCACGATTTATCGGCCGGGCCGATGGCAAGTTTCCAATGCGCGGCAGGCAGCGGCTCGAGGCGCCCGGTGAAATCCGTATCGTTCACCGGAAAGAGCTGAATGCTCTGGTCACGATTGGGCATGGTTGGATGCGTCACCAGCAGCGACAACGACGTCGTGTCGCTCGGTAGTGGCTTGTCGAACCGGATAGTGACGGCCCCGGTGTCGGCGTCGTAAGCCACATTGGCAACGATGCCGAGTGCCTTGGCCTTGGCCGCGCTGTCCGCGTCCTTGTAGATGGCGAGTCCTTCCTTGTAGTAGTCATCGCTGACCAGGCCGTCGTCTGTCTCGATCGCGATGTTGAGCGTGACCAGCCCCGCGACCACCGCAGCCAATGGCAGGCTGATCAGGAACCAGGGCCAGAACTGCTTGTACCAGGGCAGGGTGTCTTCGCGGGGTGGACGCATGTCTCTGTTACCCTAGCGCGACGCGGGGCCGAGGAAGCGGGCCGATTCGTCAGCCGAGATCTCCGGCGAGGTCTGTGATTCGATATGGAACATGATCTTGCTGCTCGGTGATTTCAACACAATCGGATCGATCTGCACACGCAATGGCAGATCCTTGACCGCACCGCTTTCGAGCTCGATATCCTGGGTCTTGCCGAGCACCTGCAGTCCCTCTAGTCCGGAAACGGACAGCTTGTAACGTTGCGCCTCAGACGCCATATTGATGAGCTTGAGGTTGTAGACGTTTTGTACCATGCCTTCGTCAGTCTCGGTGTACAGCACATTGCGGTCACGGATGATATCGACCTCGAGCGGGATCCTGGTCAGCAGACCATACACCAGCGCTGAACTCACGAAGGTGAGGATCGCGATATATACCAGGATGCGCGGGCGGACGATCTTCGTGCGTTTGCCCTGCAGCGAATTCTCGGTGGTGTATTTCACCAGGCCGCGCGGATAGCCCATCTTGTCCATTACATCGTCACAGACGTCCACGCAGGCGGCGCAGCCTATGCACTGATACTGCAGCCCGTCACGGATATCTATGCCCACGGGACAAACCTGCACGCACAGGCCGCAGTCGATGCAGTCGCCAAGACCTACGTCGGCGGAAGGCGTGCCGCGCCTGCGCGAACCACGTGGATTGCCGCGTTTCTCATCGTAGGAAATAACCAGGGTGTCATGATCGAACATCGCACTCTGGAAGCGCGCGTAGGGGCACATGTATATGCAGACCTGTTCGCGCATGAAACCGGCGTTGCCATAGGTGGCAAAGCCGTAGAAGAAGATCCAGAACGTTTCCCAGGGACCCAGGGTCCAGGTCATGAAGCTGGTCCAGAGATCCTGGATGGGTGAGAAATAGCCTACGAAGGTGAAGCCCGTCCACAGAGAGAACAGCAGCCAAGCGGCATGCTTCGCGATCTTGACGCCGAAGTAGGCGGCGTTGCGCGGGCCCTGGTCGCGTTTCTTCTGCGCCTTGGCGCCGCCCTCGATCTTGCGCTCGATCCACATGTAGATCTCGGTCCACACGGTCTGTGGGCAGGCGTAACCGCACCACAGGCGGCCGGCCAGCGCCGTGAACATGAACAACGCGATTGCCGCAATGATCAGCAGCATCGAGAGATAGAAGAAATCCTGGGGCCAGAATGTCAGGCCGAAGATATGGAATTTACGCGCCGGCAGGTCGAACAGAATCGCCTGGTGGTCATCCCAGCGGATCCACGGCAGACCGTAGTAGATTCCCAGCAGCGCAGCCATCGCAAGCAGGCGCAATGCGGCAAAAATCCCGTGTACCTCGCGCGCATAGATCTTTTCGCGCTTTTTATAAAGCTCGGTCTCGATGGATTGATTGTTCTGGCTTGCGGCAGGCTCTGACATCGTCTGCTGTTCCGTGGTTAGGAGGGCTTCGAATTGTTGGGGTTTATCGGCTTGTTGGTTGGCCGCCGGAAGTAACAGGTCAGTGCACAGCTAATCGACGTCAGCAACCAGAAGCAGAAAAAGCCGATGGTGTAACCGCCCATGCGGGTCAATTCCGGGAAGCCACCGATGATTCCCAGTTCGGTGGGATCGAAAACCGTGAAGAATATGATCGTGGCCAGACTCGCGGTGAGAAACGAGGGCCACATGACCGAAATGATCTGTTGGACTACTGGCAGCTGGTTTTTGTCAGACTGCGTGGCTGGCAGGGTAGACATGATCTCTTCCTTTGAAGGCGCCAGGCATTGGATAACCCTAGCGGTCGGTCACGGTTCAGCTTACAACCTCGCTCGGAGCCTGCGTTGCGTGCCAGTGGCGTCTCTGCAGAGATGTAAGTTTTTAAGTCTGAACCAAAAACAGGGCGGATGTCCTTGATAATTCGCATTATCTTCAGACATCCGCCCGGCAGGGTCTTTAAGGTTGCCCCTGTGGGCTAACGCTTATTTCTGCGACAGGCTGTAAACATAAGACGTCAGCAGATGGATCTTCTCTTCGCCGAGCAGGTCCTTCTGTGCAGGCATCACCCCGTTACGGCCCTTGGTGATGGTCTGCTTGATCACGCCAGGGCTGCCGCCGTACAGCCAGGTCGAGTCGGTCAGGTTCGGAGCCCCCAGCATCTGGTTGCCGGTGGCGTCCATGCCGTGGCAGCCGGTGCATCCGACGGTCATGAATACCTGCTTGCCCTCTTCGGCCTTTGCAGCATCGACGCTGCGGCCGGACAGGCTCATCACATAGTTCGCGACCTTCTCGATCTGGTCGTCACCCAGGTGGGCGTGCGACGGCATGACTCCGATGCGGCCGTTGGTGATGGTCGCCTCAATCTGCTCGGGTGATCCACCCCACAGCCAGTCACCGTCGGTCAGGTTCGGGAAGCCGCGCGAACCGCCGGCGTCCGAGCCGTGACACTGCATGCAGTAGGTCAGGAACAGGCGCTTGCCCATCTCCCGGGCCTCTTTGTACTCCGGTTTGGTGGCCAGGTCGGCGACCGGCACGGCCGCGTACTGCTTGAAGATCGGGTCGTATTTCTCCGCTGCCTTGGCCATTTCCCCTTCGTACTGGCTGCCATGCGACGACCAGCCGAGGAGGCCCGCGAACTTGCCCAGACCCGGATAAAGGGCCAGGTAGCCGGCGGCAAAGAACAGGGTGATATAGAACAGCCACAGCCACCAACGCGGCAGCGGGTTGTTGTACTCCTGCAGGTCGCCGTCCCAGGTATGACCGGTTACGTCGCCCTGTACGGCCTCACCGGCCCGGCGGCGCATCGTCCACCAGATCAGCCAGAAGCAGCCCAGGATGTTGGCTACGGTAAGTGCGATGATCCAAACACTCCAGAAACTGCTCATGACAGGTTCTCCTTCTCAATCGTTGCCCGATGCCGATCCTCATCGGCAAAAGGCAGGTTCGCGGCCTCGTCGAAAGAAGTCTTACGGCGCTTGCTATAGGCCCACCAGACGATCCCGATAAACGAGATCAGCAATATGACTGTTTGCCAGGCACGGATGTCGTTAATGTCCATAACGATCACCACTGCTTCGAAGCCAGGCCGAGACCCTGAAGGTAGGCAACCAGTGCCTGTGCTTCGGTCTTGCCTTCGACTTCTTTCTGCGCATTGGCCATATCCTGCTCGCTGTACAGCTCGCAGGTCGGACAGGTCGCGCCGATCGCGATATTGAGGGCCTTCATTTTCGTCGCCGTATCGCCACCGGTGAGGGTTGCGTCGGACAGCCATGAGTAAGAGGGCATGTTGGATTCCGGTACCACGTCGCGCGGGTTGTTCAGATGGGCAAAGTGCCAATCGTCACTGTAGCGTCCACCGACTCGGGCGAGATCCGGACCGGTACGCTTCGAGCCCCACTGGAAGGGATGGTCGTAGACTGACTCCCCGGCCACCGAATAGTGCCCATAGCGCTCGGTTTCGGCGCGGAACGGACGGATCATCTGCGAGTGGCAGTTGTAGCAGCCCTCGCGGACATAGATATCCCGGCCCTCGAGCCGCAAAGCACTGTACTTGGTCACGCCGGGTGCCGGTGCAGTGGTGTCGGTCAGGAAGAACAACGGGACGATCTCGACCAGACCGCCGACACTGATCACGAGTATGACCAGTATCGCCAGCAGGCCGATGTTCTTTTCAACGACTTCATGTGACATTGTCGATACTCCTTCGGATCAGTGAGCGGCCGGTGCTGGAATGGCGTCGTCAGCGTCTGCGACGCGACCTTCGGAGGTCGTCTTCCAGACGTTGTAGGCCATGATCAGCATGCCAGTCAGGAACATGGCTCCGCCGAGCAGACGCACGTAGTAGAAGGGATAGGTGCGCTCGACCGATTCGATGAAGGAATAGGTCAGGGTGCCGTCGGCGTTGACTGCACGCCACATCAGGCCCTGCATGACGCCGGCGATCCACATTGCGGCGATGTACAACACGACGCCGATGGTGGCGACCCAGAAGTGCAGTTCGACCAGTCGCATGCTGTACATCTCGATCTTGCCGAACAGGCGCGGGATCAGGTAGTACAGCGAGCCGATCGAGACCATGGCCACCCAGCCCAGGGCACCCGAATGCACGTGGCCAACAGTCCAGTCGGTGTAGTGCGACAGGGCGTTGACGGTCTTTATAGACATCATCGGGCCTTCGAAGGTCGACATGCCGTAGAAGGACAGCGACACGATCAGGAACTTCAGAACCGGATCGGTGCGCAGCTTATGCCAGGCGCCGGACAGGGTCATGATGCCGTTGATCATGCCGCCCCAGGAGGGTGCCAGCAGGATCAGCGAGAACACCATGCCGACCGATTGGGCCCAGTCGGGAAGTGCGGTGTAATGCAGGTGGTGCGGACCGGCCCACATGTAGGTGGAGATCAGCGCCCAGAAGTGGACCACCGACAGCCGGTAGGAGTACACCGGGCGTCCGGCCTGCTTCGGAATGAAGTAATACATCATGCCGAGGAATGCGGTGGTCAGGAAGAAGCCGACCGCATTGTGGCCGTACCACCACTGAACCATCGCATCGATCGCGCCTGGGTAGAAGCTGTAACCCTTGGTAAGGGTGACCGGGATGAACGCGCTGTTGACGATGTGCAGTACCGCGATGGTCAGGATGAACGCGCCGAAGAACCAGTTGGCCACGTAGATGTGTTTGACCTTGCGCTTCATGATGGTGCCGAAGAACACGATCGCGTAGACCACCCATACCACCGCGATCAGCAGGTCGATCGGCCATTCCAGTTCGGCATATTCCTTGCCGCTGGTGATGCCAAGCGGCAAAGTCACCGCAGCCAGCACGATGATCGCCGTCCAACCCCAGAAGGTGAACGCGGCGAGCGGGCCGCCGAACAGGCGTGCCTGGTTGGTGCGCTGCACAACGTAATACGACGTTGCAAACAGTGCAGATCCGCCAAACGCAAAGATTACGGCGTTGGTGTGCAATGGGCGCAGGCGACCATAGCTCAGCCAGGAAATGCCGTCGGTTAGTTCTGGAAATGCCAGCTGCGCCGCGATAATGACACCGACGAGCATGCCAACGATGCCCCATACGACAGTCATGATCGCGAACTGGCGTACGACCTTATAGTTGTACGTGGTCTGTGACTCCATTACGCGTCTCCCAATTGGTGAAAAAATCGGTCAGCCGAAACCGCAGACGTACCGACCTGGCGCGCACCCTAATTCTTTATAAGGATTCGCTACTTTGACATGGATCAAATGGTCGGTGCCGAGTCGCAGGGCAAGTATTTTTGTCGCTTTTGACTTGAGCTAGATCAAGTGGTTGGCCGGGCCTGGCTCGGTTCGCAATTGTGGTGGTGGGTGACCATGGCCTGGAGTCGGGCGCGGTCCAGGATCTGGACGTGCTTGCGCTCCACTTTCAGGATCTTCTCGTCCTGGAAGCGGGTGAACAGGCGGCTGACCGTCTCGAGCGCGAGGCCGAGGTAGCTGCCGATCTCCTGGCGCGACATGCTGAGAAAGAAATCGG
This sequence comes from Chromatiaceae bacterium, assembly GCA_022340805.1. GTDB lineage: Bacteria > Pseudomonadota > Gammaproteobacteria > Chromatiales > Chromatiaceae > Thiosocius. The sequence goes on from JAJDNF010000013.1 coordinate 31,403, forward strand.
TAGCGGAGAATCCGCGTCGCTTGAAACGCTCGGACAGGCTGATCAGGAAAGACGCAACCCGCTCTTCCGCGGTGCTCCTGCCCAGCAAGGCCATCATCTCCGCCTCTTGGCTGATCTCCTTGCTTAACAGGCGGAACATCTGGTGCTGCAGGCTGGGGATGCTCGAGGACAGGTCTTCGAGACGCTCGAAGGGCAGTTCGCAAATGGCCGTCGTCTCGAGGGCCCGTGCGCTGCAACCGTGAGAGCCGTCCTGAATGGCGTCCAGGCCAAGCACCTCGCCCGGCAGGTGGAACCCGACGACCTGCTCGTCACCGTCATTGGACTGGGTGAAAGTCTTCACCGCACCGGTCTTGACCACGTACAGGTTGCGGAAGGTCTCGCCGGCGCGGAACAGGTTGTCGCCGCGCTGCAGGGGTCGATTGCGCTTTACGATGGCGTCGAGGCGGTCCACGTCTTCGGGACGCAGCCCCATCGGGAGGCAGAGTTCGGCGAGGCTGCAGTCGTGACATGCAACCTTGATCTTGTCGAGTGAGATTACGTTCTTGTCAGCCACGGTAGGTGTGTGTCTCAGTCGATTTTGGTTTGGTCTTTGATTTCGTCGTCCGCACCGACATTGTGCGAAGTTTTTTGACCTCGATCAAGAACCTCGGTTACAGGCAGAAAAAAACCCGTCCTAAAATGGACGGGTTTTTTCGTAGCGCAGTGCCTTACTGGCCGGCAGCCGGGGCTTCCGGGGCCGGCGGCGGTGCCATCGGGGCACCGTAGCCATAGCCAGGACCGTAGCCGCCGTAGCCGCCGGGGTATCCGCCCCAAGGACCGCCACCCCAGCCGCCATAACCCGGCGCGCTGTAGTTGTAACCGCGGCCCCAGCCATCACCGGCGCCATAGCCATTACCATAGCCGCGCATGTTGGTGTTGCCGCGGCCGCTCATGTTCATGCTGAAATCACCGCCACCAGCGGCGTCCCCGGACCCGTAGCCGTCGCCCCAGCCAGAGGTGTTGCCGTAGCCGGTGCCACGGTTGTAGTTGTTGTCCCAGTTGTTACCGCCCCAGGGGCCGCCGCCCCACCAGGCGCTGGCCGAGGACATGGTCAATACAGCTGCGCCGGCGACAACCGCTGCGCCGAGTGCTTTAGCAAACTTCCGCATGTGGATTACTCCTGTAAGTGCGTATTTTCTGTGAGTGAGGTGTGCGTCCCTGCAACGACAGTACCCGTCTTTTTGGTTAGATGAGAGCAGTCGGCACGAACCTGGGGTTCCATCGTCCCAAGCAAACATCACTATAGACTAACGCAGCCCCTGCCACTAGCGCCAGAAGCGAAAAAGTGCGCCTAAGAATTTGGAATATAAGACTTTAGTGATTCGACCCCCATTTTGGTGACAAATCGGGCCGTTGCGTCGGTTTTTTGCATTTCCGATTGAGTGCGCTTGGGGCATCTGGTACCGTCTAATCCCGTCCGTCTTAACCTCCTTTCGAGCCCCTTGGCGCATGGCTAAATGCATTTTTATTACGGGCGGCGTTGTGTCGTCCCTGGGCAAGGGTATTGCCTCTGCCTCCCTTGGTGCCTTGCTTGAGGCGCGTGGCCTGAAGGTCACGATGATCAAGCTGGATCCGTATATCAACGTCGACCCCGGCACAATGAGTCCATTTCAACATGGCGAGGTTTTCGTTACCGAGGACGGCGCCGAGACCGACCTGGATCTCGGCCACTATGAGCGCTTCATCCGTACCACGATGGGGCGCAACAATAATTTCACCACCGGGCAGATCTACGAGAATGTCATCCGCAAGGAGCGGCGCGGCGACTATCTGGGCGGCACCGTGCAGGTCATCCCGCACATCACCAACGAGATCAAGGAGTGCGTGCGACGCGGTTCGGGTGATGCGGACGTCGCGCTGGTGGAGATCGGTGGCACGGTTGGCGACATCGAGTCGCTGCCGTTTCTCGAGGCGATCCGGCAGATGGGTGTCGAGATGGGGCGCGAGAACGCGCTGTTCATGCACCTGACGCTGGTCCCGTACATTCCGACCTCGGGAGAAATCAAGACCAAGCCGACTCAGCACTCGGTCAAGGAGTTGCGCTCGATCGGCATCCAGCCCGATGTCCTGGTGTGTCGCGGTGATCGCCCGGTGCCAGACAGCGAACGGCGCAAGATCGCGCTGTTTACCAATGTGCCCGAGCGGGCGGTCATCTCGGCAATCGATGCCGACAGCATTTACCGCATTCCGCTGATGCTGCACGCCCAGGATCTAGACCAGATCGTGGTCGATCAACTGCACCTGGACGTGCCGGCGGCCGACCTGAGCGAGTGGCAGGCCGTGGTCGATGGGCTGGACAAGGTCGATGGCGAGGTCGACATTGCGATGGTCGGCAAGTATGTCGACCTGACCGAGTCGTACAAATCGCTCAACGAGGCGCTGATCCACGCCGGGATCAAGTCGGCACGCCAGGTCAACATTCACTACATCGATTCCGAGGTGCTGCAGACCAAGGGCATCGAGGGCCTCAAGGGCATGGACGCCATTCTGGTTCCAGGCGGCTTCGGAGAACGTGGCGTCGAAGGCAAGATTGCGGCGGCACGCTATGCGCGCGAGAACAATGTGCCCTACCTGGGCATCTGTCTCGGGATGCAGGTCGCGGTGATCGAGTTCGCGCGCGATGTCGCCAAGCTTGACGGCGCCCACAGCACCGAGTTCAACCCGTCGACGGCTTACCCCGTAATTGCCCTGATTACCGAATGGATGAACCTGGACGGGTCGGTGGAACAACGCGGCGCCGAATTCGATCTCGGCGGGACCATGCGACTGGGCGCCCAACAGTGCAAACTGGCCAAAGGCACGATCGTGCGGAAGCTGTACGGCAAGGACGTCATCAGTGAGCGCCACCGGCATCGCTACGAGTTCAACAACAGCTATCGGCAGGATCTCGAAGATGCCGGGCTGAAGGTCGCCGGCACATCGATCGACGGCCGACTGGTGGAGATGATCGAGATACCCTCGCATCCCTGGTTCGTCGCCTGCCAATTCCATCCTGAGTTCACGTCGACGCCGCGTTACGGGCACCCGCTGTTCCAGGGTTTCATCGAGGCCGCGGTTGCATACCGCGGCAAGACGGTCAATGAGGCGGTGACAGCATGAATCTTTGCGGTTTCGAGGTCGGTCTCGATCGGCCGTTTTTTCTGATCGCGGGAACCTGTGTCATCGAGGGTGAGTCCTCTGCCTTGACCGTTGCCAGTCGGTTGAAAGAGATCACCAGCGCGCTGGGCATCCCGTTCATCTACAAATCGTCGTTCGACAAGGCCAACAGGTCTTCACACGACAGTCCGCGCGGGCCGGGACTTGAAGAGGGTCTGCGGATCCTCCAGCGGGTCAAGACCGAACTCGGCCTGCCGGTGCTCACCGACGTGCACGAAGACACGCCGCTCGACGAGGTGGCTGCCGTCGTCGATGTGTTGCAGACCCCGGCATTTCTCTGCCGCCAGACGAATTTCATCCAGAACGTGGCCCGCACGGGGCGGCCGGTCAACATCAAGAAGGGACAATTCCTCGCGCCCTGGGACATGGGCAACGTGGTCGACAAGGCGCGCGCCACCGGCAACCAGCAAATCATGGTCTGCGAACGCGGCGTCTCATTCGGCTACAACACCCTGGTCTCGGACATGCGAGGCCTGGCAGTCATGCGTGCCACCGGCTGTCCGGTGGTGTTCGACGCCACCCACTCGGTGCAGCAACCCGGCGGTCTCGGCAGCAAGTCCGGTGGCCAGCGCGAACACGTCCCAGTGCTGGCGCGTGCGGCAGTCGCGGTGGGGATCTCGGGGTTGTTCATGGAGACCCACCCGGACCCGGACAATGCAATGTCCGACGGGCCCAATTCGTGGCCGCTGGACAAGATGAAAGCGCTGCTGGAAACCCTGCTCGAACTCGATCAGGTGGTCAAGCGGCGCGGTTTCATTGAACAGGAATTGTAACTCAGGCGGCGTTGCGAGGCCGGTTCGCGGCCACAGCATATCGGGAGACGGCATCGGCTGCGCCTTTGCGGCGACTCTCTGCCCGCGCCCAAACAGACACATAAGATTCAGGAGTACCCATGTCTGAGATCATCGATATCCGTGCCCGCGAGATTCTCGATTCGCGTGGCAACCCCACGATTGAGGCCGACGTGTTGACCGCTGACGGGGCGATCGGCCGGGCCGTGGCGCCGTCCGGCGCCTCGACCGGCTCGCGCGAGGCGCTGGAGCTGCGGGACGGGGACAAGAAGCGCTTTCTCGGCAAGGGCGTGCTGACTGCGGTCGGCAACGTCAACGGCGAGATCCGTGACGCGCTGCTCGAGCAGGAGGTCAGCGGCCAGGAGGCGATCGACCGCCGGATGATCGACCTGGACGGTACCGAAAACAAATCGCGCCTCGGCGCGAACGCGATCCTGGCGGTGTCGCTGGCGGCCGCGCATGCGGCGGCTCAGGAAAAGGCGATGCCGCTTTACCAGTCACTGGGCGATGGCCACTACCGGATGCCGGTGCCGATGATGAACATCATCAACGGCGGTGAGCACGCCGACAACAGTGTCGACCTGCAGGAATTCATGATCCTGCCGGTGGCTGCCGGTTCGATTCGCGAGGCGGTGCGTTACGGCGCCGAGGTCTTCCATGCGCTGAAGTCGGTGCTTGGCATGCGCGGGCTGGCCACCACCGTGGGCGATGAAGGTGGTTTCGCCCCCAACCTGCGCTCTAACGAAGAGGCCATCGAGGTCATCCTCGAGGCGATCAGCAAAGCGGGATTCAAGGCCGGCCAGGACATCTATCTCGGTCTAGATGCGGCCAGCTCGGAGTTTTACAAAGATGGCCGATACGTGCTGGCCTCGGAGGGCAAGGCGTTCGATTCGGCTGGCTTCGCGGATTTCCTCGGCGCCTGGGTCGACCAGTACCCGATCATCTCGATCGAAGACGGCATGGACGAAGGCGACTGGGATGGCTGGAAGCTGCTCACGGACAAACTCGGCAAGCGCATCCAGCTGGTCGGTGATGACCTGTTCGTGACCAATACCAGAATCCTGCAGGAAGGCATCGATCGCGGCATTGCCAATTCGATACTGATCAAGTTCAACCAGATCGGTACGCTGACCGAGACACTCGAAGCAATCCGCATGGCGCAGGCGGCGGGCTACAGTGCGGTGATCTCGCATCGCTCGGGTGAAACGGAAGACACCACGATCGCTGACCTGGCGGTGGCGACGGCTACCGGGCAGATCAAGACCGGTTCGCTGTCCCGCTCCGACCGCGTCGCCAAGTACAACCAGCTGATGCGCATCGAGGACCAGCTGGGCGACGATGTCGCGTATGCAGGTTTGAGCGCGTTCCCCAGTATCTAAACGGGTAGTCGGGTAGCGGTGGGCTGGAAACTGCAGTTAGCGTTCGGCGTGCTGCTGCTGGTTTTGCTCGGCCTGCAATTCCGCCTGTGGGTGGGGGAGGGCAGCCTGGCCGAGGTCGAGAGCCTCAGGCGCCAGCTGGCGGCGCAGCATGTAGAGCTGAACGACCTGCACGAGCGCAATGCCACCCTGCAGGCCGAGGTCGACGATCTCAAGGAGGGACTCGCGGCCATTGAAGCCAGGGCGCGCAGCGAGCTCGGCCTAATCCGCGAGGGCGAGACCTACTTTCAGCTGCTGCCGCCGGGAGACAAGAAGGATGACTGAGCCATCGTTCTGGGTGGTCGTCCCCGCGGCCGGGGTCGGCAGGCGCATGGGCAACACGGTACCCAAGCAATATCTGCCACTTGAGGGTCGTATGGTGATCGATCATACGATCGAGCGGATGCTGCTGCACCCCGCTGTCGATGGCCTCTACCTCGCGCTCAGCGAGGAGGATCGGTGGTGGGACGAGACCGAGTTTGCCGGGCACCCGGACCTGGTTCGGGTAAAGGGGGGCATGGAGCGCTGCCACTCGGTTTTCAATGCCCTCGATATGCTTGGGCAGCGCGCGTCCCGCGATGACTGGGTCCTGGTGCATGATGCCGCGCGGCCGTGCATCAGGCGGTCCGATGTCGATCACCTGGTGCAGATGCTCGGGGCGCACGAGGTCGGCGGACTCCTTGGAATGCCGGTCCGCGACACCATGAAACGAACCGATTCGGCCGATCGGATCGTCGAGACGGTCGAGCGCCGCGATCTCTGGCACGCCTTCACGCCGCAGATGTTTCGCTTCGGGGTGCTGTTCGACGCGCTGAAGGGTGCACTGCAGGCGGGATTTCTGGTGACCGATGAGGCCAGTGCGCTTGAGTGGGCAGGGCAACGGCCGATCATGGTCGAAGGCCATTCCGACAATCTCAAGATAACCCGCCCCGAAGACTTGCCGCTCGCTGCGTATTTTTTGCAGCGCCAGGCCGACGAGACGCGCTGAAGGCGGCCGCTCGCGGCGCCGTCAAATACCGAGCACGCGCAGGGCGTTGGCCGTGGTCGTCGCGGCGACCTGTTCCTCGGGAGTGGCACGCAGCATGGCCAGCGTCGCGAGCACCTCGGGCAGGTAGGCGGGACTGTTGCGCTGGAAGCGGTGCGAAGCGACCGTCATGTCTGGTGCATCGGTCTCCAGCACAATGCCCTCGGGTGGCAATTGGCCGGCGATGCGGCGCAGGTGGTTCGAGCGCTCGAAGGTCAGCATGCCACCGAAGCCGAGACAGAACCCTTTATCGAGATAACTGGCGGCCTGTTGCAGGCTGCCGTTGAACGCGTGGCAGAAGCCGCCGTTCAGCCGGTATCGGCGCAGCGTGTTGAGCATCGCGTCGTGCGCCTTGCGCACGTGCAGCACGACCGGCAGGCGGTGCGCCTCCGCGATCGCCAGTTGATCCTCGAGCAGGCGTTGTTGGCGGTCCCTGTCGAGATCCTTCACGTACCAGTCCAGGCCGATCTCACCGAGCGCAATCGGCCGCGACCGGGCGACCTCGTCGGCGAGTGCCTGGACGTCGTCGGGACCATGCTGCTGCAGGTAAACCGGGTGCATGCCCAACGCCAGGTGCAGGTGGCGGTCGGCCGCACACAGTTCGATCAGGCCCGGCCAGGTTGAGCGCTGCACGGCCGGAACCAACAGGTCCCGCACCCCCGCGGTGCGTGCGTCGAAGAGGACCTGATCGCGGTCCGCGTCGAACTCCGCGACATCGATGTGGCAATGTGTGTCGAACAGCTGCATGTGCTCAGTTTAGCCGGCCGCGGGTGGTAGAATCGCGCACTTTATCAATGACCGGGTGACTCCTTGATGCGCATTGGCCATGGTTTCGACGCCCATCGCTTCGGTGAGGGCAGCCTTGTCACGATCGGCGGTGTACAGATCGCGTACGAGCGGGGGCTGGAGGCGCACTCGGATGGTGACGTACTGATCCATGCGGTGTGTGACGCCTTGCTCGGTGCGGCCGGCCTCGGGGACATCGGCCGGCATTTTCCGGATACCGATGCGCAGTACCGTGGTATCGACAGCCGCATCCTGCTGCGCAGGGTGCGCGACGCGCTCGCCGGGCGCGGCCTGCGCGTGTCCAATCTCGACTGCACGATCATCGCGCAGGCTCCGCGCATGAGCCCGCACATCGGCGCCATGGCGGCGAATATGGCACAGGACATGGGCGTCGCAGTCGAGCATGTCAACGTCAAGGCCACGACGACCGAACGCATGGGCGCGATCGGCCGCGGCGAGGGCATTGCGGCACACGCGGTCGTGTTGCTGGTGACGGTGTGACGGCGCGGATGCCGCCTAGCGGGGACCCTACGCTGATGCTGCCGTGCGCGCATGGCGGGCCGCTACTGAGCGGCAGCTTGCGCGCCAGCCCCGAGGACTTCGTGGTTGAGGAGCAACTCGGTTACCAGGCCTCGGGGGACGGGGAGCACGCCTTTCTCACGCTGCGCAAGCGGGACCGCAACACCCACGAGGTGGCGCACATGCTGGCCAGGTTTGCCGGCGTTGCCCCGGTCGCGGTCGGCTACGCCGGCCTGAAGGATCGCAACGCCGTGACCACACAACATTTCACGGTGCAGTTGCCGGGGCGCGAGGTGCCCGACTGGTCGCAGCTCGAAGACGACTCGCTGCAGATCCTTGAGGCTGCCCGCCATCATCGCAAGATCCGGCGTGGCGGACTGCGCGGCAACCGTTTCGTGATCCGCGTGGCTCAGGTGCGCGGTGACCGTGACGCCGCCGATCGTTTGCTGCGGCGGATCGCGGCTGAAGGCGTGCCGAACTACTTCGGCAGTCAGCGGTTCGGTCACGCAGGGCAGAATCTGCAGCGTGCCGACGAGTTGTTCGCCGGCCAGGGCCGCAAGGCCAACCGCGAGCAGCGGGGCCTGCTGCTGTCGGCTGCGCGCTCACAGCTGTTCAACCTGGTCCTGCAGGCCCGGGTCGCCGCCGCTACCTGGAACCAGCTGCTGGATGGCGACGTGGTTTCGCTCGCCGGGTCGCAGCGCCAGTTCATGCACGACCCGCACGACGCGACGATTGCCGCGCGCCTGGCACAGCTCGATCTTCACCCCACCGGCCCCCTGTGTGGGCGCCCCAGCCGTGCCCTGCAGGCGACCGGAGCGGCACAGTCGGTGGAGCAGTCCGCATTGTCGGGCTGGCAGGACTGGATCGATGGGCTGAGCCGCCAGGGGGTCGATGCCGAGCGGCGTGCGCTGCGTCTCGTGGTCGACGATTTGGCGTGGCAGTGGCAGGACGATGGCCTGGTGCTGAGTTTCGCGCTGGTCGCCGGCAGCTATGCGACCGTTGTATTGCGCGAGATCGTTTCCGAACCGCGCTGACGTCCGTGCCGGCGGGTCTGCTGCGCGCAGGTCAGTACTGACGCCGGTGCTTGCCTGACAGCAGCACGTATACCGCGCCGGTGCCGCCGTCCCAGCGCGGTGCAGTGACGAACGCGAGCACCTCGTCCTTTTGCCGCAACCACTGGTTGGTCTTCTGTTTCAGGACCGGCTGCTGTTCGCCGGACCCGCGCCCTTTGCCATGAATGATGCGCACGCAGCGCCTGCCGGCGGACAGGCTCTGGGCGAGAAACCGGACGAATGCGGGCCTGGCCTCGTGCACGCGCAGGCCGTGCAGATCGAGAGACGCCTGGGCCTCGATGACGCCGCGCTGCAGGTCGCGAAACACGCGATGCTGCACACCGGGTCGACGGAATTCGAGGAACTCGGTGGTCTCGACCACGATGTCGGCGAGGTCGTCCTGCGCCTCGTCACCGACAGGCAGATTCAGCGGTTCGGGGCGACGCCGCTTGCGGTATGGATCGGCCCGCTGCTCCTGAATGGGATCCACATCGGCCATTGCCTCACGAAAGGCGGACCTGTCGTCGTGATGCTGCTTGTCGTCGGGGTCGCCCATGGCTGTGATTGAAGCGGCTTAGCCGGTCGAGATCAAGGTGAGGCTGCGCAGGGTTTGCAGTATCATCAGCGGCCTTAGCGACGTCCGGCGGCGAGGCGCGGCCGGCACCCAGGAAGGCATGCGAATTCTCCTCAGCAATGACGATGGCTATCAGGCACCGGGGCTGCGGGCGCTGCACCGCGCGATTTCGGCCGTTGCGCAGACCATCGTCGTGGCGCCGGACCGTGACCGCAGTGGCGCCAGCAACTCGCTGACGCTGGAACAGCCGATCCGGGCGAGCGAGGCGGAAAACGGCTTTATCCGGGTCGAGGGCACGCCGACCGACTGCGTTCACCTGGCCATCACCGGCCTGCTCACGGACGAACCCGACATGGTGGTCTCGGGGATAAATGCCGGCGCCAACATGGGCGACGATGTGATCTATTCCGGGACCGTGGCAGCTGCCACCGAGGGACGGTTCCTCGGCTACCCGGCGATGGCGGTCTCGATTGCGTCGCATACCCCGCACCACTTCGAGACCGCCGCGCGCATCGCGGTCGAACTGGTGCAGCACTTGTGTGCTCACCCGCTGGCGCCGGATTCGATCCTGAACGTCAATGTCCCTGATCTCCCTTACGAGGAACTGCAGGGTATAGCCGCAACGCGTCTCGGGCATCGGCACAAGGCCGAGCCGGTGGTCAAGGCCGAGGATCCACGCGGGCGCCCGATCTACTGGGTAGGCCCGGCAGGCGCTGAGCAGGATGCCGGTCCCGGCACGGACTTTCATGCAGTGCGCAACGGCTACGTCTCGATCACGCCGCTGCAGGTTGACCTGACCCGCCATCAGTCGCTGGCGGAGCTGGCATCCTGGCTGGAGCGACGGATATGACCCCGGGACACCTCGGCATTGGCATGACCTCGCAGCGCACACGTGAGCGCCTGATACAGCGCCTGCGCGAAGAGGGTATACGCGACCTGAGCGTGCTCGACCGGATACGCAATACCCCGCGTCACCTGTTCGTGGACGAGGCGCTGGCAAGCCGTGCGTACGAGGACACCGCACTTCCGATCGGCAATGGCCAGACGATCTCGCAGCCCTATATCGTGGCGCGCATGACCGAGGCGCTGCTCGAAGGCGGGCCGCTCGAGAACATCCTCGAGATCGGTACCGGGTCCGGTTACCAGACGGCCGTGCTTGCGCCTCTGGTGCGTCGGGTTTACACCAGTGAACGTGTCAAGGTTCTGCTCGACCAGGCGCGCCGCCGCTTCCAGTCCCTGAATATCCGCAACGTGGTGACCAAGCATACCGACGGCGGCCTTGGCCTGCCCGAGTATGCTCCGTATGACGGGATCATCGTGACCGCGGCGCCCGAGGGCATACCGCGGGTGCTGGTCGAGCAACTGCGTCCCGGTGGCCGTATGGTTCTGCCGATCGGCCAGCGCGATGAGCAGGCACTGGTACGGGTTACCCGCACCGCCGACGGTTATCAGCATGAAATGCTCCAACGCGTAGTCTTCGTGCCGCTGCTCGGCGGGGTTTGCTGAATGAAGATCTTTTCATCCCTTTACGCCAGGGCCATGCGTTGGGCGCGTCATCCGCATGCGCCCTGGTATCTGGGCGCTTTGAGTTTCGCGGAGTCTTCGTTCTTCCCGATCCCGCCGGACGTGATGCTCGCACCGATGAGCATGGCACAGCCTAAAAAGGCGATCTGGTTTGCGACGCTGACAACCCTTGCATCGGTCCTCGGCGGCATATTCGGCTACCTGATCGGCATGTTTGCGTTTGGCCTGATCGCGTCGTGGGTCGAGAGCGGCAGCTATGCGCACACCTTTGCGTTGGCCCAGCAGTGGTTCAGGGAATGGGGTTTCTTCGCGATCTTTGCTGCGGGTTTCTCGCCTATCCCCTACAAGGTGTTCACGATTGCCGCCGGCGTGCTGGGCATGCCGTTCCTGCCGTTCGTGCTGGCGTCTTTCGTAGGCCGCGGTTTGCGGTTTTATCTCGTCGCGGGCCTGATGGCTTGGGGCGGTGAGCGCATGGAGCAGAAACTGCACCGCTGGATCGACTTGCTGGGTTGGTTGACGGTCGCTGCCGTGGTCATCATAGTGCTGGTGTACCGGTTCTGATCGGGCGACACGAAGAAGCGGGGATCTTGAAGCAGGAACACTTCCGGATTTGGTTGCGTAGGGTGGCGTCTCGCTGGAAGAGACCTGCGGTATGCGTCCCGCCGCTGATGCTGCTGGTTCTCTCTGCTTGCACGTCGACATGGCGTGCGCCGGTCGAGTCTCGCACCCACAGGCCGGCCACACCGCAGGCGGCCCGCCCGACGATCCAGGCCGGCGAATACCGGGTGCAGCGTGGCGATACCCTGTATGGCATTGCCTGGCAGAGTGGTAACGATTATCGCTCGCTTGCCGTCTGGAACGGCATTCGGGCCCCGTACCACATCTATCCCGGGCAGACTCTGCAACTGCGCCCCCCGAATGCAACGCGTACGCCTCCACCGCCAAGCCCGCCGGTAGCCAGGTCCGAACCGCGAAGGCCGCCGGAACGGGCGCCTGCGCAGCGACCGCCGGCTCCGCGACCGGCACCGCAAAAGCCCCCGCAGTCAGCCGCGCAGGCATCGCGCTCGCTGACATGGCGCTGGCCTGCCAATGGCCAGATCGTATCGAGTTTCAAGGCCGACGACCCCTTGCGCAACGGCATCAAGATAGCCGGGCGCAGTGGTGATCCGATCGTCGCGGCAGAGAGTGGAAAGGTGGTGTACAGCGGCAGTGGACTGATCGGCTACGGCAGGCTTATCATCATTAAACATAATGATAATTATCTGAGTGCCTACGGGCACAACAGAACGATCCTGGTCGACGAAGGCGACCAGGTCACCAAAGGACAGAAGATTGCAGAGATGGGAACCGCAAACAGCGGTGAGTCTCTGCTGCATTTTGAAATTCGGCGTGACGGAAAACCGGTCGATCCTCAGCGGCTATTGAAGCGTCGCTGATTGTTTTTCGTCCCGTCGGTTCGATCTCGCTAAAAGTGATGGAGGGGGCATGCCCGCGAAGCGCGAGGAAGTGGATCTGGATGTCGAAGACGAGGTAGATAGTGTCACCGACGACGAAGATATCGACGCTGATGATCCCAAGAATCTAGATGGCCCTGATGTAGTCGAAGACGAGGTCGAGGAAAGCGAGCGCAAGTATGCGGCCGGAGAGATTCCGGATAGCCAGCTCGATGCGACGCGACTCTATTTGAACGAGATTGGCTTCTCCAAACTGCTGACCGCAGAAGAGGAGGTCTACTACGCGCGCCTCGCGCAGAAAGGCGAACCGGCGGCCCGGAGGCGCATGATCGAATGCAACCTGCGCCTGGTGGTGAAGATTGCGCGGCGCTATATGAATCGTGGGCTCGCATTGCTCGATCTGATCGAGGAGGGCAACCTCGGCCTGATACGTGCGGTCGAAAAGTTTGATCCTGAACGGGGTTTCCGGTTTTCGACCTATGCGACCTGGTGGATCCGCCAGACTATCGAACGCGCGATCATGAACCAGACGCGCACCATCAGACTGCCGATCCACGTCGTCAAGGAGATCAACGTCTACCTGCGCGCGGCCAGGCAACTCACTCAGACGCTCGATCATGAACCGACCGCAGAGGAGATCGCCGATCTGCTCGATCGGCCGATCGATGAGGTCAAGCGCATGCTCGGTCTGAACGAGCGGGTCACCTCGGTCGATACGCCTTACGGCAAGGACGCAGACAAACCGCTGCTCGACACGATTGCGGATGAAAACGCAACTGATCCGACCGACCATATCCAGGCCGACGACATCTCGGGACACCTGGACGAATGGCTTGCCAAGCTCAACGAGAAACAGCGCGAGGTGGTCGAGCGCCGATTCGGGCTACATGGCTACGAGAACTCGACCCTCGAGCAGGTTGCCAACGAATTGGGGGTGACACGCGAACGCGTGCGGCAGATCCAGATGGACGCCCTCAAGCGTTTGCGTGGCATCCTCGAGCAGGAGGGTTTCTCCATCGACACCATCTTCAAATAGACGCGGCGGGCGTGTGGTTTGGATGTGCTCGCATCGGGTATGCTAATCCCCGCAACTTATGGAGGCTGGATGGCATGAGCGACCCGAGCAGCAAAGAACGGGAAATCCTGGTGGTGATGCGCAAGGTGTTGGCGCAGGTGATCAAAGACACTACACCGCCTAGCCAGGCAATGAAACACCCACTGTCTGAGCAGACCATCCACGACGTGCGCAACTGCCTTGGCTTGATTTCGCTGCGCGAGCGCGAGCTGGCGGACGCGGCCGGGGCCGCGCAGGAGCGTCCCTACTACACCGACCAGAAACCCGCGGCCGAGGTCGTCCCGATCACCCGGATCGGGAAGCCATCGAAGAACGGCGAAGAATGAGCGGCTAGCGAGCCGGACCGCCAAGCCCACCGAGTTGGTGGGCTTTTTGCTGCCCGGCTTCAGGGCCTGCCTAGAGGCCCCAAGCCTGCAAATTGCATGAACGCGGACGGGCACATGGTGTTGCGTGGTATCCGCAGGGCGTTCGATGCGTTTTTCGGCCCTTGAATTCGACGTGACAGTTTGCCCTGTTCGGGCTCAGGCCGCGCTGGACTTTGCATTTGGGCCGATCCCCTCAAATCATAGCTTCGGCCATGCTTTTTCGGCCGATCAGCCCAACTGCTTTGCCCATCACACCCTGACTCCCAAACCCTTCATGCGATTTGCAGGCTAGTCGGCGGCATCGATGCGTTGCACCTCGATATGCGTTTTCTCCCTGATCGCGTTGACGATCTTGGCGACCTGTTCCTGCTGGATCTCGCGCGTGAGGTCTTCTTTCACCGAGTCGAAACTGGGTGGCGGGGCGTCACGGCTCTGTTCGCGCAGGATCACGTGCCAGCCAAACTTGGTCTTGACCGGTGTCTTGGTGTAACTGCCATCGATAAGTGCCGCCGTCGCGGTCGAAAATTCGCCGACCATATCGTCGGCGGCAAACCAGCCAAGATCACCGCCGGTCGTCTTGCTCGGTCCGATCGAATGTTCCGCGGCGAGCGTGGCAAAGTCGGCGCCGCCGTCAAGCTGTGCAATGACCGATTGGGCTTCCTCTTCGTTCTTCAGCAGGATGTGCCGGGCCTTGTATTCCTTTTGCGGAACCTTGCCGTACTCGGCGTCATAGCGGGCACGCAACTGCGCCTCGTCGACCGGTGCCTTGTCCAGCTCGGTACGGACGAAGGCCTGTGCGATCAATCTGGCGCGCGCCACGTCCAGTGCCGCCGCGACCTCTGGTTCCTTGGCCAGCGCCTGGCCCTGCGGCGAATTGGCGACCATGAAGCTGTTGACCAGCTCGTTGAGCAGCCCGATCTGTTCGGCCGGTTCCTGCGGCGCGCGGCCGGTTTGGCTGGCGAACAGTGCAAAGTGCAGACTGGTAAGGGTGAAGTCGTCGATCTTGACCAGGGCCTGCGGTCCGACCTGGACCTCTGGATTGACGTCGGCCTGTGGCTGGACCTGGGCCTGCGGCGTTTCGGATGGTTCCTGCGCAGTGGCTACTGCAGTGCCCAGGCAGGCTCCGAAGATAAGTGCCACGGGCCGCGATACCTTGGATCGCATAGTCGATTACTCCTTGTGTCAAAGACGACGTTATTGCGGGAATACCTGTTTGAAGGGTTTGACTATCACACTGGCATAGACGCCTGCCGCTGCGTAAGGGTCGGCATCCGCCCAGGCGCGAGCCTCCTCGAGGCTCGGAAATTCGGCGACGATCAGGCTGCCGGTGAAGCCGGCCTCGCCCGGGTCATTGCTGTCAATGGCCGGGTTAGGACCCGCCAGGACGAGTCGGCCCTGGCTTTGCAGCAGCTGGAGTCGTTCAAGGTGTGCCGGACGTGCACCCTTGCGCAGGGGCAGGCTGTTGCCGACATCAGTGCCGACGATGCAATAGAGCATGGCTTCAGTCCTCGTTGGTGGTTTTCTCTTCTTCCATGAACCGCGCCAGATAGAATCCCTGCGCAAGCATGAACAGCACGGTCAGGCCGAGAAAACCGAACAGTTTGAAATTTACCCAGACTTCCTCGGAGTAGTTGTAAGCGACGTACAGATTGAGTAAGCCCATCCCGAGAAAGAAGCTGACCCAGGCGGTGTTGAGGCGCCACCAGGCATTGTCCGGCAGGGTGACCGCATGATCCATCATGCGGCGCAGGAGGCTGCGTTTCATGAACATCTGCGAGAACAGGAATGCGAAACCAAACAGCCAGTTGACGACCGTTGGCTTCCACTTGATGAAGGTCGGGTCGCGCAGCACCAGGGTCAGCCCACCAAACACGACCAGCAGTCCAAGGGTTACCCAGTGCATGGTCTCGACCTTGCCATGACGCAGCTTGTTGTAGGCTACCTGCAATGCCGCGGCCAGGATCGCCGTCGCGGTGGCCACGTAGATATCGAACAACTGGTAGGCGATGAAAAACAGGATGACCGGGAACAGGTCGGCGAGCAGTTTCATATCGGGGTCTCTTGGCGAGGCTCAGTGCAGGCTCTTGGGCTTGGCGTACGCGAGGAAATAGCGTCGGACCAGGTTCTGCACATGCTGCGGATAGTCGATCGCGGCCATCTGTTCCATGCCCTCGGAGAAGAAGCGCTGCGCCTCGTGCGGCAGATACTCGACGATGGCGTCGTATGCGCATTCGATAAGCGCCGTGTTGTGGCTGCGCGTCGCAACTATCGCACGGTTCAGCAACAGCAGGCGCCACGGTTGCCGGGTATCGCCGGACAGCTGCTCGTGGCAGACAGGGCTGGTTGCCTCGATCAGTTCGCAGCAGTAGCCGTAAAGCTCAGCCAACTGCTGCGGCTGGCTGATGTTGTTGGCAAAGTGCGCCAGCGCGTTGACCACCGGTGCCAGGCTGCGGATCTCGCCGCCGTGGCGGGCAATCCATAAAGCGAAGGGCAGGCACAGGCGCTCGACATCGCGCGCGAGTGACGGCTGTTCGAGATCTGCCGCGAGCTGGCTCATCTCGTCGAGAAGGTGCAGGCCGTACTCGCCCAAGGTGTTGATCTCGGCAGCGCTGGGGTTTGCTTCCGGGCTGGCGTCGTGAATATGCCCGAGCATGTCCAGCAGCTGCGCCATGGCATCGCGCAGCAGCCCGGGGGTGTCCACCTCGTCGCGGGCGTGGCTGGAGGAGTCCCAGGCTTCGCGCAGCTGTGCAGCGATGTCGCGCAATTGTTCCCGCAGATAGGGCAGATCGACAGGTGGGATTCTCATGGCGCGGGAGTTTAGCATGCGTCCTTTGCCGACTGCGGCGGGCAAATGTCCTGCTGCTTGTCGGGCAATCTGCAGTCTTGTCCGGCCATGGACGGAGCGCTGCTGGTAATATCTGCGGTATGCCGAACAGATTCGATTTGCATGCCCATTCCACTGCCTCGGACGGCACCCTGGCACCTGCGCAGCTGATGCAGCGGGCGCATGCCGCCGGCGTCGGCGTCATGGCGCTGACCGACCACGACACCCTCGAGGGACTGGCGGAGGCCGCAGCCGCTGCCGCCGGGCTCGGTCTCGAGTTCGTCCCGGGCGTGGAGGTCTCTGTGTCCTGGCAGGGGCTGACCGTGCACATCGTCGGCCTCGGGGTGGCCGCCGAGCACGACGCGCTGCAGCGTGGCCTTGCGGGCCTGCGCGAGTTTCGTGACTGGCGTGCCGAAGAGATGGGTCGACGGCTCGCCAAGGCCGGCATCGGTGGGGTATACGAGGGCGCCCGGGGGCTGTCCAACGGTCGACTGATCAGCCGCACGCACTTCGCACGCTTTTTGGTGGATAATGGCCATGCGCCCGATGTCCGCGCGGTTTTTCGCAGATTTCTCGTCAACGGCAAACCAGGGCACGTGCCCGGTCAATGGGCCGAGCTGGAAGATGCCGTGCGCTGGATCCGCGCAGCCGGTGGCCAGGCCGTGATTGCACATCCCGCCCGCTATCCGCTCACGCGTGGCAAGCTGCGTCGCCTTCTCGGCGAGTTCATCGAGGTCGGTGGCGAGGGACTCGAGGTCGTGTCCGGCAGCCACAGCCGCGACGACTATTTCACCATGGCCAAGCATGCCCGGGATTTCGGCCTGCTCGCCTCGGCCGGTTCGGATTACCATGGCCCGGAACATCCCTGGATCGAACTCGGGCGGCTGCCGGAATTGCCGGATGGATGTAAAGCGATTTGGAAGGATTGGCAAATAAGCCATTGAATTAAAAGATGTCTCAGTTTTTCCAGGTCCACCCGGACAATCCCCAGGCTCGGCTTATCAGGCAGGCGGCCGAGATCGTTCGCGATGGCGGGGTGATCATCTATCCGACCGACTCCAGCTACGCGATAGGCTGCCAGATCGGCGAGAAATCGGCGATGGACCGGATCCGCGAGATCCGCCGCCTCGACGATGATCACAATTTCACCCTGATCGGCCGCAGCCTGTCCGAGTTGTCGGCCTATACCAAGCTGGACAACCAGGCCCATCGCCTGATCAAGAACCTCACCCCGGGGCCCTACACGTTCATCCTCAAGGCCACCAAGCAGGTGCCCAAGCGCTTGATGCACGCGAAGCGCAAGACCATCGGGGTGCGCATCCCGGAGAACCGGGTTGCGCTGGCGTTGCTTGACGAACTGAATGAGCCGTTGCTGAGCAGCACGCTGATCCTGCCCGGTGACGATATGCCGATGATGGATCCGTACGAGATGAACCAGACCCTGGGGCATGCCGTGGACCTGATCATCGACGGTGGTTATTGCGGCTACGAGCCGACCAGCGTGATCGATCTGCACGACGATGTGCCACGGGTCCTGCGGGTCGGCAAGGGCGATGTCAGCCTGTTCGAAACTTAGGCCCCGCTTAGCGCTTGGCCCGGAGATATAATCCCGTCCATGGAAGAACTCACGCTGGTGCAGCGCATTGCCATCTGGGCCCTGCCGCTGATTTTCGCGGTTACGGTCCACGAGGCGGCGCATGGCTGGGTGGCAGACCGACTCGGTGACCCGACCGCCCGCCAGGCCGGGCGGATCACGTTCAATCCGATCCCGCACATTGATCTGATAGGCACCATTCTGGTGCCCATGCTGATGCTGAGCCTGACCGGTTTCCTGATTGGCTGGGCCAAGCCCGTGCCAGTGTCAGTGGGTCGACTGCGCTCGCCCAAACGCGACATGGCGATCGTCGCGGCGGCAGGGCCGGGCGTGAACCTGCTGATGGCGTTGGGCTGGTCCCTGATCCTGTTGCTCGCGCATGCGCTGCTGGCCTCGGCCCAGGCAGTGGCGCTGCCGCTGTTGTTGATGGCGGTGGCCGGGGTGTTCGTCAACCTGGTGCTGATGGCCATAAACCTGCTGCCGGTGCCACCGCTGGACGGTGGGCGCATCCTGACCGGCCTGCTGCCTTTGCGCGCTGCACGGGTCTTTGCGCGGATTGAACCCTATGGCATGTTCATCCTGATTGCATTGCTGATCACCGGCGTGGTGGGGATGATCCTGGCGCCGCTGGTGTTCGGCGCCATCGCCCTGCTGCCCGGCACCCAGTTGGTGTTGGGTATACTGCCGACCTTGTTTCCCACCTAGGAGAGCGTTTTGGCTGCTGTCGCTGCGCAACATGCACGTGTCCTGTCCGGCATGCGCCCAACCGGGCGTCTGCATCTCGGTCATTATCACGGGGTGCTGAAAAACTGGGTTGTGCTGCAGCATGAATACCAGTGCTTCTTTTTTGTCGCCGACTGGCATGCCCTGACGACCCACTACGACGACCCGAGCATGATTCCGCAGAGCACCTGGGACATGGTGATCGACTGGCTGGCGGCCGGGGTGAATCCCGGCGAGGCCACCCTGTTCGTGCAGTCGCGCGTGCCCGAACACGCCGAGCTGCATCTGCTGTTGTCGATGATCACGCCGCTGGGCTGGTTGGAACGCATCCCGACCTACAAGGACCAGCAGGAAAAGCTCAAGGAAAAGGACCTGTCGACCTACGGCTTCCTCGGCTACCCGCTGCTGCAGTCGGCGGACATCCTGGTGTATCGCGCCGGCCTGGTCCCGGTCGGCGAGGACCAGGTGGTGCACGTCGAACTGACGCGCGAGGTGGCGCGCCGATTCAACCATATCTACGGTCGCGAGCCGGACTTCGAGGAGAAGGCCGAGCAGGCGATCAAAAAGATGGGCAAGAAGAACGCCAAGCTGTATCACAGTTACCGGCGCGCCTATCAGGAGCAGGGCGACGAGGCGGGCTTGGCCGCCGCGCGCGCGCTGTTGGACTCGCAGCAGAATATCGGTATCGCCGATCGCGACCGCCTGTTCGGTTATCTCGAGGGAGGCGGCATGGTGATACTGCCCGAGCCACAGCCGTTGTTGACCAAGGCTGCGAAGATGCCCGGCCTGGACGGTCAGAAGATGTCCAAATCGTACGGCAACACCATACCGCTGGATGCCTCCGCCGAAGACGTCGCGAAGCAGCTGCGCACCATGCCGACCGACCCGGCGCGCGTACGCCGCACCGACCCGGGCAATCCCGAGGTCTGTCCGGTATGGCAGTTCCACGAGGTGTATTCGGACCGGGATGTGAAAGACTGGGTGCAGGCCGGTTGCCGTTCGGCGGACATCGGTTGCATCGAGTGCAAGCAGCCGGTCATCGATGCGGTGCTGGCCGAACTGCGACCGATGCAGGAACGCGGCCGCGAATACGCCGCACAGCCCGACCTGGTGCGTAACATCCTGAATGAGGGCTGCGAACGCGCCCGCGAGGTGGCGCGCGAGACGATGGGCGATGTCCGCCACGCCATGTCGCTCGACTACTGATCTGCCTGGAATTCTCGCATTGGCCGACACACAGACCCACGTCGCTACGCCGCAGCAGGAGGAGATGCCGTTTGCGGTCGTGCAGGGGCAGCCGCAGTACACCCTGCCCAAGGATCTGTACATCCCGCCGGACGCCCTCGAGGTCTTTCTCGATGCCTTCGAGGGACCGCTGGACCTGCTGCTGTACCTTATCCGCCGCCAGAATCTGGACATCCTGGATATCCCGATCGCGGATATTACCCGCCAGTACATGGAATATATCGAGCTGATGCAGGACATGCGCCTGGAGCTCGCGGCAGAATACCTGGTGATGGCAGCGATGCTGGCCGAGATCAAGTCGCGTATGCTGCTGCCGCGGCCGCAGTCTGACGACGAGGAGGAGCACGACCCGCGTGCCGAGCTGATCCGCCGGCTGCAGGAGTACGAACGTTTCAAGCAGGCGGCCGAGGACATCAACTCGCTTCCGCAGGTCGGACGTGACGTGTTTCCGGTGGTCGTCGAGGTGCCCTACAAACACATCGATCAGGCGCCGCCGGATGTGGAACTGAGAGAGGTGCTGCTGGCCTTGAAGGACGTACTGCACCGTGCGGATATGTTCAGCAGTCATCACGTGGCGCGTGAACACCTGTCGCTGCGCGAGCGCATGAGCCGGGTCCTGGAGGCGGTATCCGGAGATCGCTTCACCCAGTTCACGGATCTTTTCGATATCAGCGAGGGGAGGCTGGGCGTCGTGGTGACCTTCATGGCGATACTCGAGCTGATCAAGCAGCAGCTCATTGAACTGGTCCAGGGCGAGGCCTACGCCCCGATTCACGTCAGGGCGCGCGGGGGGGATGCATGACGCTCGCGGTGGAGCTCAAAAACATCGTCGAGGCGGCCCTGTTGGCCGCCGGACGACCGCTGTCCGTAGAGGCGATCCTGGCGCTGTTCAACGAGATCGAGTGCCCCGACAGGCAGGAGGTGCACGCCGCCCTGCAGGAACTGACTGAAGACTACCAGGGGCGCGGGATCGAGATTGCCGAGGTGTCCAGTGGCTGGCGCATCCAGGTGCGCGAGGCCTGTTCGCCCTGGGTCTCGCGCCTCTGGGAAGAACGCCCGGCGCGCTACTCGCGCGCGCTGATGGAGACTCTGGCATTGGTCGCGTATCGGCAGCCGATCACGCGCGGCGAGATTGAAGACATCCGCGGCGTATCTGTCAGTACCAATATCATCAAGACCCTGATGGAGCGTGAATGGGTGCGGGTGGTGGGCCATCGCGACGTCCCGGGCAGGCCGTCGCTGTACGCCACGACGCGCGAGTTCCTCGACTACTTCGGGCTGAGATCGCTGGACGATCTGCCAACCCTGGCAGAGCTGCGTGATCTCGACGAAATCAACCGTGAACTCGATCTCGACGACCCCGGACAGGCAGCGGAGGTCGCGCACGAGGGCGCTCCGGTAGAGCCCCTTGACCCGCAGGCGCCGCAAGACACACTTGCCGAAGCCGAAGCCGAAGCCGAAGCCGAAGCCGAAGCCGAAGCCGAAGCCGAAGCCGAAGCCGAAGCCGAAGCCGAAGCCGAAGCCGAAGCCGAAGCCGAAGCCGAAGCCAAAGCCACG
>JAJDNF010000031.1 GCA_022340805.1 Chromatiaceae bacterium
GAACAGGACAGACTGTCACGTCGAATACAAGGGCCGAAGAACGCATCGAACGCCTTCCGGCTGCCACGCAACACCATGTGCCCGTCCGCCTTCATGCAATTTGCAGGCTAGCCTGCGGCCGGTACACCTGCGCGATCGTCACCGGCCGCCGCGGCACCAGACCTTCCTCAAGGGCACAACGCCTGCGCCGATACCGGACTGGATGCCCGCGCTGACGCAGCGCTGCGCTGCCGTCTGTCTGAACGGCGATATCCGCCGCGCAGCGACGCCTTGTGTGAACGACAGCCGGTGCTTGCTGCATGGGCATTCGGGCGCAGGACCACGCGGGCCGACGAGCGGACCGTCCACCCTGCAAGGCAGCGCGGTCAGCGTCTGGTCCTTATAGCAAAACGGGAGCCTCGCGATGGCCTGCCTTTTACCCCCCGTCTGCATGTTCTGCCGGCACTACCGCGGCGAGCCCGAGCGCGACTGTGCCGCGTTCACCGAGATACCGGACATCGTGCTGGAAGGTCGCTGCGACCACTCCGCGCACCTGCCGGGCGATCGTGGATTCCGTTTCGTGCTGCGCGACGAACTGCGCGAAGACTTCGCCGAGGTAAACCTGCTGCGCGTCGCGCTGGAGCTGGCGCCGTTCGAGCCGCCGCAGTCGAGTGAACGCCAGCGCCGCGGCGTGCAAGACATCAGCGCGGATTCGGACGCGGCTTCCGACCTCGGCACCACCGCAAGACACCGCGCCGGCAAGACCAGCCGCTAAGGTCACCGCTCAGGTCAGCAGGCGCGTCAGCAGGGTCATCTCGTCGGCACCGTCCGGCAGCCGGACCTTGACCTCCCAGCCACCACCGGGCGCTTCGTCGAGCGGCCTGTCGTGCCTGTCGAGCATGCCTTCGAGACGGAAGCGCCGGTTACCCTTTGGCGACACCAGCTCCATCTCGTCACCCACCCGGAACTTGTTCTTCACCGCCAGGCTCGACAGGCCGGTGGCCGGATCGACCCAGCTCACCTCAGCGACGAACTGCGAGCGCGTGCTGTTCGACGAGCCCTGTCGATAACTCTGCAGTTCCTGGCTCTCGTGGCGCTGGAAGAAGCCGTCGGTGTAACCGCGGTTGGCCAGGTGCTCGAGCTCGGCCAGCAGCGCCGGGTCGAATGGACGTCCGGCCACCGCGTCGTCGATTGCGCGCCGGTAAACCTGCGTGGTGCGCGCGGTGTAGTAGTGCGACTTGGTACGCCCCTCGATCTTCAGGCAGTCGACGCCGATCTCGGCCAGGCGGTGCACGTGCTCGACTGCGCGCAGGTCGCGAGAGTTCATGATGTAGGTGCCGTGCTCGTCCTCGAAGATCGGCATGAACTCCCCGGGGCGCTCGCGCTCCTCGAGGTAGTACACCTCGTCCGCCTTCGGGTGGCGCCTGATCTCCGAGATCGGGATCGCGGCGACCGCATCCAGATCCTCGCGCGCGATCTTGTAGTCCCAACGGCAGGAATTGGTGCAGGTGCCCTGGTTGGCGTCGCGGTGGTTGAAATAGCCCGACAACAGGCAGCGGCCGGAATAGGCGATGCACAGTGCGCCATGTACGAACACCTCGATCTGCATGTCCGGGCAGGCTTCACGTATCTGTGCAACCTCTTCGAGCGACAGCTCGCGCGACAGGATCACGCGCGTGAGCCCGATCGACTGCCAGAACTTCACGCCGGCGGCATTGACCGTGTTGGCCTGCACCGAGAGATGGATCGGCACCTCCGGCCAGCGCTCGCGCACCAGCATGATCAGGCCAGGATCGGCCATGATCAGCGCGTCCGGCCGCATCGCGACCACCGGTGCGATATCGTCGACGAAGGTCTTAAGCTTGGCGCCGTGCGGCATCACGTTGCAGGCGACGAAGAACTGCCGACCGAGGCGATGCGCCTCATCGATGCCGGTGCGCAGCTTGTCCTCGAGGAAGTCATTGTTGCGCACCCGCAGGCTGTATCGCGGCATACCCGCGTACACGGCATCGGCGCCGTACGCGAAGGCATAGCGCATATTGCGCAGGGTGCCGGCGGGAGCGAGCAGTTCGGGGGCTTTCATGGACGCGCTGCGGGCAGGTTAGTTGACGGCATTATCTCGCAGTTATCCCGCAGCCGACATCCCTGTGAAAAGCGTGGACTAAAGGTTCACGCTGTGGCGGGTATAGACGACCACCAGCAGCAACACCAACAGTCCCGCCCAGAACGCCGCGGAGACCATGGTCGATTGGTGTGCCTTGCTGCGCTCGTACCAGGTGCGCGGTTTCACGCCCTTGAACATGAACACCAGCTTGGCGGCAACGACCACACTGACCACATTGACCGCCAGCAACAGCGCGGCGCCGACGGCCAGCTGCGAATGACCGGCACCCAGCAGCATCCCCATCGTGGCGGCCGGCGGCAACAACGCAACCGCCACCATCACCCCGACCAGGGTCGACGACAAGCCGGTGCTCAACGACAGCACGGCCGCCGCACCCGAGGCCAGCGCCAGCACCATGCCGTCCAGACCGACATCGGTGCGCGCCAGGATCTCGGTGCTGCCGAGCAGCAGCGCACCTCGCCCGATGTCGACCGGCCAAGC
Organism: Chromatiaceae bacterium; assembly: GCA_022340805.1. GTDB lineage: Bacteria > Pseudomonadota > Gammaproteobacteria > Chromatiales > Chromatiaceae > Thiosocius. The sequence goes on from JAJDNF010000031.1 coordinate 2,585, forward strand.
CAGCCCGATCACCAGCGACAGCAGGAAGGCCAGCCCAAGCCCGGCGACCCCCGTGCCGAGCGCCCGTCCGATCAACTGGCCATCGCCCAGCGTGGAACCGAAGGCCAGCGCGATAATCGGCCCCAGCAGAGGCGCTATCACCATCGCACCGACCACGACCGCCACGTTGTCCTCGATCAGGCCGATCGCCGCGACCACGGTGGAGAGAAAGGTCAACAGCAGGAAGTTGCTGTCGATGCGCGCGCCCTTCTCGATCTGCGCATAGAGTTCTTCGCGGGTGGCGGTAGCAACGTGGCCCTCGTCCTCGGGTTCACGCGGCAGAACGGTATCCACCGGCAGCACCACGATGCGCACGTTCTCTGAGCCGGCGAACAGGCCCTGCAGTGCATCCATCACGGGTTGACGCACCTGGTCGTTGACCAGCATGCGGAACGAACGGCGTCCATCTTCCGCCTGCGCACCCCACCAACGGTCAGTGATCTCGTGCTGGTCGGCGATACTGGACAGGGTGTCGGTGTGACCGGCATCGGCCACGATCTCGATCAGACGCATGCTTCGGTTCCTTGCTGTCGCGCTGGGCGAATTGGCGTCGATTGTAACGTCGCCGGGCAGAAAGGTTGGCAAAGACGCAGATTTTCATCGCCGGTCTTGTAACTCGGGACGCGTGCAGCGAATCCCGACAGCTACGCTGACCAGGCACCGCCGACGGCGGCGCTGCCAATGCCCCGGGTGCAATGCGCTGCGCTTATTGCACCCTGCGGGGCTGTGCCTCTGCCGCGACTCACGCCACCGACTGGTAGTAGAGATTCTGCGGGTGCTTGGCCTCGGCAAAGAAATACCAGCGCTCGGCCATCAGGCCGACGTACTGCACCGCAAAGGCCAGTATAGGCAGGTAGGCCGACCCCAGGGCATTGGATGCGGCGAGCAGCGCAACAGGCACCAGGAAGACCATCACCACGAAGAACAGCTTCACGGCCGCCACGCTGCCTGCACCTGCGCCATGGAAGAATTCGCGCGTGTTGAAAGAGCCGCCCATGAACCCCATCGACCTCTGTCGAATCTTCGTGTGACGCACACCGATCGCGGTCTGCAGGGTCGATTTGTGCTTGATACGGCCATTGCGGTACATCGAGAAGCCGCGCGTTATTGCCGCGAGCACGGTAAAAATCACCGCCCACACGCCATAGAAACCGACCAGCGCAACATCGCTCCAGGCCGAGAACGCGGCCGCCAGGGTGAAACCCGAGGCCAACCCGAACAGGATGAAGTTGGCAACGGTCAGCGGGCTGTGCCATTCCTGCAGAAACCGCACACTGGCATAGATCATCGCGGTACAGACGAACAGCACCAGCGATGCCAACGAGCCGATCACGCCGAGCAGCAGCGTGACGTCGACTGGGATCTGGCCCTTGATCACGAACAGCGGGTTCGTGAGGTTGGCATAGTGGCTGACAGCGTAGAGGAACACCAACAGCATGAAGGCCGGCAGCGCGATCAGTTCGCGCGAAAGCCAGGACGTGCGCCATTGCGTTACACCGCGCCAGGCACGGGTCAGAAAGTAGCTCGGCTTACCCAGGTGGAAGACCGCGGCCACCAGGCCGAAGCCCAGCAGCACCAGCGCCAATGCACTTCCGGCGGCGTAGAACGTAACGTTGTCCTGCGGCTCCAGCAGGTTGGCGAGCGAGTAGACCTGGCCGGTGACCAGCGCCATGAACAGGCCCTGTCCAGCGCCGATCAGGGTGGTCAGAAAGATGACTGAGAATGCCGGATGCATGAATATCTCCTGGATCAGCGGGCGGTTCGCAGGGATCGCGAAAACGGGCCCGGGCAAAGATCCGCAAAACGTTCTGTTACGAAAACCCGTCTCAAACTCTGGTACCCCTTCAAAACTCCAGGTCGCCAGCCTGGCAGGAGGTCACAAACGAATCGCATCGAAGTACTACAGGCCGCATTGCGCCGGAGCATGCCGTGCCACCTTGTCCACGGTGGAATACACTGGCGCTGTTCCACCCTGCATGTCCGCTATCGCACCGCTCCGATCAGTACGCGACATCATCCAGGGTCTCGCCCTCGGCGGCCGGCAGCGGCGCCTCTTTCTTGAGCGGGTTGTCGGCGCGTTCGAGTTCGTCGTCGAATATCTGGATGCGCGTCTTGCGCCGCGGCAGATAGTGGTTGGCCGGCTGCGTGCCCCACTCCGGCATCAGCTGGTAGCCGCCATTCTCGCGGATCGCAATCGAGACCTCCGAGTCCGGGTCGTGCACGTCGCCGAACAGCCGCGCGGTAGTCGGGCAGGCCAGCACGCAGGCCGGCTTGCGCTCCCTCTCCGGCAGGTCCTGGTCGGTGATGCGGTCGATGCACAGGGTGCACTTCTTCATCACCTTCTGCTGCTCGTCGAGCTCTCGCATACCGTAAGGACAGGCCCAGGAGCAGTACTTGCAGCCGATGCACTTGTCGTAGTCAACCAGTACGACGCCGTTATCCTCGCGCTTGTACGAGGCGCCGGTCGGACATACCGGCACGCACGGCGGCTCCTCACAGTGCAGGCAGCTCTTCGGAAAGTGCACCGTCTCGGTCTTCGGGTACTCGCCGACCTCGAACATCTGCACTCGGTTGAAGAAGGTCCCGGTCGGATCCGCGTCGTACGGCCGCTGATCGACCATGGTGCCGGCCCAGCCGGAGGTGTTCCATTCCTTGCACGAGGTCACGCAGGCATGGCAGCCGACGCAGACGTTCAGGTCGATGACCAATGCCAGCTGTGTCATTGTGTCCTCCCGCGCTGAAACGCACAGGACACAAAGGCACAAAGACCACATGGCGCGTTACTCACGCGGCACGAAAACCTGTGTGTTGTTGGCGAACCCTTGGCGAAGTTTGCATTACTTTCCATTCTGTTCACTCGATCCCCGCCTTGCGGCGGAACATGCCGGCGAAGTACGCCTGCCACTTGCCACGCCTGCCGTCCTGTCCCGGCACACGCCGCTGTGGACGGAACTGCGGAGAGGTCGCACGCGGCTCGCTGTCGTCGGCCTTGTAGACCTTCACCCGCACGTCGAACCAGGCCGCCTGGCCGGTGACCGGGTCGGAGTTCGACAGGTGCGCCCCTGCCTCGCAGGCCGGCAGCTCCTCAGCGATGATGTGATTGAGCAGAAAGCCCTTCTGCGACTCGTTGGCCTTCGCGTGCAGCGCCCAGGCGCCCGCGGCCTTGCCGATCGCATTCCAGGTCCAGACCGTGCCCGGCTCGACCGACTCGGAGAAGCGCGCCATGCAGCGCACCCTGCCATGCGGCGATTCGACCCAGACCCAGTCACCGTCGTCGAAGCCCTGCGCCACGCCCAGGCGCGGGCTGACGAACAGGTAGTTGTGGGTATGGATCTGGCGCAGCCAGGCGTTCTGGCTGTCCCAGGAGTGGTACATCGCCATCGGCCTCTGGGTCAGCGCGTTGAGCGGGTACTCCTGGGTGTCGACCAGTTCGGACTCGAGCGTCTCGTGGTAGAACGGCAACGGGTCGAAATAGGTCTCGACACGCTTGGCCAGGTGCGCCGGCGGTCGCCTGCCAGGGCGCCTGCCCTGCGCGGCCAGGCGGAACTTCTGCAACACCTCGGAATACACGTGCACATTGATCGGCTCGGCGTAGCGCGTCATGCCCTGCGCGCGCGCCCACTCGAGATAGCCCTTGTTCCAGTTGCGCATGTACTGATACGACTTGGGCAGCTCGTAGTGGAACACGCAGTTGTTCTTCGCGTACATCTCCCACTGGCGCGGATTCGGCTCACCCTTGAGGAACTTCTCGCCGCCCTTGCCGCGCCAGCCTGACAGGAAGCCGATCCCGGAGCCCGGCGACGTCTCGTAATTGATGATGAAATCCGGGTAGTCGCGGAACTTGCGCGCGCCCTTGTCGTCGACGAAGGCCGGCAGCCGCAGCCGTGTGCCCAGCTCGATCAGCACCTCCTGGAACGGCTTGCACTGGCCCTTCGGCGGCACCACCGGGATGCGTACCGAGTCGACCGGCCCGTCGAACTCGGAGATCGGCCGATCCAGCATCGACAGCGCATCGTGCCGCTCGAGGTAGGTGGTGTCCGGCAGCACCAGGTCGGCGAACGCGACCGTCTCGGACTGAAACGCATCGCAAACGATGATGAACGGGATCTTGTAGTCGCCGTCCTGGTCCTTGTCGACCAGCATCTCGCGGACCCGCTCGGTATTCATCGACGAGTTCCAGGCCATGTTGGCCATGAACAGCATCAACGTGTCGATCTTGTACGGATCACCGCGCCAGGCGTTGGTGATCACATTGTGCATCAGACCGTGCACCGACAGCGGATACTCCCAGGAAAACGCCTTGTCGATGCGCACCGGGTTGCCCTGATCGTCGACAAACAGGTCGTTCGGGTCAGCCGGCCAGCCGAGCGGCATGCCGTCCAGTGGGGTGTTCGGCCGCACCGCCTCGGGCCCTTTCGGTGGCTTCGGGCAGGGCGGTATCGGGCGCGGGAACGGTGCCTTGTGGCGAAAACCACCCGGCCGGTCGATCGTACCCAGCAGGGTCATCAGCACACCCAGGGTACGGATCGTCTGGAAGCCATTGGAATGCGCGGCCAGGCCACGCATCGAATGGAAGGCCACCGGATTGCCAATCACCGAATCGTGTTCGCGGCCCCACACGTCGGTCCACTGGATCGGCAGTTCGATCTTCTGATCGCGCGCGGTCACGCCCATCTCGTAGGCCAGGCGCTTGATGGTCTCTACCGGGACACCGGTGATGCCGGCCGCCCACTCGGGGGTGTAATCGACGACGCGTTCCTTGAGCATCTGGAACGCGGTCTTGACCGGCTTGCCATCGACCTCGTAGCTGCCCAGCAGGTAGGGATCGCAGCCCTCGCAGCGCACGTCGACCGGGGCGTTGGTCTTGCGGTCCCACCACAGCTTGTTCTGGGCATCGAAACAGCCCTCCTCGACCGGCCGGTCGGCACGGATGAACATGCCGTAGTCGTTCGACGATGGGTCCAGGTTCACCAGCTCGGCGGCATTCGTGTAATCGACCAGGAAATCCCGATCGTACAGGCCCTGCTTGATCAGCTCATGGGTGATCGCCAGCAACAGCGCACCATCGGTGCCCGGCTTGATCGGCACCCACTCATCCGCAATCGCCGAGTAACCGGTGCGCACCGGGTTGATCGAGATGAAGCGGCCACCACGGCGCTTGAATTTCGAGATCGCGATCTTCAGCGGGTTCGAGTGATGGTCCTCGGCGGTGCCGATCATCACGAACAGCTTGGCGCGGTCGAGGTCGGGACCGCCGAACTCCCAGAACGAGCCGCCGATGGTGTAGATCAGACCGGCGGCCATGTTGACCGAGCAGAAACCGCCGTGCGCGGCATAGTTCGGCGTGCCGAACTGTCTGGCAAACATCCCGGTCAGCGCCTGCATCTGGTCGCGGCCGGTGAACAGCGCAAACTTCTTCGGGTCCTCGGCGCGCAGCTTGGACAGGCGTTCCTCCATGATCTTGAACGCCTGTTCCCAGGAGATCTCTTCGAAATCGGACTCGCCGCGGGCGCCACCCGGGCGGCGCATCAGCGGCCGGGTCAGGCGCGCCGGCGAATACTGCTTCATGATGCCGGAGGCACCCTTGGCACAGATCACGCCCTTGTTCAGCGGGTGGTCGGGATTGCCCTCGATATGCCGGACCTCGCCGTCGCGCAGCGTGACGCGGATCCCGCAGCGGCAGGCGCACATGTAGCAGGTCGTGTTCTTGACCTCTTGCCTGCCGGCCTCGGCCTCGACGTGCAAAACGGGATCCAACATGCCCTGAGCCTCTGCCTGATGACCCTTTCGGGTTCTTCTATGAAAAACAGCTAATATTCTAATCTTTAGGGCCGGAAATTTCAATTCACACGCAGGATCGCGTCGCCAGCCAATCGGTCGCCGCCGCCCCGCGCTTGCCCCATGTCATGGTAGCAATTGCGCAATTATTCAATGGCTTGAATGCAAACGTGCGGCCCGTCGCCGGGCCGAGGCGCTGCTGCGATTTCGGTCGTCAGTACTGGAATTTACGCACGACCTCGTAGCCGTGCAGATCGGGCTTCCAGCCCCAGAAATAGGCCTGCAGGTCGCGCACCGCGTCGAGCTCGGCGTCACGGTAGGAATGGCCGCTGAAGCCACAGCCCATCGCCGAACGATCCCTGCCGCGGTGGTCGCTGAACACGCTGCGGATCACGATCACGAAGGCCTGGTCGAGGTCGCTGAGGTTCTGCGCGCGCATCACGTCGAGGTGCTTGTAGTAGTCCGCGTAGCCCTTCTCGCGCAGTTCCTCGAGCGCCGCCTCCTGGGCCTCGGCAGGGTGCGACTTGCCGTGCACCAGAGCATAGTCGAGCGTCTTGCCCTGGAACTTGGCCATCACGCAGGCTGCGCCGCCGGCGTGCACCGCGGCGCCGGGCAGCAGCATCGCAACAATCAGCAGGCAGGTGACACGCATCGCCGGTCGCATGGTTTGTGGATCCAGCCTAGTGATCGGTTCAGAGGCGCGATCCTTGAATCCATGCCCCACCCGACAGGCTGCTCATAGCCGCCTCACCTGCACCGCCACACTCATCTTCGGCTTCGGCTCGAGCGGGCCCACGAACTCGCCCGACACCGGCGGTATGGCCTCGGGGTGGCGGTGCACCGCCACCGCGATGTGGTCCCCGCCGACCAGCTGGCCGCCGGTCGGGTCGAAGCCGCGCCAGCCGGCGCCGGGCAGATAGACCTCTGCCCAGGCATGCGTGGTGGCCAGGTCCTCGACCGCGGCGCTCGACACCAGGTAACCGCTGACGAAACGGCTGGCCAGTCCGCAGCGCCGGCTGGCCTCGATGAACAGCGTGGCCAAATCCCGGCAGGAACCCTTGCCGCGATCCAGCGTGGTCACCGGTGACTGCACGCCGGGCTCGTCACGCACCAGGTAACCGATGTCGTTCGTGATCCGGGCATTCAGTTCGTTCAGCAGGCGCAGCGTGTCGGTCACGCTGTCTGGCTGGCAGAGGTCCTGCAGCCACTCGCCGACCGCGGCCTGCTGGTCCGCGAACACCGCTGTCTGGTAGGGCACCAGGTCGATCTGTTCCATCGGGTCGTACAGGAACGGGAACTGCCGGGCCGGCTCGGTCAGACCGAGCGTGACGACCGCGTCCTCGTACTGCTCCACCACGACCGTGCTGACGATCTCCAGCACGTCGCCCTTGTCGCTGAACTGGACGATCGCCACGGAATTGCCGTACACGTCGCGCTGCCAGGCGATCTCGTAGGCCGGCGAGATCTTCAGGCCGGAACTCTCGATGCGGATATCGTGACCCTCGCGCGGCCGCAGGTGCAGCTTGTGTGGCAGGAAGCGCACCGGCTGGGCATAGGCATAGCGGGTGGTGTGGATGATCTCGATACGCTGCATCTGTACCTCGCCCGACGTCCGAAATGCTATCTTTGCCGGTAAGCATTAACCCGGTCATGTTACCGGAGTTCAAGGCACGATTCTTCCGACCCACCCGACACGGACCGCAGTATCCGATGACCCTGGGATTCCGAAACCTCACCGGCGAGATATTGTGGTGACGGTCGTGGACCCGCACCTCGACGCTGCACTTGCGGCGCACGACCGTGGCGTCGCGGACGCCGGGCTCGACATCTGGGTGGGTGCGGAACCGACCTTCACGTTGCGCCACTCCGAATCACCCGAATGGCTGTCCGAACCGTTGGGCGGCGACAAGTTCGCCTATGCGCTGCGCATGGCCGCGGCGTTGCAGCGCCGTCATCCCGGCAGCGTCGTGCTGCGCAGCGTCGGCCGTCAGTATGCCGCCGAGAAGGTGCCGCGCTGGTCGGTCGGGCTGCTCGAGCGACGCGACCACAGCCCGCTGTGGGGCGGTCCCCCGGACCCGTTCGACGGTTCTGCCGCGGTGCATGAGGACCAGCTGGACACCCTGTGGGAGGCGCTCGCACAGGAATTCGGCAGGCGCGGCCTGGCGTGCATGCGCCTGCGTATCGCCGATCCGCTCGGCCGACGCCTGTTGGCAGGCACCAACGTCACCGCACTCGACCTGGCGGCCGATGACCCGCGCCTGGCAAGGCCCTCGGTGCACGCGCACAAGACCCCACCGGAAGGGCTCTCCGACCCGCTGGCCGCGGACGGTCGGTTCCTGTTCAGCATCGGCAGCCTAGGGGTGGGCCAGGCCACGGTGAGCGCCTGCATAGAGCTGCCGGCCTGCCCCGACGTGCCAACCTTTCTCGGTTGGCTGGCCGCGATACAGGATGCTGCCAACCTGGCCGGGCTGGACGCTCTGGTCGTGCAGGGTTTTCCACCCCCGGTCGATGCCAGCCTCGCCTGGACGACCATTACCCCGGACCCGGCCGTGGTCGAGGTCAATCAGGCGCCACAGCCCGACGTCGGGCAATTTCTCGCGGCGATGCGCGAGCTGTTCGAAGTGGCACAACAGCTCGGACTGTCGCCCTACCGGCTGCAGTACAACGGCACCATGTCGGACTCGGGCGGCGGCGGTCAGTTCACGCTCGGCGGACCATCCGCGGCCGCCAGCCCGTTCTTCGTGCAGCCGGCCCTGCTGCCGCGCCTGGTGCGCTACTTCAACCGGCACCCGGCACTGTCGTACCTGTTCGCGCCTGACTATGTCGGCAGTGCCAGCCAGTCGCCGCGTGCCGACGAGGGCACGCGCGATGCATTCCGCGAGCTGCACGTGGCGCTCGGCCAGCTGCAACGCCGGGCGCGGCCGACCGCGGAATTTCTCTGGGCCAGCCTGGCACCGTTCCTGGCCGACCCCTCCGGCAATGCCCACCGCAGCGAGTTGAACATCGAAAAGCTGTGCAATCCCTATCTGCCGGGGCGGGGCCGCCTCGGCCTGGTGGAGTTCCGCGCCTTCCGCATGCCGGTCTCACCGCAACGGGCGGCTGCCGTCGCCGCGCTGCTGCGCGCGATCGCGACGATGTTGTGCGCGGCCGATCCGGTGCCGGGGCTGCGCGACTGGGGCGATGCGCTGCACGATCAATATGCGCTGCCTTTCTTTCTGCGCCAGGACCTGCGCAGCGTGTTCCGCGATCTCGAGACACAGGGTCCGGGGCTCGATGCCAGTGTCCAGCACGTGCTGCTGGATGATGCGTTCCGGCCACGCTGGACGACCCGTTTCGAGGGTTGCGAGCTGACCATCGAGCGTGCAGTCGAGTTCTGGCCGCTGGTCGGCGACGTCGCCTCGCAGGAAGGTGGCGGCTCGCGCATGGTGGATTCGAGCACCACGCGCCTGCAGCTGTGTCTGCGCAGCTGCGCCGCCGATGGCCCCGCGCTGCACGACTGGCGGGTGCAGATCGCCGGCATCGGGGTGCCGCTGCGCGCCGAGCAGGACGAGAACGGCGCGGCGCGCCTGATCGGCGTGCGCTACCGCGATTTCGTCCCGTGGCGCGGCCTGCACCCGGCGATCGGGCCACTCGGGCCGCTGCACCTGACGCTGAGTCACCCCGAGCTGTCTGCGGCACTGGCAATGACCCTGCACAACTGGCACCCCGAGGGGCAGCCCTACGACGGCCTGCCTGCAACTCCGGAGGCCGCGGCCGAGCGCCTTGCCGAGCGTCTGGTGGTGCGGCGCATCGCCGGCAGCGCGATCGCCGTGGACAGGCCCGCACCGGAGCAGGCCCTGAGTGCCTATACCCTCGACCTGCGCCTGTGCGACCTCGCCGCAGACTGACCATCCGGGACCCTCGCCATGTTGGCACCCACAGGAACCAGCAGGTACGCATCGCCGCTCACCCGGCACCGGGTCCTGCTGGGTCTGGTGCCGGCCCTGCTCCTGCTGTCCGGGTGGCTGCTTGACCGGCCACAGGCACGCACGCCGGCGATCACGGTCTTCGTCGGCGGCAGCGCTGTGCAGGTCGAGGTCGCCGACAGCCCCGCAGCGCGTGCGCGCGGGCTGAGCGGGCGAAAGAGCCTCGCGGCAGACGCCGGGATGCTGTTCGTGTATCCGGAACCGGCGATTCTCACGTTCTGGATGAAAGAAACCCCGATGGATCTGGATATCGGCTTCTTCGATGGCCAGGCCCGACTGCTCGAGATACACAGCATGGTCGCCCTCGACGAACACACCCGGCACGTTTCGGGCGCCCCGGCCAAGTACGCGCTGGAGGTAAACCGCGGCTGGTTCGCCGCGCACCGGATATCGCGCGATGCGGTGTTGCAGTTGCCGTCGGTCGGCGACGCGCGCCACGCGTGTTGTCCGGTGGCGCTGATCCCGGGGGCGCCCAGCCCCTGAAACCGGCCAATCCCTGGCATGCGAAGAAGACGATTGGGTGGTGCGGGGCGAAACCGCTACGCGGGCATCCGACAAGGATCCTGCTAATCTCAAGCAACGACTGCGAAGTTGATTGATGGAACCGCACCAGCCGACAATGCCAGCGACGCGTCGCCACCGCAGCCTAAAATGCCCGCATGTTCTGCGTACGGATACATTGCCCTCCCCGGGGACCGGCGGGGAGCGATGTGATGCATGCCCGACGCCGGCGTTCGGACGCTGATCGATGCGCGTCGCCTTCGCCATTCAACACTACCCTCCCTATCTGGGCGGCGCTGAGCGCCAGGCCGCACTATTGGCCCCTGCCATTGCCGCAGAGTCCATTGAGCTGACAGTAGTAACCACGCGCTTTCGGCCAGACCTTGCGTCGCACGAGACGGATGCCCGGGTGCGGATCGTGCGGCTCCCTACGCCCGCATTTCGACCCGCCAAGCTCGCACTCAATCTGCTCAGCAGCTTCGTGTACTTCTTTTTTGCCCTCAGGCAACTCGATGTCGTGCATGCCCATTGCCTGTCCCCCTTCACGCTTGGCGCCATCCTCGCGGCGCGCTTGCGCCGTCGGCCCATCCTGGTCAAGGCCTGTTCCATCGGAGCGATGGGGGAGGCCGTCAAGATAAAGCGCGGCCGGCTGACGGGAAGAATCCTGTGGTGGCTCTTTTCGACATCCGACCTGGTCATTGCGCCCACCGAAGCCGTTGCCAGCGAACTCGCGCGCGAAGGCATGCCTACGCACAAGGTTCGGGTGATTCCGAACCTGCTCAAGCGGCCTCCGCCCGCCCCCGTAGGCTTCGACCGCCGAGCCTCTCGCGCCGCGCTGGGATTGCCGGAACGCATCACCTTGCTTTACGTCGGCCGTCTCAGTCCCGAGAAGGGCCTGGACCGCCTCATGGCCGTCTGGCCCGGGCTTTCCCGCTCGCGCGCTGCGGGACTGGTCATCGTCGGCGATGGACCTGACCGGCTCAAGATAGCGCAGTGGCGGGATCGGCATGGGCTTGGAGATTCGGTGCAGCTTGTGGGCTACCAGGCCAATCCCGAGCCATACTTCCGGGCCGCAGACATCTTTGTTTATCCCTCCCGCTCGGAGACGTTCGGCAACGCCATCGTGGAGGCCATGAGCTACGGCCTCGCCGTGGCGACCCCGGAGGTGGGGGTAGTCAAGGAATGGGATGGATTCCGCGGCATCTGCCGTCTGGATCCGGACCACCCCGATCGTGTACGCGAGTCACTTTCGAAACTGATCGCGGACGAAACGCTGAGACGACGCATGGGCCGCGAGGCACAGGCCTTCGTGGCCGAACGCTATCTGGTCGAGGCGGGCGTGCAGAATTATCAGGCCCTCTACCGCGAGCTAATTGCCGCCGCACACAGGCGCTGACGACCCCGACATCATCGAGATGATCTCCCGCTTGATGAACACCCCGGTTACTGAATCGCAACTGCGCCTGAGCGATCGTGACCTCGTCATGCCGCGGTCGGGTCGGGCAAACTGGGCTTTCCCCACGAAATCCGCGGAGCCCGGCTCGGCGCGCTGATCACAAACCTGGTGAGGCAGCTGGTCTATCCCTTCCTGGCCATACTGCGCATGTTAAGGTTAGCGCCGCCATCGCCGCTGACGCGTGGCAAGGGAAAGGACCATTGATCTGCATGTTGACCAGCGAACAGTGCCGGGGTGCGCAGGTCTTTGTTCAGGGCCCGATGGCTCCGGGTGTCGGCAGGGTAATTTTCGTTGGCTAAGGTTTTATACATTCAACTGGATTCCGCGGACCCGGTACTGATTCGCGAATGGGCCGAACAAGGCCATCTGCCGAATCTTGATCGGCTATTACGTCGGAGCTCGTCCACGGATTTGCTGGCGCCGCGCGGATTTGGCGCCGATGCGATGCTGCCTTCGGTTTATACGGGCGCGGACCCAAGTGAGCACGGACGCTATTACCATAGCCAGGAAACACTCGGTGATACCGGACCGGGGGCCGCCTCGAATCTGCACACAGAGTGCGAAACGGTCTGGTCCGTGTTGCAACGGGAGGGCAAGAAGACCGTGGTGCTTGATCTGCCGAAAGCACCTTTCGGCGAAGGATTCGACGGCGTGCAGGTAGCAAACTGGCGCACGCATACCTCCTCGATGCGGGATTTCAAAACCGCCCCACCGGAACTTGCCGATCGGCTCGTGCGTGAATTCGGGCCGCATACCGACTGCCCCTGTTATGCACACAGATACGACAAATTCGATCCCAGCACCGAAGACACCTGGCTGACAGAGATGCACGAGCGCCTCGATGCACAATATGCGTTGGCAAGATCTCATGTGCGAAAGCCGGACTGGGACCTGCTGATGGTCGGGTTCTGTGTCAGTCATTGCGTTGGACACCAATTCTGGCATCTGCATGACACCAAGCATCCCTTGTATCCGCCGCAACGTCCCACCGAACGGGACCCGATCAGGCTGGTGTATCAGAGGCTGGATGCGGTGGTCGGCGGACTACTGGGCTTGGTCGACGCCGACACGCGAGTGATGCTTTTCGCCGGACCCGGGATTGGCAGCAGTTACCTTCGTTGGGACCTGCTCGATGACATTCTGCTCAAGCTGTCGCATGGGAGACGACCTGCCGACAAGCACTTCCTGCAGACGCTGAAGACCACCTGGCATCGACTGCCGGACCGCTTGCGCCGCGCACTGTCGGGCATCGCACACAAGACAGAAAACTCGCTGGGCGACTACGGGCGGCAGCGGCGGCCATATTACCCGGCCCGCCTGAACGACGCGGTGGCTGGCATTATCATCAATAGAGAGCTGGTCTCTGACCACGCCGCGGTTCGCCGGGTGGCGGACTTTCTGTTGCAGGAGTTGGCCGGTGTAGTCAATCTCGACACCGGCACACCGATCGTGGAAGACATATTCGTGACTTCCGACGAGTATCACGGCGCGTATCTCGGGCGAATGCCCGACATCATGATCGTCTGGGACAATGACACCCGGGTCCGACGCGTGGGTTCGCCCAGCATCGGTGAACTGGTCCAGGAAAAACTGCCGGACTGGAGCGGCACCCACAGGGCGCATTCGATGGTGGCGTTGTACTCACCGGACGGACGCGTCGACTTGAGGACAGGCACCGGAACCATTCTCGACGTCGCTCCGACGTTGGCGGACTTTGCGCAAGGCCGCATGCCGGGCGTGCAGGGCCGGAGCATGTTGGCCTAGGCCTGTTCACGCGATGCGCGCACTCGTCAGCGCATGTACTCCGGAACGAATTCCGCGACCTCGCCGGTGCGCAGATACGGCCGGGTGACCGTCGCGTAGTAGTCGGCGCCCGTTTGCAGCCAGCGCAGCCAGGACTCCTTCCACGGCTCAGGCATCTCCTCGGGCATCCAGAAGGCCTCCGGGATCTGTGCCGATGGCACGGCCGCTTGCGGCACGACGATATCCGCGACGACGACGCCTGCGCCCTGTCCGCCGCTGCGGCGTGCAACAACGCCCCCATCGGCATCGACGATCATCGTCTCGCCGAGATACACGGAGTCATACGCGAGATCAGGCAGATCGGGACTGAAAAAGCCGTTGAACGGGCCGGCATGCGATGCGTGAATCACCGGCACCCCGAGCATGCGCGCACAGCGTACAGGCGCCTGCCTGAGCATCTCGAGGTTCGCCGACTTGAATGGGTGATCCGGATCCACGTCGTCGCTCAGGGTCCACCAGCACGAACCGCCCAGCACCAATCGCACGCGGTCGCGCAGGCGGCGCATGGTCCGGGAACGAATGAGCTCCCAGCACAGCGCCGCACCCACGTCGCCGACGGGACTCGCCAGGACACCGTCGTCATCGCCGCCACGGTAATAACAGTTCTCCCAGTAGGTCGGCTGATCCTTGTCGTGGCGGACGCTGTGGCCATCCGGAAACACCAGCAGAAAGCTGTTGTACACCTCGCCATCGCGGCTGGCGAGAAAGGATCCGCCGATCACGCTGTCGCCCTGCCTCGCCAGACGCCGCATCATCTGTGCCGGGGAACCATCGATCGGCTGGATCGCCGTGAGCATATCCGGATGAAACGCGGCCGCCGTGGTGAACAGCTCCGGCAAGACGATCCACTGCGCACCGATCTTCTGCGCGGCGCGGACGAGTTGCTCCGCCTGCTCCAGATTGGCCTGGGTATCGCCAAGTTTCGGCGTCATCTGCAACGCGGCAACCCGGAGCGAACGAAGCCGTTGCTGTTGCGCACTGACCATGCGCGGACCGAGTCCGGCCGCGAGACCGGTCAGCAGCCAGGCATTGAAACGCCGGCGGTCGATGCGACAACCCGTGACTGGCGCCGTCATCTGAAATGCACCGGGCTCTGCGGCTGCCTGTCCACCGTCAATTGGAATATGTCCGGACGGGAATAGTGCCCGACGATATCCAGGCTGCGCCTGGCGGCGCCCACCCTGGCGAGGTCGATCTCCGCAAACAACAGGCCCTGCTCACGGCGCAACGGACCGGCGATCAACTCGCCCCCCGGGGCGACCACCACCGAATCACCCGGATTCACCCATTCATCCGCGTCCGCAAAGATATCGGTCATGCCGGCCTCGTCGACACGCATGTCGCTGCCGCGCAGCAGGTTACCGCTTCCGACCACCCAGCAGCGCGCCTCTCTGGCAATGTGGCGCAGCGATTCGATCCAGTCGTCACCACTGTCGTAGGTGGGTGCGAAGTAGATCTCTATGCCCTGCGCATACAGGGCGTAGCGCGCGAGGGGCATGTAATTTTCCCAACAGATCAGCGTGCCGACGCGGCCACACGGGGTGTCGACCACGTTCAACCCGGAACCGTCACCGAATCCCCAGACCATGCGCTCCGGGTTTGTCGGCATCAGCTTCCTGTGGCGGTTGAGGATTTCGCCGTCGGCGCCTATGACCAGGTAGCTGTTGTACACAGTGGTACGCCCCAGGTCGCTGTCGCGTTCGTTGATGCCACACAGCACGGTCACCCGGTTGCGACGTGCGGCCTCGCACAGGGCTGCCAGGTCACCGCGACGAAGATCTACCGATTGCTCCAGCAGCCGGGCATGCAGGCGTTCACTGAGGTCCCAGTCACCACCCGGCCTGAGGCGCCAGATCC
Source organism: Chromatiaceae bacterium (assembly GCA_022340805.1). Lineage (GTDB taxonomy): Bacteria > Pseudomonadota > Gammaproteobacteria > Chromatiales > Chromatiaceae > Thiosocius. Next base: position 17,984 of record JAJDNF010000031.1, read on the forward strand.
AGGACGGGTAACCGGCGACATAGGCCTCCGGGAACACCACCAGTTGGGCACCTTGTGCCGCGGCCTGGTCCACGTAACGGGTCGCTATCTCCAGCGTGGCTGCACGGTCCAGCAACGCCGGCGGCGCCTGTACGATGGCGATTTTGCTCATGCCGAGTCCCTCTTTGGTTACCTGGTACCGACCGCGATCACCATCTCACAGGGGCCGGCGAATCCGCGCTCGTCCTCGAACGCCTCGAGCGCCGTTTCGATCTCTGCCCAGGCGGATTCCTGCTCGGCTGACGCCAGCCCGGAAAGCATCTGATGCAGCGCGCCGAATGACTCTCTTTCGAAACGCAGACACTCGGCGGCACTGTCGAGCACGACCGGGGCATCGACCCGAAGCGTCTCGACATCCCTGAAACCCGCGTTGGCGAAGGACGTCTCGAGCACGCCTTCGGCGCCCAGGCTGAACGGCCCCGGCTGTCCGGGCAGAGGCGGTGGCAGCGCGGCGCGCCGCCGGATGATCGAGACCGGCACCGAGAAGAACCGATTCATGTCGGCCGTGGAATACACGATCGCGGCCACCTTGCCGCCCGGCCGCAAGGCACGGTACATGCCGCGCAGCGCGCGTTGCTGGTCCGGGAAATAGATCAGACCGACCCGGGAAACCACCACGTCGAAGGAACCAGGCTCCAGCTCGTCGCAGCATTCACCGTCCAGTTCACGCGTGTGGACCTGCGTATGCCCCTCGGCCATCGCCAACTTTTCGACGAAACGCAGGATCGTCGCCGAGATGTCGGTGGCCAGCACGTAGCCCTCCGGCCCGACGCGCCTGGCGACGTTCATGGTCTGATCACCGGCCCCGGCCGCCACGTCCAGCACCCGGGATCCCGGCCGGACACCGGCCATATCCAGCATCTGTTCGGTCGCGGGCCCCAGCCATTGCGACAGCAGTGGGCCCCAGCGGTGCCAGGCCTCTGCGGCCATATCCCACTGCTGGCGCGTGGTCTGCTTGTAGCGGTCGGAATCGAAGACGGCCTGTGGTATTGCGCTCATCGCAGCTCTCCTGTGGATTGCGGACCTTGTTGTCCGGTAATCCAGATTTAGCCGAAGCGCGGCCGATCTTTCCGAAGGGCCGGCGAATAAACCACGAAGATGGTACTTGCCGATATTTTTCAGAGACTTAGCCGGCCAAGATCCGGTTGCAGACCCGCTCCCGGGGCCGGGTCGACCGGCCCGGGCAAGAGCCAGCCTTGTGGGTTGCCCGGGCTTTACAGGCCCAGGTTCTTCAGCACCGACAGCAACTGCGCGGCCTGATGCGGGTCTGTCATCGGGTAGGTCTTGAGCCAGTCGCGCGCCACGAAATTCGCATCAAGCGCGAGGATCTCCTCGGCCTCCCAGGCCGCACCATCATGGTCCCCACTGGATTCGAGCACCGCCGCGCGGTAAACGCGGGCCTCGAGATTGCTGGGGTTGCGTGCCAACGCCTCGTGCAGGTTGATCCTGGCCTGCTCCCAGTCACCGAGGAAGAAGTAGGCCCGCCCCAGCAGCAGGTAGTACAGATAACCCGCATCCGGATTGAGCTTGATCGCCGTGCGGATCGCGCCGAGGGTCTCCTCGGGCCGCCCGACGTAGGTGTTGATACCCCCCATCAGCGCATAGGCATCGGCGAAAGAAGGGTCGAGCGATATGGCCTTGCGCAACAACGCGATCGCGTCTTCATGTTGGCGCTGCTGGGTGCTCACATAGGCAAGGACCCAGTAGACCTCCGGGATCTCGGGATCGATCTCGAGTGCGGTGCGCGCCATCGTCCGCGCCCTTTCCAGTGCCGCCGGACCATCGCTGGTCCATTGATTGCGAAAATCCGCCGCGAAACTCAGCGCCAGGCCGCCGTAGGCCCGCGCAAATGACGGGTCCAGATCGATCGCCTGACGAAACAGTTGGCGTGCCTGGGTGTTCTCTGCGCTCTGGCGGACCAGCAACAGCGACTGCGCGCGCAGAAACAACTCGTAGGCCTGGACATTCGGCGTATATCGGCTGGCCAGCCGGCGGCGCTCCTGTTCGTTCAGTTTGATCGACAGGCTGGACACGATCTTCTGGCTGATCGCCTCCTGCAGCTGGAAGATGTTGCCCACCGGCCGGTGATATCTTTCCGACCAGATCTGTTGTCCGCTGTGCGCGTCGAACAGGTGTACGTGCACACGGATCTGGTCCCGGATGCGTTGCACCTCGCCCTGCACCAGGTAGCGTGCCGCGGGTGCATCTGTCTGGTCGGTGCCGAGGCCCATGATGGTGCGCGGGCCGATCACCGTGAGCCCGGAAAGTTTCGACAGGTCGGTGATCAGGTCGTAGGTCAGCCCCTGTGCCAGGTACATCTGGGACTCGTCCGCGCCGAGCAGTCGGAAGGACCGCACCGTCAGAGAGGGCGGACCGTCCGGCGCGAGGTTTCCCGGCTGCGGCTGCTCCGGCAGCTGCTGATCGCCCCAATCGGTCAGCAAAAGGCCGGCACCTAGAGCGCCGAGCAGCACCAGCGCGCCAAGCACGATCGGAAAACTGCTGCGCCGGCCCCGTTCTGGCGGGACCGGGGCCTGGTCGGCGGCGGCCGTGACCGGCGCGCAAAACCGGTATCCGCGCTTGGGCACGGTCTGGATGTAGCGCGGGTTTCTGGCGTCGTCGCCGAGCGCCTTGCGCAGCTTTATCACCGCCTGGGTGAGGGTATCGTCACTGACGACCACACCGGGCCAGACGGCATTGAACAGCTGCTCGCGGCTCAGCGTGCTGCCGGCGTTTCCAGCCAGATACAGCAGCAGCGCCATGACCTTGGGTTCCAGCTGGATCTCGGCGTCGCCGCTGCGCAGCGCGTTGATTTCCGGATCGACCCGATACTCACCGACGATGAACTGATCTGCTGGCAATGCTGTACCCGCTGGGTGGAGTGATTGAACGGACAGGCCAAACACTAGCCCGCATCCGTCACCGGCCGGAAAGCAGCTGTGGCGTAAAAGACCGAAATGGCGATAGAAATGATCGAATCTGTTCGTGACCCAAGATTAACCCCCTGTTTTCGCTGCCCGCCTGTCCCGA
>JAJDNF010000057.1 GCA_022340805.1 Chromatiaceae bacterium
TGGCACTGGACCTCGCTGGTGGTGCTGCTGTCGTATGCCGGACTGAGCTCGATCCCGGATGACTATTACCAGGCCGCGCGCATCGACGGTGCGAGCCCCTGGGCGGTGTTCCGCTACATCCAGCTACCCAAGCTCAAGCATGTGCTGACCATTGCCGTACTGCTGCGTTTCATGGACAGCTTCAATATCTATACAGAGCCGTTCGTGCTCACCGGCGGCGGTCCGGGCAACTCCACGACGCTGCTGTCCCTGGACCTGGTCAAGATCGCACTCGGTCAGTTCGACCTCGGCCCGGCCGCAGCGATGAGCCTGATCTACTTCCTGATCATCCTGCTGTTTTCCTGGATCTTCTATACGGTGATGACCCGAGGGGAGAACAACTGATGTCAACCAGGAGCACCACAAACTTCAAATGGCTCGTCCCGTTTTTTTACATCCTGTTCCTGATGCTGCCGATCTACTGGTTGCTGAACATGTCTTTCAAGACGACCAATGAAATCCTCGGAACATTCAGCCTGTTCCCACAGGAGTTCACGCTCGACAACTACCGGGCCATTTTCACCGACCCCACCTGGTACAACGGCTACGTCAACTCGCTGATCTACGTGTGCATCAACACGCTGATCTCGGTGAGTGTCGCACTGCCAGCGGCCTACGCCTTCTCGCGCTATCGCTTCCTCGGCGACAAGCACCTGTTCTTCTGGCTGCTGACCAACCGCATGGCACCAGCCGCGGTGTTCGCGCTGCCTTTCTTCCAGCTGTACTCGGCAATGAACCTGTTCGACACCCACATCGCGGTCGCGCTGGCCCATTGCCTGTTCAACATCCCGCTTGCAGTGTGGATCCTCGAGGGCTTCATGTCCGGCGTGCCAAAGGAACTGGACGAAACCGCCTATATCGACGGCTACCCGTTCTGGAGGTTCTTCACCAAGATATTCCTGCCCACCATCGCGGCGGGCATCGGGGTCGCGGCCTTCTTCTGCTTCATGTTCTCCTGGGTCGAACTGCTCCTGGCCAAGACCCTGACATCGGTGGACGCAAAGCCGATCGCGGCGGTCATGACGCGTACGGCGAGCTCATCGGGCTACGAGCTGGGGCTGTTGGCCGCCGCCGGCACCCTGACCATCGTGCCTGGTGCCATCGTCATCTTCTTTGTGCGCAACTACATTGCCAAGGGCTTTGCCCTGGGGAGGGTCTGAGCATGGGCCTTTCGTGGATGGCCTGGACGTGGCAGACCGCAACGTTCTTCGCAATTATCGCTGCCCTGCTGGTACTGATGACCGTACTGGAGATTCGGCGGCCCGGCGGCAATGCGCGTGACGGCATTCTGGGATTGAGCACCACGCGCGGCGACCGCCTTTTCATATCGCTGCTGGCCGCAGCCTACGTGCACATAGCCTGGTTGTTTTTTTTCGGCATGCCATTGACCTGGGCGATGGTCATCTCGCTCGCGTTGGCGGCGGCAATATGGAAGTGGGTATGAAGCTGGAGGTTGTTGATCGACCATGAAAAACTACGTCATCGCCATCGACCAGGGCACCACCAGTTCACGGGCCATCGTGTTCGACACGAACTTCCGTATCGTGGCCACGGGCCAGCAGGAGTTTCAACAACACTTCCCGGATTCGGGATGGGTGGAGCACGAACCCGAGGACATCTGGAACACAACCGTGGTCACGGTGCGCCAGGCCATGGACAAGGCCGGCGTTTCGGCTGGCGACATCGCCGCCATCGGCATCACCAACCAACGCGAGACCACACTGATCTGGGACCGTGACACCGGCAAACCCATCCACCGTGCGATCGTCTGGCAGGACCGGCGCACCGCGCCGATGTGCGAACGGCTCAAGGCAGACGGCCTGGAGCCAACGTTCAGCGAAAAGACAGGTCTGCTGCTCGATCCGTACTTCGCCGGCACCAAGATCGCCTGGCTGCTGGACAATGTGAACGGCGCCCGTGCCCGTGCCGAGGCCGGCCGGCTGGCTTTCGGCACCGTAGACAGCTTCCTGCTGTGGCGGCTCACAGGCGGCAAGGCACATGTCACCGATGCCAGCAATGCCTCGCGCACCCTGCTATACAACATCCGCGACAATGCCTGGGACGAGGAACTGCTCAGGATCCTCAACATCCCCGAGTCCCTGCTTCCTGAGGTGAAAGACTGTGCCGACGATTTCGGCGAAACGGCATCGGCGCTATTCGGATCGGCCATAACGATCCAGGGTGTCGCCGGCGACCAGCAGGCCGCACTGATCGGCCAGGCCTGTTTCGACCGTGGCACGATCAAGTCCACCTACGGTACAGGTTGCTTCGCCGTGCTCAATACGGGCGACCAATTGGTGCGTTCGCAAAACCGGCTGGTCAGCACGATCGGCTATCGCCTGCGTGGCAAGACCACCTATGCCTTGGAGGGCTCGATCTTCGTGGCCGGCGCCGCCGTGCAGTGGCTGCGCGACGGTCTGAAGACCCTCGACAATGCGACCCAGTCGGGTCCGATGGCCGCCAAAGCCGACCCCTATCAGCAGGTCTATCTGGTGCCCGCCTTCGTCGGCCTGGGGGCGCCGCACTGGGATGCCAACGCACGCGGTGCCATCTTCGGGATCACGCGCGGCACCGGACCCAACGAGATAGCCAGGGCGGCACTCGAATCGGTCTGTTACCAGACCTTCGACCTGCTGGAGGCCATGGAAGCCGACTACGCCGGATCATCCGATGCCGCCTTGCGCGTAGACGGCGGCATGGTCGCCTCCGATTGGACCATGCAGCGCCTGGCCGACATTCTGGATCGGCCGGTCCACCGCCCAGAAGTCCTGGAAACGACAGCGCTGGGCGCCGCATGGCTCGCCGGCATGCACGCCGGCGTATGGCCGGATGAAGAAGGCTTCGCCGCTACCTGGAAATTGGATCGCTGTTTCGAGCCGACAATCGCGCCCGACACGCGCCTGCAACTCATCAGCGGTTGGCGCGATGCCGTTCGTCGCACGCTCTCCTGATGTCCCAAGGAGAGCATGCCGCGCGAGCAAATGAACAACGCAGTCTGGCAGCGGGCACGCAAGCCGATCGAGCTGTCGCCGCCGTGCGGGAAGCTTACGCTCGGGGCGCCTCCCAGGCCTCAACCAAGGCATCCGATCCCATACATCCGTAGAGAACCAGGACCATAAAAACGCACCAGACTGCCCTGCAGAGAGTGCAGAACCGGGCATTTGCCCCGACCTCGCCTGCATGTTGCACCAGTATCCCGGATGATCGCGCCGGACAGGCGGGGCTGCCGATTTGTGCGGCATTCCCACCACGTCAGTCGGTCCAACCCAGCACATTGCGCACAATCGACCAGCGCGGCTCCTTGCTTTCCGCCCCCTCGCCCTGCAGCCAGTAGCGCTGGAGTTGCGTCAGCGCACCCGACTCCTCTTGCAGGAGCAGCCAGGTTTCGACGAAGTCGTACAGCTTCGGAGCATTGCGCGGCAGACCGAGTGCGACTGGCGCCGTCACGGTGCGCGGCTTCGGCACCACGACCGTAAACTTTGGGTATACCAGCGTCCAGGCCGAGCCGGCCTCGGCGGAAAATAGCAAGCCATCGAACTCGCCGGGCTCGGCCAGGAAGAACTCCCGCGGCGAGTCGACCGGGACAAGCTTCACGTTCGGCAAATGGCGTTGCACAAACTTCGAATAGTAAGACAGATTGGCTGCCGCAATCGTCATCGAATCGATCTTCTGCAGTTTTTCGTTGGTATCGAAGCGACTGCGTTCGTAGTCAGGCACAACCAGCGCCAAGGTCGAGTTGAGGTGCGGTGTCGTGAACTTCACGTCGAGGGCGCGTTCGGGCGTCACCAGGAGTCCACCCATCATCACGTCGATGCGGCCGGAAGCCAGGTGCTTGTCAATATCGTCATTCTTGACCAGGACAAACTCCAGCCCCACGCCCAATTCGGCGGCAAGCAGGTGCGCCATGTCTGCCTCGAGGCCGACCATTTCATCCTTTTCGTTTCGGTAGATGAAGGGCAGCGAGGCCTTCGGATAGCCCACACGCAAGGTGCCACGTTCTTTCACCGCGGCAAAGCGGGTGCCGTCGCTGCCCGCCGGCTGCGGCGTGATCTGGCCGACCTCGACGGACTTGCTATCCACCCGGTCCACATACAGAGTCATTTGCACCAGCTTCTGGTACTCGCGGTACTCCTGCGGCACCACGACCTCAAAGAAGAATCGCAGGCCGCCAAACAACACAACCGCGAGCGCCAGTGAGACCAGCGCGTAGCGGAACAACTGCGCCCAACGCAGCTTGATCCGTCCGGAGACCGCGGCCGCGGTCAGCATCGCCAGGACGACTGTATGCACTCCGGCAAGCAGGGTGCCGAAGCGTCCGGTGAAGACGTCGACCGCCAAAAACAGCTGGAACATGTCGGCCGGTACATGCATCAGGTCCAATAGGAACGGCAGGGCCACCACGACTTCGCCAAAAAAACTGAGAAGGCCCGAAAACAGAAACAACGGAAACTGTTCAGCCCCGATCGGCGTACCGGCGAACCAGCCGGCAAACGGCACGAAGGCCAGCGACATCAGCTTGCCGAGGTTGGGTAGATTGAAGTTGATCGGCACGACGAGATCGACCGCGCTCTTGGCCTCCTGTCCCCCGGTGTCGAACTCCTCGAGCAGTTCCTTCATCCTCTCGGCCAACAGCGGCAGCACGATCAGCAGCGAGCCGGTCGCAAACGCGGTGACCAGTGCATCCTGAGAGACAGACATCAGGCGGCGTGGCCGGATCGGGGTCAACACCCCCACCAGGGCTGGCAATACCCAAAACGACAGCAACAGTGCAGCCCCAATATAGGTGAAGATGTAGACCTGTAGGCGACCCAGGGCCTCGACGTCGAGGGTACCGGCGGCCGATGCGATCAGCGCGAACACGCCGATCGGCGCGAGTCTCGCGACGAAACCGGCGATCCGCATGATTGCATCGCCGACCACGTCCAGGTCGGCGATAAAGCTCCCCTTGTTCGGCACGCCGATGATGGCCAGGCCCAACGCCAGGCTGAACAGCACGATCGCCGGGACGATGCTGCTCGACAGGGAGCTAAACGGATTCGAAGGTATATAAAGCGCCACCAGGTCGGGCAGTTCGCCGACCTCGACCAGACTGCTGCTGAAGAACGTGGCGGATACCCAATTTGGGAAAGCGGCCGTGAAGGCGACCGTTATCGCCAGCGCAATCACCCAGAACAGCACAACGAACCGCCCACCCTGGACCGCCAGCAGGCGCATCTCGGCATAACTCAGCTTGCCGATACCGCCGATCAGCGATACCAGGATATACGGCAGCACCGTCATCTGCAGCAGGCCGATGAAGATTTGCCCGATGACCTGCACCGGCGCGATCAGCTCGCCAAAGAACAGGCCGGCAACGATTCCAAGCCCGAGTGCGATAAAGACCTGCGCGGAGAGGCTCAAGCGCGGCCGGCGTGCGCCGGGATCGGCCGGTGCCGCGGCAGCATCATGGGTATCGGACGAGGAATTCATTGCGCGACCGCCGGTCCCTCGACGGCAAGGCTCTCCCAGAGACGCCGGAACGCGTCGACCTCAAGCAGTGCGGTGATCAATTCCGGCGCGACCCCCAGACTGGCACGGGTCGATGCCGGTAGCCGGCGCCACGCCGGATTCTCAATCAGGGCACGCTGGGCCGCCGCAGCCGCCGCGTCCGGCTCGCCTTGCAGTAGACGGATGCGCGCCAACAGCCACCAGCCAAAGTCGTCTTCCGGATACAACTCCAGCGCGTGCTCGATCTGCGCGTGGGCCTCCTTGTACAAATCCGTCCGCTGGACCTCTTCGGCATTCTCGGCGAGCTGCAGCAACTCGGCCGCCCGGGTGTGAGCCAGCTGCGACTGACGGATCTCCAGCAGGCGCTCGAGTTCACGGATCGGCGTCGGGTGATCCTCCACGTGGAGGTCGATGTAGCGATCGGTCAGCCCAAGATAGCCGCCCGCCTTGCGCACGACCAGCAACGCAGCGGACTGGCGTCCGCGGGCATCGCCGCCTGCAGCCTGCCCCGCCGCCAGCGCGTGCACCAGGCGGGTGGCGAAATCTCCTGGCATTGTCTCGAACGCGATCGCCATGGCGTTCACGACCTGCGGCCCCACTAGCAGGTTACCCTGAACGGCGTAGTGTTCGCCGGTGCGGCCACCGGCCCAGGGCAGGCACTCCTGACCGGTGTAGCTGGCGGCACGCCCATGCTGGTCAACGACACCGACCTGGCGTTCGGTTCGCAGCGGATCTGCTTTTATCAGCTCCTTGATCACATCGTCCGCGGCCGTGCCTTCCGCCAGCAGGGCCAGCCCCTGCGAGCCGTACAGCAGGTTGCCCAGGGCCTGGGTCGCGATCGCCCCTGTCTCGGCGGCCGCATGCGGGACCACAGATCCGACCGCGAAATAGCGGGACTGCACAGCCACGCCGTAATCGCCGGTCTGCGGGTCCCACGCGACGATGGAAAAAGTGGCGATATGCGGGCCGGACAAGTGCCCCGGCGGATTCGATTGGACTGGTCCCGCCACACTCAAAATCGACAGACAGAACAGGAGAAGCGGCGGCAACGTCTTCATAGATTTTCCCCGGCTTGGATTTGCTGAGTGCTTGCAGTTGTCGATGGCATCCTCGGTAATCTCGGTTGCCGTTTTCCCTGAGTTGCGGCCGCACAGGACCGGGGCAGCGCGACCACCCGCGAGGCCGGTGATCAGGTTCGACACCATGACCACAGACTCAGTCTCCTGGCGACGGCATGCGCCTGGCGATCAGGCGGTCCATGCTGTGTAGCCGCCAGCGGTCGACCAACTGCTCTATCGCGATGGCACCGCGGACGCTGTTGCCGGCCGCATCGAGTCTGGGGGAGTAGGCGACGATGGCCCCCCACCCCGGGGCAACAGCCACTATCGCGCCGCTGACACCGCTCTTCGCGGGCACGCCGACCCGCGTCCACCAACTACCACTGTCTTCGTACATGCCTGCGATCACCATTGCCGACAGGACGGTCCGCACAGTCTCCGGCTTCAATATGCGTTGGCCCGTAACGGGCTGTATTCCGCCGCTGGCGAGCGTAGCCCCCATTTGTGCCAACTCGTCGACGCGCACCGCCACGATGTTCGATTCCAAGTAACGGTTTGCCGCATCTTCCACGTCGCCGACTAGTCGCTCGGCCGCCTGCATCTGGTACGCGAGCGTGTAAGTCAGTGCCCGCGGGGTCGCACGCCAGGCATCTTCTATCGCAAGCGGCTGATTCGCCATACGCGAGTAGAGATCGACGACGGCGCGGATCTTGTCGTCCGCATTGGCTCCCTCGATATAGCTGTGGGTCGCGATGGCGCCGGCATTGACCATCGGGTTCTGTTCGGTTGTTCGGCGGACGGCGCCGGCGGCCACCGCATTATAGGGCAGGCCCGTGGCACTTACGCCGATCCGTTCCAGCATAAACTCCGCACTACGCTGCTCAACGGCCAAGGCGTAGGTGAAGGGCTTCGAGACCGACATCAGCGGGAATCTGGCCGCGGTTTTTCCGGCACTGAACACACGTCCATCCACCAGCGCGACTGCGATCGCGAGGTCATCCGGGTCGGCCCCTTTTACCGCCGCGGAATACATCTCGCCGTCACGGTTCGACTGCAGATCGGCGACGACCCCTTCCACATCCCTTTGCAGCGCGGCCACACCGACATCGACTGGGCCACGCGTATCAAAGGCCGGGTCGAGCGGTACGGCCGATGTTCCTGGTTCCTTTCCTTGCTTGCATTCTTCCACAGCCACTTGCGCCGTGGAGGCACAGCCGCCGAGCAGCGAAAGCGAGAAGAACAGTAAAGCAAGGACCGCAGAGCCAATATTCATGTAGTTCGAGTCGTATCTGGTCTGTTCAAGCCGATCTGTTACTGCACAAGGAATTGGTGAAAGCGGCCCACCCCGGGCGCAGGAACCCGTCCAGGAGAGAGGCCTTGCATGGCGGCCTGAGAAGGACCGGCGAAGGCATCCAGTCCCGGTCTAAATCGAGCCGTATCCTCCCGCCGGAGCGCCACCCTGCAGCTGCCAATAATCTACGCATCCTGTTTTTAGACTCGCCCAAATGCCGCTGCCGATCAAGTCACACAGAACTCGGCGCGGACGCAGGCGGCGTGTGCGCGGCACTATAAAGTGCGGCTTTTGGTCCAGCTGTGAGCGCGACGCACGGCCGAGCGGATCGCGGTATTGGTGCTGCGTTGCACCCTCGGAGCAGTCAACGCGACAATGCCCAGCAGTGGCGCAACCGCGTCCGGCCATGCGTCGGCTGCAGACGATGCGAGTGCAGCTCAACCGTCCCGATCGGGCGTCTCAACGCCGCCGTGCGGTCGGGCCCATGTTGCGGTTCCAAAGCCCTTCTTAGCTGGGTGTACTCCCTATATCGGCGGCCATTCCCGGCTGGAGCGCGCCAGCCAAATTGCACGTGCGGCCTCAATTGTTTCGGCTGCACGCCAGTGGCAGCGACACAGAATCGTCTGCTGTCGGGCATATGCGGTGAAACTCGCTTCGACGGCATCCTGCGGTCGGGAGCAGCATCGCCAGTGTGTGCGGTTCAGGAACTGCTGATCCTGGGATGGTCGCGTTGCATCCAGCGAGGTAGCCACCGGTTGCGAGATTGTTCGCAGTGGCCACGCTCGACGCAGCATTGGCATTGGCGAAATCGACGAGCGAGTCGTAGCTCAGGAGGAAATTCGTATTGCCGGACTGGGGATCGGACTGGTAAACCAGTGCAACAGGCACTGCCAGCGCGTTCGCGGCCGGTAGTAAAGCAATCTCGAGCACCACAGACGCAAGCATCTGTCAGACCAACCGCATGGTATATCTCCGAGATTTCGCGTACCGCAACGAGCAGCGGCGTCCTGCCGGATGGCAGGCATGAATTGCGCCAGAATCTCGAAGCGCTTGTATTGGAGAGCTTGCTGCAACGAACAGCATGGAGGTTCTTCACGGGCTGCAAAATACTTTGACGCTGCTTGTGATGTGTCCAGCACGCGATCCGTAATGCATCGTCGAAAATGTGATTGGCCGAATGGCGCATACATGTAGATCGGCAACTCCATTACGCAAAGCAGATCTGCAGTGGAGTCAACGGCCTCGATGTAATCGGCGTCGTGCGCCAGGGCGCGGATGTCGATGTCTACCTGGGTGCGCCCCCGCAGGCGGAGAACGGTTGTTCCATGAAGGCCGTCATCGGCTAAGACGTTAGCGTAAAATTGCGGTCAGAGCGGTGCCTCGAGACAGACGCTCAAAGGGCGCTCGAAAAGTGCGTTTGTAATGGTCGAAGACGTGTGCGGCTGATCCGGCCGGCCGGGGAGGCCTCGGTCGCGCTAAGCCGGGGCGGTCAGTCGGGCTGATTATTGGCGAAATCCATAATTCAAGGCTTGATTCCGCGACTAAGCTATCCGGTCTGAGTCTATCGAAATCCGTGGAGGGTGAGACATGGGAAGTAAGCGTGATGTTGTGGTTCTGAGTGCTGTGCGTACCGCGATTGGCGATTATGGTGGTGCGCTGGCATCTATGGGTGCAACCGACTTGGGCGCGCTGGTCGTGAAGGAGGCCATTGCGCGTGCCAAGGTCGAGGCGGATCAGGTCACGCAAGGTGTGATCGGCAACGTTATCCACGGCGCGGCGAAAGACATGTACTTGTCGCGCGTTTCCTGTGTCAACGGTGGCATGTCGCACGACTCACAGGCCCTCACCGTGAACCGTCTGTGCGGCTCGGGGCTGCAGGCGATCGTCTCGGCCGCGCAGATGATCATGCTCGGCGATGCCGACGTTGCGCTCGGTGGGGGCGCCGAGTCGATGAGCAACGGCGGTTACCTGTCGCAGACCACCCGTAACGGCGCACGCATGGGCGACACTCAGCTGATCGACATGATGGTCGGTGCCCTGACCGATCCCTTCGCCGCAGTTCACATGGGCATAACAGCCGAAAACGTGGCCGAGAAGTGGGAAGTCACCCGTGCGATGCAGGACGAGTTCGCTGTCGAAAGCCACCGTCGTGCCGCGGCGGCGATTGCCGGCGGACGCTTCAAGGACCAGATCGTCCCGGTCGAATTGAAGTCACGCAAGGGCACCCAGATCTTCGATACCGACGAACACGTACGTGGCGATGCGTCGGTCGAGGGCATGGGCAAGCTGCGCACCGTGTTCAAGAAGGACGGCACCGTGACGGCGGGTAACGCCTCCGGCATCAACGATGGCGCAGCGGCCGTGGTGCTGGCCGAGGCCGGCTATGCGCAAAAGCACGGTCTGGCGCCGATGGCGCGCCTGCTCTCCTATGCCTTCGCCGGTGTGGATCCGGCCTACATGGGCGAGGGTCCCATCCCGGCGGTAAAGAAGGCTTTGGATCGCGCCGGGCTTCAGGTCGCTGATATGGACGTCATCGAGTCCAACGAGGCCTTCGCCGCCCAGGCGCTCGCGGTGAGCAAGGGACTGGAGTTCGATCCGGCCAAGACCAATCCCAATGGCGGAGCTGTGGCACTCGGCCACCCGATCGGTGCGACCGGCGCTATTCTCACTGTCAAGGCCCTTTATGAGCTGCAGCGTATCGACGGCAGATACGCCTTGGTGACCATGTGCATCGGCGGCGGTCAGGGGATCGCCGCGGTGTTCGAGCGTATCTGATAGCGGAGGAGCCCTGCTGCCGCTCGCAGGGCTGATCAACCGGTTCACGCCGACCGCATGGGTGCGGACGGCGTGGGCGCATACCCCGCCTGCAGTTGATCGACTCTCTCCACAGCAGCAGACTCGTCAGGGTCCGCGGCCGGTCGATGCCGGCACCGGGGGTATAGATATATCCCGCAGAAAAAAGCAATCGCACGCGCCCGGCTGGCAGCATACGGGCGTCGCGTTGGGGTAGTCGGATCTGCGCTGACCGGCGTGAGGATGGTTTACAGGCCGTAATCGAGGGTAAAACGACCGCTCTATCCGGGACCGTCAGTGGGGTACGTCACGGCGGCAATCGGCCACAACCGGTCTTTCAGGTGAGAATGAGCAGATGGCCGCTTCTGACGAAAAGAGCGGACACCTTACCGGCGAGGCAGTTGG
>JAJDNF010000060.1 GCA_022340805.1 Chromatiaceae bacterium
GTTGTTTGCGACGGTTGAACAAAAAAGGCAATCGCCTGTTGCTGGCCGGTAAACACCCGAACAAGGTGAAGGTGGCCTGCGCTCGGGAGATGGTGGGATTCATCTGGGAATCACTGAATCGCGCAGCAGCCTGAAAGCGCCCAACAACGAGATTCATGTTTATTGTCGATCTGAATACGACAGTTGATTCGGAGGGTAAGACGGAGATCGGAAAGTCCACGCGTGCTTCCTTAGAGGACTGCATTGCGAGTGATGCAGAGCACCTGTGTATAGGTTGTGGCTGCCCCGAAACGGACAGATCTTACTGCGTTACCCAGCACGCGAATATGAGGATGTTAGTCCAAGGTCATCCCACTCCGGATCCAGCGAATATTCAGCTTGGCAAATGGGGCGTCTATATGAGGTCGCATAAAGCCCATATTGCCGGATTTCCCCTTGTAATCTCAGTGCGCCCACAGGCCGAGCGAATCCGCACCGCGTCAATGGATGATGCAGCCTGGTGAATGAGCTCGTCATGGATTGGTCAGTCGAACAAGCTCGCTTGCGGTGGCGCCCGGCACGGCGGCCGCCTCGCGGCTTCGGGTTCAGCCGTCTTCGTATCCAAGTGTGTGAGGATTTTATCGATGACGTGGGGGTGTTCGATACAGGCAATGATTCGCGCTGCTCCGGCGCAGATCGGGCAGGTCTCGATGTCGATACCGACCAAATCGCCTGGAGCGTTTTGGAACAGCCGCAGGCTGGCCCGAAGGGCGGAGGGCAGGATGCCCGGAGTAACACCCGCTTGAGGCGCTGCGCCCAGGTCATCGCGGCACGGCGTTCGGCTGGCCTAGGCTCTTCCGGATCCGCGGCCCTGGCGTGCTGACCGCCCCTGGCGCGCTTGGCCGGTGTCACCCGCGCGCGGTGCTTGCTGTTACCGCTATGCTTTCAGCCTGCGGCTTCGTGACCTCCGCTTCGCTACGGTTGGGCGCGAATACACCGTGGAAACGAGTGAGGTTGACCCGCGGTTTCGGTATCAGGGCCGCCAGCCGTGCGATGAAATCGAGGGGTTCGAAGATGACATGCGTCGTGCCATCACGGTAAGGCGTCTTCAACTGATACCGGACGTTGCCATTCGGGGGCCGGGTCGATGTCACCAGCAACACATCGGGTTGCGGCGGTCACGCCGCGCCGCACATCACCTTGCCCTTTCTGATCGCCTCCTGAAGATTGCGTGCGAACTCAATGCGGCCCAGGCGTTTGCGAATACCCGCGCGCCGCAGCTTGAGGATCATGCGCGCCTGCAGGTTGCTGATCACCAGCCCGACCCCGCGTGCGGCAAGGTTGCTGACGATCGACTCCATCGCGACGATCGCGCTCATGTCCAACATGCTGACCTCGGACATGTCCAACACCACCACGCGCACCTGCGGCGTCACCTCGGTCAGACTGCGCAACGCCTTTTGCGCCGAGCCGAAGAACAACGGCCCATTGATGTCATAGATCGCGATTTCGCCCGGCACCGGTAACAGGTTGTCGTGCTCCGGACGCAGCGAGCGGGTCTGCGCCAAATCGATGCTGCGGCGCACGAACAGTCCACCGGCCAGGCCCATGCCGACTCCGACCGCCACGGTCATATCGAACAACACGGTCAGGCTGAAGCAGGTCAGCAGCACCAAAACGTCGTCGCGCGGCGCAATGCGCAGGATGCGCACGAAGTGCCGCGCTTCGCTCATGTTCCAGGCGACCATCAGCAACAAGGCCGCCATCGCGGCCATCGGGATGTAGGCGAGCAACGGCGCGAGAAACAGGATCGCGGCGAGAATGAACAGGCCGTGGGTCACCGACGCCAGCGGCGACGAGCCGCCGGCACGCACATTGGCCGCGGTGCGGGCAATCGCCGCGGTGGCCGGTATACCACCGAAAAAGGGCGCGAGCATGTTGCCAAGGCCCTGCCCGATCAGCTCATCATTCGGACTGTGCTTTTTGCCGGACATCCCGTCGGCCACCACCGCGCACAACAGGGACTCGATCGCGCCGAGCACGGCAATGGTGAAGGCCGCCGGCAGCAGCGTGCGGATCAGTTCGAAGCTGATACCGATTGGCTGACCGGCCGCATCGGGCAGCGCGGTCGGCCACGCAAAAGCGGGCAGCATTGGTGGAATGCCACTACCGCTGACGCCGTTCAACTCGTAGCGGAATCGCGAGCCGATGGTGGCAATGGCGGTGCCATCGCCGAGCGCGTTCAGTGCCCAGCCGATCAATGAACCCAGCAACACCGCCACCAGGTGGCCCGGTATCCTGATCTTGAGCCGCGGCCACACCAGCAGCACACCAAGGGTCGTCGCACCGACCAGCAGCTCCTGCGGCTGGACGGTATCGAGTGAACGCAGGATCAGCCACGCCTTGTCGAGGTAGTGCCCATCGAACGCGGCGATATCCAGGCCGAGAAAATCCTTGATCTGCAGGGTCGCGATCACCACCCCGATGCCAGCGGTAAAGCCAATGACCACCGGATACGGAACGATTTCGATCAGGCGGCCGAACCGCGCCAGTCCCATCAGTACCAGGATCACGCCGGCCATGAAGCCACTGATCAGCAGGCCGCCGATGCCGAACTGCTGCACGATCGGCAGCAGCACCACGACGAACGCCGCAGTCGGCCCCGAGATATTGACCTTCGATCCCCCCGAGATCGCAATCGCA
This sequence comes from Chromatiaceae bacterium, assembly GCA_022340805.1. Classification (GTDB taxonomy): domain Bacteria; phylum Pseudomonadota; class Gammaproteobacteria; order Chromatiales; family Chromatiaceae; genus Thiosocius. Next base: position 2,683 of record JAJDNF010000060.1, read on the forward strand.
ATCCCGGCCACGATCGCGGTGTACAGGCCATGCTGCGGCGGCACACCACTGGCGATCGCCAATGCCATCGACAACGGCAGCGCAATGATCCCCACTGTAAGGCCGGCCAGCAGGTTCGCGCGGATGCTGGCCGGCGAACGCTGGTTGATGAGTGATTTGCTCAGGGCAGAAAACACCGCGCAATTCTCTGTGCAGGGAGTGGAACGATGCGACCTCAGCGGCGGCACAGCCATAGCGGCCACCGCGGCCACCGCGGTCAACAGCAGCCACTATGCGACAAGCGCTGGTGCCGGACAATAGACCCGGTCACCACTCGGCATTTGCGATGCGCTGCGCGCGATCACGCGCGGCGGTAAGATCAGGGGCGAAGGACATGCTCGACTGCAGTCTCCGGCCGGGTGGAAAAGCTGCCGTTTCAGTTGGAGGGGACGATTGAACAAGACGCCGTTGCTGTTGATTCCGATCGTGCTGGCCGCGGCCGGATTTTTTGCCTGGAACCAGTCGCGTGACACTGGGCAGGGTGCGACCCGGCTGACGTTGTACGGCAATGTGGATCTGTGCGAGTTCGACCTGGCGTTCGACACCCCCGGGCACGTGGCGCAAATTCTGGTGAATGAGGGTGATGCGGTAGCCGCCGGGCAGCCACTGGCGCGCCTGCGCAGCGAAAAACTCGAAGCGTCGGCGGCCGCTGCCAGGGCCGTGGTCGAGGCGGCCAGGCAGGCACTGGCCAAGCTCGAGGCAGGCAGCCGGCCACAGGAGAACCGTATCGCCCAGGCGCGGGCCGATGCGCTGCAGGCCAAGGCGCGCATTGCGCAGATCAGCTACGCAAGGCTGCGCAAGCCGATCTAGTCCTTGCATTGCAGCAAGTGCTGTATTAAACAAAGGTGACGTATCTGGGGTAGGCAGCCGCTTTGACTGCTCGGCTCGAGTAACGTATGGACTGAAGAACAGAAACCGGCTGCGCCCGCCAGTGGTTTGCGGAACGCGGTATCGGTAGCCGATCACGGCGCCAGATTTGATGGAAACCGCGATCACGGGCGGGCCAGTCCAGCCAGTGTCCCGGGTTGGATCGCCGCCATGATTCGTAATCAGTAGGTCGGCGGTTCGATTCCGCCCATTGGCTCCATCTTTCCCGTCGCGCCCGACATCGAGCCGACTGGCGCCGTTAGCCGAGGGACTCCCCTGTTGCCCAGACCCCAGCACCTGCTCGCACTTCTGCTCGTCGGTAGCGCATGCCTCGCCTATAACGGCGAGCAACAGCTGCCAGGACGGGTGCTGCGCGTCATCGACGGCGACAGTCTGATCCTGGAGATGCGCGGCAGCCAGTACCTTATCGAACTGGCCGGCATCGATGCACCGGAGCCCAGCCAACCCTGGGGCGGCGCGGCAACCGATCGCCTGTACACGACCCTGACCGGCGCCTTTGTCGTCGTCCATACCAGTGACGACGACTTCACCGGCCCGATCCACGGCAGCGTGATCTATAAGGGCCGCGACGTCGCACTGGACATGCTGTATGACGGCCTGGCCTGGTCCACCGTTCCGACCGATACGTCTGCGGGTGCCCCGGGCAACCCCTACACCGACGCCGAGGCCGCGGCACGCGCCGCCCGGCGCGGCCTGTGGTCGGACGACAACCCAGTCCCGCCCTGGGCGTGGCGGGCCGGCATACAGCCCAACCGCTAGGAGTCTGCGCGGCAAAGCCGGCCGCACAACCGCGCACGGGGCATGCGGCGCAGGCGGTAATACACGCGAGAGGCAGATGCGGTGCAATACGCTTCGCTATTGGCACCCGACCGCCACCAGACGCGGCGCGCCACGCTAATTGTGTTCGAGCCGATACAGCAGATCGACCGACTGCTGGATACCGGAGCGGCTCTCCAGTTCGAGCCGTTTGCTGAGTTTCAGGCGCAGCAGGATCGCACCCTCAGGGCTGAACAGCCCCTGCGAGTAACCGAGATACAGGTCGGGGTTGAGGTATTTGCCGAGCACCAGCGAGGTGTCTTCCAGGCCGTTCTCACCGCTTTCCACGCGCAGATCGTCCAGGCCCAGGCGGTCGCTCATCTCCAGCAGCAAAGGCTCACTCTGCGCCACGCCGAACGCAAGCGCGGCCGAGGCGATGAGTTGACCTTCCTCTTGGCGGGCCTGGTCGAGCCCGCGCCCGGTCATCAGGTATGCCAACGCCTGGGCCTCGGGCAGCGCAGGCACGCTGTAAACGCGTGCGCGCGGTTTGCTGAGCGGACCAGTCAGGGCCAGGTAGGCCTTGGTGTCGCCGTCGCGCGACACGCGCAGCGCGCGCAGGTCGACATCCGGGTTGCCCGGCGGACCGGCGAACAATAGTCGGCCCAGCTCGACCTGCAGGTCCTGGCCGTAGGCCTTGTAGTGGCCGTCGCGCATCTCGATCTTGCCGTCGACGGTCACACCCCGCGCCTCCTCGGTGGCGTCGAGCGCGCCCGTCAGGCCCGTCTTCAGGCCAAACCCCTCGAAGGTGACTGCCTTGCCGAGTTCGACACGGACCTTGGCAGTCAGGTTGCGAACCTGTGGCGCGGGTGCCGCTTCTTCATGCTCCCCGACAACGATCTCGTCGTCCGATACCGCGACCGTGCCGGCCGGCAGCTCCTCGAGTTTGATCGTCGCCTTGGGAATGCGCAGCGTTCCGGACAGGTGATAAGGCAGGTCGCCCTGCAGCCTGAGGTCGGGTGACAGGGTCACATGGGCCTCGGGCTGCTTCAGTGCCTCGAAATCCTTACCACGCACGCTCAGATCGACCGCGGGACCACCGGCGCCAGCCAGGTCGACACTGCCTTTCAGGTCGAGCCGCCCGCCGCCGGAACTGGCCCGCCCGCGCACCTGCAGCGGTGCCACGCCATCCCCGTTCACGCTCAGCCCGATACCGTCAACCAGGATCCCGGCTGCCGGCACTCTGGCACTCGCCTCGCTGACCTGCAGACCACCGGAGATGCGCGGCGCGTCCAGGGTGCCGCCCAACTTTGCCGAAACCGCCAGCCGGCCCTCCACCTCTTCGAGCGCAGGGACGAATCCGGCGATCAGACCGAGGTCCGGGAAATCCGCCTTCAGCTCACCGCCCAAGGCCCGCCGTCCTTCCTGTGCGGCGCCGAGCGTTATACCGCCCGCCGCACTACCGTTGGGCCCCAGATCGAAGCGCAGGTCGGCACTGCCACGATCGTTTTCAAAACGCCCGTTGATGCGTGCATTGCGGTAGGCGAGATCGAACGGCTCCGGGTCTGCCTCGAGACGGATCCGGCCGTCTCCCGGGCGCAGGTCGAAGGTCAGGTTGGGCGCGGCGGTTGGCCCCCTGGCACTGAATTCGCCGCTCAAACTACCCTTGATCTTGGCCTCATTGGGCAGCAGCGGTGCCAGCTTGGCCAGATCGAATTTGTTCAGTTGCCCGGCCACATCCAGGCCGGCGGCCTGGCCCCAGCCACCGCCCGCACACAGATCGGTTGCACCCTGCACCAGGCACAGCCGCCCGCTGCGCACCTCGTCGGCAGCCAGGCGAAGGCTCGCCGGGGCACGCAGCCGCCACTCGCCCAACGCGGCCTGACTGGCGGTCAGCGCGCGCAGCTCACCCTGCCAGACCTGGCCGATCAGTCCGCCCTGCGCGCTCAACGTGAAAGCGAATTCCGGGCCATCGGCGGCCAGTTTCAGGCGATGCATGGCGAGGTCGCCGTCCAGATCGGCGCTCAGGCCATTCACGACCTGGCCGTCCAGGTCCAGCCCCGTCAGGCGCGCACGGCCGCTGCCCTTGTCGTCACGCCAGTCGACACTCAGGTCGAACTGCTGCGCGCGCAGGCCCTCGTAGCCCAGCCCAGCCCCGCTGAACTTACCGACCACGGACGGCTGCGTGCGAGTCCCGCCGAGTTGGCCGTCGCCGTGCAGGCGCCCGCCCAGCCCCGGGTAAAGCGAGGCCAGATCCGGGGCCTCAATCGCAAAACGCAGGTCGAGCCGGTCGTCCACCCGCCCGTCCAGCTTGATCCGGTTGGGCCCTGAGGCGATATCGAGCGCCTCGGCGCGCAGACGCCCGGCGTCCCAATCCAGCGCGCCGCTGGCCTTGACCGGGTAACCGCGCAGGCGACCTGTTAACCCGTCGATGTGCGCCTGCGCGGCGAGCCGTTCACCGGCCTGGTCGAGACTACCGGCAAGCCTGAGGTGGCCGCTGATCTCTCCGGGCCAGTCGGCCGCGAACATCGCGGGATTCAGTTTTTCGGCCAGCAATTCGAGCTGCCAGCGTGTCCCCGCGTCCCAGCTCAGCGACCCTTCGGCCTGCAGGCGACCGTCTTTGAGTACGACGCCGAGCGGCTGCAGCCTGAGCCCATTCAGGTCGCCCTGCGCGGCCAGCGAGACATCACCGGGCGGCAGGTCGGGCCCCTGCACGCTGGCACGCAGATTCAGACGGTAATCGTCCACCATCCCTTCCAGGGTGATGCGCCCGTTGCGCGTCGCCACCTGCGGTACGCCGCGTAACGGCCAGTTCAGTTCAGTCCACTCGGCGGCGAGATCGAAGCCAGGCTGCGGCTGGTCGAGCAGCGCGCTGCCCTGCAGGTGAAGCTGTGCCGGGGTCTCGACCCGCAGATCAAAGGCCGGTCGCAGCGCGCTGCCGGACAGCACCGCCCGCACCGAGACGGCGCCGATGTCCGCGCCGCTGAGTTGCTCGTCGATGTGCGCATTCAGCCCGCCGTCGACGGCATGTGGTGCCGAGGCCTGCATGCTCACCTCGCCATCCAGCCGCGCACCCGATCCGGCAAACTCGATCTGGCGCAGCGCCAGGCCCTGGCGGTCGAGGCTGAGCACGGCGGCCAGGCGGTCGATGCCGACGGCCCCGTCCGGCTGCTCGATCACAACACGCTCGAGCAGCAAGCGGTCGACCTGCACCGCCAGCGGCAGCACCAGGTCGGGGATCTGCAGCTGGCCCGGTTCGCTCTCAGTCGCCGGTGGCGGCACCAGGTGCACGTCGCTGGCCGCAATCAGACGGACCTGCAGACGGCCGTCGAGCAGCGCACGCGGGCGCCAATCGAGCACCAGGTGGCCGATCTCCAGGCGCGAATCGGCGGCCGCGACCGCCAGGTCGTCCAGTTCGAGGCGGCCGAGCAGACTCCCCGAGCGGTGCACCAGACGCACCTCGACCCCGGCATCGCGCAGCAACTCCACGGACTGGCGCAACGCCCATCCGGTCCCGCCGTCGGTCGCCAGCAGCGCCAACAGCAGCACCGGCAGGGCCAGTAGGAACAGGGTCGTCCACAGCACCCAGCGCGATAGCGACCGCAGCCTGCTCAAAGGTCGGTACCCAGCCCAAAGTGGACGCGCCAGCTACCATCGCTGGTGTCATCCGGGAACGCCACGTCGAGGCGCACCCGACCAACCGGGGAATACCAGCGCACGCCGACGCCGTAAGCGCTGCGCAGCTCGAACTGGTCGCTGTCGAAGGCATTGCCCGCGTCGACGAAAGCCGCTGCCCACCAGTCCTCGCCGACCACCGGGTGTTCGTATTCGAGACTGGCGGTAAGCAGGTTCTTGCCGCCACGCACTTCGCCCTTGTCATCGAGCGGGCCGAGTGACTGGTAGGCATAACCACGCACGCTGTTGTCGCCGCCGGCGAAGAAACGCAGCGATGCCGGCAGATCGGTGATGCTGGGCACGACGGTGACACCGCCATCCACGCGTCCGGTCACGCGCCCACCCTGGCCAAACCGGTAGATGCCCTTCGCGCTGGCGCTCAATTGTACAAAGCTCGCGGTCGACAGCAGCGCTTCGTGGGCGCCGCGCGCCTCGAATCTGACCCGGTAGCCGCGCCGCGTGCGCAGCACATCGTCGCCTTCGGCATGGTCGAATGCGATGCCCGGCATCAGCAGCGTCGAAGTCGTCTTTTCGCCACCCACGTCCGACTTCTCGTGCAACAGTTCGATGAAACGGTTCTGGTTCCAGCCTTCTGACTGCAGCGTATGCCGCGCGGTCAGGCTGGCGCTGTCGCTGACCGCACTGTCTGTATCCTCGTGGGTCAGTTTGGCGCCAAAGCCGAAGCTCTCGTGGATTGGATCATCGCCCGGGATCACGTACTCCGCGCCCAGCGTGGACAGCACCGGTGACACGCTCAGCGCGCTCTCGAAGTGATGACCGCGAGCATTCACATAACGATTGTCGTAGCGCAGGCTGCCACGCGGGCCCAGGTCGGTCTCAAAACCGATACCGGCGCGCCAGGCATGCCGCTTGGCCGGCTCCAGCAGGATGTCGATCGGCACCGCGTGATCCACTGCCTGGTCACGTCGCGGGCGCACCTCGACACGTGCGAAGTAAGGCGAATCGCTGAGTACACGATTGAGCGCGGCGATCTTGGCGGTGTCATAGAATTCGCCCTCGGTCAGGTTGGCCATGCGCCGCACCAACTCCTCGTCGAGCGGCTGTTCGCTCAGGCGCAGCTCACCAAAGTGGTAACGCGGTCCACTATCCGCCTCCAGATGGATGTCGGCGACCGATTCGTCCGGATAGACACGCAATTCCTGGCGGCTGAACGCGAAATCGAGATAGCCGCGCTCAATCGCAAACTGGCGCAGACGGTCCTTGATGGCCTCGTACTCGGCGTGGTTGAGCGGAGCACCCTCTGGCAGCGGCAGGCCGGCCAGCAGGCCGCCGAGCTTCGGATCATCCGCGGCCTCGCCACGGATCACGATATCGCGCTTGCGGATCACGACGCGTTGGCCGAGATCGAAGGTGAAAACGGCATGCCAGCAGTCGTCCTCGAACGACAGCTCTTTGACGACCTTCGCGCGATAGTAGCCAAACGCGCGCAGGGCAGGATCGAAATCCTTTTCGGCCTGCTTGAACACGCGCTGCACCACCGAGCGCGGCGCATCGCAGGGCTCGGTCTGCAGGCGCAGCCGCGCGCGCAGATTCTCCTCCAGCGCCGCGCTGCCACCCTGGGTATCGAGGACGACACCCGCGCCCGCCTGCGCGACCAGTCCAAGCAACAGCAAAAAGAAACAGAAATTTCGTCTCACCCGGTTTCCCAGAAAATTCGGACCAACGGCATTCTTCGTCTGACTGCGGATCGGCGTCAAAGGTCACGGCCCGGCCGGCCGCCGCCCGAGAGACACCCAATGCGGGGCCATCCCCGCGTTTGCGATCCCGCACCCTGCGGCTCTCAAAAATCTCCGATTCCGGTTATCCTCACCGGATGACCACATTATTCGTCAATCGCCTGACCGTCATCGACAACTCGATCCTGAGCCCGGCCCGCGGCCTGGTTGGCGAGAGCTGGCAGGTGGATATCGAGCTGGACGGTGACCTGGATTACCAGGGCATGGTGCTCGACTTTGGCGAGGTCAAGCGATCGATCAAGCGCATGATCGATCAGCAATTCGACCACAAACTGCTGGTGCCGGCCGATTACCCGGCGCTGCAGATAGCCGAATACCCGGAAGGCCTGCACCTGTCGTTCAAGCTCGAGGACGGTCTGCAGATCGAGCATCGTTCGCCGCGCGATGCGATCAGGCTGATACCCTGCGAACGGATCGCCGCCGACCGGCTCGCGCAGATCATTGCCGACTATCTTTCCCCACTGACCCCGGAAAACGTCAGCGCGGTGCGCGTGCGCCTGTGGCCGGAACAGCGCGACGGCGTCTTCTATCACTACAGTCATGGCCTGAAACAGCACGCCGGCAACTGCCAGCGCATCGCCCACGGTCATCGTTCACGTCTCGAGATCCTGCGCAACGGCCAGCGCGACAACGCCCTCGAAGACGCGTGGGCGGCACGCTGGACCGACATCTATATCGGCACACGTGCAGATGTGATCGGCGTCAGCCGGCGTGACGGGGTCGAATACTACGAGTTTGGCTACCGCAGCGCCCAGGGCAATTTCGGCCTGACCCTGGCGCGCGCTGCCTGCTACCTGCTCGACAGCGAGTCGACCGTGGAGAACATCGCTCAGCATATCGCAGACCAGCTCAAGGCCGCACACCCGGGAGACCGCTTCAAGGTGTATGCCTACGAGGGAGTCGACAAGGGCGCGATTGGTATCGCCTAGCCGCGATCGAACGCGAGCCGCATACCAGCGGCCGCACCGAGAAAATTCCCGTCGCGATATTTCAGCTCACCATTGACCACGGTCGCGCTGATGCTCGAGCGCAGCACATCGCCCTCGAGCGGCGACCAGCCGCACTTGTACAGCAGCTGGTCGTGGGTTATGCGCTGCAGCCTGTTCATGTCGACCAGGACCAGATCGGCCCAGTAGCCTTCGCGCAGAAAGCCGCGTTCGCACACGTTGAACACCTGCGCCGGCCCGTGACTGACCTTCTGTACCAGCTGAGGCAGGCTGAGCACGCCATCGTGGACCAGCTCCAACGCCATGGCCAGGGCATGCTGCACCAGCGGCAGGCCGGCCGGCGCCTTGAAGTACGAAGGATCCTGCTTCTCCTCGAGCGTATGCGGCGCATGGTCGGTGGCGATCACGTCGAGGCGATCCTCGGCGAGCGCGACGCGCAGCGCGGCGCGGTCTTCGGCGCGCTTGATCGCGGGATTGCACTTGATCAGGTTGCCGCGCTGCTCGTAATCAGACTCGCTGAAGTACAGGTGATGCACACAGGCCTCGGTGGTAATCCGCTTGCCGCTGATAGGCCCGCTGTCGAACAGCGCCAGCTCGCGCGCCGTGGTCAGGTGCAGCACGTGCAGGCGCGTGGCGTGCCGGCGCGCCAGGTCGACCGCCATCGACGACGACTTCCAGCACGCCTCCTCGCTGCGGATCAACGGGTGGAAGCGCACCGGGATCTCCTCACCGTACTGCGCGCGGTAGCGCTCCTCGTTGGCCCTGATGGTCGGCGTGTCCTCGCAATGCGTGGCCAGCAGGGTCGGTGCATCGCGGAAGATCCGTTCGAGCGTGGCCGGATCATCGACCAGCATATTGCCGGTCGACGCGCCCATGAACACCTTGATGCCGCAGGTCTGGTTCGGCGCCAGGCGGCGGATCTCGTCGATATTGTCGTTGGTCGCCCCCAGGTAGAAGGCGTAGTTGCCCCATGCGCGGCCACGGGCGAGCGTGAACTTGTCTTCGAGCGCTGCGAGCGTCACGGTCTGCGGCCTGGTGTTGGGCATCTCCATGAAGCTGGTGATGCCACCGGCCAGCGCCGCGCGCGATTCTGTCGCGATGTCGGCCTTGTGGGTCAAGCCGGGTTCGCGGAAATGCACCTGGTCGTCGATCATCCCCGGCATCAGCACCCTGCCCGCGGCGTCGATCACCGTCGCATCCGGCGCACTGATCGCGCTGCCGATCTTCGCGATCCGACCATCGACCGCGAGCAGATCGCCCTCGGTCACCCGACCCTCGTTCACCATACGGGCGTTGGTGATCAACAGCGATTTGCTCATCAGTCGTAGTCCTTGTCTTTCCAGGTGCGCAGGGCCCGAAACACCGCGCCACGGTCGTTCAATGCATGGCCCGCCCAGGCGCCCGCGGCACTGACCACCTCGGTCTGGTCGGTGCGCATGAACGGATTCGTCGCCAATTCCTCGCCGATCAGCGAGGGCAGCGTCGGCTTGCCCTGCTCGCGGGCAAGCCGGTCGCGCTCGGTACGCGCCTTCAGCGCGCCATTGGCCGGCTCCACCCAAGCGGCGAAACCCAGGTTGGCGAGGGTGTATTCGTGGGCGCAGTAGATGCGGGTATCGGCTGGCAATCGACCGATCCGGATCAGCGCATCGCTCAACTGCTCAAAGGTCCCGCTGAACACCCGCCCGCAGCCGGCCGCGAACAGCGTGTCGCCACAGAACAAGGCCCCTTCGCCGTAGTAGGCAATATGCCCCTCGGTGTGGCCGGGCACATCGAGAACATCGAATGCGGCGCCCAGACCGTCGAGCACGACCCGATCACCACCGCGCAGGCGCCGCTCCAGCGCCGCGATCGGTTCGTGCGCGGGACCGTAGACGATCGCGTCCGGCCAGACAGCCTTGAGGCCGCGGATGCCACCCACGTGATCGCCGTGTTTGTGGGTGACGAGGATCGCATCCAGGGACAGATGATCGGCCTGCAGGCGCTCGATCACCGGGTCTTCGTCGCCCGGGTCGACGACCACGCAACCGGCATAAGCCGGCCGGGTCATCAGCCAGATGTAGTTGTCATCGAACGCCGCGATCGGCTGAATATCGATCATTGGCGGTACAGATCCGCGGGATCGATCAGCACCGTCTTGTCGACCACCAGGCGGTCGCCGTCGACCCGATTGTAAAAGCAGTCGCGGCGCCCGGTATGGCAGGCGGGACCAGTCTGGTCGACCCCGAGCAGGATGGTGTCGCCATCGCAATCGAGGCGCAGTTCTTTGAGCACCTGTATCTGGCCCGACGACTCGCCCTTGCGCCACAGCGCCCGGCGCGAGCGCGACCAGTAGCACACCCGGCCCGTCCGCAGCGTCTCGTCCAGCGCCTCGCGATTCATCCACGCGAGCATCAGCACCTCACCGCTGTCGAACTGCTGCGCGATCACCGGCAGCAGGCCATCGGCGTTCCAGGGCAACTCGGCCAGGGCCGCCGCCAACGCGACCGAATCGCCGGCGGCAAAGGATTCCAGTTGTTTGAATATGCCCATTGAGTGATCGAACGGCGCCATTGACGAGCAAATCATACACCCATCGCCCGAGGGGTTCGGCAAGCTGAAACCCGGCATTTGGAGGTAAAATAAAAATTGCGTCGCCGGCGGAGGGACAATGCGGATTTTCCGGATCTCGTTTCACAGCAATGGCAAGGTTTACCAGATGCACGCGCAGCAGGTCGTGCAGGCCGAGTTATACGGGTTCATTGAGGTGCGCGACCTGTTATTCGACGAACACACCTCGCTGGTCATAGACCCGGCCGAAGAGCGTCTGAAGGCCGAATTCGCCGGCGTGCAGCGGCTGGTGCTGCCGATGCATGCGGTGATGCGCATCGAAGAGGTCGAAAAGCGCGGCCAGAACAAGATTCTGGAGGTCAATGGCACGCTCAGCAACGTCACGCCGTTTCCGCCACCGTCCGATGGGCGTGGCCGCTGAACGGTCGAATCAAACGATCCCGGCGCATCCACGAGCAGGCAGTCCGACATGACAATCTCTGACCAGAAGTCCCCACTGAAACAGCGCATCGCGCGTCAGCGCACCATGCTTTACAACATGCTGATCGACCCGATGCACCGCGTTGCCAAACACTGCGCCAAGGTCTGGAGCGACCGCTCGGCACTTGATCGCGTACTGCTCGAATCGATGCCCAAGGTGCCGTACGTGACCTACCTCTATGCGCTCGACCGGGACGGGCGCCAGGTCAGCGCGAATGCCTCGCCTGACGGTCTGATCGAAGAGGACTATGGGCGCGACCGCTCACATCGGCCGTACATGCAGCGCCTGGCGGCCAACCGCGAGATGACCCTGTCCGAGGCCTATATCAGCCTGCGCGTCAGCCGCCCCTCGGTCACCGCGATCCATCGCGTGTTCCTCAACGGCCACCTACTCGGCTACCTCGGCGCCGATTTCGACCTGCGTGGCCTGCCGATCACCAAGGACCTGTACTCCGAGCCCAGTCGTTGGCGGCAGATCAAGGGTGATCCGGCGATCCGCGGCAACGTGTTTCAACAGTGCCGTATCCAGAGCCGCCTGGACGACAAGATCGATATGGTCCTGCCGGTACTCGAGGAACTGGTGAGCGAAAACGGCGTGTTTCACCTGAAGATCCATTTCTCCAGCAGCCGGGCAACCATCTGGCTGCTCGACGACCCGTACCGTTATCAGCTGCTTGAGTACGACGAACTGGTCGATCCGGACGTCTGCCTGGCCTTCCCGCACAAACCCTACCCGGACGACGCAATTGTGCCGCAGGAGCAGATCCGACCCATCCTGGACACCTTCAAGCACCTGCGTTACGCCGACAACACCATCTACCTGCGGGCCGGCTCGATCAACATCTTCAACGGCATCGTCGGACTGAACTTCTCGTGCGACGGCTCGCACTACATTCCGGCCGAACAGTTCCTGGCGCGCGATTCCGATTTTTGGGAGGGGATTGGCTGAGCCGGGCCGGATTTCCGTGTTGCAGGCGGGTTTAATGCTGCCCCGGGCGGGCGGACACTACGGAAAATTACGGAGACGGTCGATGCAGGTCCAACAGCAGATTGAACGGAAACTGCGCGAGCAGTTCGCGCCCTTGCACCTCGAGGTCGCCAATGAGAGCCACATGCATAATGTCCCGGCGGGTGCCGAGTCACACTTCCGCGTGGTGCTGGTCAGCGAGCAGTTCGAGGGCAGGCCGCTGGTGCAGCGCCATCGCGCGGTCAACGGTGCACTGCAACAAGAACTGCAGGGCCAGATACATGCCCTGGCCCTGCATACCATGACGCCCGAGGAATGGTTTGCCAAGGGCGGCGATGCACCCGAATCACCACCCTGCCTCGGCGGCGGCAAGGCATGATCCTGGAGCTGATCCGCTGGCCGATCGGCCAGCTCATCCTGCTGCTCGACCATGTCACCGCACCAAAGCCACCGCAGCGCGCACCACTTGTGCAAAACAGGATAGACGAGGCGCTGCGCGGCCATGCGTTGTACCAGTTCCACGCCTGCCCGTTCTGCGTCAAGACGCGCCGCGCGATGCGCCGCCTTGGCGTCGCCATCGAGACGCGTGATGCGCGCCGTGACCCGCGCTGGCGATCGCAGCTGCTGAGTCAGGGCGGTCGCCTGCAGGTACCCTGTCTGTATATCCCGGGTGACGCCACCGCGGCACAGTGGCAGTACGAGTCGAACGACATCATTGCCTACCTCGAGGCCCGCTGCGCCGAGATCGAGGGCGCTCCGCCGGCCTAACCCACGGCCTGCGCGAACGCGGCCAAAGGTATTCAGTTTCGAACGACCCAGGTGCGTGTCGGGTTGGATTGCCATGCACCTCGGGCAGGCTTCCGCTTGCTCGAGCCGGCGCCCTGGAAAACCGCACGCGGCATCTCGACCGCCCTGCCCCTGGCATCCGGATCACTGCTGGCGAATCCGCGACCTGGCAGCCTGCAAGGTTCGCCAGGGGCCGGACGGCGGGCTAGCAGTCTGCAAATTGCATGAAGGCCGACGGGCACATGGTGTTTCGCGGCATCCGAAAGGCATTCGATGTGTTCTCCGGCCCCTGTATTCGACGTAACAGTCTGTGCTGTTCGGGCTCAGGCCGCGCTGGACTTTGCATTTCTGCCGATCCCCTTCAAACCATAGCTTCGGCTATGCTTTTTCGGCCGATCAGCCCGACTGCTTTGCCCATCACGCCCTGATTCCCAGACCCTTCATATGATTTGCAGGCTAGAATCGACCCCGCAGACAGTCGGCACGGCGCATCGCAGGCCGCGGCGCAAGGAAGTCCCATGCAGCGCGGCTTCACACTGTCCGCCTTTCCGTCACCACGCGCGACCGTCAGAAATGATTCAAGCACAGGCCCTCGGCGCACTGGCAGGCGCCCATGAACTACTCCTGCAACTGCTGGAAGGACTGCCCGCGCGCGACTGCAACCGGCGCTTCGATGCCGAGCTACCGTCCGCCGGCTGGCTGCTGGGCCGCGCGGTGTACCTGGAATTGCACCTGCTGCGCGGCCTAGTGATGGGAGACGATGACCTGGCGCAGCGGGTGCGTCACCTGTTCGCCGACGAGCAGCCGCCGGGCGGTGACAGCGACGCGCTGCTGCCGCCGCAGGACCACCTGCTGAACTGGGCGGACGAGGTCTTCGATAAGCACCTCACCTGGTTGGCCAATCCCGGTTTCCTGCCAGAGCATGCGCTGCTGGACGAAAGTTGGCTGGTCTGGCACCTGGCCGAACGGCTCGGCTTGCTGTACGAGCGCCTGCTGGCGGTGCTCAACGCCCGCAGCGCGCGGCGCGCCAGTGCCGACTATCAGGTGCAGCAGGTGCTCGAGGCGCGTCTGCCGGTGGACGACTCGATCCGCATCGAGCAGGGACATTACCGGATCGGCGCGCGTGACGGCGTGGTGATGCCGAACGAACAACCGCCGCAGATCGTTGAGCTGCATGCCTACCGCATCAGTCGACGGCCGGTAAGCAACGCCGAATATCTCGCCTTCATCGAGGACGGCGGCTACCGTGACAGCGACTGCTGGGATGAAGGCGGGCGCCAATGGCGCGCGGCGGCCGGGGTCGAGGGCCCCTGGCACTGGCGACGCGATAACGCCGGTCACTGGTACGCCATCGGCATGAACGGCGCGATGGACCTGCACCCGGGCGACCTGGTCAATGGCCTGTGCGCGCATGAGGCGCGCGCGTTCGCGGCCTGGGCCGCGGCACATGGCCAGGGATTGAGCGGCGCAGTACCGCCGCATGAATACCAGTGGGAGGTGGCGGCGCGCCTGGGCGAGATCGAGTTGTACGGCCGTGTCTGGGAGTGGTGCGCGAATACCTTTCACAGCTACCCGTCCTACCAGGCACCGATGGACCCGGTCCTAGAGCCATGCCGGCCCGACGACCGAGCAGTGGCGCTGCGCGGCGGCTGCCTGCATACCCAGCCGAGCCTGCGCCGCAGCACCTTCCGGCTGTGTGCACCAGCCGAGCGCCGCGCACTGTTCGCCGGTCTGCGACTGGTCATGCCACCCGGCAGGGCGGCCTGGGAATAGCCGCTGCGACGGCGCGCAAATTGCGACCGGATTCAGGATGCCGGTGCAATATGCGCTGGGCCGCTCAGTGCAGGATATCGAGCAACTGGATATCGAACACCAGGGTCTCATTCGGCCCGATATCGCCACCCGCGCCCTTAGCGCCATAGGCGAGTGCACTCGGAATGAACACCTGCCAGCGATCGCCGACCTGCATGTGCGAGATCGCCTCGCGGAAACCGGGGATCACCCCGGTCAGCGCGAACTCCGCCGGCTCCCCACGTTGCCGCGAACTGTCGAACACGCGGCCGTCGAGCAGCGTGCCCTGGTAGTGCACGCGTACGCTGTCCTCGGCACCTGGGCGCGCCCCTGAACCACTCTCCAGTACGCGGTACTGCACCCCGCTCGGCAGCACCACGACATCTGGTTTGCCCGCATTGGCGGCGAGAAATTCCCGACCGGCCTCCAGGTTCTTCTGTGCGCGCTCGTTGCGCTGTTGCACGAACTGCCGTTGCTGGTCGCGAATCGCCGCCTGCATATCGGCATCGCTCAGGCGCAGCGGCCGATCCGCAAGGACATCGTCGATCGCTGCGGCGAATGCTCGGCCGTCGATCTGAGTAACGCCCTGTGCCTTGAGCAGCTGACTGAGGCGTACGCCCATCGCATAGCTGTACCGTTCAGAGACGCTCATTCCGGCGGCATCATCAGCAACGGTGGCGCAACTCGCGGCTGCGCAGAAAAGGGCCAAAACGATTTTTTTCATATCCTTCACTTGTGTTGGAGGAAGCACCATCCCGGTTTCAGAACCTGCCGCCTGAAACACGGAACATGCTTCACAGATTGCACCCGATGCCATCAATCTGGCACTTGCGGCGCCGATGATACAGGCGAGACGGCAATTGTTGGACAACGATCATGATCAGCAAGTTGAGCAACACGGCCCTGCAGGGTATCCAGCACAGCACCCAGGGGATCACGCGTAGTGCAGCCGAGATCGCACGCGCATCCAGACCCGCTGATCAGGACAACATGACGCGTGCGATGGTAGAGCTCAAGCAGCACGAGCTTGCCGCCAAGGCCAACATCAAGACATTGTCGGTGGCAGACAAACTGCTGGGCTCGCTGCTCGACGTACAGGCCTGATTGAACAAGGCCGGCGCCCCCATCACCCGCTCGGCTAGCAGCAGAAAATGGGGCGGCGGCCCGACTGCGCCTGATACTGCGGTTTGCCACCGCGCCACCATGGTCTGCCCGTCGCTACAGGCTTCCCGGGATAGGTGCCAAACGGAACGACGCGCTATGCTAGCTGGTCGTGAACAGCATCGAGTAGTCGGTGGCCCTGACGTCCTTGGTGATCTGGCCTACTGAAATGAAGTCGACCCCGGATGCGGCTATCGCGCGCACCGTCTCCAGGCTGACCCCGCCCGAGGCCTCGAGCCTGGCCCTGCCGGCAGTCATCTGCACCGCCGCGCGCAGCGTCGCGGTGTCGAAGTTATCGAGCAGGATGCGCCTGGCGCCGGCAGCGAGTGCCTGGCCGAGCTCGTCCAAGCCCTCGACCTCGACCTCGATCATCACCCCATCGGCCGCGCTGGCCGCCGCTGCCGCCAGCGCGGCGGCAATCGAGCCGGCGGAACGGATGTGGTTTTCCTTGATCAGGATGGCGTCGTACAGACCGACCCGATGGTTGCTCGCCCCACCGCATCGGACCGCATACTTCTGCGCCAGACGCAGTCCCGGAAGCGTCTTGCGTGTGTCGAGTATCATGGCACCCGTCCCGGCCACCGCGGCCACATAGCTCGCCGCTGCGGATGCCGTACCGGAAAGGGTCTGCAGAAAGTTAAGCGCAGTGCGTTCACCGGAGAGCAGCTGCCGCGCGCGCCCGGAAAGTTCGCAGACCGTCTGGCCGGGGTGCAGCTGCTGGCCGTCCTGCGCCGACCAGCACAGCTCGATCGCCGGATCGAGCTGGCGGAAAACCGCCTCGAACCACGGGCAACCGCACAGGATGGCCGGCTCGCGTACGATCACCTGGGCATGCGCCAGTGCCTCTGCAGGGACCAGTGCGGCGGTGAGGTCACCGCTGCCCAGATCCTCTGCCAGGGCCTGGCGGACCTGAGCCTCAACGGTTGCTGCATCTGGTGGCGCGATCACTCAGCGGATATCCAGCAGCTCGACCTCGAATACCAGCGTCGCATTTGGTGGGATTACACCGCCGGCGCCCTGTGCACCGTAGCCGAGCTGCGGCGGAATGGTGAGCTTGCGCTTGCCGCCCACCTGCATACCCGCGACACCCTCGTCCCAACCGCGGATCACCATGCCGCGACCCAGTGAAAAGCTGAAAGGCTGGTTGCGATCCAGGCTGGAATCGAACTTACTCCCGTCCGTCAGCCAACCGGTGTAATGCACTACCACCTGCTGGCCCGCAGCGGCGACCGCGCCATCCCCATCGACCAGGTCTTCATATTTGAGGCCCGAATCGGTAATCTTTTCCGCCATTCCGTCACTCCCGTATAGCCGGCGCGTGCGCCGAATAGTAAAGCGCCGGCTGGCAGCCGGCGCTTCGATTGTAACGGAACCAGGCGTCGTTCAGACAGGTTTCGCTGCACCCTCGGTGTCGTGCAAAGCGCCCAGCATTGCGTTCAGGGCGCGATCCATCAACGGGGTATTCAGGTCTTCCATGAGCCGCGCCTTGTCTCCACGGAACAGGACCGCAATATCGTTGATGGTCATCTCAGCGACCTTCATGCCTTTGCGGTTGACGAAAATGCAGGTGCTCGTGACCTCGCTGCGCCATGACAACTTGCCACGCACCCAGACATCGTCGCGCTGCCATTCGAGCCACTGGCCGACCTGCAATGCCTTGGCCTTGGTGTAGAAATCGTCCTCGACGACCTCTGGCTCCGGCTCCGCGCCCAGCGCCACGGCATCGGGTATGACCTCGTCCGCCGTCTTGCCGTCGGCCGCATCGCTTTCACCCCGCAGCGCTGCGATATGACAGGCCTGCAGTTCCTTGAACAATTGACTGGCACGGTGCTGGTCGAACGAAATGTTGTTCAGACCGTCACGCAGCTTTTTCAACAGGTCCGGGATCGCCTTGAGCAGACGTTGGCGTTCCGGCTGCTCCACCTTCGGCTGCACGCTCCAGATCAGCTCCTCGACAGCGGCATAGGCGTGTTGCCATGCGACACTTTCCTCGCCCTCGCGCAGAAAGGCCAGCAACATCACATCGTGCCAACCTTCGCGCAGGATATTTACCACGGCCATTGGCAGCTCAGGCTGGGCGATGCGGAACTCGTTGAGCACCTCCGCGACCCGCCGCCGCGCAATCAGCAATTGCTCCTGCCCGCGCGTGACCTGGTTGATGCGCTCCTCGGCGACCTCGGCGCCACGCGCCTCGCGCTCGATGAAATTGTAGAACTCGTCATAGACCTGCGAAAACAGTCCGACATTGTCGGAGAAGTCGCTGAGGATCCTGGCTACCGCGGTCTCGATCCTGCCGAACAGGGATTTAGCCGAACGGTCGCCATCGTCCACCCAGCCCATGGCGGCCCGCGCCAGCGCGTTGAGCAAGCGGCGTGCCGGATGCTGCTTGTTGGAAAAAAAGCTGCGATCCAGAACCGCCACCTTGAGCATCGGGATCTGCAGGCGGCCTAGCAGTGCCTTCATCGCGTCCGGCACATTGCGATCGTCGAGAATAAAGTCGAACAGCATGCCGATCACGTCGAGCATGTCCTGATCGACCTGATTGAGGCGCTTCGCCGGCGCCTCGGTCGATCCCATATCGAGTTGGCGACCGAGGTTGATCAGCATCTCGGTCTGTAGCTGCTGGACCTCCTCTGGACTGACCGGCGCCTCTATCGCGGCCTCGCGTTGCAGATAGTGCAGCGCGTCGATCAGCTCGTGCGAACCGACCGCAGGCAGATGGGTGTGGTATGCGGCGCCGCCACCGGGCAGTCGCCGCGAATACAGATTGCCCGCCCCACGGTCGCGCCGCATCGACAACAGCTGGGCGAGCATGCCGAGGACCTGCTCTTGGCTGACCTCATCGGCCACATTTTCGGCCAGCCTGTCACCGACCTCTGCGTCTGGCCCTGCGCCAGACCCAGCCTCCTGGCGCGCCCGCTGCACCGAGGGTGCTACGGGATTGCGGCGCACACGCTGCACGATCTTCGGCAGGATCCCGGCCTCGACCAGGCCATCGTTAAGGTCATCGTACAGGCCGCCGGCATAGCCCATGACGTAACGGTCGAACAACTTGAAGATGACCAGGCGTACGCCGAGGTCACCGGACCACTGGCGCATCGCCGAGCGGAATCCCTCGGCCAGGCTGTGCGGTCCAACCGGGTTCTGGCGGGTAGCCAGATCCGGCACGCCGACCAGCTGAGCGAAGCGCATGTTGAGCGCAAACAGCTCGCGGTGGTAACGATTCTCGGCCTTCGAAACCATGCCGCTGACAGCCAGGTTCTCTTCCAATTCATCGTCCTCGACGAGGCTGAGTTCGTCGCTGACAGGCTCCTTGCTGTCTGCCTCTACGGGTATCGGATGCAGCCAGAAGTCATCGTAGTGAGTCAACTGACTGCGCAGGAAGCCCTGTTCGATCGGCTCGCGTAGCTTGCGCAGCTCGCGCATGGCATCGAAATAGCGGGTCTGCAGAACATCGCTGGCGGACTTGTCGGCCAGCTGGTACAGCTCGTCGTCGATGTGCTCAAACAGTTCCTGCATCAGGCGCGGCACGGTATCTGCTATGCGCGTACGACAGGCCGCAACCAATTCGTGCGTCCTGGCATCGGCTACCCGGCGCCGCCCACCGCCGAGTCCCTGACCGAAAGAAATCACGTTGTCGCTTGCCATGAGCCAACCTCTGGGCTAAAAAACTGCAAGGCCGAAATCGGCACCGGCCTCAAGCTTATTGATGAAACTATGCGCGGCCCGATAATGCCTTCGTGATGGTCGTCACAGTTCGGCCAACAAAGTTCACGAGCCTCGCCCGGGTGGTGACCATCGTCACAGAACCTCCGGATTCTGCCACCCATCGTCTGCTGGCAGACCGGCGGCGCCTTTTCCTTGTTCAAATCTAGCGGCCGAAAGCGACGATTCATGACCCAAACCGTGGCGCTGGTGCTAAGTTATCGCCTTGCCCGCTGAATGCCAACGGATGATGACTGATCTGCCCCAACGACGCGAAAGCTGGACGCTGCCGGCACTGACCCAGTTCGATTTCCATGCGCGCATCGCCATTATGCCAGGCACGACCCTGGTAATGTTCGGCTCGCCGGCTTGTGGCGCCTGCCGCCACCTGCGCCGCGTGTTTCGGGAGGTAGGTCGGCTCGAGCCCGCCTGGCAGCTCTTCGAGGTCGACGCGGAAACCGAACCGGGATTGACGAACGAGTTCGAAGTCTTTCATCTGCCTACCGTTTTCTTGTTCCGTGACGGCGAGTTTCATTGCGAACTCGAGGCCGAGGCACGCCCCCTCGGGATAGTTGCAGCAACCCATGCTGCAATGCAGCAACCGGCCCGGGAGGCCCCATGACGACAATCGGCGAGGTCTGGCTGCCTGGCGTAACGCACGAGCCGTCGCCGAATGCCGACGAGCGACCGGCCGGCAGCGACATCGACCTGCTGGTCATCCACAATATCAGCCTGCCTCCGGGCGAGTTCGGCGGGCCATACATCAGCGACCTGTTTCTCAACCGCCTCGACCCGACCTCGCACCCTTATTTCGGCGAGATCGCGAACCTGGAAGTTTCGGCCCATCTGCTGGTGCGACGCGATGGCTCTGTCGTGCAATTCGTCGCCCTGGACAGGCGCGCCTGGCATGCGGGGCAGTCGGACTTTTGCGGACGCGAGCGCTGTAACGACTTTTCCATCGGCATCGAGCTGGAGGGCACCGACGACCAGCCCTACAGCGAGGCACAGTATCGTCATCTGGCTCTGCTGACGCGGCATATCCAAGACCTGTTCCCGGCCATCACCGCACAGCGCATCGTCGGGCATTCTGATATCGCGCCGGGGCGCAAGACCGATCCTGGTCCCGGCTTCAGCTGGGCCCGGTACCGGACACTGCTCGCGAGCCTCGCCGCAGACCGGACGCATATCACTGCAACTTGAAGTAACATTTCAGACGGCTTGGCAACCACGAAGCGCAGCCTCAATTCAGTCGGGGCATGCGCGGCACAAGTATGTGGCGCCAAAGACGACCACGCTAGGCGGTTGATTCTGCAGCGAGGCACACATCACCGTTGCGCCGTAGCGTGGTTTGAGAAGTCCAGGATGGACTCATTCAGAGCTTCCCAGGGACCACCGAGGTCGTTCGATCGATGACATTTCTAATCGTCTTGCTGGCGCTGTTCGTCGAGCGTGTACTTCAACAGCAGCGGCCCCGCCGACAGCACCGCTGGTTCGACAGCTACTGCCGACGCCTGTCTGCGGCGACGTTTGCGCAGGGGCTTCTGGCCCGCCCCTGGGGCGCCGTGTTCGCCCTGTTGCCGCTGCTGGCCATGGTCGCCTGGCTGCAGGTGATCTTTCGCGACCTCGGCAGCCTGTCGGGCTTTGTTTTCGGCTTCGTGACGCTGCTTTACAGCCTCGGCCCGCGCGACCTCGGCGAAGATGCCGAGGCCTTTGTCGAGGCCCGCGACAATGGCGACGACGAGCGTGCGGGTGCGCTCGCGCGACAGCTCTGCCTCAGTGATGTCCCGCTCGAAGAACCACGCCGCTCATTTGCGGTAGCGCGGGCGGTGGTCGTACTGGCCAATCGACGCCTGATCGGCCCGATCTTCTGGTTCGTCCTATTCGGCGCGGTCGGCGCCGCGGCCTACCGGGTCATCCAGCTGCTCGCCGAACGCCTGCAGGCCGAGGAATGTCCGAATATCGCACGGCGCTATAGCGACGAGCTGCGCCACGTGGCCGACTGGGGGCCGGCGCGCATCACGGCCGCCGGTTATGCCATCGCCGGCAATTTCGAGGCGGTGTCGCATGCCTGGCGCACTTTTGACTATATCCCGGACGAGGGGCCGCTGACCGAGGCGGAAAACCTGCTGGCCAGGACCGGCCTGGCCGCGCTCGACACCTTCCCCGACGATGCGGACGAATTCACCGCGACCGAGGCTGGCATGCATTGGGAGCCGGCACCACCGGTGGTCGAAGACGCGCTGGCACTGGTCTGGCGCAGCCTCGCGACATGGGTCGCCGTGATCGCCGGCGGCAGCCTGGTCGCCGCACTCGCCTGATGGCCTGCAGCGGCGCGCTGTTCCAAGACGGCAGTCTGACACGCGCCCTGAACATCGCGGTAGTGGCCGCGGCACTGATATGCGCGTCATCCGGGCGCGCGGCGGAGGTGCGCGACGACACCGGGCGACTGGTGTCACTGCCCCATCCGGCACGGCGCATCGTCACCCTGGCCCCGCACGCAACCGAGCTGGTCCTCGCGGCCGGTGCGCGCGCCAGACTGGTGGCCATCGCCAACGGCCGCGACGCGCCGCAGTCGCTCGCCGCGCTGCCGCAGCTTGGCGGTCCGGGCGGAACCGATCGCGAGGCGCTGCTGGCGCTGCAGCCGGACCTGGTCATCGCTTGGCAAAGCGGCAATCGCGCCAGCGACCTGGACTGGATTGAGCGCACCGGGATCGCCGTGTTTCGCAGCGAACCGCGCTCGCTCGCCGATGTAGCCGATGCGATCCTCGCGATCGGGGAGCTCAGTGACACTTCGCAGGCGGCCTCGCAGGCGGCCGCGGCGTTCCACCAAGCAGTCGCAACGCCATGTGCCGGACTGCCGCTGCAGGCCGCGTACGTGACCGTATGGGACCGTCCAGAGATGACCGTGGGCGGGCTTCACTGGATCAACTCGGTGTTGCGCTCCGCCGGCTACCGCAATGTCTTCGATGGCCTGCCACGCGGCGTCTTCCGTCCCTCGCCGGAGGCCGTGCTGGCAAACCACCGCCTCCCACAGATCAGCCTCATGCGACGCTTCGACGCCAGCACCGGCGACCGCCTGGCCGACCTACTCTCGCGTCCGGGTCCGCGGCTAGGCAGGGCGGTTCAACTGCTGTGCGCGCGACGCCTGGCCGAGTCCCGGGCAGCCGTCCGAGAACCCGGTTGACACCTCTGCGTGCAGCACGGACCGGCGCGGCCTCAATCGCCTGGCGGTCGCGCCACCTCGGTTCCCGGCACCAGCTCACGCAGCAGGCCGGCCAGGGTCTCGCTGGCCCGCGGATCTCCGTGGATCAAGCGGATCTGTCCTGGCCGGCGGGTCATGTTGCGCACGAATTCGATCAGCCCCGCCTGATCGGCATGCGCCGAATAGCCCGAGATCGTATGCACCCGTGCGCGGATGTCGAAGCGTTCACCGTCAAGATCGACGTAGCCGCCCCTGGGCCCGTATTGCTGGATATCGCGACCCGGGGTGCCCTGCGCCTGATAGCCGACGAACAGGATGTCGTTTTTCGGGTCACCCAACATTGCCTTGAGATAGTTCACCACCCGACCGCCGGCACACATGCCGCCGGCTGCCAGCACGACCACCGGTCGCCCGGTCTCGGCCAGGTAGCGCACCACGCGCAGGTGGTCGTCGTGGCTGTCCACCGTGGTCAGCTGTTCGAAGTTCAGCGGGTGGCGGCCGGCCGCGACCCGCTCCCTCGCCTCTTCGTCCCAGAACGGACGCAGTTCCCGGTACAGCTCGGTGAAGGTCGCCGCCATCGGCGAGTCGAGCACGATCTCGACCTGATCCCAGGCCAGCCCCTCGCTCGCCTCGCCGCCCTGGTTGCGGTGCAGGATATCCTCCAGCTCGTACAGCAGTTCCTGCGTGCGGCCGATACTGAAGGCCGGGATCAACACGGTGCCGCGATCCTGCAGCGCATGCCGGATCACGTCCTGCAATGCCTGCTGCCGTTGCGCGCGACCCTCGTGATTGCGATCGCCATAGGTACTCTCCATCACCAGGACGTCGCAGCCGTCCGGCTGGTCCGGCGGATACAACAGCGGCGTGTCAGCATCGCCGAGGTCGCCGGAAAAGATCACATGCTGCGCGTCCGCACCCTCACCGCAGCGGCAATCCACCCAGGCCGACCCGAGGATATGCCCGGCGCGTCGGAACTGCACGGCGAGGGGCGTCGACCCCTGAACATCGATCGCCTGCCACTGTCCAAACGGCACTGGCCTGATCATGCGCCTCAGGCCGGCCATCACGCGTTCGATCAGTGCCCTGTCGCGCGTCACCCCGATCTTTAGCGCATCCTCGAGTACCAGCGCTAGCAGTTTGGCCGAGGGCGGTGAGCAGTAGATCGGACCGCGGAAGCCGGCGGCCAGCAGATAGGGGATGCGGCCGACGTGGTCGATGTGCACATGAGTGACGATCAGTGCCCGCACATCCCGGATCGGGAACTCGATCGCCAGACTGGCGGCATTCGCGCCACGGCCCGAGTTCTCGGCACCCTGAAACAGGCCGCAGTCGATCAGGATCGCATCGCGATCGCCGACACGCAATTCATGGCATGAACCGGTGACGCCACCGACAGCGCCGTGGTGCAGGATCTCCATAGCCTTGTCCCCAGAGCAGGCGTTTATCGTCCAGGACGCACGGCGCGCACGGCCGGCGCATCCGTCACTGGCGGCACAAACTGCGGCGCCGCCCCATCATGCGAACTGCCGCGTTTCACCCTCACCGGCGACGTTCTCCACGCAACGCCCACACAGCTGCGGATGCCCGGAATCCGCACCGACGTCCTCACGATGGTGCCAGCAACGCACGCACTTGGCGTGCTGGCTGGCCCAGGCCGCAACCGTGAGACCGTTCACGTCGGTGTCGACCGCCTCGGCCGGCGCATTGGCCAACGGCGCAGCATTCGCATACGAGGTGATCAACGCGAAACGCAGCTCATCACCCAGCTGGCCGAGCGCGCCCAGCAGCGGCTCGTCACAGTACAGTTCCACCTCGGCATCGAGCGACGAGCCGATCACGCCCTCTTTGCGCATCAATTCGAGTTGCTTGGCGACCGCGTTCTTGACGTCGATCACCTGGCCCCAGGCCACGCCGTCCAGCGCTCCTTGCACAAGCGGGAACAGATCTTCGTACCAGGTGACCATGAACACCGACTCAGCCCGACGACCGGGCATGAAGCTCCAGATCTCATCGGCGGTAAAACTCAGCACCGGCGCCATCCAGCGCACCATTGCCTCGACGATGTGGTACATCGCAGTCTGGCAGGAACGCCGCGGCAGGCTGTCGGCCTGGGTCGTGTACTGGCGGTCCTTGATGACGTCGAGATAGAAACCGCCCATGTCGGCCACACAGAAATTGAGCATCTTCTGGTAGATCAGGTGGAAGTTGTACTCTTCGTAGGCATGCATGACCTCTTGTTGCAGACGATAGGCACGATCTACCGCCCAGCGATCCAGCGCGATCATGTCACCTCCCTCGACCATGTGTTGCGCAGGATCGAAGCCCTCCAGGTTGGCCAGCAGGAAGCGCATGGTGTTGCGGATGCGCCGGTAGGCGTCCGCAGTGCGCTTGAGGATCTCATCCGAGACTGACATCTCGGCGCGGTAGTCGGTGGCGGCGACCCAAAGCCGGATGATGTCGGCGCCAAGCGTCTTCATCACCGTCTGCGGTGCGACCACGTTGCCGAGCGACTTGGACATCTTCTTGCCGTCGGCATCCACGGTGAAGCCGTGCGTCAAAACACCCTTGTAGGGGGCATGGCCGTACATCGCCACCGAGGTCAGCAACGACGACTGGAACCAGCCGCGGTGCTGGTCCGAGCCCTCGAGATACAGGTCGGCTGGGCTCACCAGTTCCTCGCGCGGCTCGAGCACACAGGCATGCGTCACGCCCGAGTCGAACCAGACGTCCAGGGTGTCGGCGACCTTGTCATAGTGCTGCGACTCCTCCCCCAGCAGATCCGCGGCCTCGAGATCGAACCAGGCCTGGATGCCCTGACGCTCGACCCGCTGGGCAACCCGCTCGACCAGCGCCACGGTATCGGGGTGTAGCTCGCCGGTGTCCTTGTGGACGAAGAAGGTGATCGGTACCCCCCAGGTGCGCTGGCGCGAGATGCACCAGTCCGGACGGTTCTCCACCATGCCCTCGATGCGTGCCTGGCCCCAGTCCGGCGTCCACTGTACACGTTGGATTTCGGCCATTGCGGTCTCGCGCAGGCCCTTCTGCTCCATCGAGATAAACCACTGCGGGGTGGCGCGAAAAATGATCGGGGTCTTGTGTCGCCAACACACCGGGTAGCTGTGGGTGAACCTGGACGACTTGATCAGTGCGCCTGTTTCCTCGAGCACTGCGATCACGTGGTCGTTCGCCTTGAACACATGCTCGCCCTCGAACAGCGGCGTGCCCGGCAGGAAGCAACCATTGCCACCAACCGGATTGTCGACCGGCAGGCCGTAACGCTGACCGACGATGTAATCTTCCATACCATGCCCAGGCGCCGTGTGCACCGCACCCGTGCCGGCCTCGAGGGTGACGTGATCGCCGAGCACGATCGGCACCTGGCGGTGATAGAACGGGTGCTGCAACAACTGGCGATCGAATACCGCACCGGCAGCACGCCCGACCACCAGGTAGTCATCCACGCCCCATCCGGGCATGACCCGGTCGAGCATGCCCTCGGCCAGCACCAGACGCTCGTCACCGACCTGCACCAGCACGTAGTCGAGATCGGGATTCAGCGCGACACCCTGGTTGGCCGGCAGCGTCCATGGCGTGGTGGTCCAGATCACCACAGCGATCTCACCCGCGCCCAGGCCACTGCCAGTGGGCTCAAAGTTTGTCGCGAATGCCCGCTGATCGACCGCCTTGAAGCGCACGTCGATCGCGTAGGACTCCTTGTCTTTGTACTCGACCTCGGCCTCGGCCAGTGCCGAGCCGCAATCGGTGCACCAGTGAACCGGCTTGGATCCCTTGCTGATGTGGCCGCGTGCGGCGATCTTGCCGAGCGATCGGATAATGCCCGCCTCCTGGGCGAAATCCATGGTCAAATAAGGCCGCTCCCAATCGCCGATCACGCCAAGGCGCTTGAAGTCGATTCGCTGCTTGTCGACCTGGGTCATCGCATAATCGCGACATGCCTGGCGGAACTCGGCGGCACTGACCTTGTGGCCGGGCTTGCCGACCTTCTTCTCGACCTGCAGCTCGATCGGCAGGCCATGGCAGTCCCAACCCGGCACGTAGGGGGCGTCGAATCCGGCCAGCGTGCGGCCCTTGACGATGATGTCCTTGAGTACCTTGTTGACCGCGTGGCCAATGTGGATCTCGCCGTTGGCATAGGGCGGCCCGTCGTGCAGCACGAACTTGTCGCGTCCGGCGCAGGCGGTGCGGATTTTCTGGTACAGACCCTTCGCCTCCCAGTGCTTGAGCATCTCCGGTTCCCGCTGGGCCAGGTTGGCCTTCATCGGAAACTGGGTCCTGGGAAGATTCAGCGTGTCCTTGTAGTTATTGCTCACGGACTATGACCTGCTAATGAAAGGAATGTGATGGGCCTGCAGCCTCAGACCGACGTGGCGTGCACGAGCGCATCGACGCGATGAATCTCGCGTGCGCGTTGCACATCGAATTCGATCTGCTTGCGCAATGCGCCGAAGGACTCGAACTTGCGTTCGTCGCGGATGCGTTCGATGAAGTCGACCTCGACATGCCGACCGTACACCTCATCGGCGAAATCGAACAGATGAACTTCGAGCAAAAAGCGGTCGTCACCGGCCAGCGTGGGTCGGTTGCCGATGTTGGCGACCCCGGGCAGCGGCTGCGCGGCCAGGCCGAAGACCTGAACCGCGAACACCCCGCGCAGCGGGGTCGAGCGACGTAGCAGGCCGACGTTCATGGTCGGAAACCCGATCGTGCGTCCACGCTTGTTGCCATGCGCGACCCGCCCGCAGATACGGTAGCGCCGCCCCAGGCAGCGCTCCGCATGCATCAGGTCACCGGCCTGCAGGGCCTCCCGGATGCGCGTACTGCTTACCCGACAGCCGCCGTCCGCGACCGTATCGAGGCTCTCGACGCCGAAGCCCTGTTCGCGCCCGATCGCCTGCAGCAGCGCGAAATCACCGACCCGCCCCTGGCCGAAACGGAAATCGTCGCCGACATACAGGTGCCGGATACCCAGTCGCTCGACCAGTATGTGGCGTACGAACTGCTCCGCGCCGATGGCGGCAAATGCCGCATCGAAACGAATCAGCAGCACGCGGTCGATCCCGTAGCACGCGATGGACGCGAGCTTCTCACGCAGCCGGGTCAGCCGCGCCGGCGCCTGGTCGGGGCGGAAGAACTCCATCGGCTGCGGTTCGAAGGTGATCACCAGCGAGGCCAGTCCGGCGGCGCGCGCGCGCGCGTTCAAGGCTGCGAAAACCGCCTGGTGACCGAGGTGCACGCCGTCGAAGTTGCCGATGGTGGCAACACAGTCGCGGTGCTCCGCGCGCAGGTTGTGCAGTCCCCTGATCAGTAACACGAATCGGGCCATTGAGCTGTGTGTAAGCGGCCGATTATATAGGTATGCCAGGCGCGGGCATAACCAACGCGTTGGGGGGACAAAAAAAGAAATACCCGACAACAGTCCCTGTTGTCGGGTATCACCACCTAGGCCTGGTGCTGGTCCATCCTGGACCCCGCGACATCCGTGTCGACCGGTACTTCCTGTACGTTCACTTCGTCCCTGAAAGGTGGTGCGGTAATTATCGGCAGACAGCCAAGGCACCGCATTCGCGCGATGCCGGAGGTCGTGTAGGAATCGTCCTAGGAATTTTATTCCCGCACGGACGATTTGCCGAACAGGCCGTCTAGCAGCAGCAACGCCACCCCGAGCGTGATCGCACTGTCCGCCAGGTTGAACGCCGGCCAGTACCAGTCGTGCCAATGCCACTGCAGAAAATCGACCACCTTGCCAAGCCACAGGCGGTCGATCAGATTGCCGGTCGCCCCGCCGATCACCAGGGCCAGTCCGAGGCCGGCAAGTCGCTCGGATCGGTCAAGCCTCGCCAGCCACACCACCATGGCCGTAGCGATCACGCCGGCAACCGTGACAAAAAACCAGCGCTGCCAACCGCCGGCGTCGCTCAAGAAGCTGAACGCCGCGCCGGTGTTGTAAACCAGCGTAAGGTTGAATACCGGCCACACGGTAAGCACTTCGTACTCGCGAAATGTCGACATCACGGCCAGCTTGCTGCCCTGGTCGAGGCAGATCACCAACAGGCTCAACCAGAGCAATCGCAACATCCCCTCTTTCCCCCTAGCCGCGCGCTCGCAGGTCGCGGATACGCAAGCCCAGCGCCAAAAGAAGCGCAAAATAACAGGCCATCGCCAGCAGGATAAGCCCGGCCAGCCACACAATCCGCTCCCAGCGGTCGGCCTGCAACCATTGCAGCAGCGCCGGCGACGCGAGGTGAAGCACCAGCGCCATCAGCACCGCGGCAACACCTACCTGCAACGCAAGTCGCCGCCACCCCTGCGCCGGCGCATAGGCCTGGGCGCGCCGCAGACCACGCCACAACAGGAATGCATTCACATAAGCCGCCAGGCTGGTCGCCAACGCCAGGCCAGCATGCTGCAGCGGGTAGATCAGGGCCAGGTTCAGCAGCATGTTGGCGACCATCGCGATCACCCCGATCCTGACCGGGGTGCGGGTGTCCTGCCGGGCATAGAAGCCAGGCGCCAGAACCTTGATCAGCAGGAACGCCTGCAGGCCTATCGAATAGGCCATCAGGCTGCGCTCGGCCATCAGCACGTCGCGCGCGTCAAACTCGCTGGAATGGAACAGCGTGGACATCAACGGTCCCGCCAGCATGATCAGGCCCACCGCCGCCGGGATGCCAAAGATCAACGTCATCCGCAGTCCCCAGTCGAGCGTGTGACTGAATGCCACCGGGGCCGCCTCGGCCTGGCGGCGCGACAGGCGCGGCAATATCACGGTCGACAGCGCGACGCCAAGAATGCCAACCGGAAACTCCATCAGGCGATCAGAGTAGTACAGCCAGGAGATGCTGCCGGAGACCAGGAAGGAGGCCAACACGGTGTCGAGCAACAGGTTGATCTGCGTGACGGACACCGCAAACAGCGCCGGGACCATGAGTTTCAGTACCCGCCGCACGCCCGGGTCGTGGAATCCAGGGCTCGGGCGCGGTATCAACCCGATCCGGGCCAGAAACGGCAGCTGAAAGGTGAACTGCGTGATGCCGGCAAGCAACACACCCCAGGCGAGGGCGACGACCGGCCGCTCCATCAGCGGTGCCAGCCACAGCGCGGCCGCTATCAGGCACAGGTTCAGCAGCACCGGCGTGAAGGCCGGTACTGCGAAGCGGTCGTGGGCATTCAGGATCCCGCCGGCAAACGCGGTCAGCGAGATGAAGAACAGATACGGAAAGGTCAGGCGCAACATGTCCGCGGCCAGGGCCAGCTTCACTGTCTCGCCATCGATCACCCAGCCGATCGCGAACAGCGACACCACCAGCGGTGCGGCAATCACCCCGATCAGCGATACTGCCAGGGTCACCAGGCCAAGACTGCCGGCGATATGGTCGACGAATTCCTTGAGTTCGCGCGGGTCGCGCTTGCTGCGGTACTCGGTCAGGACCGGCACAAAGGCCGTCGCGAACGCCCCCTCGCCAAACAGCCGACGCAGGAAATTCGGGATCTTGAACGCCACGAAGAATGCGTCGGTCTGCGCATCGGCGCCGAACACCTGGGCGAGCACCAGGTCGCGGATGAATCCGAGGATGCGCGACAGGAAGGTATGGCCCCCGACCGTGGACAATGACTTGAACAGAGACAGGGCGCGATCCTCCGAAAAGCGGCGATTATAGAGGCATGTGCACGGCGGGGTCCGCAACCGTCCGGACTTGACACAGCGCCGCGACATCCAGATAATCTCGCGTCTTTCGTAAACGCCGATGTATCAGGAGACCTGAATTGGCCAACTCAGCACAAGCGCGCAAGCGCGCCCGCCAAGCCGAGCAGAACCGTCAGAACAATGCCGGCCGTCGCAGCATGATGCGCACGCAGCTCAAGAAAGTGATCAAGGCGATCGAAGCTGGGGACAAGACAGCGGCTGAGGGCGCGCTCAAATTGGCCACACCACTGCTCGACAGCCTGGCCACCAAGGGCCTGATTCATAAAAACAAGGCCGCCCGTCACAAGAGCCGCCTGAACGCGAAGATCCGCGCCCTGTAAGGCACGCAGGCCGCCGCGCACAGACCGGCCGTTGGCCGGTTTTTTGTTGCAGATCAATAACTCCCGCCCCCTGTAGGAAATTCCCTACAACCATACACGATCCAGGTTATTCTGCCGGCTCCGCAGCCTGTGGCACAGTGAAGCCGTCGTCGAAAGGGACTCCAAGGATTGCCACCTGCGCCCGGATGCGCTGCACGGACGAAAGAGTTTGCCAACCAAGCCCGACGACACCTGAACCCTGGGCGAACGGATCCGCCCGGGGTTTTTTAATGCCGCCGCCCGCTCCGGGCCGCGCGCCGATCAGATCAGGACCAGGTTGTCGCGATGAATCAGCTCGTCCTCGTCGACATAGCCGAGGATCTCGCCAATCTCGCTGGACGGCCGCCCCTTGATCTGGCGCGCCTCACTGGCACTGTAGTTGACCAGCCCGCGGGCAAACTCACGACCGGTCTCATCGACGCAGGCCACCATCTCGCCACGCACAAAGTCGCCGAGGACATCCCGCACCCCGACGGCCAGCAGGCTGCGTCCCGATTCGCGCAGCACCCGTACGGCACCGGCATCCAGGACCAGCCGTCCCCTGGCCTGCAGCTGGCCGGCCAGCCAACGCTTGCGCGCCGCGTCGCGCCCATGGGACGGCGTCAGCAAGGTACCCAGCTCTTCGCCGTTCTTGAGGCGCAACAGCACGCTGTCGGTACGCCCATAGGCGATAACCGTGGCCGCGCCGGATCGTGCGGCGAGGCGCGCCGCACGCAGTTTGGTCTGCATGCCGCCGCGCCCGAGCAACCCGCCATCGCCCGCCATCGCATCCAGCGAGTCGTCACTCGCCTGCGCATGTGCAACCAGCGTGGCAGCGGGATTTGAACGGGGGTCCGCGTCGTACAGCCCCTGCTGGTCGGTCAACAAGACCAGCAGATCGGCCTCGATCAGGTTGGCGACCAGCGCCGCCAGGGTGTCGTTGTCACCCAGTCGCAGCTCTTCATTGGCCACCGCGTCGTTCTCGTTGACGACCGGAACGACCCCGAAACCGACCAGCGCCCGCAAGGTCCCCCGCGCGTTCAGGTAGCGTCGCCGGTCGGACAGATCATCATGGGTAAGCAGGACCTGCGCAGTGTGCAGACCACGCCGCTGGAAACAGCTCTCCCAGGCCTGGACCAGGCCCATCTGGCCGATTGCCGCGGCCGCCTGCAGCTCGTGCAGGGCGCTTGGCCGCCGTGTCCACCCCATACGCTTCATGCCCTCGGCCACGGCTCCCGAGGACACGATCACGACCTCGTTCCCGGACTCGATCAGGTCGGCGACCTGGTCGACCCAATGGCGCAGGCTCTCCCTGTCGAGCCCCCGCCCGTCGCCGGTAATCAGCGCACTGCCGATCTTCACCACCCAGCGCCGGGTGGTGCGCACACGTTCACGCATCGTCATGACTTCAGTGGATCATAGGGTTCATCAACAGTGACGTTCGCCGCATCCTCGCGTTGCGCGCGCAGCTCCTCGAGACGTCTTGCAAGGGCCAGGACCAGGCCATCCAGACCCTGCCGGGTGACCGAGGAGATCCCATATACCGGCCCGTGCCAGTCGAGCTGATCGAGCAAGGCCGCGCGGCGCGCGGCGAGCTCCGCCTCGTCGATCAGGTCACATTTGGTCAGCACCAGCCATCTTTCCCGCTCGGCCAGTTCATGGCCGAATCTGGCAACCTCGGTAAGTATGCAACGCACCGCCTCGGCCGGTGAAGACCCGTCGATTGGGGCAATGTCGACCAGGTGCAGCAGCAGGCGGGTGCGCGAAAGATGCTTCAGGAACTGGATCCCGAGCCCGGCACCATCGGCGGCGCCCTCAATCACTCCGGGGATGTCGGCGATCACGAAGCTGCGGTCGTCACCGGCGCGCACCACGCCGAGATTCGGGTACAGGGTGGTGAACGGATAATCGGCCACCTTGGGACGCGCACTCGAAACCGCGGAGATCAGGCTCGATTTACCGGCATTCGGCAGGCCGAGCAGGCCGACATCCGCCAGCAGCACCAGTTCCAGATGGAGGGTGCGCCGCTCGCCAGGCGTGCCATGGGTCGCCTGGCGTGGCGCGCGGTTGGTGCTGCTTTTGAAGTGGATGTTGCCCAGCCCGTGCTGACCGCCACGCGCGACCAGCAGCTGGTCGCCGTGCGCCATCACCTCGCCGATGAACTCCTCGGTATCGGCATCGTTCACGCGGGTCCCAACCGGCACACGGACAAATAGCGTCTCGCCCTTGCGGCCCGTCATCTGCCGACCACTGCCGTTCTGGCCACGCTCTGCGCGGTGGTGGCGCCGGTGGCGGAAATCGACCAGGGTGTTCAGCCCGCTGTCGGCAACCAGGTAGACGTGCCCACCGTCACCACCGTCGCCGCCGTCGGGACCACCCTTGGGGATGAATTTTTCGCGGCGAAAACTGATGCAGCCGTTACCGCCGTCACCCGCCTCTACCTTGATTACCGCCTCATCGACAAATTTCATCGCTGCTCACGCTCAGCTGCACGCCCCGATCGCCACCGCAAAAGAAAAAGCCCCGTCGAGCGACGAGGCCTTTCCTGCGATGCAAGTCGGTTCGGTAGCGTATCAGGCCGGTTCGACGCTCACGAACTTGCGGCTTTTCGCGCCCTTGGTCTCGAAGCGGACCACGCCGTCCGCCTTCGCGAACAGGGTGTGATCTTTGCCGCATCCGACGTTCACGCCCGGGTGGAGGCGGGTGCCACGCTGGCGCACGATGATGCCGCCTGCATTGATCGTCTGACCGCCGAAGACCTTGACCCCAAGGCGTTTGGATTCCGAATCGCGGCCGTTCTTGGAGCTACCGCCTGCTTTTTTGTGTGCCATGCTGGATTCTCCCTCAACCGGCGCTGATGCCGGTCACTTCGATCTCGGTGAAGGCCTGGCGATGACCCTGGCGCTTCATGTGATGTTTGCGACGCCGGAACTTGATGATCATGACCTTCTTGCCGCGGCCATGTGCCTTGATCGTCGCGGTCACTTTGCCGCCGTCCAGGTAAGGCGCACCGACCTTGACGTCGTCACCGTCGGCGACCATCAGCACCTTGTCAAGCTCGACGCTGGCGCCTGCCTCGGCGTCGATTTTCTCTACTTTGAGGGTCGAGCCCTGGGCTACTCGGTATTGCTTGCCCCCGGTCTGAATAACGGCGTACATGACCGCACAATCTCCCTTAAACTGGAATCAGCCGCCAGCCATGCGGGCGGCGGAAAGAGGCGAAATTCTATAGATGGAGGGATGCCACGTCAACAGCGGAGAGTTGCAGCCCGTTCTATGTCAGGGCAAAGCCAAGCCGCTTGACAGAGCCATGGGGCCTTCCTAGGATGCCCGGCAGTTTTTGCCCCAAAATCCAGTCCTTATGGAGTTTTCCAGCATCCGCGGGTTGATCGAGGACGACCTCAGGGCGACCGACGCCCTGATTCTCGACCGGCTCAGCTCCGACGTCGTCCTCATCAACCAGGTCGGGCACTATATCGTCAACAGCGGGGGCAAGCGCCTGCGCCCGATGATCGTGCTGCTGGCGGCCCGGGCGCTCGGCTATCAGGGCAACGCGCACATCGACCTTGCGGCGATCGTCGAATTCATCCACACCGCCACGCTGCTGCACGACGACGTGGTCGACGATTCCGAGCAGCGGCGCAGCCGCGATACGGCCAATGCCGTCTGGGGCAACGCCGCCAGCGTCCTGGTCGGCGATTTCCTGTACTCGCGCTCGTTCGAGATGATGGTGGCCGTCGATTCCATGCGCGTGATGGCGGTCCTGTCGCACGCCACCAACCGGATTGCCGAGGGCGAGGTACTGCAGCTGCTGAACTGCAACGACCCGGATACCGACGAGACCCGCTACCGCGAGGTAATCCTGCGCAAAACCGCCACGCTGTTCGAGGCCGGCGCCCGACTCGGCGCCATCATCAGTGCCGCCGACCCCGCCACCGAAGCAGCGCTCGCGGCATATGGACTGCACCTGGGCATGGCCTTCCAGATGATCGACGATGCACTCGACTATGGCTCGTCCGGGGTCGACATTGGCAAGAATCTCGGTGACGACCTGGCCGAGGGCAAGCCGACGCTGCCGCTGATCCGTGCGATCGAGCGCAGCGACCCGGCGACCCGCAGCATGCTGCGTGGCGTGATCGAGAAAGGCGGAACCGAACAGATCGACGACGTGCTCGCAGCGATTGAATCAACCGATGCGATCGCTTACACTGCGCGGCTCGCGGCAGACGAGGCAACCCAGGCCCGGCAGGCGCTCGAGGCCTTGCCCGCATCGGCATACCGCAGCGCCCTCGCGGCATTGGCGGAATTCTCGGTCGACCGGTCATTCTGACGCACGATTTTCTGCGGAGTGTAGCTCAGCTTGGTAGAGCACCACGTTCGGGACGTGGGGGTCGTAGGTTCGAATCCTATCACTCCGACCAAATTGAAAAAGCAGCCCACGGGGCTGCTTTTTTCGTTTCCGGCCCAGGTGGAAAAGGGGAGGAACAACCGCCCCTCGGTGCACGCCTACTGCGCCGGCCACTCAGTGGATGTCATAGCCGCGCTCCTCATGCAGCGCGATATCCAACCCCTGCGTCTCCTGCTCCTCACTGACCCGTAGCCCAAGGAGGGCACCGACGACCTTCAGGATCACAAAGGTCACCACGGCCGTAAACACGACCGTCGCCAGGACGCCGACCAGCTGGACATAAAGCTGACCACCCATTCCGCTGATGCCATCGGCAAAACCATATCCGCTGAACACACCCAGGCCGGTCGAGGAAAAGACCCCCGCCATCAGGGTGCCCAGAATGCCGCCAACCCCGTGCACCGGAAACACATCCAGGGAATCGTCGATCTTCAACACGCGCTTGATGTACATGGTGGCATTGAAGCAGACGAAACCGGCCAGCACCCCGATCACCAACGCCCCTCCCGGGCCGACGAAACCCGATGCCGGGGTAATGGTGCCCAGCCCAGCCACCATGCCGGTAACGGCGCCCAGCGCGCTCGGTTTGCCAAACTTCAGCCATTCCATCGTCATCCACAGCATGGCCCCCGCTGACGCCGAGATATGCGTGACCAGCATCGCCATCGCCGCGTCGCCGTTGGCCGCCAGCGCACTGCCACCGTTGAAGCCAAACCAGCCAACCCACAGCATGCCCGCCCCCATGACCGTCATGGTCATATTGTGCGGCGGCATCGCGGTTGACGGGAATCCGCGCCTCGGACCCAGCACCAGCGCCGCGACCAGCGCAGCGACACCAGCGGTGATGTGCACCACGGTGCCGCCGGCAAAATCGTACAGCCCCATGGCACTCAGCCAGCCGCCCCCCCACACCCAGTGGGTGACCGGGACATAGACGAGCATCAACCACAGCGCGCTGAACAGCAGCATCGCCGAAAACCTCATGCGCTCGGCGAAGCCACCTATGATCAGCGCCGGGGTGATGATCGCGAAGGTCATCTGGAACAGCATGAACAGCGATTCGGGTATGTCACCGGACATGCTGTCGCGACCAACCCCGGCCAGCATGACCTTGCTCAGGTCGCCGATCCACGTATTCCCCTCGCCAAAGGCCAGGCTATAGCCGGCGATCAGCCACAAGACAGACGCGATACCCGCGATCGCGAAACACTGCATCAACACCGACAGGACGTTCTTGCTGCGCACCAGGCCGCCGTAAAACAGGGCGAGCCCGGGCAGCGTCATGAATAACACCAGCGCGGTCGAGGTCAATATCCAAGCGGTGCTCCCGCCGTTGACCGTCACGTCGTCGGCCAGCACGCCGCCGGAAAAGATTAGCCATGGCGCCGCCACGACCGAGAGTCGCTTCGCGATTGGTCTGTTCATCTCTGTGCCTCGTCATTTTGATTTTTTCGTCGTCGAGCAAGATCGACCGGGTGAGCGTATGCACCAAATATGCCACATCGTAGGTCATTGATTAAATTGACGAACAATAAAAAACCTCGGACGCGAGGCGGGGGGTATGCACTATTTCAGTGCAACTGACAGGCGGATTGAACAAGGATGGGGCAAAAAAAACAGACCGACGCCCTTAAACAGGGCATCGGTCAATCACCAAGGGGAGTCTCAACGAACAGTGAGTTCGCTGCAGGGCATCTAGCCCTCACCATATGAGACTGGGCAGCAGACGAAAAGTTTCATGGTCCGTGCGAATAGGCGACGCCACGTTCGGCCAGCCAACGCTGGAAACGCGCGATCTTGTTATCGAGATATCAGGTGGGCGGCAGCGAGTCGAGGTAGCGGCCATACGCCTCGCGCAGTGCCAACTGATCGACCGATGACAGATCTCGCCAGTCCCGCAGCCGTGCATCTCCCATCGGGGTCTCGGCGCAAGCCGCACCCGCCAGGGCCGGCGGCGCACAAAAAAACCGGTGCGCCAGGCCCCGGCTTCTTCGTCAGATATGGTAGCAAGGGGCGGAATTGAACCGCCGACCCCCGCATTATGAGTGCGGTGCTCTAACCAGCTGAGCTACCTTGCCAAACAAGGCGCGCGAATATACCGGCTGGGGACGCAAATTGTCAACGCCAAGAGGCAGATACATTCACCGGCGGACTAGACATTGAAGCGAAAATGCATCACGTCGCCGTCCTGAACGACGTAGTCCTTGCCCTCGAGACGTAATTTGCCGGCCTCCTTGGCGCCGTGTTCGCCCTTGCAGGCGACAAAATCATCGTAAGCGACCACTTCCGCACGGATGAAGCCCCGCTCGAAGTCGGTGTGGATTACGCCGGCGGCCTGTGGCGCCGTCGCACCGACCGGGATCGTCCAGGCGCGCACCTCTTTGACGCCGGCAGTGAAATAGGTCTGCAGGTGCAACAGGTGGTAACCCGCACGCACGACCCGATCGAGACCGGGCTCTTCCAGCCCCATCTCGGCCAGAAACTCGATTTTTTCCGCATCGTCCAGTTCCGCGAGTTCGGCCTCGATCGCCGCGCATACCGGCACCACCTCGGCACCCTCGGCCTCGGCGAAGGCGCGCACCGCATCCAGGTACGGATTGTCGGCGAAGCCATCGTCGTTGACGTTGGCGACATACAGGGTGCGTTTGATGGTCAGCAGGTGCAGATCGCGCAATTCGAGCTGGTCGTCCGCGCTCAGCAGCATCGCCCGTACCGGCTTACCCTGGTCCAGCTGGTCGCGCACACGGGTCAACAGGTCTCGCCGCGCCAAGACCTTCTTGTCGCCGGTCTTGACCAGCTTCTCGGCCTTCTGCAGCGCCTTCTCGACGGACTCGAGGTCGGCCAGCGCCAGCTCGGTGTTGATGACCTCGATGTCGGACAGCGGATCGATCTTGCCGGCGACGTGCACGATATCGTCGTTCTCGAAGCAGCGTACGACCTGCGCGATCGCGTCCGTCTCGCGGATATTGGCCAGGAACTTGTTGCCCAGTCCCTCGCCCTTCGAGGCCCCGGCGACCAGGCCAGCGATGTCGACGAACTGCATCGTGGTCGGGATAACGTTCTGCGGCTTGACGATTCCGGCCAGCACATCCAGGCGCCGGTCGGGCAGAGGGACCACGCCGACGTTCGGATCAATGGTGCAGAACGGATAATTCTCGGCCGCGATGGTGGCCTTGGTCAGCGCATTGAACAGGGTGGACTTGCCGACGTTGGGCAGACCGACGATACCGCACTTGAAACCCATGGCCGCACTCCGCTCTCAGTCCAATCGAAAAAGGCCCGAAAGGATAGCGGAAAAGCGCCCCAGCGAGAACTCAGTCGGTCTTGCCGGCCCGATTGTAGACATCTTCGAAGCGCACGATATCGTCTTCGCCAAGGTACGAGCCCGACTGGACCTCGATGATCTCGAGCGGGATGGCGCCCGGATTTTCCAGGCGGTGGCGCGTACCGATGGGGATATAGGTCGACTGGTTCTCGGTGAGCAAGAACTCCCGGTCGTCGCAGGTGACGCGCGCCGTGCCACTCACCACGATCCAGTGCTCGGCACGATGATGATGCATCTGCAGCGACAGCGTGGCGCCCGGCTTGACGGTCAGACGCTTCACCTGAAAGCGTTCGCCCACGTCCACCCCTTCAAACGACCCCCAGGGCCGGTGCACGCAGCGATGAAACTCGCTCTCGCAGCGCCCCTGGGCATCCAGCTGTTCGGTAATCCGCTTGACGTCCTGGGCATGATCCTTGTGGGCGACGAGGACCGCATCGGGGGTCTCGACGATGATCAGGTCGTGCACACCGACCGCCGCGACGATGCGGTGCTGGGCATGCAGCAGGTTGTCGCGGCTGTCGAACGCCATCACGTCGCCATGGCAGGCATTGCCGGTATCGTCACGCTCGGACACCTCCCACAACGCTGACCAGGCACCGATATCGGACCAGCCGGCATCCAGGGGCACGACCAGGCACTCACCCACCTCCGACGACAAGGGCTCCATGACAGCGTAATCGATGGAATCCGAGGGTGACGCGGCAAACGCCTGCGCATCGACGCGGAAGAAGTCTAGGTCCCGCTGGCCGGCCGCATAGGCGCGCCCCACGGCGGTCGCAATATCGGGGCGGAAGCGCTCGATCAGCTCGAGCCAACGACGGGCACGCAGCAGGAATATCCCGCTGTTCCAGTAGTACTCACCAGCAGCGACATAGGATTCAGCCGTCGCCAGGTCCGGCTTTTCGACAAACGCCTCCAGCGTGAAGCTCTGCGTATCCACTGCGGCGCCGGCGCGTATATAGCCAAATCCGGTATGCGGTGAATCCGGCACGATACCGAAGGTCACCACCTTGCCGACATCGGCGTGTGGCAGCCCGGCAGATACCGCACGCGCGAAGGCGTCGATGTCCTTCACCACGTGATCCGCGGGCATCACGATCAGTATCGAGTCATGGTCCGCATCGTCGAGTGCGGCGAGGGTCAGCGCCGGGGCGGTATTTCTGCCTATCGGCTCGAGCAGGATGCTGCCCGCCGCGTGCCCGCTTGCCCGCAACTGCTCTGCGACCAGGAAGCGGTGCGCCTCATTGCACACGATCAGCGGCGGCAGCAGCTCGGCCGCATCATGCAGGCTGTCAAGCCGTGCCGCGGTCGACTGCAACAGCGAGGCGTCGTCGACCAGTGCCAGGAACTGCTTCGGATAGGCGCGCCGCGACAAAGGCCATAACCGGGTCCCAGAACCGCCGGAGAGAATAACAGGTTGGAGCTTGGTCACGTGGTCACTCTGATGCTGAATGGGGTCCGCCTGGATTACAACAGTCGCCACCTTTTACAGTCAAACTGGGCCGAAACGTCGGCCGCTGCCGCCGCCAGGACAGCACCGGCAGGCGCTCAGGCAACCCTGAAGATCTTGTCAAAGTTGGCGATGCGCAGGATCTCGCGCACACCTTCGTTGCTATTGACCAGCTCCGTGACCCGTTCCTTCGAACCGTATTCCCGCAACTGCAGCAACATGCCCATCGCCGAGCTATCCATATACTCGGCATTCTTCAGATCAACGACGAACGACCTCTCGCCGCGCGGATGCTGCTTATAGGCACGCAGAAACTCCTGGTGCGTGGCGAAATCGAAGCGGCCGCGTACCTGTATGGTTACAACCTTGCCGTCGTCCGATACCGAACTGCTTACCGGCATCTCTCACCTCCACTCTCAACTCGCGGCAGTCACGAACTCTGTTGCCCGCCGCCAACCGGCTCAGAAAAGTTCTATGCCGCCTTCCGCCATCGAGCCCTGAGCCAAAGGCTTGCTGTCGCTGGCCACTCCCGCCGCCAGGAACTCGTCCAATTCCCCCTGCAAGCGGTGCAAGGCCTAAACAAAATCACCAGGGCCCGGACCTCGGCTCTGTGCAGCTCTGACAGCCTCCCCGTGGACGCGTCTTACCAGCCCGTCAATACGGTCTAAATGGCGCTCCGAACAGGCGGCCAGCTGGGTGGCGATATCCTCGAACTGCAGCGAACGAACGGCGTCGCCGACCATCGAATCGACCTCGCGCGTCATCACCGAAACCGACTCCAGAAACCGTTCCACAGACCGGTTGAGCGTGCTGAGCTGGCCGAGCATCGGGTTCGCCTTTGCCTTCGCCTGGGTCGCGAAGTTGATCGTCAAAACTCCTGCATGGCGTCCATTTCATGCCCGGAAGTCCGGTGCTGACGGTGGGGCCCCAGCCCCGCTCGCCTGGCGCACGGCGGGCACGACAGGCACCCGACGAAAGATGCAGCTCTGGATGCGTATCGACGCGCGCTTGGGAATCTTTAGGTAGGAGCCATCCGTGCTGGAACCGCGCGCGCACCGGGCATAACGGGCTCGGCGGCGATCCATGTCGGGGCTGTGCGCTTAGCCGGCCGGAAAGCGCGGAGGCGACGTCCTGCGCTGCGCAGGACAGAGCTGTCGATGGCAAATCCCGGCGGGTGTGCCAAACAAACAACCGCGCCGTCGAAGGCGCGGTTCGATGTTCGTTCGACGTCTGTTGTCAGACGCAACCAGTGGGCTTGGGCAGCCCACCGTACTTCGTTATCGGCTTCATCGGACCGGTCTTCCACATCTTGAAAATCTCTTTCTGGTCCTGGCCTACATATTTGGCGAACTTGCGGATCGGCGGCACCACGTTTTCTTCCTCGTAGTACTCTCGCGCCTTCAGGATCTGCTGCCATTTGACATCGTCCAACTCGACACCATCCACCTCGGCCATCGCGCGGCCGATCTCGGGGGTCCAATCCGACATGCTCACCAGGTATCCGTCGCCATCGCGATCGGGAATCTGCGTACTCATCTAAACTACTCCTGAAATTACTCGGTATCGTGTGCAGCCAAGCTGCGATAGCACGATGATAGGGGCAGCGAGTCGGCGAACCCCACGAAAAATGCATGGTTGGGCACGATCCGGCGAAAGGCCACCAGCAGCCATTGAACAGCCGGAGGGGCAATCAAGACAGCTTATCGATCCAAATGGAGCTGGCGAGAGGAATCGAACCCCCGACCGGCTGATTACAAATCAGCTGCTCTACCTACTGAGCTACGCCAGCCTGAAGAAATAGCGCCCGCGGAAACGTAAAACCCGCGGGATTCTAGCAAGTTCTCGGTATGTCACACAAAGGGGATGGCTTCAGCCTGCCCCTTGAATACACGGAAGCACACGGCGGCGCCGATGTTTCGACGGACAGAACACGGCGCAAATCGAGCACGCAGGCGCTGATACCTCCAACCCGCTGGTCCTTCAGCCACCTAGCCTGCAAATTGCATGAAGGCGGGCGGGCACATGGTGTTGCGTGGCAGCCGGAAGGCGTTCGATGCGTTCTTCGGCCCTTGTATTCGACGTGACAGTCTGTCCTGTTCGGGCTCAGGCCGCGCTGGACTTTGCATTTGTGCCGATCCCCCTCAAACCATAGCTTC
>JAJDNF010000076.1 GCA_022340805.1 Chromatiaceae bacterium
GCGCGATGCCCGGCGTCCGGCACGCAACCCGACCCCAGGCGCGGCGCCGTGATGCGGGGCTATACCGCAGCGCAAAGCAGTCTTTCCCGGTGCCATCCGCTGCACGCATTGCACCCTACGAGCTGAGCGAATCACATGCGAGCCGAGAACTACGAGGCCAGAAATCATCCGCCGAGCAATGAGTTCGAGCTCAACTTCGGCCCTAACCACCCCGGCATCGAGGGCAACTATGCACTGCGCGTGAAGGTGCATGGCGACCGGATCGTCGCGGCACGCGCCGACGGTGGCTACCTGCACCGCGGCTTCGAGAAGCTGATGGAGCAGCGGCTGTGGATCCAGAACATCGCGCTGGTACCGCGCATCTGTGTCCCGGACCCGTCGCCGATGGAGGTCGCGTACTCGATGGCGGTCGAGCAGTTGTGCGGCCTCGAGGTCCCCGAGCGGGCGCAATGGCTGCGCGTACTGCAACTCGAGCTGTCGCGTCTCGCCGCGCACCTGTTTACCTTCGGTGGACACGCCGCGACGACCGGCATGTACAGCCCGATGTTCTGGGGGGTGGCGGACCGCGACCAGCTGCTCGACCTGTTCGAGGAGCTGACCGGTGGGCGCGTCTACAGTATCTACAACATCCCCGGCGGCGTGCGCCGCGACATCCCCGAGGGCTTCCTGGCGCGCCTGAGCAGCACCCTCGATTACCTCGATTCGCGCCTGCCCGACTATGACAACCTGCTGTTTACCAACCGGGTGTTCGTGACCCGCGCCAAGGGCGTGGGTCCGGTCAGCCAGGCCCGGGCGCTCGAATGGGGCGTTACCGGACCCAACCTGCGTGCGACCGGCCTGGCCTTCGACGTGCGTCGCGACGACCCGTACCTGGTCTACGAGCAGTTGGAATTCGACGTCGCTACCGAGCAGGCCGGCGACGCCTGGGCGCGCACACTGGTGCGGCGGACCGAGCTGCAGCAGAGCATACGCATACTGCGTCAGGTGATTGAACGCCTGCCGGGCGTCGGCGGCCCGATCCGCGCGCCGATCCCCAACCCGTTGGCGTGGAGGGTCCCCGCCGGCGAGGCCTATGTGCGGATCGAATCCTCGAAGGGTGAGCTCGGCTGGTACGTGGTCTCGGACGGCGGCGAGAAGCCCTACCGGGTGCATGTGCGCGGCCCCTCGTCGATGCACGCGGTGCAGGTGTTGGAACACCTGGTGACCGGCTGCCGTCTCGAGGACGTCGCGCAGATCATGTTCAGCCTCGACGCCTGCCCGCCAGAGGTCGACCGATGAAGCGAATAGCCGAAGAGGAAGCCGCGGTGCGATGCGCTTCGCTATCGCACCCTACGCGCAGGTATGGGCTGCAGTCCTGCAACCCCCTGCTTCATACAACGGAGGTCGACCGATGAGTCGCATCGACTACAAGAACGCCGGCTCCATCCTCAACCCGCTCAAGAGCCTGTCGTTCTTTGCCCGCCCGGCAGTGACCGAGCCGCTCGAACCGCGCCGCGCCGCGCTGCGCTACCGCGGCTTCCATCTGAACGACTGGGAGAAATGCGTCGGCTGCTCGACCTGCCAAAAGGTGTGCGACAACGCGGCGATCACGATGGTGCGCGTGCCTTCGCTGCCGGAGGATCCGCTGCAGGGCGTGCGCAACCTGCGCCCGGCGATCGACTATGGCCGCTGCTGCTGGTGCGCGCTGTGCGTCGACCTGTGCCCGACCGGTTCGCTGAGCCTGTCGCGCGAGTACGTGCACATCTGCAACGACGACGAGCTTTCCAGCTACTTCGTACTGCCCGACCCGAATGGCATGCACAAGGCGTTCTACGGCGAGGGCTGGAACAAGACCGCGGAGAACGACCTGGTCGACCCACACCGCCAGCCGATGGGCGAACTTGAGGCCGAGGCGCGCATCGGGCACTTCGGCGAGATCCTAAACGGCTACGACAGACAGCAGGCGATCATCGAGGCCTCGCGCTGCGTGCAGTGCGGCATGTGCCACGACGCCTGCCCGACCCAGATGGACGCGCCGGAGTACATCCGCGCGATCTGGCAGGACGACCTAGAGGAGGCGGTGCGCCAGATCTACAACACCAACCCGTTCGCGCACACCTGCGGCCGGGTCTGCACGCATCGCTGCGAGACCGCCTGCTCGATCGGCAAGCGCGGCGAGCCGATCGCGATCCGCTGGCTCAAGCGCTACGTCGTGGATGCGTTCACGCCGCAGCAGATCAGCACGATCGTCGGCAAACCTGCGCTGCCGCCCAGCGGCCGCAAGGTCGCGGTCATCGGCTCGGGCCCGGCCGGGCTGACCACGGCCTACGACCTCGCCCGCCAGGGGCACACGGTGACCGTGTTCGAGGGCCTGGACAAGCCGGGCGGCATGCCGCGCTGGGGAATCCCCGAGTATCGTCTGCCCTACGATCGCCTGGATGCCGACATCGCGGTGATCGAGGCGATGGGTGTGGAGATCCGCTGCAACAC
Source organism: Chromatiaceae bacterium (assembly GCA_022340805.1). GTDB lineage: Bacteria > Pseudomonadota > Gammaproteobacteria > Chromatiales > Chromatiaceae > Thiosocius. The sequence continues at coordinate 2,470 of JAJDNF010000076.1, forward strand.
TTGGATCGGCAGCGATATCAGCCTGCAGCAGCTGCACCAGGACTATGACGCGGTGATGCTGGCCCTCGGCCTGCAGCTGGGCCGATCGACGCGCGTCCCGGGCTCGGATCACGCGCGCGTGGTCAAGGCGGTGGAGGTGCTGCGCTGGGTCACCGGCGGCGAGTCCTTCGACGTGCCGCGCAGCGCGGTCGTGATCGGCGGCGGCAACGTCGCGATGGACGCGGCCCGCAGCCTGGCCCGGCTGCAGCGGCAGACATACGAAGAGGTGCGCGTTACGGTGTGTGCGCTGGAGGACTTCGACCACTTCCTCGCCGATCCCGCCGAGGTCAGGGAATCCACGGAAGAGGGCATTGTGATCCTCGACGGCCGCGGCCCGCAGGAGTGTGTGATCGAGAACGGGACCGTCGTAGGCCTGCGTACCCTCAAGGTCGACTCGATCTTCGACGAGCAACATCGCTTTGCGCCCAAGTACGACGAATCCGACCGGCGCCTGCACGAGGGTGAGATGATCATCGAGGCAATCGGCCAGATGACCGATACCGAACTGCTCGGCGATGCCTTGACCGAGGCGCTGGCATGGAACCGCGGACGCCTGCAGGTCGATGCCTACGGCAGGACGTCGGAGCCCTGGCTGTGGGCCGCCGGCGACATGGTGCACGGTCCCGACGTGGTCCACGCGGTGGCCGACGGTCATCGGGCCGCGCACAGTATCCATCAGTATCTGACCAGCGAGGCGCTACAGGAGACTGCATCATGACCCAGAACGCCGAAGGCCACGTCAGCGGTCGCGACCGCCTGCGCGCCAGCAAGACGGTCGGCGAGATCCTCGAGACCGCGATATCGTTCGAGCGTACCGCACGTGATTTCTACAGCGCGCTGTCCGGCAAGGTCAGCAAGCGCATCCGCTGGCTGGTCGACGAGCTCGCCGAGGAAGAGCAGCGTCACTTCGACCTGTTCACCGAACTGATGCAGCGCGACGATATCGCCACGCAGGTCCAGGCCCGCATCGCCACACCGGTGGCCGACCCGAAGTTCTCCGACTGCATCCACCTGCCGGATCTCGGCGACAGCCCGGACGACCAGTCGGTATTGCAGTACGCGCTGGGTCGCGAACACGCCGCGATGGAACAATACGGTGAATTGGCCGCGTCCACCGAACCCGGCCCGATCCGCGACCTGTTCGTGTTTCTTGCCGCTGAAGAGACTCAGCACAAGGCCGAACTGGAAAAGCTCTACTACGAGATCGTGCACAGCGGAGGCGTGTGACTGTACGGCCTCGCGTGGGCCGACCGGTGCGTTCCCGATTGCCTGCGGGCAGGCCCAGTGACGCGGTCACATACGGTGCAATACGCTACGCTATTGCACCGTACCGTCACTGTCGGGACATGCGATGCGTGCCCGCTGACCAAGCGTCCGGTCCACGCAGACACCGGCCCTATGCCGGCCGCGCGGCGTTCGGTTTTTCAGCTGCTCGCATCGGCGGTGCATTGTAGGAAAATGATGAATATGTAGCGCAGTGTGGCCTTCGCCCGGCAACACCTGCGCCCGTGACCCTTTCGGCCCAATGACGTTGGTTCAATGCACCTGCTGCTGATCGAAGACAATCCGGATCTCGCCGGTAACCTGAGCGATTTCCTCGAGGCACACCGCCACACGGTCGACATCGTGCACAACGGCCTGTCCGGTCTGCGCTTCGCGCTGGAAAAGGTCTACGACGTGATCGTGCTCGACCTGATGCTGCCCGGCATGGACGGCCTCGAGGTGTGCGCACGGCTGCGCTCGGCGGGTCGCAACACGCCGATCCTGATGCTGACCGCGCGCGACACGCTGGCCAACAAGCTCGAGGGGTTCGGCAGCGGTGCGGACGACTACCTGGTCAAACCGTTCGCGATGCCCGAACTGGAGGCGCGCCTGACCGCGCTGGCGCGGCGGGGACATGGCGAGGCCGCGCGTTCGCTGCTGATGGTGGGCGATCTGCGCTTTGACCCGGAGAGCCTGCGCCTGGAACGCGCCGGACAGCGCATCGAACTGGCGCCGATCCCGCTGCGTATCCTGGACCTGCTGATGCGCCGCTCGCCCGGCGTGGTACGGCGCGAAGAGATCGAGCGCGAGATCTGGGCGGATGATCCGCCCGACAGCGACGCACTGCGCGCCCATATACATGCCCTGCGCAGCGCCATAGACCGCGGTTCGGACACTCCGCTGCTGCATACCCTGCGCGGGATCGGCTACCAACTGGCCGCGCCCGATGAGCGCTAGGCGCAGCCTGCGGAATCGCGTTGCGGTAACCCTCGCGGTGTTCGGTGCCGTGGTCAGCCTGACCCTGGCAACGGTCATCTACTTTGTGTCGCACGATCTCGAGCGTCGCCTGATCGACGATACCCTGACTGCGGAACTCGACGACCTGATCGAACGCCGTCAGCGCAATCCCGAGTCCCTGCCCGAGCGCACCGCGACCATCCGCGCCTACGTGGTGGTACCGGCCGCCGACCTGGGCCGGGTGCCGCGCGAGGTCGCGGCGCTCGGCACCGGCCAGCATCAGCTGCTGCTCGATGACACACCGTATCGGGCGGCGGTGCGCCAGGTCGGCGAGCGGCGTTACGTGGTGCTGTACGACGTCAGCGCGCTGCAGCGCCGCGAGCGCGGATTCTTGCTGTTGCTTGCCGGCAGCGTCCTGCTGATCACGCTGATATCGGCCCTGTCGGGTCGCAGACTCGCGACCCGCGTGATAGCGCCAGTCACCGAACTGGTGCAGCGTGCCGCGGAGTTGCGCCCGGAAGACCCGCTGCAGCCGCTGGCCGGTCAGTTCCCCTGGATCGAGGTACAACAGCTGGCCGCCGATTTCGACGACTACCTGGCACGGCTGCACGACTTCATCGAACGCGAACGCCTGTTCACCGGCGACATCAGCCACGAACTGCGCACACCGCTCGCGGTCATCGCCGGTGCGACCGAGCTGTTGCTCGACGATCCGACGCTGGACGAGCCCAACAAGGCACGCGCGGCGCGCATCGGCCGGGCGGTCGCCGAGATGAGCGAGATGACCGGGGCCCTGCTCGCCCTGGCGCGCGAGCAGGAGACCAGCTCGACGCCGACCGCAGACTGCGACGTGCCGAGCGTGGTCGACGAACTGGTCGATCGCTACCGCGAGCTGTTCCGTGCCAAACCGGTCGAGCTGCTGGTCGAGATCGCCGCCAGACCGCGCCTGCGGGCGGATCGGGCGGTCCTGTCGATGGTGCTGGGCAACCTGCTGCGCAATGCGCTCAGCTTCACCAGTGCAGGCCAGGTCAAGGTGCGTGTCGGGCCCGACGCGATCGAGGTGCAGGATACCGGTACCGGGATCGGCAACGTCGACGTGGCCGCGCTGTTCCGACCCTATGTGCGCGGCGCCAACAGCGCGGGTGCCGGCCTCGGGCTGTCGCTGGTGCAGCGTCTGTGCGCCCGACACGGCTGGCAGGTAGCGCTCGCCAACCTGCCTGGCGGTGGTACCGTGGCACGCCTGGTGTTCAAGACCGGACCAGACGGGGCGCCGCCCTCGCCCCCGGCGACACCCCCGCACTGAGCCGGTTTTCGCGGCGATTGCGCGCCCACCTTAACGTTCCGTTAACGCTCCCTTTGCGCTTCGTTCACGCGCATTTCGCTAGGCTCACGCTGTAAGCCGAATCTACCAAACGAAACAGCGGAGCGCGTCATGCAGTACACCCATACACCGGCCTTCCACGACCTGGACAGACATCATCTGTGGCAGAAATTCAAATATGTCGCGACCGCGCTGCTGGCCGGGCTCGCGCTGTACGGGCTGGGCACCCACCATGTGATCCTGGTCGCCGCGGGCCTGCTCGCGGCACTGGCGTTCGACGGCCGGCTGCACAGTGCCGACGCAAAGACCCCGGGCTTGAAGCCCGGCAGCCTCGCACACAGTGACGGCGGCAGTTTCCCGGGCGCAACACCCGAGTCCGTGCAGACGCGGCGCATGCACCCCAGGGTGCTCGACGGCGGCAGCCTGGAACACCGGATCAAGCGCTGATGAGGGCACTGCTTGCCAGCCCGTTCGCGTGGGTCAGAACCCGCAGCGGAGCGGGCCTTGGTCTGGAGCGGCTGCTGCCGTTCCTGGTCTGGCTGCCGCGGGTCAACCGCCGCTCCCTCAGCCAGGACCTGATCGCCGCGCTGACCGGGGCGATCGTCGTACTGCCCCAGGGGGTCGCGTTTGCCACCATCGCCGGGATGCCGCCCGAGTACGGGCTGTATGCCGGGATGGTGCCGGCGATCATAGCCGCGCTGTTCGGTTCGTCGTGGCACCTGGTTTCCGGACCCACCACCGCCGCCTCGATCGTGCTGTTCTCGTCGCTCAGCGCACTGGCCGAGCCCGGCAGCGCCCAGTACGTGAGCCTGGCCCTGACACTGACCATGATGGTGGGTGCGATCCAGCTGTTTATGGGGATCGCCCGCCTCGGCACGCTGGTCAATTTCATCTCCCACTCGGTGGTGGTCGGCTTCACGGCGGGGGCAGCGGTGCTGATCGGCGCCAGTCAGCTGAAGCACTTCTTCGGCATCCCGGTAGCGCGCGGCAGCAGTCCGTTCGAGACGGTGCATGCGCTGGCCACCAACCTGGACGCGATCAACCCGCAGGTGTTGACTGTCGCACTGGTCACGCTGTTGACCGGGATTGCGATCAGACGCTTCCTGCCGCGCGTCCCCTATATGATCGGCGCGATGCTGGTCGGCAGCCTGACCGCGGTGGCACTGGGTGCACCCGGGCACGGGATCGCCACGGTCGGCGCCCTGCCGAGCCAGCTGCCGCCGCTGTCGATGCCTGCATTCGACCTGGCGACGCTGCGCGAACTGGCCCCGACCGCGCTCGCCGTGACCCTGTTTGCGCTGACCGAGGCGGTCTCGATCGGCCGCTCGATCGCGATCAAGGCCGGCCAGCAGATCGACGGCAGCCAGGAGTTCATCGGCCAGGGACTGTCCAACCTGGTCGGCAGTTTCTTCTCCGGCTATGTCGCGACCGGTTCGTTCAATCGTAGCGGTGTGAACTACGAGGCCGGGGCCCAGACCCCACTGGCCGCGGTGTTCGCCGGCGTATTGCTGATGGGGATCGTGGTGCTGGTCGCACCGCTGGCCGCCTACCTGCCGAATGCAGCGATGGCCGGCGTGCTGCTGCTGGTGGCCTGGGGCCTGGTGGACGGCCACCATATCCGCAAGATCCTGCGCGCCAGCCGCACCGAGGCCACGGTAATGACCGTGACCTTCCTGTCGGCACTGCTGCTCGACCTCGAATTCGCGATCCTGCTCGGCGTCGGGCTGTCGCTGATCACCTACCTCAACCGCACCTCGCGGCCACATCTCGAACAGCGCGTACCCGATCCGTCGCTGCCGAAACGTCGCTTCAACGATGCCGCGCACCTGCCGCAGTGTCCGCGCCTGCGCATGGTCAGGGTCGATGGTTCGCTGTTTTTCGGCGCCGTGAACCACGTCGCCGAACGTCTGCGCAGCATGGAACGGCGCGACCGGGTTCCGCGCGATCTCGCGCTGATTGCCCACGGTATGAACTTCATCGACGTCGCCGGTGCCGAATTCCTGGTCCAGGAGGCCGCGCGCCTGCGTCGCTCGGGACGGCGCCTGTACCTGTTCCGCCTGAAACCGGCAGCACGGGCGTTCCTGGAACGCGGCGGCTACCTGGATGAAATCGGTCGCGACATGGTGTTCGAGTCGAAGAGTGCGGGCCTCGCGGCCGTCGTCGCGCAGATCGATTCGGCAAACTGCGAGACCTGCACCGCGCGCGTGTTCGTCGAATGCCCAGCGCCCGGCGAACCGGTCGAGGCCCGCTGAGATCGCGCACAAGAGCCTTGCAGAGACGCGCGCGATTCGCAGGGCGGTAACCCTGACCTCGCTGCTGCTCCTGGTGCTGGTCACGCTTAGCGCAGCGATGCTGTTCGACGTGCTCGGTTTCGGCATGCGCCGGCCGGACCTGTACAACCCGGAGCGCGAGGCGCTGATCGAGGCGCAATGGCAACTCGCGCAGAGCGTCCCGCACGGCCCCTCGCAGACGCTCCAGGACGAGCAGACAGAGGCGACCCAAAGACATATCCACACGGCCCTGGGGTGGCTGGAGAAGGCTGCAGGCGTGCGAGCCGATCACCGCCAGCGCATCACCACGCTGCGCGCGGAGGTCGAGGAGCTGGAGGCCGCCGACCGTGCCGCACGCGCGAGCGCCACGCATCGCGCCCGGGTCTATGCGCAGATCGCGGCCGAATTGAAGACCCTGATCAAACGCTACAAGAACACCCCACCGGCGTTGGCGGCGCACGGTCAGACCTGATCTACACCACGTCGCAGGGTGTGCGCCGTCGCAGCGCGCGCGATCCCCCCGACGCCGACCGGCAGGCCTGTGCCGACCGTCGACCGGCGCGCCGGGCCCGTTACCCCCGCAGACACCGCACCACGCGACAGCAGTCAGACTGTCTAAGACATCACCACGGCGTGTGGCCGCGGCCGGCGATATCTCGAGAATCAACCATAATTGAGATACTGTGATCTCGATAACTCTACCGAAGGCTTCCCCTTGCGGGGTGCCGGCTGTTATGCCGAGAATCTGATTCCGGTCACAACAAGGCGCGCAGCAGCGGAAAAATCGATGCGATATTCGGTCATTGCACTGATTGGCACACTCCTGACGTTGTTCGGGGCGTATTTCGTGCTGCGTCGCAGGCGGCAGACGCGCTCGGCGACCACGGCCGCGCGGCCGCCACAACTCGGGCCGCAGGCGCAATTGCACAAGCTTCGCCAGGACCGCAGGATCTGGGGGGTCAAGGTCGAGTCGCACTGCCGCGCCTCGTCGCGGATTGCCGGCAGACAGTATGCGTTGGATGCAGTCCCGACACTTCCAGTGGCGGGCTGTGAAGCGGCCACATGCAGCTGCTGCCTGATCGGGCTCGCAGATCGAAGGGATCGCAGCGACCGGCGCACCGGGCGCGAGCGTCGACTGAGCATGCGGATGGATACGTTCGAGCGGCGTTCGGGGCAACCGCGTCGCAGGGACGACCTGAACTCCTGGGTCAACTACGGCCATCTCTGAACGGGAGACACCGCGGCGACGGCGCTCCCTGCACATTGCACGGGTCGATCAGGGGTCGAACGGCAACACCCAACGCGGCGACCGCGAGTATGCTCGTTGCGGGGTTTTCCGGTGGTTACCTGTGTAAGCGGACCAGGATCTATCCGAACCTCCGACCTGGTCACGATCGGCGTCGCAACCTCCGCCCGCGCATAAGAAAGCCCAGCCGGAGGGCTGGGCTTTGATGCACTTCGCTGGCTGACCGATTATTCGGCGGCCTTGGTCAGCGCGCCTTCGGCAAATACCACCACGCGACGATTCTGCGCGCGACCTTCGCGCGTATCGTTCGAGGCAACCGGGTCGGACTCGCCCATGCCGACGACCTCGATATCGTTCGCCGTGACATTGTAGGACTGGCCGACGATGTAATCGGCAACCGCCTGTGCACGGCGCTGCGACAGCATCATGTTGTAGTTTTCCGCGCCAGTGCTGTCGGTGTAACCCACGACCTTCATTACCGAGGTCAGCTTTGCACCGCCCTTCAGGGCGTGGATGCGCTCGTCGATAACGGCCTTCGCGTCGTCACTCAGATCGGCGCTGTCAAACGCGAACAGCATGCTTGCCGCAATCGTGATCTGCTCACTGACCGTGGCGGTGATCGTAGCCGCGGTGGGTGCAGCAACGACCTCGACCTCCATGGTCGGCTCTGCCGGGTAGCCACACTCTTCGAGTTTCTTCGTGGTGTCGTCGAACCGGGTACGCACGCACTCACCCGAGCCGCTCTTGACCACGGTGCCACTCGGCGCTTCTACATAGTTCGGAACGGTTTCGTCGGCTAGCGCGCCGGCGGAAAAACCCAGCTGCGTAGCAAATAACGCGGCGACCATGATCTTGTTCAGTTTCATTCAGAGACTCCCGATTCTTGATTAGAAAATTCCGATGTCCGCGGCCTTCGTCGGCATCGACAGTGACGGCAGGCCGCATACATCATCCAGGCACCCGCCAACACCTTGGTAAAACAAACCAGCCATGCTGCCACCGAAGCGGTGATCTTGTCCAGTTCATTCACGCGCCCGCGACCAAGGGAAGATCGGCCCGCGAGCCTGCACCATGCCACGCCCGGTGCGGGCTATTACCGCGCGCGCATCCTGACTATCCGCAATGCCAAACTCGCCAGCGCATCGAAGGGCCAATGCCAATACCCGAGCCAGCCCTGCAACAACGCAGCGACGCCGTACGATATCGCAAAAAAAGGCGTCGCTGGCAGTTATTCGGACGTGTGGTCTTGCAGCCGCCAGATTCTCACGCTGGCGTCATCACTGGTCGTGGTCAGGAAGCGCCCATCCGGGGACGGTGAGACCGCCACCCCGCACAGATCGTGGCGCTGGAAACGCTGCAGCGTCTGGCCGGTTTCGGCATCCAGCAGCAATACCGCACTGTCGGTCTGGCGGCTGATGCTGAATACCCGTCCGTTCGGCGTCAGGGCCAGGTCATTGATGATCCCGGCGTGCTCGGTCGCCAGGCTACTGAAGGCACCGTCCGCGAGCTGCCAGCGGAACAGCCGGAACCAGCCGGCACCGAGCAGGCTGGCATCGCCAGGCGCGAACACCAGCGTCCTGGCGTCGCTGGGTGGATCCGCGAGCCGTTGCGGCGAGGCCTGCCGATGCCACCAGTAGACGTGTCCGTCCGTACCCGATGAGGCCACCCGGTCGCCCGCGGCACCGAGTGCCACCGCCCTGACCATGCCACGATGGACGGCCGTCCATTCGGCGATCTGACCGCCCTCCGCCTGCCACAGTCTGACGCTGCCGTCGGCGTGCCCGCTGACCACGACGTCGCGGTCCGGGCTGGCGGCCAGCGCGGTCACCGGCGACCCGCTGTCCCACTCCCTGATCAGCCGCCCCTGGTCGGTCCAGATCACGATACGCCCGTCGTACCCGGCGCTGAGCAGCCGCGACCCGTCATCGAGAAACACGATACCGTTCACCGTGGTGCGGTGCGCCAGCCACTGCCCGGCTGCCTTACCGTCCGGCAGCTGCCAAAGCCGGATCAATCCATTCAGACTGCCTGCCGCAATCAGCCGGGAGTCCGGGCTGGTGGCCAGCGCGCTGCCGCCGCTGGAGCCGTTCGACAGCACCAGGTCGGGGGCACGCTCGGGCAGCGATTCACAC